>NZ_MVHF01000069.1 GCF_002086485.1 Mycobacterium aquaticum | reverse complement strand
GGCGGGGAGGATCGGTTGCGGGCCCGGCGCGCTCTGGTGCGGGTGCAGGGCTTGCTCGGGCCGGAGGCGGTTCAGGTGCCGGTGCTCAGCGGTGGGCGCGGGCCTGCCGAACGCATCACCCTCACGCCGCTGGGGGATGAGCCGGTGCCGCGAGCCGACCCGCGGCAGCCCTGGCCCGGTCAACTGCCCGAGCCCTCGCCGACGGTCCTGCTCGATGATCCGGTGGAACTCCTTGACGGACAAGGGCTTCCGGTGCGAGTCACCAGCCGGGGGATGTTCTCCGCGGATCCGGCCCGGCTGGCCGGTGCGGGTAGGCGGGACGGCAGCCTGCGTTGGTGGGCCGGACCGTGGCCGGTCGACGAGCGGTGGTGGGACCCGCAGAGCCGGGGCGCGGGGCGCACCGCACGGGCACAGGTGCTGCTGGGCGACGAAGAGAACGGCCTGGCGCTGCTGCTGTGCTACCGGCAACGGCGGTGGTACCTGGAGGGAGCTTATGAGTAGGTCTTGATCTATGAACGATCGTTCGTATAGTTTGTCAGCATGGAGGAGATCTCCGACGGCCGCCTTGCTCGCGGTGCCCGCGCTCGCGCAGCGATCCTGGCCAGCGCTGCCGACATCGCGTCTGCCGAAGGGCTGGAAGGGCTTTCGATTGCCCGGCTGGCCCAAGAATGCGGCACCAGCAAGAGCAACGTGGCCGCCCACTTCGGATCCAAAGCGCAGCTGCAGCTCGCGGCGGTGGACTACGCCGGGGAGGTGTTCACCACCGAGGTGATCGCACCCGCCCTGGCGGCGCCGAAAGGCATGCCTCGGCTGTTGGCGCTCTACCGGCAGTGGATGGACTATTCGCGCCGACGCGTGTTCTCCGGCGGATGTTTCTTCGCCGCCGTCACCGCCGAATACGACGCCCGCGACGGCGCGCTGCGTGATGTGCTGCGTGAACGCCGCCTGAGCTGGCTGGGCCTGCAGCAGCAACTCGTGCGGGAGGCGCAGGCCGCCGGCGAGATCGGCGCAGACCTCGACCCGGCGCAGCTCGTGTTCGAACTCGACGCCTTCGCCCTCGCCGCGAACTCACAGGCCGTGCTGTTCGACGACGACACCGCCTACGACCGGGCCGCCGCAGCCATCACATCCCGCATCGACGTGGAAAGGACACGCGCACATGAAGATCCGTAGACTCGGCTGGGCAGGCATCGAGGTCGGTGCACAAGGTGCATCGCTGGTCGTCGACTACGTCCGGCAGTCGAAGATCATCAGTTCGGCGTTACCGCCGGGAGCGCTGCTCGACCCGCAGCAGAGCGCCGCGGCCGCTCTGGTCACCCACTTACACGCCGACCACACCGATGTGCCCGCAATCCAATCCGCAGTCGGACCGACAGGCACCGTGCTACGCCCACCGCCGTTCATCGGAACGGCCGAGGAATCGGCGTGGACCGCCGAACAGGAAGCGCAACTCGCCGCCAGCACGTTGGATGTCCGCACCGTCTCCGACTGGCAGCGCATCGAACTCGGCCCCTTTACCGTCACCGCGGTGCCATCGGTCGACGGGCTCGGCGACCCCCAGGTGAACTGGGTCATCGAGGCCGACGGTCAGCGGATCTTCCACGGCGGCGACACGATATTCCACGGATATTGGTGGCTCATCGCGCGCCGGGTCGGCCCGATCGACGTCGCGGTGTTGCCGATCAACGGGGCTGCGGTGAACTTCCCGCATCTGCAGCCGGCCAGCCCGTTGCCTGCGGTGCTCACCCCAGAGCAGGCAGCCCAGGCGGCCGCGATCCTGCACGCGAAAGCCTTGGTGCCCATGCACTTCGGCGTCGACCAGCCCCCGTTCTACGTCGAGCAGGACGATGCGCTGCAACGCCTCGGGGTGGCTACCGAACACCTGCCGGTCCAGGTGGTGGCCCTGGCGGCGGGGGAAGCCGCCGACATCACAACCGACCTGGCCGCCTGAGCGGACTCATGCCAACCGCTGCGCGAACGGGCCGACCCGGTCGATGAACCTGTCGAAGAACACCGCCGGGTCTACCCGGACACCGATGAGCGCGTTGGGTGGCCGGCCCCAGTGCCCGCGCCAATCGGCCACCGTCATCCCACGGGTCAAGGCGCCGGTCAGCTCGACGTCGACCGTGGTCTGCCGGTACTGCACCAGCTCGGGATCCAGGGCCACCGCGGCGGCCAGCGGATCGTGCAGATGCGCGAGATACCCGTCGTCGGTGTCGAAATGGAATTCGAAATAGAACCGCATCGCGTCCTCGAGCACCCGGATCAGCGGATTGACCGCCGCCGAGCGGGTCCCGCGTTCGTCGAGTTCGCTCATCGGCGCGGTCGGTGATGCCGCTGCCTCGGCCAGCCGGCTCAGCAGTTGCGGCGTCATCGCGATGTTCTCGGTGAGATTGAGCCCCAACACAATCGGCAGGTGTTCCGGCGCGTCGGTGCCCCATGCCGCGGCCCAGCCGCCCAACACCTCCGCCGCCGATTCCGGATCCACGCTGATGTTCCACTCCGAGACCGGCGTGGTATTGCCGCGGTAGTCGAAGGCTCCGCCCATGATGACCAGCCGGCGCAGCAGGCGGGGGAGTCGGGGTTCGACCCGCATCGCCAGGGCCAGGTTGGTCAGCGGGCCGGTGGCCAGGCCGATCAATTCCCCCGGATGCGCCTTCGCCGCGTCCACCCACGCCTGCGCGGCGTCGTGCGCGGTCAGCTGCCGGTCGGTGGCCGGTAGCCGGGCATAGCCCAGCCCCTCGGGGCCGTGGGTGTCCTCCGCAGTGCGCAACGGAGCACTCAGCGGATGCTCGGAGCCCTTGGACACCGGGATGCTGCCCGCCCGGCACAGTTCCAGCAGACCCAGGTTGTTGACGCAGACCTGTTGCACGCCAATGTTTCCCGCGGTGGACGCGATGCCGACCAACTCCGCGTCGGGACTGGCCAGCAGATACACCAGAGCCATCGCGTCATCGACTCCGGTATCGACATCAGCGAACACGGGCATTCCTGTCACGCCGCCAACGATAGGGGCTGACCGGTGCCGTCCGCACGCCTAGACTTCGACGTGCAGGTCAATCGAGGAGGCATCGATGTCCGGTCGCGTGGTGCATTTCGAGGTTCCGTTCAGTGACGGCGCACGGGCCAAGGATTTCTATCGGGAAGTATTCGGCTGGCAGCTCAACGAGTACCCGGAGATGAACTACACCGGGGTCGCGACCGGCCCCGTCTCCGAATCGGGTATGCCCGCTGAACCGGGATACATCGGCGGGGGCATGTTCGAACGCGCACCGGAGTCCCCGCAGGGGCCCGTCATCACCATCGAGGTGCCCAACATCGACGAAGCGTTGACGGCGATCCGGTCCAAGGGTGGTGCGCAGCTGGGCGAGAAAATGCCGGTGGGCGAGATGGGGTTTGCCGCGTACTTCACCGACACCGAGGGCAACGTTCTCGGGCTGTGGGAGACCGCGGCCCAAGCGTAGAGCTACCAGTGCACGCCCGGAACGAGTCGCACCGCACGCTTGACCGGGCGGCTCACCGCGCGCGGCACCCGCAGTGATGCGCCGGTGCGGGCCGGACGCTTCGGCCTGCGCATCGGCGAACTGCTGACCGCAGCGAGCCCGGGCGGTTCGGGGAGCACCTCACCGCGGGCGGCGGCGGAATCCGGGTAGCCCAGATACAGCTGGTGCAACACCCGCCGCGACAGCTTCGGCGTCAGGTAATTGCCGAAGTCGGCCAGCGTACCCAGCGGGGTGTCGATGCGGGCCGGTTTGTCGACCAGCCCACGGACCACCATCGCCGCGGCATGTTCGGCCGAGATCGGCGGCACCGGGTTGAGCTTGCGCGACGGCGCGATCATCGGCGTCTTCACCAGGGGCATATGGATGTTGGTGAACGTGATGTGATCCGAGAGGGTTTCGGTGCCGACCACTTCGGAGAAGGCGTCCAGCGCGGCCTTGCTAGGCAGGTAGGCGCTGTACTTGGGGCTGTTGGCCTGCACACCCGCGCTGGACACGTTGACCACGTGGCCGAACCGGCGCTCGCGCCAGTGCGGCAGCAGCGCCAGCACCATGCGCACGGCGCCGAAGTAGTTGACCGCCATCACGCGTTCGTAGTCGTGCAGCCGGTCGGTCGAATTCACCACCGAACGACGGATGGACCGGCCGGCATTGTTCACCAGGTAGTCGACATGGCCGAACCGGCCGAGGATGTCCTTGACCGTGTGCTCGACCGATGCCGAATCGGTGACATCGCATGTGAAGGCGTACGCCTGGCCGCCTCCGGCGCGGATCTCGGACACCAGATCGTCGAGCGCCTCGCCGTTGCGGGCCAACGCGAACACGCAGCCGCCGCGCTCGGCGACCGCGATGGCCGAGGCCCGCCCGATGCCGCTGGAAGCGCCGGTGATGATCACGTGCTTGCCGACCAGCGGGCCGGCCGGATCGTCGCGGCGGGCCCGGTCGGGATTGAGATGCTGTGCCCAGTACCGCCACAATTGTGGTGCGTAGGAAGAGAATTCGGGCACGGTGATACCCGTGCCGCGCAATGCCTCGGTGGTGTGCTCGGCGGTGAAGGTCGGCATCAGGTCGACGACATCGAGTACCTCGCCGGGGATTCCCAGCTGCGTGGCCACCATGTTGCGCACGGTCTTGGCCCGTCCGCTGACCTGCAGCACGGGTGCCGCAGCGGCGCGCGGTAGCGACCCGCGCAACGGAGGCAGCCCGGCCGTCTCGGCCACCCCGCGGTAGATGCCGCGCAGCCCAATGGTTTTCGGAGCGGTCAGGTGGAACGTCTCGCCGTCGCGGCCCTCGGCGTGCATGAGATGCACGAGCGCTCGCACAACGTAGTCGACCGGCACGATGTTGGTGCGGCCCGAGTCGGGCAGCATCACCGGGGTGAACCTGGGCAGGGCGGACAGCCGCGCCAGCACGCCGAAGAAGTAGTACGGACCGTCGACCTTGTCCATCTCGCCGGTCGTGGAGTCGCCGACCACCACCGCGGGCCGGTACACGCGGTAGCGCAATCCGGGGGACGAGCGGACCAGCAGCTCGGCCTCGAACTTGGTCTGGTGATAGGGCGTCGGCAGGTCCTGCGCGACGTCGAAATCGTCTTCGGTGTACACCCCGGGGTAGCTGCCTGCCACCGCGATCGACGACACGTGGTGCAACGTCGCGTCCAGCCGACGGGCCAGTCCGATCACCGCGCGGGTGCCCTCGACGTTGGCCGCGTGCTGTTCGGCCTCGCCGACGGTGATGTCGTAGATCGCCGCGCAGTGCACCACGTGCGAGATCCCGTCGTCGCCGGAGCTCAGGTCGGCGATGTCGGCGTCGGTCAACCCGAGGTCGGGTGCCGTCAGGTCGCCGACCAGCGGTTTCGCCCGCCCGCCCCACTCGCCGGCCAGTTGCTCGAACCGGGCCAGCGACGCCCGCCGGACCAGCACCCATACCTCGGCGTAGGCATCGCGGGCCAGGATTTCGGAGACGACGCGGCGTCCGATAAACCCGGTACCGCCGGTAACGACATAGCGCATGCCAGACATGGTCGCCCCTGATCGGGCAAACGTCAACCGACGGTCTATCGTCCGAACCATGCCGATCAACCCCGACGCCATCGGTGAGAAAACCGACCCGTACGTCTTCGAATGGACCGACCGCGACACCCTGCTCTACGCCATCGGCGTCGGCGCAGGCCTCGACGATCTGCAATTCACCACCGAGAACAGCCACGACATCGAGCAGCAGGTGCTGCCGACCTACGCGATCATCGCGTGCTCGCCCTTCGCGGCGGCCGCCAAGATCGGCACGTTCAACTTCGGGATGCTGCTGCACGGATCCCAGGAGATCCGGGTGACGAAACCACTGCCGCCCGCCGGGAGACTGAAGGTGGTCTCCGAGGTCGCCGACATCCAGGACAAGGGTGAGGGCAAGAACGCCGTGGTGATGTTCAAAGGCATCGGCACCGATCCGGAGACCGATGAAGTACTGGTGGAAACCCTTACCACCGTGGTGATTCGAGGGGAGGGCGGTTTCGGTGGACAGCCCGGGCAGCGCCCGGCGGCCCCGGAGATCCCGGAATCCGAACCCGACGCCCGGCTGGCCCTGCCCACCCGCGAGGACCAGGCGCTGATCTACCGGCTGTCCGGCGACCGCAACCCGCTGCACAGCGATCCGTGGTTCGCCAAGAACCTCGCAGGCTTCCCGAAACCCATCCTGCACGGACTGTGCACCTACGGTGTGGCCGGGCGCGCCCTGGTCGCCGAGTTGTGCGGTGGTGACGCGACGAAACTGCGCGCCGTCGCGTCACGGTTCAGTTCACCGGTGTTTCCGGGGGAGACGCTGACCACGTCGATCTGGCGCACTCCAGGGGGCAAGGCCGTGTTCCGCACTGCCGCCGCGGCACCGGACGGCACTGGCGAACGAGTGGTGCTGGACGACGGCGTCGCCGAGTACATCGACTGATCGTCCGCACAGCGCGGGCAATTTCGTCGAAGCGCTGAAAACCAGGCCGTGGGTTGACAGGATCTGTGCGACTACGGTCGCACAACGCAGTGCGGGAACGGTGGTGACTGATGAAGTTGGTCGTTGGATATCTCGCCACAGCCGGTGGCGCCGACGCGTTGGCTCTAGCGGTGCGGTTCGCCCGAACGCTCGGCGCGGAAGTCGAGATATGCATCGTCTTACCTCAAGACACAGGCCTGCCCGCACTGGTGCCCAAGGGCGGATACGAAGAGGTGCTCGCCGAGCAGGCCAAGGGCTGGCTCGCCGATGCGGTCGCCTCGGTGCCCGACGACGTTGTCGCCCACAGCCATCTGAGTTTCGACGAATCGTTCACCGACGGATTGATCCACGAGGCGGTGCGGCTCGACGCCGAGGCCATCGTGGTCGGCGGTTCCGGCGGCGGGCTGGCAGGCAGCTTCTCGCTTGGCTCGGTGGTCAACGAACTACTGCATTCGTCGCCGGTCCCAGTGGCGGTGGCTCCCCGTGGAACTCGGCAATCGACGATCGAACGGGTTCGGGAGGTCACGTGCGCACTCGGCACGCGCAAGGGTGCGGATCGGTTGCTGGACACCGCGGTACGGGCCAGCAAGGCCGCAGGCACACCGCTGCGGCTGGTGTCGCTGGTGGCGCTCGATCCCACCTTCGGTTCGTTGCGCTCAGATGACGACGCCGTTCGTGAGCACGCGCAGGATCACGCCCGGGAAACCCTGGAAACAGCGAAATCCAGTCTGCCCGAAGGTTTTCCGGTGACCTCGACGGTGGTGACCGGCTCGACCGTGGAAGCTGCGATCAACAAGCTCGACTGGCATGACGGTGACGTGCTGATGGTGGGTTCCAGCCGGCTGAGCGCACCCAAGCGCATCTTCCTCGGCTCCACGGCCGCAAAGATGTTGCGGGTGGTCGATGTTCCGATGATCGTGGTGCCGCGCGACGATGTGAGCGACGGCGAGGGGCAGTGATGCCCGAAACCCCTTCGGAATCCGTGGCGCATCACGAGCTGGAGGTGGCAGAGGGAGCGGCAGGGCTGGTTTCCAAGGGCCTGGCCGCAGGCAAGGTCGGGACCTTCTCGGGTGCCGTACTCGGCATCTCGTCGGTCGCCCCCGGCTACACCCTGACCGCCAGCATCGGGCTCATCGTCGCGGCGGTCGCTCTGAAGATGCCGGCCATCCTGATCGCCGGGTTCATCCCGATGTTCCTCACCGCATACGCCTACCGGGAACTGAATTCCGTTGCCCCGGACTGTGGTGCGTCGTTCACCTGGTCGACCAAGGCCTTCGGGCCCTACGTCGGGTGGATGTGCGGCTGGGGCATGGTGATGGCGACCATCATCGTGCTGTCCAACCTCGCGGCCATCGCCGTCGAGTTCTTCTATCTGTTCATCGCCCGGGTCGCCGGCCACCCGCAGATAGCCGATCTTGCGCAGAACAAGGCCATCAACATCGCCACCACGTTGGTGTTCCTGGCCATCGCGACCCTTATCGCCAGCCGCGGCATCACCACCAGTGAGCGGGTGCAGTACGTGCTGGTCGGGTTCCAGATGGTGGTGCTGCTGGGCTTCGCGGTGATGGCCTTCATCCACGTGGGCCGCGGTGCCGCGCCCGCCGGGTTGTCGTTCGACCTCGGTTGGTTCAACCCGTTCACCGGACTCACCTTCAGCGCCTTCGTGGTTGGCGTCACCGGATCGATCTTCGCGTTCTGGGGCTGGGACACCTGCCTGACCCTGGGGGAGGAAAGCAAGGACCCTACGAAGGTGCCGGGCCGCGCCGGGCTGCTGTGCGTGCTGTCCATCCTGGCCACCTATCTGTTGATCGCGGTCGCGGTGATGATGTACGCAGGCGTCGGCGAAGATGGTCTCGGGCTTGGCAATCCGGAGAACGAGAGCAACGTCTTCGCGGCCCTCGCCGACCCGGTGCTGGGCAAGTGGCTCGGCCCGTTCCTGTTCCTGGCCGTGCTGGCGTCGTCGGTGGCCAGCCTGCAGACCACGTTCCTGCCCGCTGCCCGCGCGATGCTGGCCATGGGTGCCTACCGGGCGTTCCCACCGCGCTTCGCCGAAGTCAGCCCGCGCTTCCTGGTGCCACGCTTCGCCACGGTGACCGCAGGCGTGGTCACGGGTGTCTTCTACACCGTGGTGAGCCTGCTCTCCGAGAGCGCCCTGCTGGATACCATTGCCGCCCTTGGCATCATGATCTGCTGGTACTACGGCATCACGGCGTTCGCGTGCGTCTGGTACTTCCGGCGCGAGCTGTTCACCAGCGCCCACAACGTCGTGTTCAAACTGCTGTTCCCGCTGACCGGTGGCATCATCCTCGCCGCCGTCTTCGCGTTCTCGATCAAAGAGAGCATGGACCCGGAGAACGGCAGCGGCGCCGCCATCGGCGGTATCGGGCTGGTGTTCTTCATGGGATTCGGCATCCTGCTGCTCGGTGCCGTGCTCATGCTGGTGTGGCGTTCCCGCAGTGAGGCGTTCTTCCGCGGCGAGACGCTACGCCATGACAGCCCGTCGATGGCGTAGCGCGACGGAACGGCCTTGCCTCACACGGCGTAGGTGCGGTCGATACCCGATTCACCCTCGACGTGCGCCAGCTGGAACGGGTCGAGGATGTTCCATGCCGTGACGAAGGCCTGCTGCTTGAGATCGTCGGCGGGGTACTCCACGTTGAGCAGATCGGCGACCTCGTCGTACCCGTAAAAGGCGAGCGAGCCCGGCTGGGTGGTGATCAGCAGCTGGTTGACGATGACCTGGCGAGCACGTGCGCCGTCGTCTCCGCTCTGCAGGGCGGGGGACAGGTTGGGGATGATCTTGGTCGCAGGCACGACGATGTTGAGCCACGGCACCATCTGGCTGACCCGGTAACCGGCTTCCACGCCTTCGCGGGTGAAGGGCTGCAACGCTTCCGGGGTGATCCCGATCAGGGTGCTGCTGAGCTGCTGCACCAGCTCGGGCTCGTTCGTCGGCGTCGGATCGTCGGCGCGGAACGGATTCGGGCTCCAGCCGGGCGCTGCCGTCGGTGCCGGCGTGTCGGCCTGCACAGCCGCCCGCGACACCGGCGCGTCGACGGAGCTGTCGGGTTTCGGAGCGGTGGGCTTTTGGGGTGCGGCGGTTTGCTTGGGCTCGAACATCTTCTTGAGCCGGTCGACCTGCTTGGCCTCGAAGTCCGGCTTGCTGCCGACCTTGGTCACCGGTTGTGCGGCGGGCTTGGCCAGTGAGTCCGAGATCGACGTGGACACCGTGTGCGCTGTCGTGGTGACCTGAGCGCTGACCTTCGCCACATTGTCGTTGATCTTCGACAGTGCCTTGGCGGGGCCGGCGGGGGTGCGCTTGGGCCCGGCGTTGACCGACGTACTGGTGCCGGCGTCCTTGGCGGTCGAACCGCCGTCGGTCGCATCGGCGTTGGCGGTGCCCTGGCCGGCAGCGGCGATCGCCGCACCCACACCCACGGCTACCGCCACACCGCCGACATAACCGATGTACTTCGTTGACGCCATTGCCGTCCTTTGCAGTCGATCCCCCAGCCCACGAGCATCGTAGGGGGTTCACAGCAATTTGGCAGCTTGATCGGGCGGTTCAGCGGTGCCGGTCGCCTCGGTCACACCCAGGTCCCGCCGTCGACCCGCAGCGTTGTACCCGTGACGTAGGACGCGCGGTCGCTGAGCAACCAGGCGGCGGCTTGCGCGATCTCGTCGGGCCGCGCCGCGCGCCGCAGCGGCGTGTCCGCGATCAGCCGTTCGACCACGCCGGGGCTCGCGTCCTCCCACTGCTGGATCATTTCCGTCATGGTCGGTCCGGGAGCGATCGCATTGACCCGGATACCCTGCGGCCCGTAGCTCACGGCGGCAGACTCGGTGAGGCTGTTGACCGCGCGCTTCATCGCGCCGTAGGCCGGCAGGTCGGGATTGCTGTGCAGGCTCCCGACGCTGGAATTGTTCACGATTGCACCGGTTTTGGCGGTCGCGCTGATCGCGGTCACCTCGGCGGACAGCGCCAGCCACAGGCCTTTGAGGTTGACCGTGTAGACGTGGTCGAAGTCGTCCTCGGACACCTCGTGCAGTGGTCCCGGCGGCTGGATCGTCGCGCCGTTGTTGAAGGCGATGTCGAGACGTCCCCACAGCTCGACGACCCGCTGTACCGCGGTCCGCACACTGGATCCGTCGGCCAGGTCACAGACCACGTAATCGGAACTGCCGCCCGCGGATCGGATGTCTTCGGTGACCGCCTTGAGCTCGCTCTCGGTCCGCGCCGCGAGGACGACGGTGGCGCCCTCGGCGGCGAACAGGCGGGCGGCCGCGGCGCCGATACCGCGACCCGCGCCGGTGATGAATGCGATCTTGCCTTCCAGCAGGCCGGTTTTCGTCGGAGAAGTCATGACAGCGAGCCTGCGGCCGCGCGCTGGCCTTATCCAGGTATCACCGGTACCTGGCTACGGTCGGCGGTCCCACGGAGAATGGCAGCGTGGACAAGCGAGAACTCGGCGCGTTCCTGCGCAGCAGGCGCGAGCGGATCCGGCCTGCGGACGTGGGTCTGCCCGTCGGGCAACGGCGTCGCACCCCGGGTCTGCGACGCGACGAGGTCGCGCATCTGGCGTTCATCTCGACCGACTACTACACGCGTCTCGAACAGGCCAGGGCCCCGCACCCGTCAGGTGACGTGCTTTCCGGTCTGGTTCGGGCACTTCGCCTTTCCGATGCCGAGCGGGCGTATCTCTACCTGCTGGCCGGCGTCGAACTCGAGCGGCCACCCGGGCCGCCGCGGGAGGTTCGCCCGAGCATCCTCGACCTGATCCAGCGGCTGCCGCAAGCCGCTGCCATCGTGCTGTCGGCGACCTATGAGGTGCTCGCCTGGAACGACTTGGCGTGCGCGCTGATGGAGGACTTCTCGGCGTTGTCGCGCCGGGACCGCAACCTGGTGCGGCGGGCGTTTCTCGGGCCGCATCCGGCGGACGGGAGGCGGCTGTACGGCGTGTCCGACGCCGACGAGTTCTCCCACACTGCTGCGCTGCACCTGCGCGGCACTGCCGCACGGTATCCCGACGACCAAGAGACCAGCGAGCTGATCGCCGAACTACGGTCCGGCAGTGTTGAATTCGCGCGGCTGTGGAATGCGCACGACATCGTGTCCCGGCCGACCCTGTGCAAGACGTTCGCCCACCCGGTGGTCGGCCCGGTCGCGGTCAACTGCGATTCGCTCGACATCGCCGACCGTGATCAACGCGTCGTGATCTACACGCCGGAACCGGGCTCGCCGTCGGAAGAGGCGATGCGGCTGCTGGCGGTTCTTGGCACGCAACGCATGGACGTACCGGGCTGAGCAGTCACGGATTGATCGTGGGTTCGCCGATCTGGCGGCCCCAGACGTATTCCGATGTCACCGGTTGGCCGAGTTCGAAGTGGTTGTAGGGCGCCAGTGATATGCCGGTGTCCATCACCAGGTACGGCGCGGGCCACAGGTCCCGGGTGATCGGTTGCCAGCACCCTGGCCGTCCCTCGGGGCCGCCCTTGGCGTTCACGCGGGGCAGGTTGTCCGGATACACGTAGGGATTGCCAACGCCGACGATGAAGGTGTGCGTACGCACCGAATATCCGTTGCCGCTGAACGCTTCGGCCATCTTGGGGGCGGCATCATGGAAGCCGCGGATGGTGCAGAGTAGCTCAGGGCTGTACTTGTCCAGCAACCCCGACGTCGGCAGTAGGTCTTGGGCGCTGCGGACCAGGTAGGGGCCGCCGCGTTCGAAGATGTCACCACCGGTGTTGCCGAAGCCGACCGCGGCGACGAGGGCTTGGTCGAGGTTGCCGCGTTGATCGTTGAGGGTGTGCGCGGTGGTGACGGCGTTGGTCAGGCCGTTCCACAGATCCGGTGAAGCGTTCGCGTGCACCTCGCTCAGATCGGCCAGGGCAGTGATGTCGTGGCGGATCTGGGGCATGCGGGGGTTCAGGTCGGCCAGGATCACGTTGCCGTTGACGATCGACTGCCCGAACTTGTCGCCGAGGCCGTCGAGGGCCTGGGCGGTGGCGGTGAGGGTCTCGTTGAGCTTGATCGGGTCGACTTGTTCGGAGATCGCGGTGATGGTCTCGAACAGCGTGTTGAACTCCGTGGTCGCACCTTGGGCCTGAATCGGGATGTGCGGGGAAACGCGTTGCTGCGAGGGGTTTTTCGGTGACGTGAACGATATGTACTTGTTGCCGAACACCGTGGTGGCCCGCAATTGCGCTTGCACGTTCTCAGGGATCAAGTCCAGGTACTTGGGATCGACGTTGAGGCGCAATCTCGCTTCGGGGTTGCCCCCGGCGTCCACCACGTCGACCGCGGCCAGCCGGCCGATCGGCACGCCGTTGTAGGTGACCTTCGAACCGGGGTCCATCGACAACCCGGCCCGGCCCGACAGCACGGTCAGTTGCAGCTTGGGTTGGAAGCCCCCGCGAAACTGCGTCCAGATCAGGCTGATGCCGACGGCGATGACGATCGCGGTCACCAGACCCATCCGCTTGTACGGGGGTGTGGGAGGCCGTGCCACCATCTATGGATGCTGACACGAGCAAATACTCGCATTCAATTCGCGTTCCGATGACCTGTCCGCCACCGCCACCACGGCGAACGCCGCGTCAGCAACGCTCACGCGATATGGTCGCGCGCATTCTCGACGCGGCGCAGCGCGTGCTCATCGAGCAGGGGTACGAAGGTGCCTCCACCAACCGGATCGCCGGCGTGGCCGGCATCAGCCCCGGATCGCTGTATCAGTACTTTCCCAACAAGGATGCCGTCGTCGCCGCGGTGATCAGCAGGTTCAGCGACCAGATGGCGGCCCAGGTGGCCGACAGCGTGTCGGCGCACCTCGACCAGCCGGCTCCGACGTACGTCAGGGTGTCCATCGCAGCGTTGCTCGACGCACTTGACGTGCACCCGGAGTTCCTGCGGGCCATCGTCGAGCACACCCCGCGCCTGGGAGTGGCCAGCAAGCTCGTCGCATTCGAGCAGCGCATCAGCGACCTGACGATGGCGTATCTGACCTTGAACCGCCGCCACTTGCGCAGTGACACGACCCATTCCACCGCCACCTGGATGCTGGTGCGGCTCGTCGAGCACCTCTGCATCCGGTACGTCATCGACCAGCCGGCGATTGCGCGTGAAGAGTTCCTCGACGAGATCACCGTGCTGGTGTTGAACTACCTGCGCCCCTATCCGTCCGAGGCCTGACGCGTCCTACTCGCGTTCGGGTCGTGTTCATCGGCCGGTCGAGCCGTCGATCAGTTCGCGGATGATGTCAGCATGGCCGGCGTGGCGTCCGGTCTCCTCGATCATGTGCGTGAGGGCCCAGCGCAGGCTGGGGGCGGCGCGTCCGGGCACTGGCGCGTTGAGATCGCCGCAGCCGTCCAGCATTTCGTTGGCGCGTGCGACCGCGGCCCGGTAGCGGGCGACGACGTCGGTGACGCTGTCCGACTCCGGCGCGCGGAATGTCGCCTGCCAGTCGGCGACGTCATCGCCGAGGAAGATCCAGCGTTCGACGTGCGTCAGATGCTCCAGAAGGCCGAGCAGGTTGGTGCCCGACGGCACCGCCGCCGTCCGCACGGCAGGCTCGGGCGTCCCGTCCACCTTGGCCGCGATCGAGGTGCGCAGGTAGTCGAGGAAGCCGCGCAGGGTCGTCGTCTCGTCAGACCCGGTCCGCGGTGGCGGGATGTCGTGAGGCATGTGCCAAGTCTGGCCGGGCCCGCTTCCGATGGCACGCGGACTTGCTGTTCGGGCAAGAGCGGTGAGTTTCGCCGCGGTGGCGCGTCTATATCCACAAATCCGATCTGCCCGAGGAGAGCATCATGACCGCCACGTACACCTTCGACGTCTTTTCCAGCCTCGACGGCTACGGCGGGATCAGCGGCGGGGATTGGGGCGGTTACTGGGGTAAGCAAGGGCCCGAACTGCTCGATCACCGCCTCGCGCTCTACGGCGCGCAGCAGCGGATGGTGTTCGGCGCCAACACCTATCGGAAGTTCACCGAGCTGTTGAACTCGGGCACCGAGGAGTCGGTGGGGGATGCCTGGGTGACCCGCATGCGGAACCTGCCCGCGACGGTCGTGTCGAGCACCCTGGATGGGCCGCTGGACTGGCCGGACGCGACCGTCGTGAGCGGTGACGCCGTCGACGTCGTCGCCCGGCTCAAGGAGGAGTCCGACGTGCCGCTGCGCTCGCACGGCAGCCTGTCGATGAACCGGGCGCTGATGGCCGCCGGCCTGGTCGACCGCATCCAGGTGACGATCTTCCCGGTCATCACCGGCCAGACCGGCGACGACCCGATCTTCGCCGGTGCTGCCGACTTCGACCTCGAGCTGATCGAGAGCCGCACGCTTGACGGGCGCATCCAAGAGCTCGTTTACCGGCTCAGCCTGCATCCTTGAGCATTCGAACGGTTGTTCGATAAACTGGTGGCGTGGGTTGGCACAACGGGCCGCCGAGCTGGGCCGAGATGGAGCGGGTGCTTGCGGGCAAACCGCGTCGGTCCGGCCTCCCGTTGGAAGAGTCCGGCGACGGCGGTGACAGCCCGGCCTGGTCGCGTAAGCGCGGGGCCTATCAACCGCCGCCTGAGGTGTCCCGCCCGTCCGGCTCGGTGCCCTATGCCGAGTTGCACGCACATTCGGCGTACAGCTTCCTCGACGGCGCCAGCACCCCGGAGGAGATGGTCGAGGAGGCGGCCCGGCTGAATCTGCGGGCCATCGCGTTGACCGACCATGACGGGCTCTATGGGGTGGTGCGGTTCGCCGAGGCTGCACGCGAACTCGACGTGGCCACAGTGATCGGCGCCGAGTTGTCGTTGGGCAACACGCCGCGCACCGACGTCCCGGATCCGCCGGGCCCGCATCTGCTGGTGCTGGCCCGTGGGCCCGAAGGCTACCGGCGGTTGTCCCGGGAGATCGCCAGGGCGCATCTGGCCGGCGGTGAGAAAGGAAAGCCTCGCTACGACCTCGACACCCTCACCGAGGCGGCAGGCGGGCACTGGCACATCCTCACCGGATGCCGCAAAGGTCATGTCCGCCAAGCATTGTCCGACGGTGGCCCGGAGGCTGCCGAGCAGGCGCTGGCCGACTTGGTGGGCCGGTTCGGGGCCGACCGGGTCAGCGTCGAACTCACGCATCACGGCCAGCCGTGCGACGACGAACGCAATGCCGCGCTGGCCGACCTGGCGCCGCGGTTCGGGGTGAACGTCGTCGTGACCACGGGCGCGCACTTCGCCGCGCCCTCCCGCGGACGCCTCGCCATGGCCATGGCGGCGATCCGCGCCCGCAACTCGATGGAGGCCGCGGCGGGCTGGCTGGCCCCGCTGGGTGGGGCGCATCTACGCTCGGGGGAGGAGATGGCGCAGCTGTTCGGTGCCGAAATCGTCGCGGCGGCAGCAGATCTGGGTGAGCAGTGCGCGTTCCGGCTGGAACTCATCGCCCCGCAGTTGCCGCCCTTCGACGTTCCCGACGGACACACCGAGGACACCTGGCTGCGACACCTGGTCATGGCCGGTGCGGCCGAACGCTACGGACCGCCCGCGCAGGCGCCGAAGGCCTATGCGCAGATCGAGCATGAGTTGAAAATCATTGAACAGCTGACATTTCCGGGCTACTTCCTGGTGGTGCACGACATCACCCGGTTCTGCCGCGAGAACAACATCCTGGCCCAGGGCAGGGGATCGGCGGCCAACTCGGCGGTCTGCTATGCGCTCAAGGTCACCAACGTCGACCCGATCAAGAACGAGCTCCTGTTCGAGCGGTTCTTGTCCCCGGCCCGCGACGGCCCACCCGACATCGACATCGACATCGAATCGGACCTGCGCGAGAACGTCATCCAGTACGTCTACGAACGTTACGGCCGGGATTACGCCGCCCAGGTCGCCAACGTCATCACCTACCGCGGGCGCAGTTCGGTGCGGGACATGGCCCGCGCGCTCGGATTCTCCCAAGGGCAGCAGGATGCCTGGAGCAAGCAGATCAGCCGGTGGAACGGCAAGGTCGACTCCCCGGAGGTCGAGGACATCCCGGAGCAGGTGATCGACCTGGCCACCCAGATCGCCAACCTGCCCCGCCACATGGGCATTCACTCCGGCGGCATGGTGATCTGTGACCGTCCCATCGCCGACGTGTGCCCCGTGGAATGGGCTCGGATGGCGAATCGCAGTGTCCTGCAATGGGACAAGGACGACTGCGCGGCCATCGGCCTGGTGAAGTTCGACCTGCTCGGGCTCGGCATGCTCTCGGCGCTGCACTATGCGATCGACCTGGTGGCCGAACACAAGGGCATCGAGGTTGATCTGGCCAAACTGGACCTGAGTGAGCCCGCGGTCTACGAGATGCTGCAGAGAGCCGATTCGGTCGGGGTGTTCCAGGTTGAGTCGCGGGCTCAGATGGCGACGCTGCCGCGGCTGAAACCGCGCGAGTTCTACGACCTGGTGGTCGAGGTGGCGCTGATCCGTCCCGGCCCGATCCAGGGCGGCTCGGTGCATCCCTACATCCGGCGGCGAAATGAACTGGAAGAGGTCACCTACGACCATGATTCGATGAAGCCCGCGCTGGAGAAGACCCTGGGCATCCCGCTGTTCCAGGAGCAACTCATGCAACTGGCCGTCGACTGCGCGGGTTTCTCGGCGGCCGAGGCGGACCAGTTGCGCCGGGCCATGGGCTCCAAACGCTCCACCGAGAAGATGCGCAGGCTGCGCTCGCGCTTCTACGACGGCATGCGGGAGAAACACGGCATCACCGGTGAGGTGGCCGACCGGATCTACGACAAGCTGGAGGCCTTCGCCAATTTCGGCTTCCCGGAAAGCCATTCGCTGAGCTTTGCGTCGCTGGTGTTCTACTCGTCGTGGTTCAAACTGCACCACCCCGCCGCGTTCTGTGCGGCGCTGCTGCGGGCGCAGCCCATGGGGTTCTACTCGCCGCAGTCGCTGGTCGCCGATGCCCGGCGGCACGGAGTGACGGTGCACGGGCCCGACGCCAACGCCAGCCTGCCCTACGCCACGTTGGAGAACCACGGGATGGAGGTTCGGCTGGGGCTCGGCAGTGTGCGGCACATCGGCGACGATCTGGCCCAGCGCATCGTCGACGAGCGGGATGCCAACGGGCCGTTCACATCCCTGCTCGACCTGACCGGCCGGATGCAGCTGAGCGTCCCGCAGACCGAGGCATTGGCCACCGCGGGCGCGCTGGGGTGTTTCGGGATCACCCGACGAGAGGCACTGTGGGCGGCGGGCGCGGCCGCCACCCAGCGTCCCGACCGCCTGCCCGGGGTGGGGTCGTCGTCGCACATCCCGACGCTGCCCGGGATGACCGATCTGGAGCTGGCGGCCGCCGACGTGTGGGCCACCGGTGTCTCGCCGGACAGTTATCCCACCCAGTTCCTGCGGGAGGATCTCGAGGCGTTGGGTGTCGTGCCCGCGAGCAGGCTGTTGGAGATTCCGGACGGAACCCGAATCCTGGTGGCGGGGGCGGTGACTCACCGGCAACGCCCGGCGACGGCGCAGGGCGTCACATTCGTCAACCTGGAAGACGAGACCGGCATGGTCAACGTGCTGTGCGCGCCGGGAGTGTGGGCACGCCACCGCAAGCTGGCGCAGACAGCGTCGGCGCTGGTCATCCGGGGGATCGTGCAGAACGCCAGCGGCGCAGTCACCGTACTGGCCGACCGGATGAGCCCCGTCGACCTCAAGGTGATGTCCCGCTCCCGGGACTTCCGCTGACGGGCCGATAGGAGAGTTCCCCCGATCGGGGGACACCACGTTCATCGGGTGCATCCACCACTAGGGCGACAGACTCGGGCCGCGTTGGGCGGCATTCTTATCTCAACGGCGAAACAAGCCGACGAGACAAACGAAAACCCAACTCATCCAAAGGATTACAGAAATGACCCGCATCGCAAGCGCAATCGCCCTCCCGATCATCTCCGCCGGTATCATCGGCGGCGCCGCCCTCGGCCTGGCAGGCACCGCGTCGGCCAGCACCACGTCCACGGCGCCGTCCGGCCCGGGCCACTCCTTCAGCCCGCAGGTGCACGCCCACCCGGCCCCCAACGCCCAGCCCGGCTGGCACAACCACCACGGCGCCTGGCACATCGCGGCCCGGCAGGCCCGCTGAGCCCGGTGCTCATTCGCCGGTCGGAGTGGTCCACACCTTGTCGATGGTGATCCGCAGCCGCGTGCTGTACGCGGCCATCGCCTCGGTCAATCCGAACTGCTCCGCATCGGCGGCGTACTTGTCCCAATACGCGGTGTCCTCGCGCGGGTTCACGTCGGTGGCGTCGACCGCCGCGTGACCCGCGACGGCAATGACGCCGCCGCCGTTTCCGTCCGAATCCAGGTTCAGGCTCACCTGCGGATGGGCCGTCACATGGCGGACCTTGGCCGCACCCGGCATCGAGTACACGACGACATCGGTGCCGTCGAAGTAGAACCACACCAACCGGGGCACGGGCAGACCCGATTTCGCGACGGTGGTCAACCAGCCGTAGTGGTCGGTGGTCAGGCGTTCGATTACTTCCGCAGTCAACTCAGCACTCATGGCCCGAATGTAGTCTCGCGCCATGACAGCCGATTCGAACCTGAACTTGTCCACTGACGAACTTCTGACCACCACTCGATCGGTGCGCAAGCGACTCGACTTCGACAAGCCGGTGCCGCGCGAGGTGATCATGGAGTGTCTGGACCTGGCGCTGCAGGCGCCGACCGGTTCCAACGCTCAGGGCTGGCAATGGGTCTTCGTCACGGACCCGGCGAAGAAGAAGGCGCTGGCCGACATCTACCGCTCCAACGCCAACCCCTACCTCGACCTGCCCGCACCCGAGCGCGGTGACATCCGCGACGAGCAGATCGGCGCCGTGATGAGCTCGGCGAAGTTCCTCAACGAGAACTTCGAGAAGGCGCCCGTGCTGATGGTGCCGTGCCTGGAGGGCCGCCCGGACGGAGCGCCTGCCGGCATGCAGGCGTCGTACTGGGGCTCGCTGCTGCCCGCGGCCTGGAGCTTCATGTTGGCGCTGCGCTCGCGCGGGCTGGGTTCGGCGTGGACGACACTGCACCTGCTGGGCGACGGTGAGAAGCAGGCCGCCGAGATACTGGGCATCCCGTTCGACAAGTACGCGCAGGCCGGGCTGTTCCCGATCGCCTATACCAAGGGCACCGACTTCAAGCCGGCCAAGCGGCTGCCTGCCGAGCAGCTCACGCACTGGGACACCTGGTGAGCCGCCCGCGACTCCTTATATAAGGAGAAATCAGACGGCGCCGCTGAAGCCGTGTTGCCGCCACGCCTCGTACGCGGCGACCGCGGCGGCGTTCGACAGGTTCAGTGACCGCCTGCCGTCGAGCATCGGGATACGCACGCGGCCCGTGATATGCGGGTCCGCGAGCGTCTCGGCGTCCAATCCGGTGGGTTCCGGTCCGAACATCAGCACATCGCCTGGTTGGTAGCTGACATCGGCGAACGGCGTCGACGCGTGCGCGGTGAACGCGTACACACTGGCCGGCATCAGCGCCGACCACGCGGTGGCCAGATCCGGGTGCACGGTCACCGACGCCAGGTCGTGGTAATCGAGCCCCGCGCGGCGCAGTTCGGGCTCCGACAGATCGAATCCCAGCGGCTCGACCAGATGTAATTCGCAGCCGGTGGCGGCGACCATCCTGATCGCGTTACCCGTATTGGGGGCGATTCGGGGCGAGAAAAACAACAACCGGAACATTTCGAGGTCATCGTACGGCCGGCCGGCGCACCGTACTCCGAGCGACGGCCATCGACAAGATCAGCGATGGTTGCGAGCTTTGCTCAATTACCACACGACTGCGCTACGGCTCGGTCACGAACTCTGTCTGTTCAGTAAGAATTGTGGAAACGCTCGCCAGCGGCTGTCATACTCGTCGAATTGCCAGGCGTAGTGACGCCCGCCCAAGCGTGGGCGAAATTAGCAGGAAGCCTAATGAATCACGCCTCAGGACCGAAGTGCCGAGATGCGGCCGGTAGCAGGGTTGGATGCCGATGACCGCCTTTTCGCAGCTCAAACAGGCCGACGGAACGGTGGTCGAATTCGCGTCGACGCCACACGTACCGGCAAAGCGACCATCGCGTTGGTCGCCCGCCAACTGGCCCGTCCGCGGGAAAGTGCTCGCCATCGTTCTGGTGCCGCTGATTCTCGCCATGGTGTTCGGCGGATTGCGCATCTACGGCAGCTCCGTCGAGGCGTCCCGGCTGCGCCTGGCCGCAGACCGCGCCGAAATGATCCCGGACATCGACAAATACATGGCGGCGCTGGAAAGCGTCATGGTGGCCGCCACCGAGGGTGGTGACGCCCAGGCTGCGATGGCGGAGTTCACCGAGCGCAAGAACGACCTGCGTCAGCGTACGGACTCCACCCAGGTCGCCGACGACGTCGCACAATCGGTCAACAGCCTGATCGACAAGGGCCAGGAACTGGTCGGCGCGGTGATGGCCAATGCCGTCGACCTGCGGACCCGGGTGATGGGCTACGGCTCGCTACTGCTCACTGCGGAGACCGCGGTCACCGGATCGGCGCGCACCGACGACCAGGACGTGCAGCTGAAGGCCGACGCGTTGTCCCGGGCCATCGGCGCCCGCGGGCAGATGATGATGCAGCGGCTGCTGGTCACCCGCGGCGGCGACCTGCCCGAGCCGGTACTGCGCAGCTCGATGGTCGCGCTGGCCGGTACCGAACCGTCGACCGTGACGGCGATGGCAAAGGTGCTGGGCGGGGCCTCCGAGCAGGCGGCGACACTGCGCTCGGAGATGGTCAAGCGGCTGGGCATGTTGTCCGATCCGACGATTCCGCTCGTCGACAACCCCGATCTGCTCGCCTCGCTGCAGGCCACCGACAAGGTCGCCGAGCAGATGATCGGCGACTTCACCGAGTCCATCCCGGCCGCCGTCGACGCCGAAGCCAACCATCAGCGCAGCGCCGCCATCCGCGACGCGATTCTGGTTGCCATCGCCATCGTCAGCGCATTGGTGATCGTGTTGCTCGTCGCGCGGTCACTCGTGCGTCCACTGCGGACCCTGCGTGACAGCGCACTCAAAGTCGCCCACGAGGATCTGGCGACCGAGATCGAACGTGTCCGCAGCGGCGGTGAGCCCGGCATTGTCGAGCCGCTGCCCGTGTACACCACCGAAGAGGTCGGCCAGGTGGCCCACGCCGTCGACGAACTGCACCAGCAGGCCGTCTTCCTCGCCGGCGAGCAGGCACAGCTGCAGTCGCAGGTGTCCGACATGTTCGAGACGTTGTCGCGGCGCAGCCGTTCGCTGGTGGATCAGCAGCTTTCGCTGATCGACCGGCTCGAGCGTGACGAGGACGATCCCGAACGGCTGGAAAGCCTGTTCAAGCTGGACCATCTGGCTGCCAGGATGCGACGCAACGGCGCCAACCTGCTGGTGCTCTCGGGCTCGAAGGTGACGCGCGAGCACAAAGACCCGGTCCCGATCGACACGATCATCAACGCCGCGGCATCGGAGGTCGAGGACTACGCGCGGGTCATCACGGCCACCGTCGCCGAGGCCGAGGTCGTCGGATCGGCATCCGGTGACCTGATCCACCTGCTGGCCGAGCTGCTCGACAACGCCCTGCGGTATTCGCCGCCGATCTCCCAGGTCCGCGTCTCGGCCGTGTACGCCGACACCGGCGGTCTGGTCATCGAGGTCAGCGACATCGGCCTGGGCATGACCGAGGCAGACCTGCGGGTCGCCAACACACGTCTGCAGTCCGGTGGTGAGGTCAACCCGTACACCGCCCGCCACATGGGCCTGTTCGTGGTCGGGCGGCTGGCCACCCAGCATGGTCTGGTGGTCCGGTTGCGCAGCACCATCTCCGAGGAGCCGAACTCCGGCACCACCGCCGGGATCTACATTCCGGCGGAGCTGCTGGTGCGTGACGGGGTGTCCCTGGCACCCGCACCGCGCCCGACGGGCAATGCGTCCGCTGCCGCCCCGACGGGGTTGGCGGCCGCGATGGGCCTCGATACCCGGCCGGCCGGTTCGGCCGATGCCGCCGAGCCGCTGCGCAACGGCCACGCCGACGCGCCGTTCGGATTGCTGCCGCAGCGCAGCCCGGGGGCCAGCGGTATATCCGACCTGCCTCCGACGCTTGCTCCGATCACCTCCGAGCCGGCGGAGCCCGCGGCCGAGGAACCCGCAGTGGAACCGGCGGCCGAGGCCTTGCCGGTGCGCGAACCGGCTGCCTCATGGCCGCAGCAGTGGCCGACCGAGGACGAGGAGCATCCCAGCCAGGACACGGCGAACGGGGCGCTGACCAACACCGCGGTGACCAACACGTCGGCGTTCTTCGCCTCGCGTGCCCAGGCCGCGTCCAATGGCCCGCAGCCGGAGTTCACTCCTCCGACCCCACCCGCCGCGCCGCAACCCGCGACCGCAGAGCCGCAATCGACGGTGACCGCCGGGGACGGCGACGCGATCTACCAGTCGATGGTGACCGAATGGGACATCGACCCGACCACGCACGTGCGCAGCGCCGACCTGGACTGGAAGACCGTCTGGGAGAAGGGCTGGACCGTCGCCGCCGCGGCGCAGGATGCGCCGGTCGAGCAGCACACCGAGGAGGGTCTGCCGATGCGTACGCCGGGTGCCCGCCTCGTACCGGGTGGCGTCGCGGCGGTCGCCGGACTCAACGGCCGGCACCGCAACGGCGGAGCGCACCGCTATGAAGACAGCGCTGAAGCGGTAGCATCGGCTGACAAACCTGACAGCGGCGTATTCGCGGCGTTCCAGCCGCGTGATCCCGAGGCCGTCCGCGCGAGCATCAGCAACCATTTCGGCGGCGTGGCCGCCGGCCGGTCGCACGCCCGAGAGACCAGAGGAACAGATAGCGAATGACCCGTGGAGGAGCGCAGCGCGATTCTCTGGACTGGTTGGTGTCCAAGTTCGCCCGCGAGGTGTCCGGGGTGTCGCACGCCGTCCTGGTGTCGGCAGACGGCCTGTTGATGGCGGCCAGCGAGGACATGCCGATCGAACGAGCAGACCAGCTCGCGGCGGTGGCGTCCGGGCTGGCCAGCCTGGCCACGGGTGCGGCGCAACTCTTCGACGGCGGCAACGTGCTGCAGTCGGTGGTCGAGATGGACAACGGCTACCTGTTGTTGATGCGGGTCGGCGACGGTTCGAACCTGGCGACGCTGGCCGGCCGGTCCTGCGACATCGGGCAGATCGGGTACGAGATGGCGATCCTGGTGGAGCGCGTCGGCGCTGTTGTGCAGTCGTCGCGCCGGGCACCCCAACCTTCGTGAGCGGTCCATGGACGCATCTGATCCCGCCGAGCAACCGAGCCTGGTCCGTCCCTACACGCTGACGGCAGGCCGCACCGATTCTCGCGTCCACCTGCCGATGGAGGCCCCGGTGGAGACATTGGAGTCCCCGCCGCGTGAACCGCGTTGGTCGACTCGCGACGTTCGTGGTCAAATCGTGGAACTGTGCGTCGAGCGCCCATCTGTGGCGGAGATCGCGGCACATTTGTCCCTGCCGCTCGGCGTGGCGCGCGTGCTAATCGGGGACCTGGTGACGCAGGGTTATCTACGGGTGCACACCACCCTCGACGACTCGGCGACCTTCGACGAGCGCCGCGAACTGATAGGAAGGACCCTGCGTGGTCTACGGGCACTCTGACCGCGCCGACGGCAAACCGCGGCGGCGGGCTGCGTCGACGAAGATCGTCATCTCAGGCGGGTTCGGGGCAGGCAAAACGACGTTCGTGGGCTCGGTCTCGGAGATCATGCCGCTGCGGACCGAGGCGTTGGTCACCAACGTCTCCGAAGGCGTCGACCTCCTCGACGGCACCCCGGACAAGCGGACCACCACGGTCGCGATGGACTTCGGCCGGATCACCCTCGACGAGGATCTGGTCCTCTATCTGTTCGGCACTCCCGGCCAGCGCCGGTTCTGGTTCATGTGGGACGACCTGGTGCGCGGGGCCATCGGCGCCATTGTGCTGGTCGACATCCGCCGGCTGCAGGACAGCTTCGCCGCGGTCGACTTCTTCGAGGCCCGCAATCTGCCGTTCATCGTCGCGGTCAACGAGTTCGACGATGCGCCGCGGCACCCGACACAGGCCGTGCGCAAGGCGCTCGCCCTGCCCGACCACATCCCGGTGATCACCGTGGACGCGCGCGACCGCAACTCGGCCAAGGCCGCGCTGATCGCCATCACCGAATACTCACTCAGCAGCCTGACCGCGCTGCCGGGCTGAGCCCGTGGCGGACCTCTCCTGGGCCGACGAAGAATTCGTCGGCGTCGATTTTCGTGCCGACGAATACGACGGAGCCCTTAGCCGGCTGCGCACCGAGCGCGTCGTCTTCACCGAGTGCGATTTCAGCGGCGTCGACCTGTCCGAGTCGGAGCATTCCGGCTCGGCGTTCCGCAACTGCACGTTCCGCCGGGCCACGCTGTGGCACAGCACATTCACCAACTGCAGCCTGCTGGGCTCGGTGTTCACCGAAGCGCGGCTGCGACCGATCACGCTGGTGGAGTCCGACCTGACGCTCGCGGTGCTCGGTGGGTGCGATCTGCGCGGCGTCGACCTCTCGGACTGTCGGCTGCGGGAAACCAGTCTGGTCGGTGCCGACCTGCGCAAGGCAGTGCTGCGGCGTGCCGACCTGACCGGCGCCCGGGTCCAGGACGCCAAGCTCGAAGAGGCCGATCTGCGCGCCTCGCGCGTCGACCCCACCTTCTGGACCACGGCGAAGCTGCGCGGCGCGAAGGTCGATATCGAGCAGGCGCTGGCCTATGCGGCCGCCCACGGACTCGCCGTCGGCGGGTGACTTTTCGCTCGCGCGAAAAAACTCAGCCCTTGAGGCGGATCTTCCATCGCACGAAGCCGATGTAGAACACCGACAGCCCGGCGAGCATGGCCATGTTGAACAGCCACGCGCCTGCCGTGTGCTTCCACAGTGAGTCGTCGGGCATGATCGGCGGCTTCACCAGATCGGTGAGTCCCACGGTCGATGCCGTCGTCGCGAAACCCCACCGTGCCGGGGTGATCCACGACAACTGATCCAGACCGGCGCGGCCCGTCACGGGGATCATGCCGCCCGAGAACACCAGCTGGCTCATGACCGCGACCACCAGCAGCGGCATGATCTGCTCGCTGGTCTTGGCCATCGACGAGAGCGCCAGGCCGACCGTGGCGGCGCAGACCGTACATGCGGCCATGCCGACGAACAGTTCGAAAGACGCGTTGCCGAGCACGTTGGCGCCCTGGGTGGGCGCGCCGACACCGATGATCGTGATGGCGGTGACGATGCCCGCCTGGATCACCGCGAAGACGCTGTACACACAGATCTTGGCCAACAGATACGCCGACGTGGACAGGCCGACGGCCTGCTCACGCAGGAAGATCGCGCGTTCACCGATCAGGTCGCGCACGGTCAACGCGGTGCCCATGAAGATGGCGCCGACGTTGAGCAGCACCAGCACCTGCCCGGGCTGGTTCGGCGCGTCGCTGGCCGGATTCGGCGGCCCGAAGCCCGTCTCACCGGGAACCGACAGGGACAGCACGCCCATGATGAACGGCAGCAACGCGAGGAAGACGAAGTAGCCGCGGTCGGAGACGATCAACCGCATCTGGCGGCGCGCGATGGTGGAGAACTGGCGCAGCAGGCTGGTGTGGACGGGCTCGCCGAGGTTGGCCGGTTTGTCCGCGGGTGGCCGCTGCGGGGGCGGACCGTGGATGGCCAGGTACCGCTGCTTGGCCGCTTCGGGGTCGCCTGCGACCGTGCTGAAGATGTCGGCCCAGTTGGTGGTGCCCAGCTCGGTGCCGATCTCGCTGGGCGGCCCGCAGAACGCGGTCTTGCCGCCGGGAGCCAACAGCAGCACCTGATCGCACACGTCGAGATAGGTCAGCGAGTGGGTGACGACGAGCACCACACGGCCTGCGTCGGCCAGCTGCCGCAGCATGGTCATGACCTGCCGGTCCAGCGCGGGGTCCAGGCCCGAGGTGGGCTCGTCGAGGATCAGCAGGGACGGGCCGGTGAGCAGCTCGAGGGCCACCGACGCGCGTTTGCGCTGACCGCCCGAGAGCTTGTCGACGCGGGTGTCGAGATGCTTGGTCATCTCCAGCTCTTCGAGCACCTGCATGACGACCTGTTCGCGGTCGGCCTTGGTGGTGTCAGGCGGCAGCCGCAGCTCGGCGGCGTACATCAGGGCTTGCCGCACGGTGAGCTGACCGTGCACCACGTCGTCCTGCGGCACCATGCCGATACGGGAGCGCAGCGAGGCGTACTCGGCGTGGACGTCGTGACCCTCGAACGTGATGGTGCCGCTGGTCGGATGGGTCAGGCCCGCGACCTGCTTGGCAAAGGTCGACTTGCCCGCACCGGACGGGCCGATCACGGCCGTCAGCGTGCCGGGCCGCGCGTCCAGCGAGATGTTGTCCAGCAGAGTCTTGTTGCCCTCGATGGTCCACGTGAGGGCACGGACCTCCAACCCGCCGGTGCGGGTGTCGGCCTCGGTCTCGCTGCGCCGCACCAGCGTTCCGCCGGTGTAGGTCAGGTCGACGTTGCCGATGGTGACCACGTCACCGTCGTGCAGGATCGCCGAGTCCACCCGGGCGCCGTTGACGAACGTGCCGTTGATGCTGCGCTCGTCGCGGATCTGGGTGCCGCCGGGCATCGGGAGCAGGGTGGCGTGATGGCGGGACGCCAGCACGTCGGGAATCACGATGTCGTTGTCGGTGGCGCGACCGATCTTCACCGCACCCGTGGCCGGCTCGGGCCCGCGGCCCGGCCGCAGGATCTTGAGCATGCTGGTCGCCTTGTTGGCGATCGGCTCATTACCGCCCCGAGGTGCCGACGCAGCGGGTCCCATGGTGGTCGGGGCCTGCGCCGACGGAGGGCTCGCGGGCCGCGGCGGTGGCGAGTACGACTGCGGTGAGCTGGGATAACCGGTGTGAGGACCGTTCGGATGCCCGGTCTGCGGGCCGCTCGGGTAGCCCGCCTGCGGCCCGCTGGAGAAGCCGGACTGCGTACCGGTGGGATAACGCTGCTGCGGGCCCGACGGATAACCCGGCCGCTGCCCGCCGGCCGGGGGTTGCGTGTGCGGCTGCTGCCAGCCGCCGCCCGTCGGCGCTTGCGTGGGCCAGCTGCCGGACTGCCGCGTCGCGATGGGCACCGCGACCGTCGGCGTGCGGCCCACGTTGCCCTGGTGGTGGCCGACCTCGAAGCTGAGCTGCGGGCCGTCCGGGTTGCCGATGTTGATGACCTGGCCGTCCTGGATGTCCACCGAGGGCACCCGGCGGCCGTTGACGTACATGCCGTTGAGGCTGCCGTTGTCGATCGCGACCCACCGGCCCTGGTCGAACCGCAGCACCAGATGGGCACGCGAGATCAGCGGGTGGGCTATGCGAACGTCGGCGCGCAGGTCGCGGCCGATGACGACATCGTTGCCTGCGGCGAAGGTACGGGTCGACCCGTCGTACCGAACGGTCAGCGCGGGTGGGGCTGGTCGGCTCATCGGGACCAACTCTAACCGTCCGGCCGCGTTAATTGCCGCGCCACGATCGTGTGGCGGCATGTGTGACGATGGCCCGCATGGCCCGGGATCAGGCGACTGAACGAATTCGTGCCGTGCTGCGGCCGGCGGTGACGGTGTGTGCCGGCGTGGCGCTGGGGTTGCTGGCATGCGCTGTCGCCCTGGGGTGGTGGAGCCGGTTGGGCCCTCAGCGCCCACTCGGCCTCGATGCGTGGTTCATCGGTGGTCTACACCGCTGGGGTGCGGATCTGCCGAGCCGCATACCGCTGGCGGTGACCGTCATCACGCTGCTGCTGATCGCCTCGATGGTCACCGTCTGGCAGCGCGGGCGGGACGGGAGAGATTTGCCAGGCATACCCATTGTCCTGGTGACCCTGGCTGTGCTGGCGTTCTTCGCGTATTTCAGCCAGGGCATCCCGGCGTTCTACCGCACCTTGACTCAGGCATATCCGGTGTCGCCGGCACTGCCCGCGGGCGTGGCGGCGTGGCTGTTGTGCCTGGCCGGCGCGATCGCCACGCTGCTGGCCACCACAGCGTTTGCCCGGCTGGGCCGCGACAGTGTGCGACTGGTCGTGATCGGGGTGGTGATTGCCGTGATCGCCGGCGCGGCGGTGACCGTGGGCGCACTGCGCGCAGGCGACGACGATCGCTTCGTCGACGGCGCCACGGCGGCAGCGACCGACGTGCCCGCACTGCCGTCGGAACTGGGCACGCGCAGCTTCGGTGTCACGGTTGCAGGCACGTTCGACGCCGAGGCCCCCGGGGCGCTCGGCGGCAAACCGGGGCACTACCAGATCGCCGCTGCGGGAGCCGGATTCGTCGTGTTCGCCAACCGGCGAGTGACGGCATACGGCGCCGACGGCACCGAGCGCTGGCACTACGCCCGGACCGGTCAGAGCGACGTCGCGGCCGACGGCATGTCGGTCTTCGATAATGGAGCCACGGTCGTGGTGTCCCTCGGCCGGGCCCTGGTGGGCCTCGACGCCGTCACCGGGGCGCGGCTGTGGACCACGACCGACGCCCGGATGCTCGAAGCCGTCGGGCACGCCGCCGACCGCGACGTGCCTTACCTGATCTCCCGAGATGCGGTGTCGTGGACCCGCTTCGACACCCGCACCGGTAAGCCGGCGTGGACGGTGTCGGACCCGAACCCCGCGGAGTGCGTCGACGGGGAGATCGATGCCGACACCCGCTCGTGGATGGTGTCGGTGACCCGATGCGCGTCGGCCTCCGGCGTCGACATCCGGCTCGCCGCAGTCGACCCCGCCAGTGGGGTGACCCAGTGGGACACGGTGGTTCTGCACGCGGCACCCCCACAGGATCCGCAGGCCCGACCGCTCGATGTCATCGCCGCGGCGGCCAACGCCGTCGGGGTGTTCCTGCAGTTCGCCGGCTTCGGGGCGCCCGCTGCGCCGTCGTACGCGAACGTCGTGCAGAAGACGGTCACCGCGCTTCCCGAGCGCGGCTACCCGCAACCATCTCCCGGGCCCGGCGACGACTTCGTCGTCTCCGACCGGCAGATGACCCTGTTCGGTGCCGACGGCACGCCACGCTGCACCGTCAACGGGACAGTCAGCGGGCTGACCAACCGGGTCCCCGGTCGCGGCGCCGGGCTGTCCTATGTGGTCTTCCCGCACAGCTTCGTCGTCGCCGACCGCGGCATCCAACCAGCGCTGCGCACTTACGACACCGCGACGTGCGCGGAGTCGGGTTGGGCGGTGCCCGCAGCCGCGGTCGAGGGCATGATCCCGGTTCCCGGCGCCGTGCTCGTATTGCGGCGCGAAGGACAGAACCTGCTGATCGACGGTTACCGGGCAGGCTGAGGCGCATTGGCGAGCGCAGGCACCGCCGCGGGCGGGTACTTGTCGCGCGGCTCCCACACGTCCCACGTCTGCACCGCCCAGAACAGGGCGAACTCGCCCATCAGGAGCAATTCGACCAACAGCAGGCCGAACTGGACATGCTTGACGAGCAGCACCACGGCAAGGACCACGGTGGCCAGCATCAGCACCGCGATCACGGCGTAGAACCGGGCCCGCTGATGGCGGCCCGCGGCCCGGGCGTAACACGCGTGATAGACCGCGACCAGGGTGATGGCCAGGAACATGCCGACCGCGGCGAACGCGTGCGCCCGCGCCATGAACCAGTCCGAGAACAATGCCAAGGCGCCGATCACGGTGATCGCGAACAACGCCTTGGGCAACCATGACTCGGTCTTCAGCAAGGCCTTGGCCAACCACTTCCACAGCGCCGCGGCGGTCACGCACTCGTCGTCTTCTGCGGTGGGCTCCGGCTGCGGTGGCCGCCACCTGCTCAACGACAGATACAGCGCGATACCGGCGGCCGCGGCCACGAACAGCGCGGTGATGTTGTTGGCGACGCCGCCGAGTGGATCGGCGACGGACGGCAGCCAGGGCTTGCACACCCCGTCGGTGCCGGTCGGGATCAGCGCCACGACGAACGCCATGAAACCGGAGAAGTTCAACAGCGAATCCTCGGCGTTGCGGCTGCCCTGGTAGGCGATCAGGCACATACCGATGGCGCAGAGCGCCGCCACGAACACGGCGTGGGTGCGGGTGAAGAAGAACGCACTGATCGAACCCTGCAGACATGTCCGAGCGGCCGTCAGCACCAGCGACACCAACAAGAACACCACGAGCGCGATCAGACCGACCCGCACGTAGCGGTAGGTCACCATGGCGTCGTCAGCGGTCTCCCGCATACCTCTCAGATTGACAGAGAATCCGGTGCTCCGGTGACGACACAGTGGGTGTGGCGGTAAATCGTCGGCATGCACTGGTTGCAGTGCGTGCACAACGAGGTGACCGACCCCGCGCTGTCCTCGTCCTTGATGCGGTTGATCAGGTCGGGTTCGGCGAGCAACGCGCGGCCCATGGCGACGAAGTCGAAGCCCTCGGCCATCGCGAGATCCATGGTGTTGCGGTTGGTGATACCGCCCAGCAGGATCAGCGGCAGCTTGAGTTCGGCGCGGAACAGCTTGGCCTCGCGCAGCAGGTAGGCCTCGCGGTAGGGGTACTCGCGGAAGAACTTGTGGCCGCTCATCCGGATGCCCCAGCTGATCGGCGGTTTGAAGTTGGCCGCGAACTCCTTGACCGGCGCGCCACCGCGGAACAGGTACATCGGATTGACCAGGGAGCTGCCCGCAGTCAGCTCGATGGCGTCCAGTCCGCCGTCCTCCTCGAGCCATTTGGCGGTCTGCAGTGACTCCTCGCAGGTGATGCCGCCGCGCACCCCGTCGCTCATGTTGAGCTTGGCGGTCACCGCGATCCGGCGGTCGCCGTGTTTGTCGACGGCGTCGCGCACTGCCCGCACCACGCCGCGTGCCACCTTGGCCCGGTTCTCCAGCGATCCGCCGAACTCGTCGGCGCGGCGGTTTATCAGCGGGCTGAGGAACGAGCTGGCCAGGTAGTTGTGTCCGAGGTGCACCTCGACCGCGTCGAAGCCGGCGTCGATGGCCAGCCGGGCGGCGTTGGCGTGCGCCTCCATCACGTCGCGGATGTCGTCGACGGTGGCCTTGCGGGCGAACCGCATGGACAGCGGGTTGAAGAACCGGACGGGAGCCAGCGCCGGGGCCTTGTTGGTACGCGCGTTGGCCACCGGGCCCGCGTGCCCGATCTGGGCGCTGATCGCCGCGCCCTCGCCGTGGATCGTCTCGGTGAGCTTGATCAGCCCGGGTACCGCTTCGGGACGCATCCAGATCTGCCAACCGTCGGTGCGGCCGCCGGGGGAGACGGCGCAGTAGGCCACGGTCGTCATGCCGACCCCGCCGGCGGCGGGCAATCGGTGGTACTTGATGAGGTCGTCGGTGACCAGGGCATCCGGTGTCGACGCTTCGAATGTGGCGGCCTTGATGACGCGGTTGCGCAACGTCACGGGGCCCAACTTGGCCTCACTGAACACATCCGCAGAACTGTGCATAGCGGGAGCCTGCCATGCGGCCTGTCAGAATGACAGGGTGGGTGCGATAACGCTGGATGGTAAGGCCACGCGCGACGAGATCTTCACCGATCTCAAGGAACGCGTAGCGAAGTTGACCGCGGCGGGCCGCACGCCCGGTCTGGGCACCGTGCTGGTCGGTGACGATCCCGGATCGCAGGCCTATGTGCGCGGCAAGCATGCCGACTGCGCGAAGGTCGGCATCAACTCCATCCGCCGCGACCTGCCCGCGGACATCTCGCAGGCCGAGTTGGACGCGACCATCGACGAACTCAACGCCAATCCGGACTGCACGGGTTACATCGTGCAGCTGCCCTTGCCCAAGCATCTCGACGAGAACGCCGCGCTCGAGCGCATCGATCCGATGAAGGACGCCGACGGGCTGCACCCGACCAACCTGGGCCGGCTGGTGCTCGGCAAAGAGGCACCGCTGCCCTGCACGCCGCGCGGCATCGTGCACCTGCTGCGCCGGTTCGACGTGCCGATCGCCGGTGCCCATGTAGTGGTGATGGGCCGCGGTGTGACGGTCGGCCGGCCGATGGGCCTGCTGCTCACGCGCCGGTCGGAGAACGCCACGGTGACGTTGTGCCACACCGGAACTCGCGATCTCCCCAGCCTGACCCGGCAAGCCGACATCATCATCGCCGCGGTCGGTGTGCCACACCTGCTGACCGCGGACATGGTCAAGCCGGGTGCGGCCGTCGTCGACGTCGGCGTGAGCCGGGTGAACGACAAGCTGACCGGTGACGTGGCTCCCGACGTTTGGGAGGTCGCGGGGCATGTATCGCCGAATCCCGGCGGTGTCGGGCCGCTGACCCGGGCGTTCCTGCTGACCAACGTTGTCGAGCTCGAAGAGTCGAAACTGGCGTGACCGCCCGGGAATTCGTCCGCAAGGTGTTCGCCGGGCAGTGGCCGATCCTCGTGGTCGGGCTGATCTTCATCGCGGCGTTCGCCTTGGTCGTGGCGGGTTACTGGCGCCGTGGCGCGCTGGTCATCGGCATCGGTGTCGGGGTGGCAGCGGCGTTGCGGCTGACGCTGACCGACGACCGGGCCGGTCTGCTTGTGGTGCGCACCCGGGCGATCGATTTCGTCACCACTGCCACAGTCAGTGCGGCGGTGCTCTACATCGCGTGGACCATCGACCCGTTGGGTACGAGCTAGCGTCACGGATCGCTCCGTGAGTCTTTCCGCACCGAGATTCACACCAGGGACAAAGATCTCGTCTCAGAGTCAAGTGGTCGCTGCAACACCTGATTTTTGGGCGGTGTTGTTCGATGGGATTTCGGGTGCAGGGGTCGCG
>NZ_MVHF01000068.1 GCF_002086485.1 Mycobacterium aquaticum | reverse complement strand
AACGAGGCGCCGTCGGGGTCGCTCCTCGACGGCGCCTCCCCATGCCCACTTGACAGAATTCTCTACATATCAGTTGGGTGTCGGCATCGGCCGGGTCCCCGATCCTGATGGCGCAGGCCCGTTTGGCAAGCGCGGTGACGAAGTCGTCATAGATGTTGCGGTGCACCAAGTATCGCGACCCGGCCACACAGGACTGACCGGCCGCGACAAACGATGCGAACGCGGCACCTTCCGCCGCGACGACGGGATCGACGTCGTCGAACACGATGACGGGGGTCTTGCCGCCGAGTTCGGCCGTGACCCGGGCGAAGCGTGACGCGGTGGCCAGCGCAGCGGATCGGCCCGCCTCGGTGCCGCCGGTCAGCGTGATCTTGGCGATGTCGGGATGCTCGGTGAGCCGGATTCCTGCGTCACGACCACCGGTGACCACGGTGACCACGCCGTCGGGCAGCCCCGCGTCGGTCATGATCCGCATCAGCTCCAGCGTGGTGAGCGGGGTGAGCTCTGAGGGTTTGACCACCGCGGTGTTGCCGTTGGCCAGGGCAGCGGACAGGCTGCGGGCCAAGATCAGCATCGGGTGGTTGAACGGCGTGATGATGCCGCACACGCCGAGCGGCAGTCGCTGCTGATACGTCAGGTAGGGCCCGTCGCCCGGCAGCACCGCGTACCGCTGCGCGGCGAGCAGGCCTGCGTTGTAGCGGAACCACTCCGGGACGCGGGACAGCTGAGCCCTGGTCTCGGTGATCGGCCTGCCGTTGTTACGGGTCTCCAGTCGGTAGAGCTCTTCGGAGTGCTGCTCGATGGCGTCGGCGATGCGCAGCAGCAGCCGGGCGCGGGCGCTGCGGGACATGGCCGGCCACGGGCCGGAGTCGAACGCGGCCTTCGCACGGGCGACGGCAGCGTCGACGTCGGAGGGTCCATGTTCGGGCAGAGTGCTGATCACCGCGCCGGTGGCGGGATCGATGATGTCGCGGGTGAGCGGTGAGGTCATGCATCGAGTGTCAGCAGAGCTGCGACCTCGCCCTATGTTGCCGGCAACATCGTTTTGACCCAACTATGTGGATGTCAACATCGCACGCGTGCCGGTAGGGTCCCGTGGCATGGCGATCGCCGCGAATGCGAAGTTGCGAACCCGTGCTCTCGTCGCCGTGCTGGCGGCTCTGCTCATCACCGGGGTGTCGGCATGCGACGCCAAGTCCGGACCCGACGCCCGCAGCGGCTCACCCGACACCCGCCAGGTCACCGTGATCGGCTCTGGCAAGGTGCAAGGCACGCCCGACACCCTGACTGCCAACGTGGCGATGGAGTTCGTCTCGGGGGACGTCACCGCCGCGCTCAGCCAGTCGAGCCAGCGCCAGCAGGCCGTGATCGACGCGCTGGTGGGCAACAAGGTGGACCGCAAGGACATCAGCACCACGCATGTCAGCGTGCAGCCGCAGACCAACGCCGACGGCACGACCATCGCGTACCGGGCCAGCAACGCCATCGACGTCAAGATCCGCGACATCACCGCGGCATCACAGCTGCTGGCGCTCATCGCGAACACGGGCGGGGACGCCACCCGAATCAACTCGGTGAGCTACTCGATCGAGGACGATTCCCAGCTGGTCAAAGATGCTCGCGCACAGGCGTTCAACGACGCCAAGAGCCGCGCCGAGCAGTACGCCCAACTGTCCGGGCTCACCCTGGGCAAGGTCATCTCGATCTCCGAGCAGTCCGGCACCACACCGCCGACGCCCGCGCCGATGCCACGCATGGCGCTGGACTCGGTACCGGTGGAACCGGGCCAGCAGACCGTCAACTTCAGCGTGACGGTGATCTGGGAGCTGACCTGACTCAGCCTGAGCTGGATTGCCGGCTCAGCCGGCGACCGGCGCGATGTCGACGGGGATCCCGTTGAGCACGGCGGTACCCGACAGCGGATCCAGATGCGTGCCGTCGTTGAGCTGGTTGACGTTGACGCCGCGGTCCGCACTCCAGCCGTGCGGCAGTGAGACCACACCGCGCCGCATGCCGTCTGTCACCTCGATGGGGGCCAGCAGCTCACCGCCCGGACCCTTGACGATGGCGAAGTCGGTGAGCCCGAGATCAGCTGCGTCGTCTGGATGGATCTGCAATGTGCACCGGTTGGATCCGCCGGACAACGCAGGCAGGTTGTGCATCCAGCTGTTGTTGGACCGCAGGTGGCGCCGTCCGATCAGCAGGAACCCGCCGGCCGTGCGGTGCAGCGCATCGCGCAACCGGGCTACGTCGGCGACGATGGGCTCCGGAGCGAGTTCGATTCGCCCACTTGGGGTTCGCAACACTTCGGGGATGCGCGGACGCAGCGGTCCGAGGTCGATGCCGTGCGGATTGGCCTTGAGCTGTTCCAGCGTCAGCCCGTCGGGCTTGGCGCCGAACGCGTCGCCGTAGGGCCCGAGCCGCAACATCATGTCGAGACGGCGTTCATAGCCCGGGCCGGGGTGCAGCATCGCGGTGAGCTCGTCGACGTCTCGCCCCGCCACCGGTGAATCAGGGTCTGCGGTCTCCTTCGCGAGCGTCGTCGCGATCACCTGCGCGTCGACGATACCCGGATCTGCTTGCGCCCCAAGGCCATACAAGATGAGCGCGAGCCGGGACAGGATCTCGGGCTCGGAGGGCCGCCCGTCGAGCGGCAGCACCGGCGACGAGTAGCGCACGTTGTTGCGCACGGCGAGGTTGTTGAGTGCGACGTCGAAGTGGGCGCTCTGCGCCGGGGGTGGCGGCGGCAGGATGACGTCGGCGTGCCGCGTGGTCTCGTTGAGGTAGGGGTCGACGGACAGCATGAATTCCACACTGGCCAAGGCTTTTTCGAGTCGGTCGCCGTCCGGCGCGGAGAGCACGGGGTTGCCCGCGACGGTGATCATCGCCTTGATCTGGCCATCGCCGGCGGTGTCGATTTCCTCGGCGAGCGCAGCAGCCGGCAGCTCCGACAGTGCTTCCGGGTAACCCGAGACGCGGCTGACCCAGCGCCCGGTCTTGAACCCGCGGCCCGGTTTCGCCGGGCGTGGCGCCGGAGCCGTCGCGCCGAGCGGGAACATCGCGCCGCCCGGCCGGTCGAGGTTGCCGGTGAGGATGTTGATGACGTCGACGAGCCAGCTGCCGATCGTGCCGAATTCGACCGTGGACGTGCCGATCCGGCCGTAGACCGCCGCGGTCGGGGCTGCCGCGAGTTCGCGTGCCAGCGCGCGGATCTCCGCCGCGGGCACGCCGCAGGCCTGCTCGACGGCCTCCGGTGAGAATTCGTCGGCCAGGACGCGGACCTCTTCGACACCGGTGACGTGCTCGGCGATGTCACCGAGATCGACGAGGTCCTCGTCGAACAGCACGTGCACGATCGCGAACAGCAGCGCGGCGTCGGTGCCGGGCCGCGGCGCGAGGTGACGGTCGGCGAGTTCGGCCGTGCGGGTGCGGGCCGGGTCGATGACGACGAGCGTGCCGCTGCGGTTGCGCAATGCCCGCAGCTTGCCGGGGAAGTCGGCTGCCGTCGCCAGGCTGCCGTTGGACACCAGCGGATTGGCGCCGATGATGACGAGATAGTCGGTGCGGTCGAGATCGGGCACGGTGAACGCGACCGGGCTGCCGAACATCAGGCCCAGCGACACGTGTTTGGGCATCTGATCCAGCGTGCTCGCGCTGAACACCTGCCGGGTGCCCAGGCCCCGGATGATCAGCGGCGCGTAGAGGCTGCCCGCGATGGTGTGCGCGTTGGGGTTGCCGAGGTACACCCCGACAGAGGATCCGCCGTGCTCGCCGATCACCGCGCCGAGCCGCTCGGCGACGACGGCGTACGCGTCGTCCCAGGTGGTCTCGGTCAGCACGCCGTCGCGGCGCACCAGCGGGCGCGTCAACCGGTCCGGATCGTTGTCCAGCTGCGCGAAGCTCGCACCCTTCGGACAGATGAACCCGGCACTGAACACGTCATCGCGGTCACCGCGGGCACCGGTCACCCGACCGTCGGAAATGGTCAGGGTCAGGCCACAGGTGGCCTCACAGAAGGGGCAGATCCGCAGGGCGGTGCTGGTGTCGGCCATGCGTGCGATTCTGCGCCGGTTAGGTCTGCTCGTACACCTTCGGTTCGAGGGTGCCGATATAGGGCAGGTCACGGTAGCGCTCGGCGAAGTCCAGCCCGTACCCGACGACGAACTCGTTGGGAATGTCGAAGCCCACATAGGCGACGTCGAGCTCGGTCTTGACGGCTTCAGGTTTGCGCAGCAGCGTGCACACCCGCAGCGAGCGCGGATGGCGCGTGGCCAGGTTGCGCAGCAGCCATGACAGCGTGAGCCCGGAGTCGATGATGTCCTCGACGATCAGCACGTCACGATCGTTGATGTCGCGGTCGAGGTCCTTGAGGATGCGCACCACACCCGACGACGAGGTGGACGAGCCGTACGAGCTGACCGCCATGAACTCCAGCTGGGTGGGCAGCGGGATGGAGCGGGCCAGATCGGTGACGAACATGACCGCGCCCTTGAGCACCGTCACCAGCAGCAGGTCGTCGCTGCCCAGGTTGTCGCGATACTCCTCGGCGATCATCTCGGCCAGTTCGGCAGTGCGGGTCCGGATCTGCTCCTCGGACAACAGCACCGATTTGATGTCTCCTGCATACAGTTCGGCAGAGTCGACGGCCACGGGGAACAGCCTAGCTACACGGGTTCGATGTGGAGCCTCAGCACCCCGCCGTGGCGGCCGGCGATCAACCTTTGACGGCGCAACGCCGAGCCCACAGCCACACCACCCTGCCCGCGCCACGCCGTGACCAACCGGTTCGCCGCGCGGATCTGGGTGTCGGTGAGCCCGCTGGCCCCGCCTGACATGAGCCATCCTCGGATGACCCGGCGGCGCAGCGCGTCGGGCAGCGCTGCCAGCCGGGCGGTGTCTAGGCCGCCGTCGCCGGTGGCCGCGTCGTCGAGGGCGTGCCGGGACAGTTCGTCGAGCGCGTCGGAGTCTTCGCGCAACGCGCGGGCCGTCCGGCCGAGCGCTTCGGCCACTCCCCCGCCCAGCACATCCTCGAGAACCGGCATGACCTCGTGGCGCAACCGCGACCGCGTGAACCGCGCATCGGTGTTGTGCGGGTCGCGCCACGGCGTGAGCCCGAGTTCGTCGCATGCCGCGTGGGTCAGCGCGCGGCGAACCTCCAGCAGCGGCCGATGCCACGGCGGATCGTGTGGCCGCATCCCGGCGATCGACCGTGGCCCCGATCCCCGGCCCAGCCCCAGCAGCACCGTCTCTGCTTGATCGTCGAGAGTGTGGCCGAGCAGCACCGGCGCATCGGCGCGGGCGGCATCGAGCGCCGCGTAGCGCGCGGTCCTGGCTGCCGCCTCGGGTCCACCCGCAGCGCCCACGTTGACCGAAAGCACCTGCGCTGCAACACAACCCAATTGCACTGCTTGTTCGCGCGCGGCCTCGGCCACTTCGCGGGAACCGGCCTGCAGGCCGTGGTCGACGATCAGCGCGGTCGTTGGCCGCTGCGCCACCGCAATCGCGGTGAGCGCCAACGAGTCCGGTCCACCGGAGAGCGCAACACACCAGTGGTCGCCGTCGATCTGCGCACCGACCGTCGCCACCGCACGCCGCAGCGCAGCTACAGCACCCGATCGATCCATCGCTGCGGTTCGTCGATTTCTGTTGGCATCGGCAAGGTTTCAGCGTTCGACCAGACGGTGTTGAACCGGGCCATACCGACCGCGGCCACCACATGGTCGACGAAGGCCTTGCCGCGCGTGTACTGGCTGAGCTTGGCGTCGAAACCGAGCAGCGCCCGCACCAACCGCTGCACGGGCGGCTGTTTGCGTTGTCTGCGCTCGTCGAACCGGCGCCGGATGATGTTGACCGACGGCACCACCGCCGGTCCGACGGCGTCCATGACGTGGTCGGCATGGCCCTCCAGCAGCGTGCCGAGCACCAGCAACTGGTCGAGCGCCTTGCGCTGCGGTTCGGCCTGTACGGCCCGCACGAGGCCGAGCACGCCCGTCGAACCCGGTTCGGGCGCAACGCCGTTGCGTTGGTTGCGGACGTAGGTGGCCAGCCGTCCCGCGACCGCGGCGACGTCGTCGCCGGCATCCTGGGTCAGCACGGCCAATGCCTCGGACATGTGCGTGGCCAGCCACGGGTTGGCCCGGAACTGCACGCGGTGCGTGACCTCATGCAGGCACACCCACAGCCGGAAATCCGCTGGGGTGACCCGCAATTCGCGTTCCACGGCGATCACGTTGGGGTACACCAGCAGCAGTTCACCGCCATCGGGAGCGAACGGGTCGTACTGGCCGAGAATGCCCGACGAGATGAACGCCAGCACCGCGCCGGTCTGCGCGCCGGTGACCCGCCCCGTGATGAACCCAGGCTTGTGTTCACTGTCATCGGCGCCGCCCGTCATCACCCGCATCGAACGGGTGGCCGCCCGGATCCAGTCGGGACGGTCGACGACGCGGGCCTCCGGTACCTCCGCACCTTCGTTGAGTCCCGTCACCTCGCGCACCGGCATCTCGGCGGCCCGAGCGCTCTCGTAGAGCTGGTCGATCGCGATCTTGCGCGTGTAATCGGTGAACGCCGGGGCCGGCCGGGCCAGCTTGGCGCCGACCGTCGCGGCGAACTCCCAGTCGACGGCACGGCCAGCGGTCAGCGCGGAGGGGCGGCTCATGCGCCGCACCCGCATGAGCGCAGCACGGCCGCCACCGCGTCGATGGCCGTGCGGCCGGTCGCTCCGGCGTTGTTGGACAGCAGTGCGAACGTCAGCACCCGGCCGCTGGCGTCGGTGACGATCCCGGCCAGAGCGTTGGTGCCGGTCAGTGAACCGGTCTTGGCCCGCAGCCAACCGGCTGCCGCCCGGCCGGATTCGGTGTCGAGGTAGCGGTTGGACAGCGTGCCGCTGCCACCGGCCACCGGGAGGAGGTCGACCAGTGGACGCAGCTTGGGTTCGGTGGTGCCCGAGGCCGCGGTGACCACGCCGTCGAGTGTCCTCGCGGTCAGCCGGTCGAACACCGACAATCCGCTGGAGTCGACGAGCTTGGCGCCGCTGGTGTCGATGCCGACACTCTGCAGCTGCCCGAGCACGGATTGGACGCCGCCGTCGAAGCTCTGCGAGTGATTCAGCTGCTCGGCGACCTCGCGCGCGATGGATTCGGCCATCACGTTGTCCGACTCGTTCATCATCTGGCGCAGCCGCTCGATCAGCGGGGCCGACTGCACCTGCGCGATCTGCCTGCCGCCGAACTGCGCGAGCCGGGTTGCCGACACCGTCACGGTGGAGGGATCGACCTTGAGTGCGACGGCCAGCGCCTTGCCTGCCTCCAGAGCCGGGGTGGTGGTGCGTCGGGAATCGACGGTGGCCGGCTGGATGCGACCGCAGTCGAGCATCACGGGTTCCATCGGCGCGATGTCGCCGCCGCCGATATCGGAGGGATCCCAGCCCGGAGCCATCGTCGGCCCCGTGTAGGCACTGGTGTCCACCGCGACCGCAGTGACCCGCACCCCGCTCTGCCGGATCTGATCGGCCAGGTCGCTGATCCGGGCAGCGCCCTTGTACCAGGTGTCGGTACCGGCCGGGGCGTCGGACAGCGTGGTGTCGCCGCCGCCTTTGAGCACCACCAGACCGGGCTGTTGGTCGGAGGCCACGACGGTGGTGGTCAGCCGCGCCCCACGGTCGAGCGTGAGCAGCGCCGCTGCCGTGGTGAGCACCTTGTTGACCGACGCGGGTTGCATCGGGGTGTCGGCATCCTGCTCCCACAGCTGCGCCCCCGTGGCGGCGTCCGTCACGCGGCCGGTGATCTCGCCGAGGTCGGGGTTGGCCAGGGCGGGCGCCAACGCGGCGGCCAGCCCACCGACGGTGGGGGTCGGCGCCGACATGTCGACCGGGGTGATCTCGGGGCTGGCGGTGGCCGCCGGCGGGGCAGGTTTGGCCGCCGCGGCATCGCTGGATTGCCGCCCCGTCAGGATGGCAGCGACAGCAACCACGGCGGCAACCAGCGCCAGAACCACGACGCCCACCGCCACGTGGGTGGAACGCCGCCACCGAGTGGGCCGCATAGTTCTCCTGCTCATTCATCGACGGGGACCAGGCACCCCGCTGCGCCAGCCTATCGCTGGATTAGGGTTGACCCGCGTCGTCGCCCGACGACCCAAGCCTCAACCGCAGATGCGAAGGAGCCACGACGGTGGAGTTCGACGTCGTCATCGAGATCCCGAAGGGTTCACGCAACAAGTACGAAGTTGACCACGAGACGGGCCGGGTCAAGCTCGACCGCTACCTCTTCACGCCGATGGGTTACCCCGCCGACTACGGCTTCTTCGAGAACACCCTCGGCGAGGACGGCGACCCGCTGGACGCGCTGGTGCTGCTGACCGAATCGGTGTTCCCCGGCTGCATCGTCGAAGCTCGGCCGGTCGCGATGTTCAAGATGACCGACGAGGCAGGCGGCGACGACAAGCTGCTGTGCGTCCCGGCCGGTGATCCGCGCTGGGACCACATCCAGGACGTCGGCGACGTTTCGCAGTTCGAACTCGACGCCATCAAGCACTTCTTCGTGCACTACAAGGATCTCGAGCCGGGCAAATTCGTCAAGGCTGCCGACTGGGCCGGCCGCGAGGAGGCCGAGGCCGAGTTGCAGCGGTCGATCGAGCGGTTCAAGGCGCAGGGCCACTGATTTAGCGTCCCTGTAACACGGGGTAATACCCCCGTACCCTGCGCCTTCGATGATGGTCGTGTGTTGATGCATCAGGGCATGGGGCTTGACGCGTACAACGCATTGCCGTTGCGGCGCGCGGTGCACGCGGTCTACGAATGCTGTTACAGCGTGCTGGTGTCCGCCGACCTGGCCCGGTCGCGTCCGTACGCCGACCACGAGAGCCTGTTCCAGAAGGCCGACGAACTGCTGTTCAGCCTGGGCGAGGATTCCATCGACGCCGTGCTACAGGCCTACCCGCTGATCGGGTGCCGCTGGCCCGATCTGCCCGACGTGACTGCGCAGTTCGACGACGCCTTGGTCCGCTATCGTGACCGGTTCGGTTTCGGGTTCGTCATGTGCACGCCCAACTGCGATCCGACCGAGGTGCTCGACAGCATCACCTACCGCCTGCACAACGATGTGGACACCGAACGCAAGGTGGTTCGCAACGAGCTGGCCCGCATCAACCGCACTCGGCTGGAGCGGATGCTGGGCCCCGAGGGCGGGTTCTACAACTGGTAGCCGGGCGACTACTCCGGCCAGCCGTTGTCGAGGATGATCTGGACGAAGTCGTCACGGACGAACGAAGGGTCGTAGTGCTCGAGCACATCGGCGTTGACGTTGCCGAATGTGCTGCGCGGCCGGTGCTTGTTGCCGTCGGTGAAGGCCTGCAGGATCTGACGTTTGAAGTCGGGTCGCGGGTGTGCGGCGGTGACGGCGTCCAGCGCCTCCGCAGAGAGGTCGTCGCGGCCGATCCCCAGCACGTCGGTCTCGACACCTGCTGTCACCAAGGCGATTTCGGGTTCCAGGAACTCGGGCACGCCCGGCGTGGTGTGTAATGCGATGCCCAGCCACACCTTTCGCGCGTCGGCCTCGTCGACACCACGCGTGAGCAGGAACTCCCGAGCCGCGTTGGCGCCGTCGACCTCGAACCGCAACTGGGAGTCGCGGTAGCGCTCGGTAAGCCCGATGTCGTGGAACATCGCGCCGGCGTAGAGCAGTTCCAGGTCGGGCTGCAGCCCGCGGCGGCGGCCCTGCAGCGCACCGAACAGGAATACCCGGCGCGAATGATCGAACAGCAGATCACTTTCCGCATCCCGGATGTATTCGGTGACGTCCCGCACCAGCTGGGTGTCGGGAATGACGATGTCGGCAATGGATTCGACGGATGTATTGGTCATGAATCAAGTCTGCGGAGCAGACCGGCGATCGGGCCGTGTCCTTTCGGCCATGAATCACACAGTTTGCGACATGCCCTCTGGCGGGAACGGCACCGGATAGGGCTCGCCGAAATCGGCCGACCGGCTGACCGCGCGCCACTTGCCATCGTCGACGAGCAGTTGCTCGTCAAGGGCGATCGAGCCTTCCGCGGCGTTGACGCCGAGTGGCAGGTGATACGGAACGTCCTGGCGCCGAGTCATTTTCACCAGGATCTCGGCCGCGCGCTGCGGGTCGCCCGCCATAGTGGCTCCGCTGTGGCTCGCAGCGGCGCGCATGGCCCCGACAGTCTCGACATAGGCGTCGGGCACCTCGTGGACAGTCATCGAAGCTCCCGCCCAGTCAGTGCGGAACCCGCTCGGTTCGACCACCAGCACTCGCACGCCGAACGGAGCAGTCTCGACCTGCAAGACCCGGGAGAAGCCGTCGATCGCGAACTTTGCCGCCTGGTACGACGCGAGCCCAGGTGACCCGCCGACACGACCGCCCATCGACGAGAACTGGATGATCAGGCCGCCCTGCTGGGCGCGCAGGATCGGGATGGCCGCCTTTGAGACGTTGTAGACGCCCCAGAAGTTGGTCTCGAACTGCTCGCGGAAATCCGCGTCGTCGGCGGTCTCGATGGGCGACACGTTGGCGTATCCGGCGTTGTTGACGATCACGTCGAGGCGGCCGAACCGCTCGCGGGACGCGGCCAGCGCCGCAGCAGCGGCGGCCGGGTCGGTGACATCGAGCGCGAGCGGATAGATCTGCTCGCCGAACTCGTCGGCGAGGTCGGCGAGTTGCTCGGGCCTGCGCGCGGTGGCCGCCACCCGATCACCTGCCTCCAGGGCCGCACGAACCAGGGCGCGGCCGAGGCCGCGGGACGAACCGGTGACAAACCAGGTTTTACTCATGAAGTTAGTAAAACATCGTTTCGTTAATAACGCAACACAGTTGCGCTAGACTGCTCGTGTGCCACCCACCGACTTTCAGCGCGCCCGCAGTACCGCGGCCAAACAGGCCCGCGAGCAGGCGATCCTCGACTCCGCCCGGCAGCTGGGCACCGAACTGGGCATCCGGCAGATCACCCTCACCGACATAGCCACGGCCGTCGGCATGCACAAGTCCGCGATGCTGCGGTACTTCGAGACGCGCGAGGAGATCTTCTTGCGGCTCACCGCCGACGGCTGGCGGGAATGGTCGGCCGCGCTACGCGCACGCCTGTACGCCGCCGGCGAAATGTCTCCCGCCGCAGTCGCTTCCACGTTCGCCGCGACGCTGGCCGAGCGTGGGATGTTCTGCGATCTGCTCGCCCAGGCGCCGATGAACCTCGAACGCAACGTGTCCGTCGACGCGGTACGGACATTCAAGCTCGCGACTCTCACGGAGGTCGACGCGATCGTCACCGCAACCCGCAGGGTGCTGCCCGCCCTGACCGAGGAGGACGGCGTCGACCTGGTGGCCGCCGCGACGTCGCTGTCGGGCGCGTTCTGGCAGATGGCCACACCGGGCCCCGAGATCGCCGCGCTGTACCGCAGCGAACCCGGCCTCGCGCACGCCGTCGTCGACGTCGAATCACGTGTCGCACGAATACTTTCCGCCATGCTGACCGGAATCGTCGGCCGAGGCTGTGCCGATACCGCATGATGTGACGATGGACGACGTCGTGCACGGTCACTGCGATGCCCGCTTTCAACCCGTGCGCGACGCGCTCGCAGCGGCCATCGCCTGCGGCGAGGAAACCGGCGCCGCCATAGCCATCGATGTCGACGGGGAGCTGGTCGTCGACATCTGGGGTGGCTACGCCGACGCCGCCAGAACCCGTCCGTGGACCGCCGACACCATCGTCAACGTGTGGTCCTCGACCAAAACCGTGACGGCGCTGGCCGCATTGATGCTGATCGACCGCGGACTGGTCGAGGCCGCCGCGCCGGTGGCCACCTACTGGCCGGAGTTCGCCGCAAACGGCAAACAGGACGTCGAGTTCCGTGACCTGCTCACGCACTCGTCGGGATTGTCCGGCTGGGAACCGCCGTTCGACGCCGAAGATATCTACGACTGGGAGAAGTCGACGGCCGCGCTGGCCGCGCAAGCCCCGTGGTGGCCGCCGGGCACCGCATCCGGCTACCACGCCCTGACCCACGGGCACCTGATCGGCGAGGTGCTGCGTCGCGTGACCGGCACGACGCTCAAGGAGTTCGTGCGCGACGAGATCGCAGGCCCGCTCGGCGCCGACTTCCAGATCGGGGCCCGCCCCGAGGACACCGACCGGATCGCCGAGGTGATACCTGCCGCCGAGCCGCTCGACATCCCGTTGGACCAACTGTCCGAGCTGACCATCAAGACATTCCTCGGGGCCCCGCCACCCACGATCGCCAACACCGCCGCCTGGCGCGCCGCCGACATCGGGGCGGCCAACGGCCACGGCAATGCGCGATCGCTGGCCAAGATCCTGTCGACGATCTCGTTGGGCGGCACCGTGGACGGCGTCCAGCTGCTGCGGCCCGAGACCGTGGACGCTGTCTTCAAACTGCAGCTTGAGGGCCCGGACATGGTGCTGCTCGGCCATCCCCTGCGCTGGGGCCTGGGTTTCGGGCTACCGCAGCGCCAGACGGTGCCGTACATCCCCGACGGGAAGATCTGCTTTTGGGGCGGCTGGGGCGGTTCGTGGGAGACGATGAACCCCGAGCACCGCACCACGTTCGCCTACGTGATGAACCGGATGGGGCCGGGCGTCGAAGGTTCCGAGCGCACCGCGCGCTACCTGACGCGGTTCTACGAAGCCCTGGCCTGAGACCGAGAGGTCAGCAGGCGCTGCACGTCGACACCGACGGCCCGAAGATCCTGGCCCGGCGCGGCCGCGACCAGCGTCACCCCGTCGGCCACACCGGCCGCCTCGATGTCGGCGATCAGACCCGCCAGTCCCAGCACCGTACCGACGTAACGCACGTTGGCGTCGTCCGTCGCCACCTGCAGCGCGCGCCGGGCTGACCGGAAATCAGCGCCGACCGCGACCGTGATGTCGAGGATCACCGCCACGTCCCCGTCGACACCGGCCCGGATCCGACGGGCCCTCGCCAGGTCAGGCGCCGTGATCCGCACCACCGGCTCGCTGCCGTCGGTCAATTCGGTCCACTCATCCGCATCCGCCACGAAGATCCGCACGGGCTCGACGCTACGGACGCCGGACCCGCCGCCGAAGGGTTGTACTCAAGGCGAATACAAGGAAATGTCCGACGGCAGGTGTGAGTCCGTCTCGTTCTGGGTATGTGGGGCATGGCGGCGGCGCTGCCGCTTGTCCTTGTACTGTCGCCATAGGCGCACGAACACGTCGGAGGTGACCATATGACCAGCCAGCCGATTCCCACCGAGGGTCCCAGCAGCACCGCACCGGCGGTCAGCTGCGCGGTTGAAGAACGCCGCGACGGCGACATCAGCGTGGTGGCGGTATCCGGGACGGTGGACATGCTGACTGCGCCACGGCTCGAGGAAGCCATCCGCACTGCCACGAAGAGCTCACCGTCGGCAGTGGTCGTCGACCTCAGCGGGGTTGATTTCCTCGCCTCCGCCGGCATGGGCGTGCTCGTCGCCTCACACAACGCGCTACAGCCCGCGATGCGGTTCGCAGTGGTGGCCGACGGTCCGGCCACCAGCCGGCCTCTCAAACTCGTCGGCATCGACGACGTCGTGGAGTTGTTCGCGACTCTCGACGAAGCACTGGCAGCGGTGAGGAACTAAACGAGACTCACGCCGCCATGTCAGACCAACAACAGTCAGCGTGCTTCGCGAAGGTTGATGTCACTGCCGTCCCAGAATCGGCTGCCCAGGTCCGGCATGAGTTTTCAGACTGGTTGCACAGCAAGGTCATGCTCGACTCGGTCAAGGCCAGCGACGTGCTGTTGGCGGTGAATGAGGCATTGGCCAATGCCGCGGAATTCGCCTATCTGAGTTCCCCGCAGCCCGGCGTCATGCATCTGCGTGCCGATTACGATCCGACCGCCGCAGTCCTCACCGTCACTGTTGCGGACCAAGGCATCTGGCGCTCCGCCCAACCGCCGACGAACAACCCCGCCCGCGGCCGCGGCATACCTCTCATGCGCGCACTCAGTGATCACGCGAGCATCGATTCATCACCGATAGGCACGCAGGTGCGGCTGCAATGGGACCACATCTCCGGCTCCCGGTGACCGGTCAGGACTGAGGCAACCGCACAACCTGCACGAAGAACTCGTCGATCTGTCGAACCGCGTTCATGAACTGGTCCAGGTCAACGGGTTTGGTGACGTAGGCGTTGGCATGCAGCTTGTAGCTGCGGAGAATGTCCTCTTCGGCTGACGACGTGGTGAGCACGACAACCGGAATATGGCAGAGGTCGGCGTCGGACTTGATCTTCTCCAAGAGCTGGCGGCCGTCGTATTTGGGCAGATTGAGGTCGAGCAGGATGAGGTCGGGGGTCGGGGCGTGCTCGAACGCACCCCGGCGGTACAAGAAGTCCAGCCCCTCCTCGCCGTCGCGGGCAACATAGAGATTGTTCTCGATCTTGTTGTGCTCGAACGCTTCCCGGGTGATGAGTTCGTCACCGGGATCGTCCTCGACCAGCAGGATGTCGATCGCACGGCTTTCCGAGCCTGATGTCATACCGCGTTTCCTTCCATTCGGGGCAGGGTGAAATTGATGCGTGTCCCGCCCGTGTACGACGTGTCTATCCAGATGTTGCCACCGTGGTATTCGACGATCTTCTTGCACAGCGCAAGCCCGATACCCGTTCCGCCGTATGCGTCCCGGCCGTGCAACCGCTGGAAGATGACGAACACCTTGTCGGCGAATTCTTCACCGATACCGATGCCGTTGTCCGACACGGTGAACAGCCAGGCGTCAGCGTCGTCGGGCTGATATTCGATCGCGACGTGGGGCACGAAGCCGTCCCGCCTGAACTTCACCGCGTTTCCGATCAGGTTCTGCCACACCATCGTCAGCAGTGTGGGATCCCCGTCGACGTGCGGCAGCGGTTCGGCCGGAAGCACGATCTCCGCGTCCGAATCCTCCACTGCGGCGGACAGATTGCTCAACGCGGACGCCAGCGCCGCCCCGAGATCCACCTCTGTGCGCGTGGCGCCCAGCCGCCCCACTCGGGAAAAGGTCAGCAGATCGTTGATCAGTACCTGCATGCGTTTAGCCCCGTCGACCGCGAAGCCGATGTACTCGATTCCGCGCTCATCGAGCTTGTCGCCGTACCGCTTCTCCAGCAACTGGCAGAACGAGGCGACCTTTCTCAGCGGCTCCTGCAGGTCATGTGACGCCACATAGGCGAATTGCTCGAGCTCGGCATTCGACCGCCGCAACTCGTCGGCCTGCTCGTCCAGCGACGCCTGCGCGGACCGCGCGGCGTCGAGCTCGTCGACGATGCGTTGCCGCATGTCCTCGACGTCGACGGAGATCGCCCGAATGTCCTTGGGCCCCTGGGGAATGATGCGGTCACCGAAGTTGCCCTGGGTGATTCTGCGACACGCGGCCGCGAGTGCGTCCAGCGGTCGGATCACCGCACCGCGTACCCAGACCGCGAGCAGCAGCGCGGTGACGACGAACGCGGCGATGACGGCGATGAGCATTCCGTCGCGCCAGGCCCGGCTGCGGTTCAACTCGGCGCGCGCGGTGTTCCTGACCTGCTCGAAGTGGGCGTTCTGGGCGTCGAAAAGTCCGCGCATGCTGTCAAATTCGGTCTTGCCGCGGTCAGCGGTCCGCTCGTCGACGACAGTGGGTCGGCCGGGTGTGACGCTCACGATGAGTGGGGCGGCATACGTGCTGCGCCACCGGTCGGCCGCCTGCTGGATCGCATCGAGATCGGCCAGTTGCTCTTTGCGGCCGCCCACCAGCGATCGGATGTCGGCTGCGGCTACTGTGGCGGCGTTCTGCCCGTCGTCATAAGGCTGCAGGAACTGACGGTCTGCCGCGATGGCGTACCCACGCACGGCCGTTTCCTGATCGCGCAGCGCGGCCTGCAGCCGGTAGGCGGCCACCCGGGCGGGCTGAACATGGTTGATCAGATCATCGGAAACCTGGTCGGTCCACCGGATCATGAAGACCCCGGCCAAGGCGCCCGCGAGCACGATGCCGCCCATGGTCGCCAAGACCACATTGAGCCAGCCCCGGACGGTGAGCCTCATCGGGCAGACCGCTGCACCCGGATAACGGCGATGTCATCGGTGAGGCCGCCGTGCGGTTGGGCGTAGGCCTCGGCCTGGCGGATCAGCGCGTCGACGAATTCCCGTCCGGGCAACTCTGCCAAGGTGCGCGCCACCTTGAGCAGTCCGGCTTCGCCCAGGCGCTCGTCGCCGCGCCCCACGTGACCCTCGAACAAGCCGTCGGTGAGCAACAACAGGCCCTGCCCTTCCAGCAGCTGCAGTTGGTTGACCGGCCACTCCTCGGCACCGAGACCGAGGGCGGGGCCTGCCGGGGGCTCGATCCACTCGACGGAGTTCCCACCGTGGCCGAGCATCCCCGGATGCCCTGCGCGCACGGCCGTGTAACGGCCGCTGTCAGGATCGATCGCCAAGCTCAGCAGCGTCGCGAAGACGCCGGTCCCGGGACGTTCGGTGGTCAGTATCCGGTCCAGCTGGCGCATGCGCTCGTTTCCCCGTAGCCCCGCGAATGTCAGTGCACGCCAGCCGATACGCAGGGCCACTCCCAATGCCGCGGCATCGGGGCCGTGGCCGGCGACGTCGCCGATCATCACGTGAACTGTCCGGTCGGAGGTCTGGACCACATCGTAGAAATCGCCGCCGATCAGGGCGTCCTGGCGGCTGGGCAGGGACTGCGTGATGACCTCGACGCCCGGGTCACCGAGCAGCAGCGGAGAAGGGAGTAGCCCGCGCTCGAGCCGCGCGTTCTCCTGTGCCCGCAGCCGGCTCGCGTGCAGGGCCACTGCGGTGAGCTCACCACGTTTCCGCTCGATGGCGTACCGCACGGCGCGCACCAGCACCTCCGGCTCCACTCGGCCCTTGACCAGGTAATCCTGCGCGCCCGACGCGACGGCCGAAACACCGAAATGCTCGTCGTGCAGACCCGTCAGCACCACGATCGGGATGGTGGTGTCCAGCTTGCCCAGCCGGTGCAAGGCATCGATCCCGATGGCGTCGGGCAGATTCAGATCGAGCAGCACACAATGCGGCCGGCTGGCGGACAGAGCCTCTTCGGCGTCGGAAAGCGACTGAGCCCAACGAAACTCGATGTCAGCGTCGGCGTCGGCGATCAACTCCTCGACCAGCAGCGCATCGGCTCGATCGTCCTCGACGAGCAGCAGCGACAAGCGCTGGTCAGTACCTGCAGGCACCGATGGTGCGCGCATGGGCCATCACATCCTTAATGTAATGAGGTCACCCAGGTCGCGCTGACCATTTGCTTTAGTGACAACTCCTCGACACTACCGGGCGTCACGCACCCGGGTCTTGTAGAGGCTCGCGACCGTGGTGATCGCCAGGGTCACTACGATCACGCCGAGACTGACCAGCGTCGGAATGTCCGGGACCGGCACGGGCTCACCACCGTTGATGAACGGCAACTCGTTCTCATGCAGCGCGTGCAGCACGAGCTTCACACCGATGAAGAACAAGATGACGGCCAGGCCCTGGGACAGGTACACCAGGCGCTTGAGCAGATCGCCGAGCAGGAAGTACAGCTGGCGCAGGCCCATCAGCGCGAACACATTGGCGGTGAACACCAGGTAGGGCTGCTGGGTGAGGCCATAGATCGCGGGAATCGAATCCAGCGCGAACAGCAGATCGGTGGTGCCCAGCGCGACGATCACCAGGAACATCGGCGTCATCAACCGCGACCCGTTCTCGTTGACCCACAGCCGCAGACCGTCCCAGCGATCCGTCGTCCGCAGGTGCCGCCGCGCGAACCGCACCACGAAGTTGTCGGCGTCGTCGTCGTGCTCGGTGTCGCGCATCAGGTTGATGGCGGTGTACAGCAGGAACGCCCCGAAGATGTAGAACACCCAGGAGAACTCCTCGATGGCGACCGCACCGAGCGCGATGAAGATGCCGCGGAAGATCAGCGCCAGGATGATGCCGACGAGCAGGGCCTGCTGCTGATAGATCCTCGGCACTTTGAAGCTCGCCATGATGATCAGGAAGATGAACAGGTTGTCCACCGACAAGCTGTATTCGGTCAGCCACCCGGCGAAGAACTCCAACCCGAACTGGCTGCCGTGGAAGAACCACACCCACACCCCGAAGGCCACCGCCAGACCGACGTAGATCGACAGATAGGCGGCCGTCTCTCGGGTCGTCGGCTCGTGGGGCCTGCGGCCGATCACCACGACGTCGAACAGAAGCACAGCGATCGTCACCGTCAACGTGACAATCCACTCGAGCTGGGTTACATGCACAGGAATCCTCCGGCCGTCATAAAACGCCGGAGGTCTCTTCCACCCGCCTTACGGCCGGGCCCACAGCACCGATCGGCTTCATGTCAGCCGATGTGATGACGACACTGCGGCGAAGGAATACTCCCCTCCACGGACAAGTGTGCCACGCCGTGCGCTTGATCCGACCACCGAGACCCAGGCTTAGTAGTTTGTACTCGTGACAGCTGCGGATGAAGCACACGCCGAGCACGCGATTCCTGCGCAATACGTGCTTTCCTCTGCGGCGCCCGAGCCCCGGACGCTCGTCGACATCCTGCGCGACACCGCCCAGCGATTCCCCGACGCGCCCGCGCTGGACGACGGGACGGTGCAGCTCACCTACGCCGAGCTGCTCACCGACATCGAGGACAGCGTGGCCTGGCTCGCGGCGCGCGGCATCGGCCGCGGCGACCGGATCGGGATCCGGATGCCGTCTGGCACCTACGCCCTCTACGTGGCGATCCTGGCCACCCTGGCGGCAGGCGCGGCGTACGTGCCGGTGGACGCCGACGATCCCGACGAACGCGCTCAGCTGGTGTTCGGCGAGGCCAACGTCGTTGGCGTGATCACCGAGGGAGGCCTGGTCCGGGGCCCCGGGTCATCGCGAGGCTGGCGCGCGGCGGCGCCGCTGGTTCGTGACGACGCCTGGATCATCTTCACCTCCGGATCGACCGGAACACCCAAGGGCGTGGCGGTGACGCACCGCAGCGCAGCCGCGTTCGTCGACGCCGAAGCACGAATGTTCCTGCAGGAGAACCCGATCGGGCCCGGCGACCGGGTGCTCGCCGGCTTGTCGGTGGCGTTCGACGCGTCCTGCGAGGAGATGTGGCTGGCCTGGCGACACGGGGCCTGCCTGGTGCCTGCACCCCGATCGCTGGTGCGCAGCGGCATGGATCTGGGTCCGTGGCTGGTGAGCCGCGACATCACGGTGGTGTCGACGGTGCCGACACTCGCCGCGCTGTGGCCCGCCGAAGCGCTTGAGGCCGTGCGCCTGCTGATCTTCGGTGGCGAGGCCTGCCCGCCCGAGCTCGCGCAGCGCCTCGCGGTGGACGGGCGCGAGCTGTGGAACACCTACGGACCCACCGAGGCCACGGTCGTGGCGTGCGGAGCCAAGCTGGACGGGCAGGGGCCGGTCAGCATCGGGCTGCCGCTGCCCGGCTGGGATCTGGCCGTCGTGGACGCGAACGGCCGGCAGGTCGCATTCGGTGAGGTCGGCGAATTGGTGATCGGCGGCGTGGGCCTCGCCCGGTACTTGGATCCGGAGAAGGACGCCGAGAAGTACGCGCCGATGCCGACGCTGGGCTGGAGCCGGGCGTACCGCAGCGGCGACCTGGTGCGTCTGGAACCGGACGGCCTCTACTTCCAGGGCCGCGCCGACGATCAGGTCAAGGTCGGCGGCAGGCGCATCGAGTTGGGCGAGGTCGACAACGCGCTGGTCAACCTTCCCGGCGTCAGCGGCGGCGCGGCGGCGGTCCGCAAGACCGCCAGCGGCACCCCGCTGCTGGTCGGCTACATCGCCAGCGCCGATCCCGAGTTCGACCTCGCCGCCGCCCGGGCCTCGCTGTCGGAGGCACTGCCCGCCGCGCTGGTGCCCCGGCTGGTGCTGCTCGACGAGTTGCCGACCCGCACATCGGGCAAGGTGGACCGCAACGCGCTGCCCTGGCCGCCACCCGGCGAGACCGAGCAGGACGCCCCCGACCTCGGCGGCACCCTGGGCTGGCTGGCCGGACTGTGGCGCGACGTCCTCGGCACCGCCGTCGACGGTCCGGAGGCCGACTTCATCGCGCTCGGCGGCGGTTCGTTGTCGGCAGCACAGCTGGTGGCCGCACTGCGGCAGAAGTACCCGCAGGTGACCGTCGCCGACCTGTACGACCACCCGCGGCTCGGTTCGCTCGCCGGATACCTCGACGAACTCAAGCCGCCGCCGCAGGTGGAAACCCGGGTGGTGAAACCGACGCCCTGGCTCACCCAGGCTGCTCAGGTGGCGTTGTCCCTGCCACTGGCCACCCTGACCGGCGTGCAGTGGGTGGTGTGGCTGGCGCTGCTCAACAACGTCGCCGCGGCGGCGCGGATCGTGCCGTGGGCCACGCCGGTGAACTGGTGGTGGTTGCTGGCCGGATTCCTCGTCTTCATCACGCCCGTGGGCCGCATGGGCATCGCCGTGCTGTTCGCGCGCATGCTGCTGACCGGGCTGGAGCCGGGCACCTACCGCCGCGGCGGCGCCGTGCACCTGCGGGTCTGGATCGCCGAGCGGCTGGCCGACGCCAGCGGCGCGGAGAACCTCGCGGGCGCGCCGTGGATGGTCTACTACGCCCGGGCGCTGGGCAACAGCGTCGGCAAGGGCGTCGACCTGCACTCGGCGCCTCCGGTGACCGGCATGCTCAAGCTCGGCCACCGTGCTTCCGTCGAACCCGAGGTGGACCTCACCGGGCACTGGATCGACGGGGACCTCTTCCACGTCGGGCCGGTGTCGATCGGCAACGACGCCACCATCGGGGCGCGCACCACGCTGCTGCCCGGGGCGACCGTCGGCAAGAACGCCGATGTGGCCCCCGGCTCCGCCGTGGTCGGCAAGGTGAAGAACGGCCAGTTCTGGAAGGGCTCGCCTGCGGTGAAGTCGGGCAAGGCCCGTCATCCATGGCCCGACCACCGGCCGGGCCGGGCCCCGGTGTGGGTGGCGGTGTACGGCGTCACCTCGATATTGCTGGGCAGCCTGCCGCTGGCCGCACTCGGTGTCGGGCTGGCCGTGGTCGGCTGGGGCGTGCGCGGTACCGCGTCCCCCACGGCGGCGATCCTGCCTGCCCTGGCGTGGACGCCGGTCGCTGCGCTGGTCGCGATGGTCGTCTACGCCGCACTGACCGTGATCGGGGTGCGGCTGCTGTCCCTTCGCCTGTCGGAGGGCTATCACCCGGTGCGCAGCCGCGTGGGTTGGCAGCTGTGGGCCACCGAACGGCTTATGGACGCGGCCCGCAACTACCTGTTCCCCATCTACGCCAGCCTGCTCACGCCGTGGTGGCTGCGGGTGCTCGGCGCGAAAGTGGGTAAGGACACCGAGATTTCGACGGCGCTGTTCACCCCGAAGTTCACCGAGGTGCAGGACGGCGCGTTCCTGGCCGACGACACCATGGTGGCCTCTTATGAATTGGGCGGCGGCTGGATCCACGTCGCGAAGGCCACCATCGGCAAGCGGGCCTTCCTCGGCAATTCGGGCATCACCCAGCCGGGCCGCAAGGTGCCCGATGACGGCCTGGTCGCGGTGCTCTCGGCCGCCCCGCACAAGGCCAAGGCCGGGTCATCGTGGCTCGGCAGTCCTCCGGTCCGCTTGCGCCGCAACCCGACCGCGGCCGACGCGCTGCGCACGTTCCACCCGTCGAACCGCCTCAAGATCATGCGCGGCACCGTCGAGACCTGCCGCATCATCCCGGTGATCGTCACGTTCGGGATCGGTGTCGCGGTGCTCGGCGCCCTGCAGGCTGCGGCCATCCGCATCGGATATCTGTGGACCGCGCTGGCCAGCGGCATCGTGCTGCTGGCCGCAGGCGCTGTCGCGGGCGCCATCGCGGTGGTGGCGAAGTGGTTGGTGATCGGGCGGATTCGCGCCGTCGAACATCCGCTGTGGTCATCGTTCGTGTGGCGCAACGAGGTGTCGGACACCTTCGTCGAAACCGTCGCGGCACCGTGGTTCGCCCGGGCGGCCAGCGGCACCCCCGTGATGAACCTGTGGCTGCGCGGGCTCGGCGCCTCGATCGGACGCGGCGTGTGGTGCGAAACCTACTGGCTTCCCGAGGCCGATCTGGTCACGCTGGGCACCGCGGCCACGGTGAACCGCGGCTGTGTGGTGCAGACCCACCTGTTCCACGACCGCATCATGCGGCTGGACAGCGTGGTGCTTGAGGACGGTGCGACGCTCGGACCGCACTGTGTGGCGCTGCCTGCGGCCCGGCTGGGCGCCGGGGCCACGGTGGGCCCCGGCTCGCTGGTGATGCGCGGCGACGAGGTTCCGGCGTCGACGCGCTGGCAGGGCAATCCGATCGCGCCGTGGAACCTGTTCGGCAAGAAGCGCGGCGGCTCGGCTGCAGACAAAGGGGCCAAGAACCCCGAGGAAACCGCCGCGTGACGCGATCCGACAAGGCGGCCAAGAAAGCCGCGAAGAAGGCCTCCCCCGCTCCCGTCATCGACCCGTACCTGCCGGGCAACGGCAACTTCGGCTACCGGGTGTCGCGCTACGAACTCGAGCTCGAGTACAAGGTGTCGGCCAATCGGCTGGCCGGGTCGGCCACCATCACGGCCGTCACGCTGGCGCAATTGCGCACGTTCACCCTCGACCTCGCGCAAACCTTGTCGGTGTCGAGGGTTTCGGTGAACGGCCGCAGGCCCGCCCAATTCCGATGTTCGAACGGCAAATTGCTCATCACGTTGGCCTCAGCGTTGCCTGCCGGCGCCGCGATGACCGTGCTGGTCCGCTACAGCGGCAACCCGCGTCCCATCGACACCTATTGGGGCGAAGTCGGTTTCGAGGAGCTGTCGAACGGCGCCCTGGTCGCCGGGCAACCCAACGGCGCGGCCACCTGGTACCCGTGCGACGACCACCCGAGCGCCAAGGCCAGCTACCGCGTCGAGATCAGCACCGACAGTCCGTACTACGCAATCGCCAACGGCGACTTGGTTTCTCGCAGGGTCCGGGCCGGGCACACCGTGTGGACCTATGAGCAGGCCGAGCCGACCTCGAGTTACCTGATGACCCTGCAGATCGGCATGTACGAGCGGCACCGGTTGGCCAAGTCCCCGGTACCGATGCACGCGGTGCTGCCGCCCCGGCTCAAACGCGACTTCGACCACGACTTCGACCGGCAACCGCAGATGATGAAGTTGTTCGTCAAACTGTTCGGGCCATACCCGCTCGCCACCGGCTACACCGTGGTGGTCACCGACGACGATCTGGAAATCCCCCTTGAGGCGCAAGGCATTTCGATCTTCGGCGCCAACCACTGCGACGGGCACCGCGGCGCCGAACGGCTCATCGCCCACGAGCTGGCCCACCAGTGGTTCGGCAATTCGGTGACCGCCAGGCACTGGCGCGACATCTGGCTGCACGAGGGCTTCGCCTGCTACGCCGAATGGCTGTGGTCGGAGAACAGCGGCGGGCCGAGCGCCGCAGAATGGGCCCGCCGCTACCACCACAAGCTCTCAGACCTGCCGCAGAATCTGCTGTTGTCCGACCCTGGCCCGCAGGACATGTTCGACGACCGCGTCTACAAGCGCGGCGCATTGACGCTGCACGTGCTGCGCAACCGCATCGGTGACAAGAATTTCTTTGCGCTGCTGCAGGATTGGACAACCAAGTACCGGCACAGCACCGCGTTCACCGACGACTTCACGGGGCTGGCCACGCGCTACACCGACGAGTCGCTGCAGCCACTGTGGCAGGCCTGGCTGTATTCGAAAGCCCTGCCACCGCTGTGACCGACGGCGGCGTCGCATCGCCAGGCCCCGTCACGCGCAGCAGCGTCGCCACGGTCGGGGCGGCCACCGCGATCACCGCGCTGTGCGGCTACGCCGTGCTCTACCTGGCCGCCAGGGCTCTCGAACCGGCGGGATTCTCGGTGTTCAGCGTGTTCTGGGGCGCGTTCGGCCTGGTCACCGGAGCCGCCAACGGCCTTTTGCAAGAGGCCACCCGCGAGGTGCGGGCGGTATCGGTGAACCCCTACGTCGGACCGGGGCCCCGCACCCACCCGCTGCGGGTGGCCGCGTTGGTCGGGCTGGTCGCGGCGCTGGTGATCGCGGGTACCTCACCGCTGTGGGCTCGGCATGTGTTCGTCGAATCGCCCGTGCTCAGCGTCGTGTTGCTCAGCGCGGGCCTCGCCGGGTTCTGCATGCACGCGACGCTGCTGGGCATGCTGGCCGGGGTGAACCGCTGGTCGCAGTACGGCGCGCTGATGGTGACCGACGCCGTCATCCGCGTCGCCGTCGCGGCGGGCACCGTCGTGCTCGGCTGGGAACTCGTCGGTTTTCTGTGGGCCACCGTCGCCGGCGCGGTGGCGTGGCTGATCCTGCTGATCGCCTCGCCGGCGACCCGGCTCGCGGCCGAACTGGTCACCGCGGGTGGCGCCGGGACCTTCCTACGTGGCGCCGCGCATTCCATCGCCGCCGCGGGCGCCAGCGCGATCCTGGTGATGGGCTTCCCGGTGCTGCTGAAGGCCACCTCGGCGGATCTCGGCGCCGCAGGCGGTGTGGTGATCCTGGCGGTGACGCTGACCCGGGCCCCGCTGCTGGTGCCGCTGACGGCGATGCAGGGCAACCTGATCGCGCACTTCGTGGACCAGCGCAGCGCACGGCTGCGGGCGCTGGTGGCACCGGCCGCCGTGGTCGCGGGACTGGGGGCGGTCGGGGTGCTGGCGGCGGGGCTGCTCGGGCCCTGGCTGCTGCAGGTGGCGTTCGGCCCCGAGTACCGCGCCGACGGCGCACTGCTGGCCTGGTTGACCGCAGGCGCCGTGGCGATCGCGATGCTGACGCTGACCGGCGCGGCGGCCGTCGCCGCGGCGCTGCACCGGGCCTACGCGGCGGGCTGGATCATCGCGACCGTGGCGGCCGTGGCTCTGTTGCTGCTCCCTGTCGGTCTGGAAAACCGCACCGTGATCGCCCTGCTCTGTGCACCGCTGGTCGGAATCGCCGTGCATCTGGTGGCGCTGGGCCGGGCATCGGCAGGACAGGAGTAGTAGTTTGGTGCCCATCGACACCCGCTACCACGACGTCTGGATCGTCATTCCCGCCTTCAACGAGGCGACCATCATCGGCGACGTCATCTCCGACGTTCGCTCCGTTTTCCCTCACGTGGTCTGTGTGGATGACGGCAGCCGCGACAACACCGCCGAGCAGGCCTTCGCCGCGGGCGCGCACGTCGTACCGCACCCGGTGAACCTGGGCCAGGGGGCCGCCATCCAGACCGGGGTGGAATACGCCCGTCGCCAACCCGGAGCCGCGGTGTTCGTGACGTTCGACGCCGACGGTCAGCACCAGGTCAAGGACGTGGTGCGGATGATCGACCGGCTCAGCGCCGACGACGTCGACCTGGTCATCGGAACCCGCTTCGCCGGTGCGGTCACCCACACCCCGCCGCTCAAGCGGATCATCCTGCGGGCCGCGGCATTTCTCAGCCCTCAGAGCCGGGCGCTCGGCCTGACCGACGCGCACAACGGGTTGCGGGTGTTCGATCGAAAAGTGGCCGATTCGCTCAACCTGACGATGAGTGGCATGAGCCACGCAGGCGAATTCATCGCATTGGCATACGAAAACCAGTGGCGGGTGGCCGAAGAGCCGGTCGAGATTCTCTACACCGACTACTCGAAGTCGAAGGGACAGCCGTTGCTCAACGGCGTCAACATCGTCTTCGACGGGCTGTTACGCAGGAGGTTGTCCCGGTGAACTGGATTCAGGCACTGCTGATCGTCTCGGTGCTGGCGCTGCTGGTGTACCTGTTGAACTCGCGCCGCAGTGCCCGGTCCAAGGCGTGGGTCAAGGTCGGTTTCGTGCTGTTCGTGGTGGCGGGCATCTACGCGATCCTGCGGCCCGACGACACCACGGTGGTCGCGAATTGGCTTGGCGTCAAACGTGGTACGGACCTGATGGAGTACGTGCTCATCATCGCGTTCGTCTTCGTCACGCTCTCGGCGTACCTGCGCTTCAAGGACCTCGAACTCAAATACGCCCGGCTGGCCCGCTCCGTCGCCCTGCAGAACGCGCGCGTGCCTACCGAGGACGACTGAACAGCTCCGCCAAGAGATCGATCCGCGCCTCCTCGAGCTCGGGCTGCGGCAGCACCCGGCGCACTATGGCCGCACCGTCGAAGGTGTTGAGCACGACAGCGAGCACCACGGCCAACGCGTCCTCGGGAATCTGCTCGGCGCCAGGGGCGCTCTTGGCGGTTTCGTAGATGTTCTCGACGTACTCGGCCAGCACGGTTTGCAGTGTGCCCCGCAGCTTTTCGTCGGTGCGGGCGGCCACCATGAGCTCGTGCCACACGGTGTTCATGTCGCTGCCGGCGATGTCCCGCAGGATGGTCAGCACCGCGTGTAGCGGCGGCTGTTCGGCCGGGATCTGCGCGACGAGCTTGCTGCCCAGCTCCAACTGACGACGCGCCACCTCATGGGCCGTGGCCGCCATGAAGTCGCTCATGGTCGGGAAGTGCCGGAACAGCGCGCCGTCGGAGACCTTGGCGCGCCGCGCGATCACCGAAGCCGACGCGCGTGCGTAGCCCACCTCGACGATGGTGTCGATGCCGGCGTCGAGCAGCCGGGCAACGGTCTCCTCACGACGTTGCTGCTGGGTTCTCGCCATCTCAAACTGCTTGTGCCACAGGCCGTTCGGCGCCGCGGGCGCGCAGGTAACGACCGGACTTGACGGTGGCGCCATAGCCGTCACGGAACTGCCCGTTGCGGTACACCACGGCACCGCCCACCGCCGTTGCGACGACAGCGTCGTCGTTGCGGTTCACCATCCGGCTCAGGCCGCCGTAGAACGGCACCGACTCCTCGTGGTATTCGTCGACCTGGTCGCCCAGCCCGGCCGGGTCGATCACCACGAAGTCGGCACGCTCACCTTGCCGCAGGGTGCCCGCGTCGACACCGAACCAGTCGGCCACCTCGGAGGTCAGCCGGTGCACCGCGTGCGTCGTGGTGAGGAACGGGCGGCCCGCCAGCTGCGCGTCACGCACCCGCTTGAGCAGCCGCAGCGGGTAGTTGTAGAACGCCATGTTGCGCAGGTGCGCACCGGCATCCGAGAAACCCATGTGCACCGACGGCTCCTTGGCCAGCTTGTCGAGCTGCTTGGGCCGGGCGTTGGCCACGATGGTGGTCCACCGGACATTGCGCTCGCCGTTCTCGACGAGCACATCGAGGAACGCGTCGAGCGGATGGATGCCCCGCTCGTCGGCGATCTGCCCGAACGACTTGCCGATCAGCGTCTTGTCAGGGCATTCGACGATGGTCGCGTCGTGGAAGTCGCGGTGCCACAACGTCGGACCGAGCTTGCGGCGGTCGAACGACCTGCGGAAGCGGCGGCGGTACTCCGGGTCGGCCAGCAACTTGTTGCGGTCCAGCTGGTCACGCAGGTGCAGGGCAGCGGTGCCTGCACCGAACTCCTCGAACACCGGCAGATCGATTCCGTCCGAATACAGCACGAACGGCACCGGCAGATGCTGGAACCGCACCTTGGCGTCCAGGATCCGGTTGAGCAGCCGCGTCCCCGGCCCGAGCACGTGCACTGCGCCCGGCGAAGACTTGGCGTCGGCCGAGACCAGCAGGCTCACCCGCACGCCGCGACGGCGGCCGAACCAGCTGCTGCTCTCCAGGAAGAAGTTCAGTGCCTCCTGCGCCTTGGCGACATTGGGCGCGCTCTGCAGTACCCGGCCGCGCTTGCGCAGCACCTTGATGAGCCTGCGGCGTTCCCGCCAGGTGGCGAAGGTCGAGGGCAGCGCACGAGACCGGAACCGGTCGCCGTCGAGCTTGTCGATCGCGGCGTCCATCCCCGACATGCCGAGCATGCCCGCGGCGAGCGCCTCGTCGAGCTTGGTCGCCATGGCCTCGAGCTCGGCATCGGTCGGGGTGACGTTCCGGGTGGTGGCGCGGTCCAAGCCCAGCACCGAGGCCCGCAGATCGGAATGCCCCAGCATGGACGCGATGTTGGGGCCCAGTGGCAGGTCATCGAGGGCGTCGATGTACTCGGCAGGATTCGTCCACGTGCGGTGCTGCTCCAGCGCACCGAGGACGAACTTGCGCGGCACCGCCTCGACACGGCTGAACAGGTCGGCGGCGTCCTCGGTGTCCGCGTAGACGGTCGAGAGCGAGCACATGCCCAGCAGCACCGTCGTGACCCCGTGCCGCACCGATTCGCGCAGGCCCGGGTCGAGCAGGACCTCGGCGTCGTAGTGCGTGTGCACGTCGATGAAGCCGGGTACGACCCACTTACCGGCCGCGTCGATCACGTCGGGACAACCCGTCTCGTCGAGCGGCTTCACCGAGACCGTCGCGACGATGCCGTCGCGGATGCCCAGCGTGCGGACCTGCGGGGGCGCGCCCGTGCCGTCGAACCACAGACCGTTGCGAACGATGACGTCGTAGGACATGACGTCACGCTAGCTTAGAAAGTGAGCGCTCACAATCTTTTTGTGGACTCGTTCTGCCGAACCCGGAAATAGTCGACGGTCCGCTCCACCCCGGTGGCCAGCTCAACCTGGGGCTCCCACCCGAGCACACTCTTCGCGCGGGCGATGTCGAGCTTGGAGCGGCGCAGGTCGCCCAACCGCGGCGGATGCATCTCCGGCTCGTCGGGCACACCGACGGCTTTCGCGATCACGGTATGGAGCTGCCGCGTCGAGGTCTCGATGCCCGTGCCGACGTTGAACCGCAAACCACCGCCGTCGACGCCGGATGCCCGGACGAAGGCGTCGACCACATCGTCGACGTACACGTAGTCACGCGTGTCAGTGCCGTCACCGAAGATCTTGGTGGGACGGCCTGCCAGCATGGCCTGCGCGAAGATCGCCACCACGCCCGCCTCACCATGGGGATCCTGCCGCGGGCCGTAGACGTTGGCCGGCGCGATGTGCGAACAGTCCAGGTTGTAGAGATTGCGGAAGGTGTTGAGGTACACCTCGCCGGCCACCTTGCTCGCCGCATACGGCGAGGCCGGGTTCGTCGGAATCTCCTCACTGGTGGGGTACGTCGGCGGGGTGCCATAGATCGAACCGCCCGACGACGTGTGCACCACCTTGCGGACCCGCGCCTTGCGGGCGGCCTCGGCGAGCCGGACGGTGCCGACCACGTTGACCGTCGAGTCGAGCTGCGGATCGTCGACCGACCGTTTCACCGAGATCTGCGCGGCCAGGTGGAAAACCACCTCCGGCTGGAACTCGGCCAGCAGCGCGACCAGATCGGCGTCGACGATGTCGGCCTTCACGAATTCGAAGTCGTCGCTGGTCTCCGCACCCTGCAGGTTCTCGACCCGTCCGCTGCTCAGATCATCGAGACCGACGACGCTGTGGCCGTCGGTCAGCAGCCGGTCCACCAGCGTCGATCCGATAAAGCCCGCAGCGCCCGTCACCAGTGTTCGCACGATGACACCGTACAGTCGGCAAGAGTGAACTGGGTCGCGCGCACCGCAGCCGCACTGATCGTGGCGCAGCTCGTGGTCCGCGGCGTACTGGCCTTCGGTGGCTATTTCTACTGGGACGACCTCATCCTGGTCGGCCGCGCCGGCACCCAGAACCTGCTCTCCCCCGGCTACCTTTTCGACGATCACGACGGCCATGTGATGCCGGGCGCGTTCCTGGTCTCCGGCGTGATCACCCGGGTGGCGCCGCTGAACTGGACACTCCCCGCGATCAGCCTGGTGGTGCTGCAGCTCCTGGCCTCACTGGCGCTGCTGCGGGCGTTGTGGGTCATCCTCGGCTGGCGGCCGGTGCTGCTGGTGCCGTTGACGTTCGCGCTGTTCACGCCGCTGGGCGTGCCAGGGTTCGCCTGGTGGGCCGCCGCGCTGAACTCACTTCCCATGCTGGCCGCGTTGGCCTGGGTGTGTGGTGAAGCAGTCCTGCTGGTGCGCACCGGCAACCCCCGGCACACGGTGATCGGGACGCTGGTCTACTTCGGCGGGCTGCTGTTCTTCGAGAAGTCCGCCGTGATCCCCTTCGTCGCGTTCGCCGTCGTCGCCCTCCTCGGGCATGTGACGTCGACCTTCGGGCCCCGGGATGTCTGGCGGCGCGGATTTCGGCTGTGGACGGCGTGCCTGGCGCTGACCGTCGCATGGGTCGGCGTCTACCTGCTGGTGGTCAATCAGAAGCGCTGGAGCTTCGACCTGTCGATGACGTGGGATCTGCTGAGCCGGTCGTTCACCCACGGCATCGTGCCGGGCCTGGCCGGCGGGCCGTGGGCGTGGCAGCGCTGGGCACCCGCGTCACCGTGGGCGACGCCAGCGATCACCGTGATGGCGCTCGGCTGGCTCGTTCTTACCGCCGCGGTGGCCGTGGTGCTGGTGCGCAAGCGGCGGATCCGGCCGGTGCTGGTGGTGGCCCTGGGCTACGCGGTCGCCTGTCAGATACCCATCTATCTGATGCGCTCGTCGCGGTTCACCGCGCTCGAGCTCGCGCAGACGCTGCGGTACCTGCCGGACCTTGTGGTGGTGCTGGCCTTGTTGGCGGCCGTGGGTTTCTGTGCGCCCAACCGGGAGTCTCCCGTGCTCGACGCCTCGCGGGCCCGCACGGCCGTAGGCGTCGGCGTGGCAACAGCTTTCGTCGCCAGCAGCCTGTACTCGACCGCGACGTTCCTGCGGGTCTGGCGCGACAGCCCGGTGCCGGCTTACCTGGCCAACGCGCAGGCCGGGCTCGCGATGGCGTCATCCGCACCGCAGCTGGACCAGGAGGTCGACCCGCTGATCCTGCAACGGGTGGCCTATCCGGAGAACCTGGCCAGTCACATGTTCGCCCTCGTCCGCGCTCGCCCCGAATTCGCTTCGGCGACAACCGAACTCCGCATGTTCGACCGCTCCGGCAAGCTCTTGCCCGCATTGGTGACCTGGGTGCGCAGCATCGCCGAAGGCCCTGCGCCACATTGCGGCTTCCTGGTCCAGCCCGACGCACCCGTGCGCATGCCACTGGACGGCCCACTGCTGCCTGCGGATTGGACCGCCGAGATCAACTACCTCGCCAACAGCGATGGCTCACTGACGATGTCCCTGCCCGAAGGCCCCGAGGTCAAAGTGCCCGTGCGGCCCGGGCTCAACCGCGTCTTCGTCCGCCTGCCCGGTGCCGGTGATGCAATTCTCGTGCGGGCCAACACCGCTGCGCTGTCGGTCTGCATCTCCCCCGGGCCGGTCGGATTCCTGGCGCCGAAGTAGCCCTCACTTGTCGGTGGCCGGGAGTAGCCTCGGTAGCGTGTTCGAAAGTTTGTTCGAAGTCGATCCGCAGGCCAGCGAGGCTGAGCTGCGCGCCCAGGTCGAAACCTTCGAACAACTCAAATCCGCCGCGGCCGCCGCCCAAGCCCGCGCCACCGCACTATGGGCCGCCAAACGCCGCGCCGCCGAAGCCGCTGCAGGCGTGCCGGCCAGCCGACGCGGCCGCGGCCTGGCCACCGAAGTAGCCCTGGCCCGCCACGACGCCCCCGTCTGCGGCGGGACCCACCTGGGCACCGCGCATGCCCTGGTCCACGAAATGCCCCACACCCTGGCCGCTTTGGAGTGCGGCGCGCTCTCGGAATGGCGGGCCAGCCTGATCGTGCGCGAATCGGCCTGCCTCAGCGTCGAACACCGACGCCAACTGGATGCCGAAATGTGCGCGGACGTGTCCCGCCTGCAGGGTTGGGGCAATTCGCGCATCACTGCCGAAGCCAAGAAGATCGCCGCCAAACTCGACGTCGCCGCCGTCGTGCAACGCTGCGCCAAGGCCGCCGAAGACCGGTGTGTGACGATAAGGCCCGCCCCGGACACCATGACGTACGTGACCATCCTGCTGCCGGTCCACCAAGGCGTCGCACTCTATGCGTCAGCCAAACACGCCGCCGACACCACCTTCGACGACCGCACCCGCGGACAGATCATGGCCGACACCGTCTACGAACGCGTGACCGGCAGGCCGGCTGATCAGCCGGTGCCGATCGAGCTGAACCTGGTCATGGCCGACACCACATTGGCCGGTGACGACGACGCCCCCGCCTGGGTCGGCACCTACGGACCCATCCCCGCCGGGTTCGCCCGCACCCTCATCACCGACGCCGCCACCACCGCCGAGGTGAAAGCCACCCTGCGGCGCCTCTACCGCCATCCCCGCAGCGGACAGCTCGTCGCGATGGAATCCCAGGCCCGACTCTTCCCCAAAGGCCTGGCCACCCTGCTCGACCTGCGCGACCAGCTATGCCGCACCCCCTACTGCAACGCACCCATCCGCCACCACGACCACGCCCAACCGCACGCCGCCGGCGGACCAACCAGCGCACTCAACGGACTCGGCACCTGCGAAGCCTGCAACTACACCAAAGAAGCACCCGGCTGGTCAGTCACCACACAAGACACCAACGGCACACACACCGCAGAATTCGTGACTCCCACCGGAGCGGTCTACCGATCGACCGCCCCACCCCTACCCGGACCACCGGTGCGAACCGTGAGCATCATCGAAGGCCAGATCAGCATCGACCTGGTCACCTTCGACGCTGCCTGACATGTGCCGTAAGCCGATTGCGGCCTCAGACGTTGATGTCGAATCCCAGATCAACGTCACAGGCCGCCTGACCGCCCCGCACACCCCAGTTCTCCAGCGCACTCTCACGCAGCAGGATCGTGATGTGGTCGGCCGGAATTCCGAAGGCGCCCAAGCGACTGACGATCTCGCCGTAGAGATTGCGCTTGGCCTGCACCGAGCGGCCCACGAAGCAATCGATGGTGACGAGCGTGTACAGATCCGGGTTCGCGAGCTTCGGTGAGTACGCGAACCGATGCGGCTCGTGGCAAACCAGCCGCACGTGCTTGTCTTCCTCGGGAATCTGGAAGGCAGCGACGAGCGCGGCATGCACGGCATCGATGAGAGCCACCTCTTCGGTGGCGGTGTAGCCCTTGCGGACCTCGATCAGTGAGCTCGGCACCGGCGAATCGTCACACACCCCGGAGCCGGCCGTCATCTGAATATTCGACGTGCGCTGGCCTGCGGTTGGAGCAGGCTGGGCGCCATGGACCTCGATTGCTCCCCACCTCCGCCGGCCCCGAGGATCACTCGCATCAACCCCGACCAACTGCACAAGCCACCGGGTTATCACCACATCACGATCGTCGAGTCCGGGCGAACCGCCTTTCTGGCGGGGCAGTGCCCGCTCGATGTCTCCGGCGCACTGGTCGGCGCCGGTGACATCGCCCGCCAAATCGACCAGGTGGTGTCCAACGCGGCGATCGCATTGGCGGCTGTGGGGGCCCAGCCGGGTCACGTCGTTCGCTCCGTGGTCTACGTGGTGAGCGACGACACCGCAGTTCTCGCCGCCGCGTGGCGACGGCTCACCCGCTCGGTCATCGCCGCGGCATTCACCACCGCGAGCACCCTCCTCGGCGTTTCACGGCTGGGATTCCCGGGGCAGCTCATCGAAATCGACCTGACCGCAGCACTTTTGGACAAACCGGTGGGCGGAGGCGGAGATGAGCCTGACAGGTGAATGAACCACGGATGGAGCCGCCTGGGGGAATCGAACCCCCGACCTATTCATTACTAGGCGACCATTGGGCCTCTAATGGCGCACTAGA
>NZ_MVHF01000067.1 GCF_002086485.1 Mycobacterium aquaticum | reverse complement strand
CAATCCCGCATCAACACCTACCACCACCCCCAGCAATACTTCACCGACAACCAAGACGACGACGAAACAGACTGTCCATCATCGTGATTCACACATCCGGGCGCGAGCCACGCGCGGGTGGTTACGGTGGGGCATGCGCCCACTCCCCACCGCGCTTGCCGCTGCGCTGGTCCTTGCCGGCTGTTCCAGTACCGCAGGCGCGGATAGCCCGGCCAGTCCCGTGGGCCGAACTTTCGTGTCGGTCGCGGTCGACGGCGAGCAAATACCCGGCGGCGGCCCGTTGACGGTCGGATTCGACGGAGACCGCATCAGCACGTTCGCAGGCTGCAATCACGGCTCGGGCACTGCGAATCTGGCAGATGGCCGTATCGCCACGCAACTGGCCAGCACGATGATGGCCTGCCCTCCCCCACTCGGGGACGCCGACGCCTGGGTCTCGAAATTCTTCCAAGCCGGTCCGTCGTGGTCGCTGGCCGACGACACTCTCACCCTGCAAAGCCCGACTGCGACCGTCACGCTGAAGGACAAGAAGGCAATAGACCCCGACCGGCCGCTCACCGGAACCACGTGGCAGGTCCAGAGCCTGGTATCCCCCGACGCCGTCTCCACCTCAGCCGCCCTGGAGCGGAGCAGGCCGACATTGACCATCGCCACCGACGGCGCCGTGACGGGTTCGACAGGCTGCAATCGGTTCACCGGGCATGCCCAGATCACCGGCGCCACCATCGAATTCGGGCCACTGGTCACCACCAAGATGGCCTGCGTGGGCGATATCGGCGACGTGGAGCAGGCGGTACTGCGGGTGCTCAGCGGCGAGGTCCGATCAGCGATCGACGCCGACCAACTGCGACTCACCCGAGATGACGGCTACGGTCTGATCTTGCGCGCCCAGTAGCGGGTCACAGCGGTGACGCACCGCGCAGGTGCTCGAAGATCAATGACGTCTGCGTGCCTGCCACGTCCGCGTCGGCGTTGAGGTTTTCGACCACGAACGCCCGGAGATCATCGGTGTCGCGTGCGGCGACATGCAGGATGAAGTCGTCACCGCCTGCCAGGAAGTAGACGTCCATCACCTGTGGTCGTTTGCGAATCTGCGCGATGAAGCTGCGGATCTTCCCGCGAGCGTTCGATTGAAGACTGACCGAGATCATCGCCTGGAGGCTCAAACCCACCGCGGCAGGGTCGATGTCCGTGTAGAACCCCCGGATGACGCCGATCTCTTGGAGTCGCCGAACCCGGCCGTGACAGGTCGACGGAGCGATTCCGACGGCATCGGCCAAAGCGCTGTTGGAGATCCGCGCGTCGGCATGCAGAGCCAGCAGAATCCGCCGATCAACCTCGTCGAGACCGGACGGCCGAACATCCTTCGGTGAGCGGGCTGTAGCCGCGGTCACATTCGCCGATTCTTCAATCACAAGACCACAGTAACGAATCTTCGTCATGGATATTGCTCATTCTCCGAAGCTTCTTCACACTTGTTTCAGCACACCAACTTTTGAAGGAGCGATCATGCTCGTCGGTATCCCGACCGAGATCAAGAACAACGAGTTCCGCGTCGCCATCACCCCGGCCGGCGTCTCCGAACTGACCCGCCGCGGCCACGACGTGATCATTCAGGCCGGCGCCGGCGAGGGTTCGGCCATCTCAGACAACGACTTCAAGGCCGCCGGGGCCGAGATCGTCGCTACCGCTGACCAGGTGTGGGCCGAGGCGGAGCTGCTGCTCAAGGTCAAGGAGCCCATCGAGGCCGAGTACGCCCGCATGCGCAAGGACCAGACCCTCTTCACCTACCTGCACCTGGCGGCCTCCAGGCCCTGCACTGACGCGCTGCTCGCCTCGGGCACCACCTCCATCGCCTATGAGACCGTGCAGACCGCCGACGGCGCCCTGCCGCTTCTCGCCCCGATGAGCGAAGTCGCCGGCCGCCTTTCCGCGCAGGTCGGCGCCTACCACCTGATGCGCAGCCACGGTGGCCGCGGCGTGCTCATGGGCGGTGTCCCCGGTGTCGCACCCGCCGAGGTTGTCGTCATCGGCGGCGGCGTCGCGGGCTACAACGCCGCGCGGATCGCCAAGGGCATGGGTGCTCACGTCACCGTGTTCGACCTCAACGTCAACACGCTGCGCAAGATCGACAACGAGACCAACGCCGGCATCGAAACGCGCTACTCGTCGAGCCTGGAACTCGAGGAGGCCGTCAAGAAGGCCGACCTGGTGATCGGCGCGGTGCTGATCCCCGGCGCCAAGGCCCCCAAGCTGGTCACCAATGCCACTGTGGCTCATATGAAGTCGGGCGCAGTCCTGGTGGACATCGCGATCGACCAGGGCGGCTGCTTCGAGGACTCGCGTCCCACCACCCACGACGATCCCACCTTCGCCGTGCACGACACCGTGTTCTACTGCGTGGCGAACATGCCGGGTGCGGTTCCGCGTACCTCGACGTTCGCACTGACCAACGCCACCATGCCGTATGTGCTGAAGCTGGCCGACAAGGGCTGGCGGGCGGCCTGCGCGAGCGACGCGGCGCTGGCCAAGGGCTTGTCCACCCACGATGGCGCCCTGCTGTCCGAGCAGGTCGCCTCCGACCTCGGGCTGCCGTTCACCGATCCGGCAACCCTGCTCTAAGGAAACTCGCCTCCCATCGCCCGGCCGGCTGTTCACGCTGGCCGGGCGATGACCTTTTGAGCCCGGCATCCACGGCGTTGGCATGTCTTGACACCTGTCAAGTATGGTGGTCCGCATGCAGCTGCAGGAACTGTTGCCGAGCGTCCCGACCACCACCGATGAAGCTCTGCAGGCGTTCGACGCGGCCGAGGCCGTCGATCCGGCCTTCATGATCGGCACATGGCATGGCGCCGAGATCCCGACCGGACACCCTATGGACGGCCTCCTCGCCGCCAGTGGTTGGTGGGGCAAGCGGTTCGTCGACGCCGAGACCGTTCACCCGCTGCTGTTCCCGACGATGAACGGCAAGGCCCTGTGGGCGTTGAATCCGGCTCTGGCGTTCGGCGGGCTTGGCGTCACGGCGAAACTGCCCCCGAAATTAACCGTGCCGGTCCTGCCCATCTCCGCAGCGATCGCAGCGCTGCGCCCGGTGCTGCAGACCCGCGCACCCAAGGCCCGGCTGCGCACCACCCGATACCGCGGTACCGACACCGCGACCATGATCTACGACCAACTGCCCATCAACGACGTGTTCCGCAGATTGTCCGACGATGCGGTGATGGGCGCGATGGACCTGCGAGGATCGCGCCGCCCCTACTTCTTCGCCCTGTACCGCGACAACTCGCTGCCGCTCGTCTAGGACTCCGCGGCGGCAGATCACGTATTCACGGTGTTCACCGCACATTAGGCCGACGGCTCCGCAGCGGTGCTTGGATCGGAAAAGGCAAGCGTCACAGTGCCTTTTCCCCGCGCTTTGCGGCCACCACCAGAATGCGAGGAGTTACCCGTGGTTAATCTGCCCGTCGCACACCAGCCCCGCCCCTTCCTGCCGGAGCTCTCGGAGTTCTTCGCCGGCATCACCCCGTTCGCCAGCCTGCGCCCGATCTTCGAACGCAACCTGATGCGCATCGAGGACGAGGTCACCGAAGAGCACTACGAGCTGCGGGCCGAGATCCCCGGCATCGATCCCGGCAGCGACGTCCACATCACCGTCAGCGACGGCCAGCTCACGGTCAAGGCCGAGCGTACCGAGCGCGTTGACATCAACTCGCGCTCGGAATTCTCCTACGGTTCGTTCCTGCGCACCGTGACCCTGCCTGCCGGTGCGGACGAGGAGGCGATCACCGCCAGCTACGACCGCGGCATCCTGACCGTGCGGGTCCCGCTCTCACAGAACCCGTCGGGTGCCCGGCAGATCGCCATCCAGGACGTCGAGGATCAGGTCGCCGAGATCGCCCACGCTGCAAACGAATTCCACGGCGAGTAACTCAGAGCAACGCCGGCACCAGCAGTGCCGTCAGCTCGCCGATGAGCGGTCGCAGGTTGACGGCCTTCGGGTCGTCAGCCCGCGATCGTGTCATCATCGCGAGCAGCAACCGCTGGCCGTCGGGGCCATAGGCGATACCGACGTCATTGGTGCTGCCGTAGTCACCGCTACCGGTCTTGTCGGCACTCGTCCAGCCGGCGGGCAACCCGGCCCGCAGGCTCGACGTCTCGTTGCCCCGCATCCAGTCCTCAAGTTGCTGACGCTGTGGGGGGCTCAGCACATCCGCGGTCAACATCGCGCGATATCCGGCGCCGAGAGCCGCGGGAGTCGAGGTGTCCCGCGGGTCACCCGGAATTGCCGAATTCAAGGCCGTTTCCCAACGGTCCAGGCGGGTGCGATTGTCACCGATGCTGCGGGCGAACGCGGTGATCCCCGGTGGCCCGTCGATCATCTTCAGCAGCAGGTTGCCGGCCGTGTTGTCACTGTGCTGCACCGCGGCCTGGCACAGTTCGCCGATCGTCATGTCCGCGCCCGTGCGCTCCTCGGTCACCGGGGAGTTGGCGACGATGGCGTTCGGATCGATGAATATCCGGGTGTCCAGCGCCAACTGTCCGCGGTCCACCTGCTGCAGCACGCGACCGGCTGCGTAGCCCTTGAACGTCGAACACACCGCGAACGTCTCGTCGGCCCGATGGGCGACTGTGCGATCGGAATCCAGATTGGCGGCGAAGACGCCGATCAGCGCATTGTTGCGCTTCTCCAGGCCGGCAATCTGGTCGTCCAGCGGCGCCGCCGAGGCCACCGGTGCACCGATGCCGGCCACAGCTGCTACCGCCAGCGATCCGATCAACACGTTGCGCCGCGAGAGTCCAGTCATCGAAGCCAGCCTAACCGATCGGCTTGCGCTGCTCGCACGCGTCAACCGGCGATGGCCTGAAGCCTTTGCGGCAGAGCCATTTCCGATGGACCGAGCACGGCTGCACCGTACTCGCGGGTCAACAGCCGGCGGGCGACGGCGTTGACCTCGTCAAGCGTGACGGCCTCGATCTGAGCCAATGTGTGCTCCAGACTTCGGTGTTCGCCGTAGTTGAGTTCGCTGCGGCCGATGCGGTGCATGCGTGACGCCGAATCCTCCAGCCCGAGCACCAGGCCGCCCCGCAACGATCCCTTGGCAATGCGGCATTCATCGGCTGTGATGCCATCGCGGGCAACAGCTTCCAACACGTCGGTGGTCACCCGGACCACCTCGTCGAACCGTTCGGGCTGACACCCGGCGTATACCGAGAACGCACCGCTGTCGGAGAAGGTGTCCACCGTCGAGTACACCGAGTACGCCAGTCCCCTGCTCTCCCGAATCTGTTGGAACAGACGGGAACTCAGGCCGCCGCCGAGGGCGGTGTTGAGTACCGAGAGCGCCCACCGGTGCTCCCAGTGTCGCCCCGGGGTCCGCACTCCCATCGACAGATGAGTCTGCTCGCCGTCGCGTTCGATCAACTCCAGGGCCGGACGCCCGGTGACCCGACCCACACCCTTACGCGGCGGGACGGCGTCGCGACCGGACACCAGCTTCGGGCCGAAATGCTCCTTGACCAGCGCCACCACCACGTCGTGATCGACGTTGCCTGCGACCGCCACCACCATCCGGTCCGGGGTATAGCGCCGAATGTGAAACGAATGCAGCTGCGCCCGAGTCATTTCCGTGATGGACTCGACGCTGCCGATAACCGGTCGTCCCACCGGATGGTCGCCGAACATCGCCGTCAGGAAGACATCGCCCAGAGTGTCCTCGGGATCGTCGTCGCGCATGGCGATCTCTTCGAGCACCACGTCGCGCTCGACCTCGACATCGTCGGCAGCACACCGCCCGCGCAACACCACGTCCGCGACGAGGTCGACCGCCAATTCCAGATCGGTGTCGAGCACATGCGCGTAGTAGCAGGTGTGCTCGCGCGCAGTGAAAGCGTTCAGCTCGCCGCCGACGGCGTCGACTGCCTGCGCGATCTCTACCGCACTGCGTGACGGTGTCGCCTTGAACAGCAGGTGCTCCAGGAAGTGGGCGGCACCCGCGACGCTACGACCCTCGTCGCGGGAACCGACACCAACCCACACCCCGACGGACGCGGAACGCACCGACGGGATGTACTCCGTGACCACCCGCAGTCCGCCGGGCAATATGGTCCGGCGGACCTGCGAGGTATCCAGTGTCGACGCCTTGCGATCAGGCTTCGGCGGGCGCGGCATCGGCAGGGGCGGCCGGGGTCGCTTCTGCTGCTGTTTCCTCTTCAGCCACCAGAACCAGCGAGATCTTGCCGCGGTTGTCGATATCGGCGATCTCCACCTGCAGCTTGTCGCCGACCTTCACCACATCCTCGACCTTGGCGATCCGCTTGCCGCGGCCCAGCTTCGAGATGTGCACGAGACCGTCGCGACCCGGCAGCAGCGAGACGAACGCACCGAAATCGGTGGTCTTGACCACAGTGCCGAGGAACCGCTCGCCGATCTTCGGCAGCTGCGGGTTGGCGATCGCGTTGATCTTGTCGATCGCAGCCTGAGCGGACGGGCCGTCCGCAGCACCGACGAAGACTGTGCCGTCGTCCTCGATGGAGATCTGCGCACCGGTCTCCTCGGTGATCGAGTTGATCATCTTGCCCTTGGGCCCGATGACCTCGCCGATCTTGTCCACGGGCACCTTGATGGTGGTGATCCGCGGCGCGTACGGGCTCATCTCGTCGGGACGGTCGATCGCCTCGGCCATCACCTCGAGGATGGTCAGCCGCGCGTCCTTGGCCTGGCTCAGCGCACCGGCCAGCACCTTCGACGGGATGCCGTCGAGCTTGGTGTCCAACTGCAGCGCGGTGACGAAGTCCTTGGTTCCGGCGACCTTGAAGTCCATGTCACCGAAGGCGTCCTCGGCTCCGAGGATGTCGGTCAGCGCGACGAAGCGCCGTTCCGTCTTGCCGTCGGTCTCGACGTCGTCGGACACCAGGCCCATGGCGATACCGGCCACCGGAGCCTTCAGCGGCACACCGGCGTTGAGCAGCGCCAGCGTCGAGGCGCAGACCGAGCCCATCGAGGTGGAGCCGTTGGAGCCCAACGCCTCGGAGACCTGACGGATCGCGTAGGGGAACTCCTCGATGCTCGGCAGCACGGGCACCAGGGCCCGCTCGGCCAGTGCGCCGTGGCCGATCTCGCGGCGCTTGGGCGAACCGACGCGACCGGTCTCACCGGTCGAGTACGGCGGGAAGTTGTAGTGGTGCATGTAGCGCTTGGTGGTCTCCGGCCCGAGCGAGTCGATCTGCTGGGCCATCTTGATCATGTCCAGCGTGGTGACACCCATGATCTGGGTCTCGCCACGCTCGAACAGCGCGCTGCCGTGCGCCCGGGGCACCACGGCCACCTCGGCCGACAGGGCCCGGATGTCGGTGATGCCACGGCCGTCGATACGGAAGTGGTCGGTCAGGATGCGCTGGCGCACAAGCTTTTTGGTCAGCGACCGGAACGCGGCGCCGATCTCTTTCTCCCGGCCCGCGTAGGTCTCGGCCAGGCGCTCCAGCACCTCGACCTTGATCTCGTCGGTGCGGTCGTTGCGCTCGTTCTTGCCTGCGATGGTCAGTGCCTCCGACAGCGCGTCGGTGGCCACCGACGCGACCGAGTAGTAGACGTCCTCGGCGTAGTCGGGGAAGACCGGGTAATCGCCGGTCTCCTTGCCTGCGGCCTCGGCCAGCTCCTGCTGGGCGGCGCACAGCACCTTGATGAACGGCTTGGCGGCCTCAAGGCCCTCGGCGACGACGGCCTCGGTGGGCGCCTGCGCGCCGCCGGCCACCAGCTCGATGACCTTCTCGGTGGCCTCGGCTTCGACCATCATGATCGCGACGTCACCGTCTTCGAGTACGCGCCCGGCGACGACCATGTCGAACACAGCCTTCTCGAGCTGCTCGACGGTCGGGAACGCGACCCACTGGCCGTCGATCAGGGCGACGCGGGTGCCACCGACCGGGCCGGAGAACGGCAGGCCGGCCAGCTGCGTGGACGCCGACGCGGCGTTGATGGCCAGTACGTCGTACAGATCCTTCGGATCCAGGCTCAGCACGGTGACCACGACCTGGATCTCGTTGCGCAGGCCGTCGACGAACGACGGGCGCAGCGGACGGTCGATCAGGCGGCAGGTCAGGATCGCGTCGGTGGACGGACGGCCCTCCCGGCGGAAGAACGAACCGGGGATCCGGCCCGCGGCGTACATGCGCTCTTCGACGTCGACCGTCAGCGGGAAGAAGTCGAAGTGGTCCTTGGGGTTCTTGCTGGCGGTGGTGGCGCTCAGCAACATGGTCTCGTCATCGAGGTAGGCGACGGCCGAGCCGGCGGCCTGCTGGGCCAGCCGTCCGGTCTCGAAGCGGATGGTGCGGGTGCCGAAGGACCCGTTGTCGATGACGGCGGTGGATTCGAACACACCGTCTTCAAGTTCAACTGCAGACATTTAGTCCGGTGGCCTCTCTGATTCACTCAGTCGTTTGTTTCGCGTCGTCACGCCGGCGAACACCACAGACCCGGATACGGCTACGGCCGTCGATCGAAGCGGCCGGACACACCCCACCTCAAGGGGGGACTCCCGGCGGCCACTACCGAAGACCGCCCGATCGAGCGGGTCCTCTGTGACTCGCAGGAACGGCGCCCGCCGATATGCGGGTGCCGCACCCATGTTCGAATAGCTGTCGAACGCACCCATGGTACACGGCAGCAACAGCCAGATTGCCATCGCGGCGCTGCTTACGCCACGTCCTCCACACACACGGTGAACTGGCGCTCCGGGTACGGATACCCGATGCCGCTCCCGCACTGATCCACCTCGGAAACATCCCGGAGGATCTGGCTGACCCGTTGCCGGTGTGGCGCAGCAGGATCCGCGCAATCCACCCGTACCGGATCTGTTCTGTGTTCGGGGTCGATGCTCATGCAGCCCCCGACAACCCAGTCGATGTCCATGCAGACCGTCTGGGATTCGTCGCTGAACGCACTGTTCAAGGTGTAGGACGAGTCCACGTCACTCGGGCAGCTGCCGCTGCCGGTCACCGTGGAAACCACCTTGTAGTTGGACTCCGGGCTGCCGCACACGGCTTCACTGGCGTCCGGATAGCGGGCGGTGCCCCCGATCTTGAGGCAGTCCCCCGCCTGCATGTCGGCCGCTGACGCCCGCGAACAGCCGGGCAGGACAGCTACAGCCAGAACGGCGGCCGTCCCGAAGAAGACGGCCGCCGGTACTGATGGCATATAAGCCGCGTCAGCGACGCAGCCCGAGGCGCTCGATCAGCGAACGGTAACGCTCGACGTCGACCTGCGCCACGTACTTGAGCAGCCGGCGACGCCGACCCACGAGCAGCAGCAGTCCGCGCCGCGAGTGGTGATCGTGCTTGTGTGCCTTGAGGTGCTCGGTCAGGTCCGAGATCCGCTTGGTCAGCAGTGCGACCTGTGCCTCCGGCGAACCGGTGTCGGTCTCGTGCAGGCCGTAGGAGCCCAGGATCTCTTTTTTCTGCTCGGCGGTAAGCGCCACGAAATAAACTCCATCAAATCGGTCCGCGAACAAATTCTCGACACAGCCACCGCGGCCTGCAGCATGTGCCGGATCGCGGGACAGTCTAGCAGTGAATCACTGCGCGGCGAGAATCGCCCGAGCGCGGTCGGTGTCGGCCGTCATCGCCACCACCAGGTCGTCGACCGCATCGAACTTCTCCTGACCGCGGATCCGGGCCACGAAGTCGACCGCGACGTGCTGGCCGTAGAGGTCGGCGTTGTTGTCGAGGACGAACGCCTCCACCGTGCGCGTGCGCCCGGAAAACGTCGGGTTGGTGCCGACCGACACGGCAGCCTGGTACCGCTCTCCCGGAACCACCGTGCCCAGCACCGGGCCGTGGCCGAGCACGGTGAACCAGGCCGCGTACACGCCGTCGGCGGGGATCGCCGAGTACATCGGCGGGGCCACGTTGGCGGTGGGAAAGCCCAGCACGCGGCCCCGGCCGTCGCCGCGCACCACCACACCTTCGACACGATGCGGACGGCCCAGCGCCTCGGCAGCCGCGACGACGTCACCGGCGTCGACACACGACCGGATGTACGTCGACGAGAAGGTGACGCGCTCGTCGCGGTGTTGGGGGTCGAGGCTCTCGGTGACCAGCGACATCGACTCGACCGCGAAGCCGAACCGCTCACCGGCGGCGCGCAGCATGTCGACGTTGCCTGCGGCCTTCTTGCCGAAGGTGAAGTTCTCCCCCACGACCACCTCGACCACGTGCAGGTCCTCGACCAGAAGCTCGTGGATGTAGCGCTCAGGGGTGAGCTTCATGAAGTCCGACGTGAACGGCATGACGAGAAAGACGTCGACGCCGAGCTCTTCGACCAGTTCCGCGCGCCGGGTCAGCGTGGTGAGCTGAGCCGGGTGACTGCCCGGGAACACCACTTCCATCGGATGGGGGTCGAAGGTCATCATCACCACCGGTATCCCGCGGGATCGACCCGCTTTCACCGCATGGCTGATCAGCTCGGCGTGTCCACGGTGCACACCGTCGAACACCCCGATCGTGACCACACACCTGCCCCAGTCCGTGGGGATCTCGTCCTGCCCACGCCAGCGCTGCACAGCTGTCAGCCTACGGCCCACCCGCGCCACGGTCTGCTCTAGATCCCCAGATCAGGTGACGATTGCCTAAACTTCCTCAGTGTGAGTCCAGACGGTAACCATCGCGACCTCTCGACGGTTGCCCAGGACTATCTGAAAGTCATCTGGACCGCCCAGGAATGGTCCCGCGAGCGGATCAGCACAAAACTGCTGGCCGAGCGCATGAACGTATCGGCCTCGACGGCGTCGGAATCGATCCGCAAGCTCGCCGACCAGGGCCTGGTCGACCATGAGAAGTACGGCGCGGTGACGCTGACCGAGGCTGGGCGCTGCGCGGCCCTGGCGATGGTGCGCCGGCACCGGCTGATGGAGACCTTCCTCGTCCAAGAGCTCGGCTACGGCTGGGACGAGGTGCACGACGAAGCCGAGATCCTCGAGCACGCGGTGAGCGACCGGATGCTCGACCGCATCGACGCCAAACTGGGTTACCCGACCCGCGACCCGCACGGCGATCCGATCCCGGCCGCCGACGGCCAGGTGCCCACCCCGCCGGCCCGTCAGCTCTCGGTCTGCCAGGACGGCGACGCAGGCACGGTCGCGCGGATCTCCGATGCCGATCCGGAGATGCTGCGGTACTTCGCCAGCGTGGGCATCAGCCTCGACTCCCGGTTGCGGGTGTTGGCCCGCCGCGATTTCGCGGGAATGATCTCCGTGGCGGTCGAGCAGCCGGGCGCCGTGTCCAGCTCAGCCGCCGAAGTCACCGTCGACCTGGGTAGCCCTGCGGCAGAAGCGATCTGGGTCGTCGCCTGATCAGCCGGCGCGGGCGCTCGTCGGGATCAGCGCGATTTTTAGTCGTGCTTTGCGGTTGCATCCGGACGAAGATCGACTCCTTGTGAGCGTCACATTGCACTGGTTCCTGCCCACCTACGGCGACAGCCGCCACATCGTCGGTGGCGGTCACGGCATACCCGCCGGCGCCGCCCACAGTGACCGCGACGCCAGCATCGACTATCTGGCGTCGATCGTGCGGTCCGCAGAGACCTTCGGGTTCACGGGGGCGCTGATCCCGACCGGCGCCTGGTGCGAGGACGCGTTCATCACCGCCGCGCTGCTGGCGCGCGAGACGACGTCGCTGGCCTTCCTGGTGGCGTTCCGCCCAGGGCTCGTGAGCCCGACCCTCTCGGCACAGATGGCCGCCACTTTCGCGCGCCACGCGCCGGGCCGCATCCTGCTCAACGTCGTTGTCGGCGGCGAAGCCCACGAGCAGCGGGCCTTCGGCGACCACCTCGAAAAGGACGCCCGCTACCAACGCGCCGACGAGTTCCTCGACGTGGTCCGCAGGCTGTGGGCCGGTGAGACCGTGACTCACCGGGGCGAGTACGTCGACGTCGAGGGAGCATCGCTGGCGCTGCCGCCCAACCCGGTGCCCCCGCTGTATTTCGGCGGGAGTTCCGCTGCAGCGGGGCCGGTCGCGGCGCGGCACGCCGACGTGTATCTGACCTGGGGCGAACCGCCCGAGGCGGTGCGGGAGAAGATCGCCTGGATCCGCGCGCTCGGTGAGGAGCAGGGCCGCAAGCTGCGGTTCGGCATCCGGCTGCACACCATCTCCCGCGACACCTCCGAGGAGGCGTGGGCCCAGGCAGGTCGACTGATCGCCGCACTCGACGAGGAAACCGTGCGCAACGCGCAGGCCGGACTTGCCCGCAGCCAGTCCGAGGGCCAGCGGCGGATGTTGGCCCTGCACGAGGCCAACCGCGCCAACGGCAGCTGGACCGATGCCCACAGCCTGGAGATCGCGCCGAACCTGTGGGCAGGCGTGGGCCTCGTGCGCGGCGGGGCGGGTACCGCGCTGGTGGGCAGCCACACCGAGGTCGCAGACCGCATCGCCGAGTACGCCGCCATCGGTATCGACGAGTTCATCTTCTCCGGCTATCCGCATCTGGAGGAGCTGTACTGGTTCGGCGAGGGCGTGGTACCGATCCTGCGGAAGCGCGGATTGTTCGGCGCTGCAGCGGATCTCGCCGCACCGGCGTCGATCCCGTTCGTCGGAGCGGCCAGGTAGTCGCTTCGGCTCAGCTACGGAGTCGGTCGTGGTAACGCCGGCGAACCCCGGCGTCGACATCGGTGAACGCCGTGTCGGCGTGGGTCGCATGTTCCAACCAGTGCCTGGCCCGGACCGGTAGCACCGACATCGTCCTGAGCGTGCCGCCGAAGACGCGCGGCACCGTCACCGTGACGCGTCGGCCGCCCGCCGCAGACACGATGGCCGACGCAACGTCCTCGGGCTCGACCTCGCCGATGGCACGGATCCACGCGGGAGTGCTGTTACCGGCGGACAGATCTGTGCGGACCAGCCCGGGGAGCACCGCGGTGACCGCGATGCCCTGTGCGGCGAGTTCCAGATGCAACACCTCGGAGAAGCCCACGACGGCATGTTTGGTGGCGCAATAAGTGGCCAGCCCAGGGAACGCGCCGACACCGGCCAGCGACGCGACGTTGACGATATGGCCGCCACGCCCCGTCATTCGTAATGCACCGAGCTTCGAACCGGTCAGCACGCCAACGAGATTGATCGCGACCATGCGATCGGTCATCTCGTCGCTCTCCTCGGTGAATCGGCCGGTGGGCATGATGCCAGCGTTGTTCACCAACACGTCGACGGGTCCCAGCCGGTCCTCGACGGCGTCGAGGAACGCAGCGAACGATGCCCGGCTGGTCACATCGAGCGGCAGTCCGCACACGTTGCGGCCACCCACCTCGGTGAGTTCGGCTGCGGTCTTCTCCACCAGCGCGGCGTCGATATCGCCGACGGCCACCCGCGCGCCCGCTCGCAGGAACGCCGCGGCGGTCGCCTTTCCTATGCCGCGGGCGCCCCCGGTGATCGCCACCACCCGACTCGCGTTCATCCGGCGAGCAATCCCTTGGCGATGTGGGTCACCTGCACCTCGTTGCTGCCCGCGTAGATCATCAGCGACTTGGCATCCCGCGCGAGCTGTTCGACGCGATACTCGGCCATGTAGCCGTTGCCACCGAACAACTGCACTGCCTCCATGGCCACCTCTGTCGCGGCCTCCGACGAATACAGCTTGATCGCCGACGCTTCGGCAAGGGTCGGCATCTGCCCCGCCTTGAGCCGCTCCAACGTCTGGAAAACCATGTTCTGCACGTTGATCCGGGCAATCTCCATGCGCGCCAACTTCAATTGGATGAGCTGGAACTCGGCGATCCTCTTGCCCCACAACGTGCGGGTCTTCGCGTAGTCCAGGCACAACCGGTGACACTCGTTGATGATGCCCAGCGCCATCAGTGCCACTCCCACCCGCTCGGCCGCGAAATTGGCCCGTGCGCTGTCTCGTCCGTCGCCTCCGGTATGGGCTTCGCTCTCGCCGAGAAGCCGGTCCGGGCTGAGCCGCACATTGTCGAAGAACAGCTCACCGGTCGGCGACGACATCATGCCCATCTTCTTGAACGGCTTGCCCTGCGTGAGGCCGGGCATACCGGCGTCGAGCACGAAGGTGAGCACCGGGCGATCGCGCCGGTCTACGCCCGGCACTCCTTCGTCGAGCTTGGCGTACACGATGAGCACGTCGGCGTAGGGGCCATTGGTGATGAACGTCTTCTGCCCGTTGAGCAGGTAATCGGAACCGTCTCGTCTGACGTAGGTTTTCATGCCCCCGAAGGCATCTGAGCCCGCATCGGGTTCGGTGATCGCCCACGCCGCGATCTTCTCGAGCGTCATCAATTCCGGTAGCCAGCGTTCCTTCTGTGCCGGCGTGCCCCGGCTCATGATGGTAGCCGCACCGAGCCCCAGGCTGACTCCCACGGTGCTGAGCAGGCCGATACTCACCCCGGCGAGTTCCGAGACCATGACGGCGGCCATCGATGCCTGCTCCGCGAAGCCGCCGAGACCGCCGGAGCGCCGGGCGCCTTCCCGTTGTTTGTCGAGCATGCTCTTGACCGCTTCGGCCGCCATGACGTCGAGTCCGAACTCGCTGAACAGCTTGCGGGCGAATGGGTACGGCGACAGCTCGCCGCTCTCCAGCCCGTCGAGATGCGGCCGGACCTCCTTGTCGATGAACTCGCGCACCGTATCCCGCATGATGAGGTCGGTGTCGGACCATTCGATCATGACGGCAACCTCCGGGCGATGTCGTCGATCTGCCACAGCCCGTCGGTCTCGATGGTCTCGACGTCGTGCCAGCCCGCCAGCTGCGAAATGGCTCCGCCCTGAACGGCATACACGTGGCCGGTGATCGGGCACTTCTCCGTCGCGAGGTAGGCCACCAGCGGCGCGATGTTGGCGGGACTGAACAGGTCGACCTCATCGTCGTCATCGGGTTCGGCCATGAGAACGCCCATACCGGGGGTGGCCAGCGTCAACCGGGTCCGTGCGATCGGGGCGATGGCGTTGACCCGTACGCCGTAGCGTTCCAATTCGTCGGCGGCCACCAGGGTCAGTGCCGCGATGGCGGCCTTGGCCGACCCGTAGTTGGCCTGTCCCGCATTGGGAATCGTGGTTCCCGACCCCGATGCGGTGTTGATCACCGAGGCGTTGGGCTGGTCGCCGCCCTTCGACTGGGCCTTCCAATACTCCGCCGCGTGGCGCAGCACCGAGAAGTGTCCTTTGAGATGGACCGCGATCACTGCGTCCCAGTCGGATTCGGCCATGGTGGGGATGAAGCAGTCGCGCAGGATACCGGCGTTGTTGACCACGACGTCGAGCCGCCCGAACTCGTCAATAGCCTGCTGAACAAGGGATTTCGCGCCATGCCAGGTAGCGACGTTCTCGGTGTTGGCCACCGCCGTCCCGCCTGCCGCACGGATCTCGGCGACCACCTCATGTGCCGGGCCGGCATCGGTACCCTCGCCGGAGTTGCTGCCGCCCAGGTCGTTGACGACGACCCTGGCTCCTTCCGCCGCGAAGAGCAGAGCGTGTTCCCGGCCGATCCCTCTGCCCGCGCCGGTGATGACGGCGACGCGTCCCTCAAGTGCAGTCATCTCTCATGCCTCCTGGGTGATCTCTGCCAAGCCGTCCGTAATGACGAGGTCTGCGCCCCGGGCGGTTTCGAACGCGTAGGTCGTGATGCCGTCGGCCGCCCCTTTTCGCCAGACGCGCGTTTCCAGATCGTCTCCGGGCAGCACCATCTTCGAGAACCGCACGGCAAAACGCCGGAGCCGGTGCACATCCGAACCGGCCAGCTCGGTAAGGATCGCCCACGACGCAAAGGCCATGGTGCACAAGCCGTGCGCGATGATGCCGGGCAGCCCGGCGTCGCGGGCCACTTCCTCGTCGAGGTGGATCGGCATGGGATCACCCGCAGCGGGGCTGTACCGGAAAGTCTGATCGTCGTCGACGTGCTGGACGACCGTGGCGACAGGTGAGTCGTCGCGAAGCCTCTCCTCGAACCGGTGACTCGGGCTCAACTCGCCCACCGTCTTACCGGCGTCGAAGCCCCGAACGAACGTCGTGACGTACTGCTCGTTGACCAGTTCGCCGTCCTCCGTGCGGCATTCGAGATAGATCGCGGCGCGGGTGCCGTTCTCGAGGCCCTGGTAGCCGATCATCTTCCCGCGCGAAACCAGCTTGTCCCCAGGCCGGATCGGCCGATGGAAGTGGAAGTCCTGTTCGCCATGCACCACTCGAGGGATGAGCTCCACGGGAAGCACATCGACGGCAGGCACCAGGAGCGCCTCGAACACCGGCACGATGGCGAACACCGGCGGGGCGATGTCACCGGATCGATGTGCGGGAATGGGATCGTTTGTGGCTGCGGCATATTCGGCGATCCGCTCGCGAGTCACCTCGAAGCGTTCCTCGTCGGTCCACGTGTTGAGGCCGCTGTCGTCGACCTCGAGCGTTTCCTCCGCTGTGTGCTTGGCCGCCGTCATGCCGACGCCGATGCCAGCGCGTCGAGCGCGTCGAGGCTCTTGTCGAGCTGCTTGACCCCGTCCTTCTCGACGGCCTTGGCGAGTGCGCCCTTCACGAGCGCTCCTTCGAAGTCACCGGTCACGGTGAACCTTGAGCCTGACCCGGCCGGGTCGATCGTGAATGCGAACTTCGCCTTGACTCCGGCCATTCCGGTGCCGGCCAGTACCAGGCTGTTGGGGGCGTCGACGGATTCGATGGTCCATTCGATCTTGTTGGCCATGCCCAGCATGACGATCTTGGCGGTGAGCCGGGCGCCGGCGGTCAGCGTAGCCGGGGGTTCTTCCAGCCATTTGTCATGCACGGTGAACCACTTGTCCCAGGTCTGCGGGTCCGACACAGTCGCCCACAGCGCCTCGGGTCCAGCGGCCAGTTCGCGCGTTGCCTCGATATGTCCCATGGTCGTCACTCCTTCTTGTTGGCCGAGTTCTTGTTGGCCGAGTTCTTGTTGGGCGAGCAGACGCGCAGGTACGCGACACGCCGCCGCACCGGTACCCGCACGTCTGCTCGCGGGGAAAACGTCAGCGTTCGGCCCGCTGATAGGCGGTCACCACGGCGGCCCCTCCGAGGCCGATGTTGTGTTGCAGCGCGGCGTTGACGCCGTCGACCTGACGCTTGTCGGCGGTACCCCGCAGCTGCCAGGTCAGCTCGGCACATTGAGCCAGTCCGGTGGCGCCGAGCGGATGGCCCTTGGAGATCAGGCCACCGGACGGGTTGACCACCCACCGGCCGCCGTAGGTGGTGTCCCCGTTGTCGATCAGCTTGGGCGCCTCACCCTCGGCGCACAGGCCCAGGGCTTCGTAGAGCAGTAGTTCGTTGGCACTGAAGCAGTCGTGCAACTCGATGACCTGAAAGTCCTCCGGCCCCAAGCCGGCTTGCTGGTAAACCTGCTGGGCGGCAGCCACATTCATGTGGTAGCCGATCAACGCCTTGCAGGTGCCGTCGAAGCTGTTCTCGAAGTCGGTGGTCATCGCCTGGCCGACGATCTCGACGGCCTGCGCGGCCAGCCCATGCTTGTCGACGAAGTCTTCACTGGCCAGGATCGCCGCGCCCGACCCGTCGGAGGTCGGTGAGCACTGAAGTTTGGTGAGCGGGTCGTAGATCATCCTCGAACCCAGAATGTCGTCCATCGTGTACTCGTCTTGAAACTGCGCGTACGGGTTGTTGACGGAGTGCTTGTGGTTCTTGTAACCGATCTTCGCGAAATGCTCTGCAGTGGACCCGAATTGCTTCATGTGTTCGCGTCCTGCCGCACCGAACATCCACGGCGCGGGAGGGAACAGCACCTCGGAGATCTCGGCGAGTGCCAGGAAGTGCTTGCCCATCGGCTGCTCGCGATCGTCGTATGTCGACCCCAGTGAACCCGGCTGCATCTTCTCGAACCCAAGGGCCAGGGCGCATTCGGTCAGTCCACTGCGAACAGCCCGGGCCGCGAGGTACAGCGCAGTGGATCCCGTCGAACAGTTGTTGTTGACATTGACGACGGGAATGCCGGTCATACCAAGCTCGTAGACCGCCCGCTGCCCGGATGTCGACTCACCATAGACGTAGCCGACGTACGCCTCCTGCACCTCCCGATAGTCGATTCCCGCGTCTGCCAACGCTTTCGTGCCCGACTCACGGGCCATGTCCGGGTAGTCCCAGCCCTCGACCACTCCGGGTTTCTCGAACTTCGTCATCCCGACCCCGATGACGTATGTCTTCCTCGGCATGCGCCTCCCTTCTTCTGCGCGATGCCATAAACATACCAACTGGTTTGTATCTTTACAAGACCGCAAGTGAGTTCAGGGACGCGAACGAATCGCGCCTGCCCCCTACGGGCGGAAACTACGAAGCGGAGGTCAAGGCCTCGGACAGCATGCGGCGCAGGTGCACACACACCCGGTCCCACCGCTTCTTGGCCCGAGCCGGATCCCGATCCGCGAAACTCGACAGCAGGATCCCCCGCAGGGCATCCATGGCGGTATAGGCCAAGTCGCGCAGTTCCTTCTGCGCCGGACGATTCGGCACCAGCTGCGCCAGAGCGCCGACCAATGCACCGGTGACGATCGGCTCGACCCGTTCGACCTGCGCCGCCAGCACCTCATCGGTGCGTGCTGCCACCCAGAGTTCAAGCGTGGCAACGAAAACCGGCCCCTGGTGCGATTCCCACAGGTAGTCCAACACCATCGACGCAGGGTCGGGGCCGGCCGCCACCCGGCCGAGGTCGCGAACCGCAGCCTGCGCACGTTGCTCGGCAAGATGCTCGATCGCGGCCACCACAAGGTCTTCCTTGGACCGGAAGTGGTGGACCTGGGCCCCGCGCGTCACACCGGCGACCTCGGCGACACGTTGCGTCGTCGTGCCCGCGTAACCGTAGGCGACCAGGCATTCCACGGTGGCGTCCAGCAATCGGCCACGCATCGCGGCACTGCGCTCGGCCTGCGTGCGCCGCTTGGCTTGCCCATCTACACCTGCGGTCACGGCTGCATCCTACGTCTCCGCGACGTCAAACCTCGCAAAGATACCGGCAAATCGGTATCCAAATAACGCACGACTGCGCTAGTCGGGATCGCTCCCCGCAGTTGCCTTGGGCGTGCCACCGACCGCCCGAGTCGTTCGATGGGTGACCTTGTCGGCGATTTTTGCGACCTCCGCCCGGAGCGACGAGCTGAGCTTCTGCGGGCCGCCTCGCTGCGGCGTTGCGACAACGGATTTCACGCCGCTGCCCGTGGCGCGAACCAACTGACCGCGATAAATGTATGGGCGAGTGTCACCCGCCTTGTCCTTGCGCGAGTACCCCGCATCGACGACCGGTCGCAGTACCTCATCTGCCTTGTCCACCAACGCATCGGGCACACCCACATCGCGCAGCGGACGGGTCAGCGGAAGATTCTCGGCAGGGTCGAGGTACGTTGTCGTTGTTCCGCCCTTGGAATTGGTCTCGCGGCCGACTTCCTGTAGGTCATCGGGTTTGGACAATCCCAACTGGGTGTGCACATAAGCCATCCCGAGGGCCGCGTTCGCGTCTGTGACCAGATTCCACGGACGGTCCGGGTAGTCGGACAACGGGTCGTATTCACCGACGATGACATCGACGTCATACTTCGTCTCGGTGGGAGCGGTTGCGCGCCAATCGAGCAGGGGTATATAGGTGCCTTCCGGAACCAACTCGGCCACCCCGCGCTGGGGGTCTCCGAACACGATGAAGCGGACCCTGCCGCGGTCAGGACCGTTCGGATCCGCATCCAGTTTCGCCATCGCGCCGTCGGCCACGACCGAGCCTTGCGACAGCCCGACCACGACAACCGTGCCGTCCGATCGATTCACCGCGTCGACGACATTGTCGGTGCCGATGGCGATCGACCGCCCGGCTGTCGGCGAGGCAAGAGTGGGAAGCGGCCAGAAACTTGCCGGGTAATCGACGACCTGCCAACCGTCACCAGCCGATCGAAACCACCGACCGATATCCCCCGCCGCGGCTTTCACCGGGAAGTGCGGCACCTGGTCAAAGAACGAGTAGAACGTGCCGCCTGCGATCAACATGGTGTCCGCCCGGGCAGCAGGACATGTGAGCGTTGTCGCCAACGTAGCACCCGCCAGGAGCGATGCACCGAGCAGACGTCGCCGCCGGGTGCCGACCGCATTGCACCGCACCATCGCCCCCGCCCGCCTCACGTGTCGTCGTCAACAGGAGTCGACGCGACGCCGGCACCCTGGAACGCAGAGGTTATTGCATTCGTCGAATCACGATGCAACGAATCAAGAAATCCACGTCTACAGAGTTGCCGGACGCAACACCACGACGGATTTGGTGCGCGACGGACCATCCTGCAGCAGGGCGATGACCCGACCGTCGGGTGCGGTGGCCGCATACACACCGTCGATGCCTGCCGGTTTCAACGGCCTGCCATGCCTGGTGTCCTCGGCTTCATCGGCACTGAGATCCCGGCGGGCAAAACCGACCAGGCAGGCCTCGTCGAGCGAGTAACTCAGCCGTGCCTCGTCGGCGAGGTCCTCCAGCGTGCGCGCCTCGTCAAGGCCGTAGCGACCGACCCTGGTGCGCCGCAACGCCGTCAGGTGACCACCGACGCCGAGCGTGATCCCCACATCGCGTGCGAGCGCCCGGATGTAGGTGCCCGACGAACAGTCCATGTCGACGTCCACGTCGACGAAATCGCCGATGCGCCGGACGTCGAGTACGTCGAACCGGTCGATGCGCACCGGCCTCGCCGCGAGTTCGACCGTCTGGCCCTCCCGCGCGAGCTTGTAGGCCCGCTGCCCGTCGACCTTGATCGCGCTCACCGCCGATGGCACCTGCTGAATCTCGCCGCGCAGCGCCGCCACCGCGTCGGCGATCTGCGTGTCGGTGATGGCTGCGGCCGAAACCGTCTGCAGCACTTCGCCTTCGGCATCCTCGGTAGTGGTGGTCTGTCCCAGCCGAATGGTCGCGCTGTAGGACTTGTCGGTCGCGGTCAGCAGACCAAGGATCTTGGTGGCCCGCTCGATACCGACCACCAGCACGCCGGTGGCCATCGGGTCCAGGGTGCCGGCATGGCCGACCTTGCGGGTTCCGAACAGCCTGCGACACCGGCCCACCACGTCGTGGCTCGTCATGCCCGCGGGTTTGTCGACGATGACCAGGCCCGGTTCTGGATTGCTCCTCGCGTGCGCTGGTTCTGGATTGCTCCTCGCGTGCGCTGGTTCTGGATTGCTCCTCGCGTGCGCGGGATCTGGAACTGGCCGGCTCACAGCACGATCGCCGTCAGCGTCACACCATCACGGACCGACCAACGGCCCTCCAACGCGCTGAGTGGCGGACCATGTTCAGCGGCCGGATCGATGAGGATCTCGGACCGGAAACCACCCGTGGTACCCGAATCGTCCACCGCGAACGTGATGTGCGCATCCTCGAAGCCCAACCAGCGGTGAGTCAGCGGGAACCACGCCTTGTAGGTTGCTTCCTTGGCGCAGAACAGGATTCGATCCCAACGCAAGCCGTCGGGCAACGCGGTGAGTTCGGCGCGTTCGACAGGCAGGGTGATCGCGTCGAGCACCCCGTTGGGCAGCACGTCATGCGGCTCGGCGTCGATCCCGACCGACCGCACCTCGGAGGTGCGACCTACGACGGCGCCTCGGAACCCCTGACAGTGCGTCAGGCTCCCGACCACGCCGTCGGGCCAACACGGTTCCCCCTTGTCGCCCTTGAGGATCGGGACCGGCCCGATGCCCAACTCCCCCAGCGCCTGGCGCGCGCAGTAGCGCACGGTGACGAACTCGTTGCGGCGCTTGGCGACCGAGCGCGCGATCAGCGGCTCCTCTTCCGGCAGAGGCGAAAGTCCCGGTGGGTCGTCGTACAGCTCGGCGGAGGCGACGACATCCGGCAGCACCTCGCCCAGCAGTGTCCCCATCACAGCCGCCTCGAGTTGATCCGGTCCTGCATCTGCTTGGCATGAGCCCGCATCTCCGCGGTGATCTCGAAGTGCCCACCGAACTCGTTGAGATAGCCAGGCGCATACCGGGGCTCGGGCAGGATCTGCCGCAGCCATCGGTACGGCTTGCGGCGGCGCCATTCGCGCGGGTAGCCGACCGACACCTCTTCGAAGCGCACCTCGTCATACCAGGTGGTGCGCGGGATGTGCAGATGCCCGTAGACCGAGCACACCGCGTTGTAGCGGGTATGCCAGTCCTTGGTCGCAGTGGTGCCGCACCACAGCGAGAACTCGGGATAGAACATCGCGTCGCAAGGTTCACGAACCAACGGGAAGTGGTTGACCAGCACGGTCGGCGTCACCCAGTCGAGGTCTTCGAGCTTCTCACGGGTTTGCTTCACCCGGTCGCGGCACCACGCGTCGCGGGTCGCGTAGGGCTCGCACGACAACAGGAACTCGTCGGTGCCCACCACGTTGCGTTCCCGCGCCACCGCCAGCCCCTCGGCCTTGGTCGCGGTACCTGCTGGCAGAAACGTGTAGTCGTACAGCAGGAACATCGGCACGATGGTCGCGGGGCCACCCTGCTCGTTCCACACCGGAAAAGGATGTTCGGGGGTGACGATGCCCATCTGGTCGCACATGTCGACCAGATAGTCGTAGCGGGCCCGGCCGAAGATCTGCATCGGATCTTTGTTGGTGGTCCACAGCTCATGATTTCCGGGCACCCAGATGACCTTTGCGAAACGCTTCCGCAGCAGATCCAGGGCCCAGCGGATCTCGTCGGTGCGCTCCCCCACGTCGCCCGCCACGATGAGCCAGTCATCGGGCGTGGAGGGATAGAGCGACTCCGTGACCGGCTTGTTTCCGGTGTGGCCGGTATGTAGGTCGCTGATCGCCCACAGAATCGGCTGCCGGTCCCTCGACTCCTGGTCCATCACCACGGTTGCATCACCACAACGGACCAGCCTAACCGCGCGCCGGGGCGCCACCCGCCCTCCCGGACTAGAACAGGTTCTCGTTTATGGTCGAGTCCGCGGTCGCCGACCGCTACACTCCCGGCAAGCCGGGGAAGATTCTGACCAATTCTGCGAGGGGGTTCGATGGCCGCCAGGGTGCGCCTGCTGTCGGCACTGTGTGCGCTGGTAGCGGCGGTGGTCGTGGTGCTGCAGACCGGGACGTCAGCGGGGTCGGGTACCGGCACCCCACAGCTGAACGTGACCGATCTACCGATGACCAACGTGTCCACGACGATCAAATGGCCGGTCATCGCAACAACCGACCCCTCGCCGTTCGATCCGTGCAACGACATCCCGCTCGACGTGATCCAGCGGATTGGGCTCGCCTACACACCCCCAGCCCCCGAGGACAGCCTGCGCTGCCATTACGACGCGGGCGATTACCAGATGGCGGTCGAGGCGTTCGTCTGGCGGACCTACGAGCAGACCATTCCGCCGGACGCCGTGGAACTCGACATCGACGGCCACCGCGCCGCGCAGTACTGGATCATGAAGCCCACCGACTGGAACGACCGCTGGTGGGTGACCTGCATGGTCGCGTTCAAGACCAGCTACGGGCTCATCCAGCAATCGTTGTTCTACTCACCGATCAAGTCCCCGGACCGCCCGGACTGCCTGCAGGTCAACATGCAACGGGCCCACGAGCTGGCTCCGTACTACAAATTCTGATTTGTAGCCTGGTGCGGTGACGGAATTCCGCCGGCACGTCGGCAAGGCGGTCAGCCGCCTGCTGGGCCTGCCACCCCACGAAACGTCCTACACCGTGCGGCACGGACTGCGGGTGCCGATGCGCGACGGCGTCGAGCTGATCGCCGATCACTATTCGCCTGACACCGCGGCACCGGCGGGCACACTGCTGGTTCGCGGACCCTACGGCCGCAGGTTCCCGTTCTCCACGGTGTTCGCCCAGGTGTATGCCGCTCGCGGCTACCACGTACTGCTGCAGAGTGTGCGCGGGACGTTCGGCTCGGGCGGCGAGTTCACCCCGATGGTCCACGAGATGGCCGACGGCGCCGACACCGTCGCCTGGCTGCGCGAGCAACCCTGGTTTACCGGCTCGTTCGCCACCGTCGGATTGTCCTATCTCGGTTTCACCCAGTGGGCCCTGCTGACCGATCCACCGCCGGAGATGAAAGCCGCGGTGATCACTGTCGGCCCGCACGATTTCAGCGAGTCGGCGTGGGGCACCGGATCCTTCACCCTCAACGACTTCCTCGGCTGGAGCGCAATGGTGGCCCGGCAGGAGGAGCCAGGTCTGGTGCAGGCCCTGGCCCGTCAGGTCCGGGGCCCGGCGGAGCTCGCGCGGGCCACCGCCGGATTGCCGATGGGCGAGGCCGGCCGCAAGCTGCTCGGCAGCGGCGCCCCCTGGTTCGAATCGTGGCTGGAACATCCCGACCGGGAGGATCCGTTCTGGGACAGCCTGCGGTTCACCGAGGCACTCGACCGCGTCGAGGTGCCCGTGCTGTTGCTCAGCGGCTGGCAGGACCTGTTCCTGGACCAGACGCTGCAGCAGTACCGGCAACTGCGTCGGCGCGAGGTACCGGTCGCGCTGACGATCGGTCCCTGGACCCACGCCCAGCTGCTGACCAAGGGCCTACCCACGGTGCTCGGTGAATCGCTGGCCTGGCTGGACACTCACCTTGCCGAACGTCGCGATACCCGCCGGGCCACGGTGCGTGCCTACATCAACGGGTTCGGCTGGGTGGACCTGCCCGATTGGTCACCGGCGATGCCCGAACACGAGCTGTTCCTGCAGCCCCCCGGCCGGCTGTCGGAGCGGCCGCCGGCCCCGACTGCGCCGTCGTCGTCATTCGTGTTCCACCCCGCCAGTCCCACCCCGACAATCGGTGGTCGGCTGCTGGCACGTGAGGCCGGGTACCGCGACGACACGCAGCTGAGCCGTCGGGCCGACGTACTCGCCTACACCGGCGACCCATTGCCCGCGGATCTGTACCTGGTCGGCACCGCGGTGGTCGAGCTGGAGCACAGCTGCGACAACCCCAACAACGATGTGTTCGTCAGGATCAGCGAGGTCAACGCCAAAGGCCGCTCCCGCAACGTGACCGACGCGTTCGTCCGGCGCACCGAGCAGTCCGGTCGGCTGCGCATCGAATTCGACGCTGTCGCACATCGGTTCGCCGCCGGTTCCCGGATCCGCCTGCTTGTCGCCGGCGGATCCCATCCACGGTTCGCCCGCAACCTCGGTACCGGTGAGCCACCGATCTCCGGTTCGCGGCTGGTCCGCGCCACCCACACCGTGCGGCACGGCGAGGGCGGCGTGTCCCGTCTGGTGCTCCCCGCAGGCCCGCGGCCACCGTCAGCCGACTGAAGCCCGCACCCGCTCGGCGACACGCTGCAGCGTCGCGTCATCGTGCACGGCGCCGGCCAGGCCGACGTCGGCTGTGAGTTCCACCCAGCTCTTGCAACCCGCGAACTCCGGCACGCGCACCAACTCGACGGGTGTGATCAGTGGCATGGCCTGAACCACCAACACCGTCAGCCGGTGTTTGGGGCGGAAATCCAGCCGGTCGGCCTGCACCGAATCAGCGGTCCAGATGTGCAGGTCGGCGATCTCGTCGATCGCCTCAGGGCGGTTGACCTCAATGGCGGCAATGACTTTCGCCGCGGCCCGGATGATGACAGCTGTTTCGGTGCTGTCGGCCGCGGCGAGCTCGAGCAGATCACGGTGTTCGGGCCGTACCCGCTCGCGGTGGCTGTGCGCGACAGTCGGGAAGAACACGAACTCGGCTGCGGCGACCGCGAACCGCTTCTCGCCGATGCCGCCCTTGCGCAACAGCACCGTCTGTCGGCCGTCGAGCAGCGCATGAACCGCTGCGCTCCACTCCTTGAGCGCCGGCGAGCTCACCGCGCCGCCAAGCGGGCCTGCACTTCCGGACGACGCAGCGGCGGAATCGTCTTGGGCGGCTGACGGCGTGGCGCCAACCCGTCCAGCAGCCGCGTGGTGGTCGCGGCGACCTCGGCCACGGCAGCCTCGAACGCCTCGACGTTGACTCCGGCCGGTCTGGTGATGCCACTGACCTTCCGGACGTACTGGCGAGCAGCGGCCTCGATCTCCTCGGCTGTGGCGGCGGGTTGCAGGCCACGCAGTTCGGTGATGTTCCGGCACATGAGACCCACGATAGGTTGATCGCATGAATGACGCCGACGAGCGCTTGCGCGAGGAGTCGACCAACACTGTGCTGCTGATCGATACCACAGACCGGGTCCGCACACTCACCCTCAACCGGCCGCAATCCCGCAATGCGTTGTCATCGCAGCTGCGCACCGAGTTCTACCAGGCGTTACGCGATGCCCAGGCCGACGACGCCGTCGACGTGGTGATCCTCACGGGGGCCGATCCGGTGTTTTGTGCCGGGCTTGATCTGAAAGAGCTGGGCAACACGACCGAGCTGCCAGACATCTCCCCCAAGTGGCCGGCGATGAGCAAGCCGGTGATCGGGGCGATCAACGGCGCCGCGGTCACCGGTGGGCTCGAACTTGCGCTGTACTGCGACATCCTGATCGCCTCCGAGCACGCCCGGTTCGCCGACACGCACGCCAGAGTCGGCCTGCTGCCCACCTGGGGCTTGAGTGTCCGGCTGCCGCAGAAGGTCGGTGTCGGCCTGGCTCGGCGCATGAGTCTCACCGGCGACTACCTCTCGGCGGCCGACGCGTTGCGCGCCGGTCTGGTCACCGAAGTCGTCGCTCACGACGAGTTACTGCCTGCCGCGCACCGGATTGCCGCCTCGATCGTCGGCAACAATCAGGCCGCCGTCCGCGCCCTGCTGTCCTCGTACCACCGCATCGATGCAGCTCAGACCGACGCCGGGCTGTGGATCGAGGCGGCCTCGGCGCGGCAGTGGATGGACTCGACGACGGGCAACGACGTCGCCGCCAACCGCGACGCGGTCCTGCAGCGCGGTCGCGCCCAGGTGCACTGACCGTCAGTCCGCGACGACGAGCCATCCGGTGCCGGTCTGGTCGGTGGCGAGCTCCTCCACGCTCATCCCGTCGACCAGCCGGTCCAGGGCACCGATCATCGTCGCGCAGTCACGCGCCGGGTGGTCGGACGGACAACGCAGTGCGTGCGTCAGAAACTGTTGCGCCCCTTGGGCTTGCGCGATCACTCGGTCGAGTTCGGCGATCTGTGCGCGGACAGTCGCCCGCCACTGGTCACGGGGCGCGTCCAGCACGGCCGCGGCGGTCTCGAGCGGAAGTCCCAGCCGGTGCACGATCTTGAGCAACGCGAGCCGACGCAGCTCTTCTGGCCCGTACATGCGTTTGCCGGATCGACGCAGCAGCGGGCGCACCAGTCCGCGTTCGTCGTAGTACCGCAAGGCCGAGGGGCTCATCTGCAGTCGCGCGGCCGCCTCGCCGATGGGGATCACGTCCATGCCGCCATTTGACTTCAACCTATGTTGAACCGGCAAGGTCTACGTCATGAGCGCGGCACGTGCGATCAATCACCACGCCGACCATCCCGGATTCTCGGGTCTGGCCGGAGTCCTGTGCGGCTTGCTCTTCCTCGTAGTGGGCCGGGCGAAAGCCAGGCTGGCCACTGACATCGCGCAGGTCTCCCCTGCCGACCACGTCGTGGATGTGGGATGCGGGCCGGGTACCGCCGCGCGGGCGGCGGCCCGCCGCGGGGCGCGCGTGACGGGCGTCGACCCGTCGACGGCCATGCTGCGCGTCGCGTCCGTCATCATGCCCAGGCGCGCGACCATCACGTGGAGTGAGGGCACCGCCGAAGCCTTACCCGTGACTGATGGCGTGGCCACCGTGGTGTGGGCACTGGCCACGGTGCATCACTGGCAAGATGTCGGCGCGGCGGTCGCCGAGGCACGCCGCGCGCTGGTGGCGGGCGGACGGTTGATAGCGATCGAACGGCAGGTATCGGCCGACGCGACCGGGCTGGCCAGTCACGGCTGGACCGAACAGCAGGCTGAGGCGTTCGCCGCGTTGTGCCGCGACACCGGATTCACCGATGTGCGCGTGGAAGGGCGCGGTGACGGCAAGCGGGCCGTGTGGGTGGTTTGCGGGACGCGTTCAAAATGACTGGCGGGCCGTCGGAGCCTGCTGCCACACTGCCCAGGTGAGCCACGACGATGTGTTCGCCCGCATTGGACTCGCGGCGTGCGGGCGCTCAGCCTCAGGAGGCACCTGATGGGGTCGCGGCTCGGAACAATCGTTCTCACCGAATCCGGACCGGAGCTGTACTACGACCACTGGGCAGCCCAGACCATCGGAATGGATATCGCGGTCGACGGTTTCGAGGCCACCCTGACTCGTGTTCGCGAGATGGAGCCGCTGGGCGTTGCCAGCCCGAACGAGTGGCGCGGCGCGACCTGGATCGAAGGATCGCTTCTGATCGATCTCCCACGACAGCGCGTCGTGTGGGCCGAGGAGAGCGAATTCGAGTATCTCCCAAGGATTGTCAACCATCTGATCGAGCAGACGTGGCCGGGCTGGGAGGCTGTGTGGTCACCCGAAGGGGTCCGCGGCATCCTGTGGCTGGCCGGTGTCGACCCGGCGACTATCTTCAGCGAATACGACCGTTCACCGCGGGCCTCCGAAGACCTGGCGTGGTTCGTGCCCTGGCGTGACGGCGGCGGCGATGGCGGCATATCGGTTCGGCTCGGCAACGGGCAGCTGGTGCTCTGGCGCGGTGAGAGCTTCCTGGACACCATCGCCGGGTTGGGGCCCGCCACGATCCACGCGGTAGCCGAAGAAGCGTTGGCTCGCAGCCAATCTGGCGAACTGGCACTCTGGGATGACCAGCACTGCGACGAACTGCCATCGACGGGGATCCACATCGACTTCACCAGCAAGGTCGCCCGATGGTGGGCCATCGGCGACGACGACAACCAGATCGCGATCTTCGACGCGCTGTGGCCCGAATGGTCGATCGAGACGGTCGGCGACGCCTACGAGTTCCACGAGCGGGTCACCGGGAAACCTATGCGCGTCTGGCCCGAAGACGTCGTCACCGTCCGGCGCATCGTCGAACGGATGGTCGACAACGGACCTCGTGAGAACCCGATCGTGCGAATGGTGTCCTTGCTGGCCGACCGTGGTGAACGGGTCAGCATCAACGCTGACGTACTCAAGTTCCGGCCGGCATCGGACTTCGGCGGCGCGCGGCGAGCCATGGCCGCTCTCGACCAACTGGATTCGACCTGCCCATTGCCGCCGGCCCGATTCGTCAACAGGCACGGCCGCATGATCGGGCCCAGCACCGGGGACGGGTGGTCCTTCTAAACCGTGCCGGCAATCAGCCAACGCCCTGATAACGCCCGCCAGCCGACGAACACCAGGCGCAGCACCATGAAGCTGCTCAGGCCGGCCCAGATACCGAGCAGGCCCCAATGGAAGATCAGCGACAGCCAAACCAGTGGCAGGAAACCGATCAGCGCGCTGACCAGGGTGGCATTGCGCATGAACTTGGCATCACCGGCGCCCAGCAGCACCCCGTCGAGCGCGAAAACGATTCCGGCGACGGGCAACTGGCCCACCAGGAACCACCACGGCACGCCGATCTCGTCGAGCACCGAGTGGTCATCGGTGAACAGCGCGGGCAGGACGTGAGCCCCGATCGCGAACACCGCCGCCAGTACCGCCGCTGCCGCCGTGGAGAACAGCGTTACACGCCAGGCCACCACTTTGGCGTGGCTGAGCTGACCCGCACCAAGAGCAGCGCCCACCAGGGACTGCGCAGCGATCGCCAGCGAATCGAGCGCCAGCGCAAGGAAACTCCACAGCTGCAGCACCACCTGGTGCGCGGCGACCGCAGCCGCGCCGAACCGGGCCGCCACGGCTCCCGCGGACACGAAGCAGGCTTGAAACGCCATGGTGCGCAACAACAAATCCCGGCCCATCACCACCTGGGCGCGAAGCACCGAGGGGTGCGGTCGCAACGGCACCTTCTCCGACAGCAACGCCCGCACGAACAGAACCGCTGCCACCCACTGCCCCACCAGGTTCGCGACCGCCGAGCCGGCCAACTCCAACCGCGGCATACCCAGCCAGCCATAGACCAACAGCGGACACAACACCGCCGACACCGCGAATCCCGCGATCACATAGCGCAACGGCCGAACGGTGTCCTGAACACCGCGCATCCACCCGTTGCCCGCCATCGAGATCAGAATCGCCGGCGCGCCGAGGACAGCGATCCGCAGCCACGGTGCGGCGGCCTGAGCGATCTCGCCGCCACCTGCGATCACCGTCAGCAGTGGGTCCGCGACGGCCTGCACGACAGCGCAGAGCACCAGCCCGATCCCGACCGCCAGCCAGGTGGCCTGTACGCCCTCGCCGACGGCGGCGGCCCGGTCCCCGGCTCCGAAGAACCGGGCCGAGCGCGACGTGGTGCCGTAGGACAAGAAAGTCAGGTTCGAGCCGACCAGGTTGAGGACCAGACCGCCGATGGCCAACCCGGCCAGGCTGACCGCGCCGAGTCGTCCCACGATCGCGGTGTCGAACAACAGGTAGAGCGGTTCGGCCGCCAGCACGCCGAGAGCCGGAAAGGCCAGTGCGGCAATGCGCCTGCCGTTGACCGCTGCAGCACCGTCACCAGAGGTCATGGGCGACCGCCCGCCAGGCCGAATCCACAGAACGGGCAGAAACTCAGATGCAGTCCGCTGCTGCCGCCGTCAGGCACGATCACCACCCAGTGCCGCGACGACGGCCACCACTCGAACCGGATGTCGTTGACACACGATGCCGTGCGGCGGTCGAAAGCGTCACAGCACGGTTGATACGTCTTCGGGACGCGGCGCGCACCGTCCAGGCACTCGGTGCCGTCCGCATGGAGCCTCGGCGACTCAGCCAAGAGCCACCTGGAGTGCCCGAACGACCTCGTCGACAGGGCCGGTGGCCGAATATCCGGCTGCATGGGGATGCCCGCCGCCGCCGAACGAGCTGGCGATCTCGGCGAGGTTGACCGACTTGGCCCGCATGGACACCGACCAGTGTTGCGGCTCGATCTCCTTGAACACCGCGGCGACCTCGGCCTGCTGCGTGGTGCGCACGATGTCGACGATGCTCTCGACCTCCTCGGGCCGGGCCCCGGACCACTCCGAGTGGGAGACGACGACGTACACCAAGCCGCGACCGTCGACGGCATCCGGGCAGAGCTCGGCCGAGGACAGCACCCGCGACAGCATCGGCAACCAGGCGAACGGATGGGTGTCGAGCAGGCTGCGGCTGATCGACGCGTTGTCGACACCCAGCTCGACCAGCCGGGCCGCCAGCCGATGCGCGCGGGCCGTGGCCCAGCGGAACGATCCGGTGTCCGTGGTCAGGCCCGCGTACAGGCAATGCGCGACCTGCCGGTCGATCGGTTTGCCCCACGCATCGAGGATCTCGGCCACCAGCATGGTGGTGGAGTCCGCCGTCGGATCGACGTAGTTGGCGGTGCCGAACAGCCGGTTGGAGGCGTGATGGTCGATGACCAGCACCTCCCGGCCGTCCTCGGCGAGCCCGCTCAACGCGCCGAGCCGGTTGACGCTCGGGATGTCCACCGTGACAACCAGATCGGCGTCCTCACGGACACCTTCGGGAGCCACCAGCAGGTGCCCACCGGGCAGGGTCTGCAGGGACTCGGGCAGGGTGTCCGGGGCCGCGAACGCGACCTGGACGTGTTTGCCCGCCGCGTCGAGAACCTGGGCCAGGCCGAGGCCGGCACCGATGGTGTCGGCATCGGGATAGACGTGGCAGATCACGCTGACGCTCGAAGCGACCGACAACAACCCGACAGCCCCGTGCGCGTCGACGCGCACACCGGGAGCAGCGGTGTCAGTCGCCATATGTCCGGTCTTGGAATCCGTTACTGTCACCGGCGTCCTCTGTGTCTGCCCCGTCAGCAGGCCCGTTCACGTCCTCCGCCCCGCTCACACGGTACGGGTCCGCATCTCCGGCGTGCTTGGCGCCCTCCCGAACTCTCGCCAAATCCTCATCGGCGGCCCGCGCGGCGGCCAACAGCTCCTCCATGCGGTGGGCCGCGTCGGGCACGGTGTCGCGGACGAACGCCAGGGTCGGGGTGAACCGCACCCCGGTCCCGGCGCCCACCTTGGTCCGCAACACACCCTTGGCCTTCTCCAGCGCGGCCGCCGCGCCGGCGTAATCCGGCGCGTCGTCCAGCGTCTGACCCAACACCGTGTAGTACAGCGTGGCGTCGTGCAGATCGCCCGACACCTTCGCGTCGGTGATGGTCACCCCCGCCAGCCGCGGATCCTTGATCTCGTACTCGATGGCCGAGGCGACGATCGTGGAGATCCGCTTGGCGAGTCTCTTCGCGCGTGCAGGATCAGCCACAATGCTCCTCACGCAAGCGTTCGTCGGCCACTTACGTACGCGCCTTCTCGACCAGCTCGTACGTCTCGATGACGTCGCCTTCCTTGATGTCGGAGTAGGTCAGCGTCAAACCGCACTCGTAGCCTTCGCGGACCTCGGTGGCATCGTCCTTCTCGCGCTTGAGCGACGAAACCGTGAGGTTCTCGGCGACCACGACGTTGTCGCGGAGCAACCGGGCCTTGGCGTTGCGGCGCATGATCCCCGACTGCACGAGGCAGCCGGCGATGTTGCCGACCCGCGACGACCGGAAGATCGCCCGGATCTCGGCGCGACCGAGCTCCTTCTCCTCGTAGACCGGCTTGAGCATGCCCTTGAGCGCGCTCTCGATGTCATCGATGGCCTGGTAGATCACCGAGTAGTAGCGGATCTCGACGCCCTCGCGGTTGGCCAGCTCGGTCGCCTTGCCCTCGGCGCGGACGTTGAACCCGATGATGATCGCGTCCGAAGCCGACGCCAGGTTGACGTTGGTCTCGGTGACACCACCGACACCGCGGTCGATGACCCGCAGCTCCACCTCGTCGTCGATCTGGATACCCATGAGGGCCTCCTCGAGGGCCTCGACGGTACCCGAGTTGTCGCCCTTGAGGATCAGGTTCAGCTGGCTGGTTTCCTTCAGCGCCGAATCGAGATCTTCCAGGCTGATCCGCTTGCGCGAGCGTGCGGCCAGCGCGTTGCGCTTGCGCGCGTTGCGCCGATCGGCGATCTGGCGAGCGATCCGGTCTTCGTCGACGACCAGCAGGTTGTCGCCTGCGCCAGGCACCGACGTGAAACCGACCACCTGCACCGGCCGGGACGGCAGCGCCTCTTCGATGTCGTCACCGTGCTCGTCGACCATCCGGCGCACACGGCCGTAGGCGTCGCCCGCGACGATCGAGTCGCCGACCCGCAGGGTTCCGCGCTGGATGAGCACGGTGGCGACGGGGCCACGGCCACGGTCGAGGTGCGCCTCGATGGCCACACCCTGGGCTTCCATGTCGGGGTTGGCCCGCAGGTCCAGCGCAGCGTCGGCGGTCAGCAGCACCGCTTCGAGCAGCTGCTCGATGTTGGTGCCCTGACGTGCCGAGATGTCGACGAACATGGTGTCGCCGCCATAGTCCTCGGCCACCAGGTTGTACTCGGTGAGCTGGGCCCGGATCTTCTGCGGGTCAGCGCCTTCCTTGTCGATCTTGTTGACCGCGACCACGATCGGCACATCGGCGGCCTGAGCGTGGTTGATCGCCTCGACCGTCTGCGGCATCACGCCGTCGTCGGCCGCGACCACCAGGATCGCGATGTCGGTGGCCTTCGCACCACGGGCACGCATGGCGGTGAACGCCTCGTGACCCGGGGTGTCGATGAAGGTGATGGGCCGGACGTTGCCGTCGAGGTCCACCTCCACCTGGTAGGCACCGATGTGCTGGGTGATGCCACCGGCCTCGCCCTCGCGGACGTTGGCCTTACGGATGGTGTCGAGCAGTCGGGTCTTGCCGTGGTCGACGTGGCCCATGACGGTGACGACGGGCGGCCGGACCTGCAGGTCCTCTTCGCCACCTTCGTCCTCGCCGTAGGTGAGGTCGAACGATTCGAGCAGCTCACGGTCCTCGTCCTCGGGCGAGACGACCTGAACGACGTAGTTCATCTCGCTGCCGAGCAGCTCGAGGGTCTCGTCACCGACCGACTGGGTCGCGGTGACCATCTCACCGAGGTTGAACAGCGCCTGCACCAGCGACGCCGGGTTGGCGTTGATCTTGTCGGCGAAATCGGAGAGCGACGCGCCGCGGGCCAGCCGGATGGTCTCGCCGTTGCCGTGCGGCAACCGCACGCCACCGACGACCGGCGCCTGCATCGAGTCGTATTCCTGACGCTTCTGCCGCTTGCTCTTGCGACCACGCTTGGGCGCGCCGCCGGGACGACCGAAGGCACCCGCGGCACCGCCGCGCTGCCCGGGACGACCGCCGCCACCGCCACCACCGGGACGGCCTCGGAAGCCACCGGCAGCTGCGCCGCCACCACCGGCACCGCCACCGGCGCCGCCGCCGCGGTAGTTACCGCCGCCGCCACCACCGGGACGACCGCCCTGACCTGCGCCGGGACGAGGACCACCGCCGGGACGCGGCCCGGGGCGAGGTCCGCCACGACCCGGAGCGCCTGCCGCGGGACGCGGGGGCATGTTGCCGGGCGTGGGCCGGGGGCCGCCGCCGGGACGCGGGGCACCCGGACGAGGCTGCGGCCGCGGGATGGGCCGCTCCACCGGCTGCTGCGACGAGAACGGGTTGTTGCCGACGCGCGGTGTGCGCGGAGCAGGCTTGGGCGCGTTGGACGGCCCGGGACGGGGGCCGGGCGTCGCACCAGGAGTGGGACGCGGGGCCGACGTGGGCGTCGGAGCGCTGGACGCAGCAGCGGCAGGCTGGCTCGGCGCGGCCGGCGGCTGCGGAGCTGCCGGCTTGGGAGCCGAGGGCTTGGCCGGTGCTGCCGGGGCCGGGGCCGCAGAAGCTGCCGGGGCGGCGGGAGCCGCCGGTGCCGGAGTCGGGGCCGCGG
>NZ_MVHF01000066.1 GCF_002086485.1 Mycobacterium aquaticum | reverse complement strand
CGAGGCCTACCAGCTGCTGCGCGACGCCCTGGGCCTGACCGCCCCGCAGATCGCCGACGTGTTCGCCGAGTGGAACAAGGGCGAACTCGACAGCTACCTGGTCGAGATCACCGCCGAGGTGCTGCGCCAGGTCGACGCCAAGACCGGCAAGCCGCTGGTCGACGTCATCGTCGACGAGGCCGAGCAGAAGGGCACCGGCCGCTGGACCGTCAAGTCCGCACTGGACCTCGGGGTGCCTGTCACCGGCATCGCCGAGGCGGTGTTCGCCCGTGCGCTGTCCGGCTCGGTGCCGCAGCGCAAGGCCACGGTGGGGCTGGCTTCCGGACAGCTCGGCGACAAGCCAACGGACAGCACGCAATTCATCGAAGACGTCCGCCAGGCCCTGTACGCCTCGAAGATCGTCGCGTACGCCCAGGGGTTCAACCAGATCCAGGCCGGCAGCGCCGAATACGGCTGGAACATCACCCCCGGCGACCTGGCCACCATCTGGCGCGGCGGCTGCATCATCCGCGCCAAGTTCCTCAACCGCATCAAGGACGCCTTCGACGAAGAACCCGAGCTGGCGACCCTGCTGGCCGCGCCGTACTTCCGCGACGCGGTCGAGTCGGCCATCGACAGCTGGCGCCGCGTCGTCATCACCGCCACCGCCCTCGGCATCCCGATCCCGGGCTTCTCCTCATCCCTGTCGTACTACGACGCGCTGCGCACCGAACGCCTCCCCGCCGCGCTGACCCAGGGCCTCCGCGACTTCTTCGGCGCCCACACCTACGGGCGCACCGATGCCGAGTCCGGCCAGAAATTCCACACCCTCTGGAGCGGCGACCGCAGCGAAGTCCCCGCCTGAGTAGATTCGTTGCCGTGAAGTTTCTGGATGGACACACCCCGCCGTACGACCTGACCTACAACGATGTGTTCATCGTTCCCGGCCGGTCGGACGTGGCGTCCCGCTTCGATGTCGACCTGTCCACCGTCGACGGATCCGGCACGACCATTCCGGTGGTCGTGGCGAACATGACGGCCGTGGCAGGTCGCCGGATGGCCGAGACCATCGCGCGACGCGGCGGCATCGTGGTGCTCCCCCAGGACCTGCCGATCACCGCGGTGGCCGACACCGTCCAGTTCGTCAAGAGTCGCGATCTGGTGGCGGACACCCCGGTGGTGCTCGGCCCGGAAGATTCGGTGTCCGACGCAATGGCGCTGATCCACAAGCGAGCCCACGGCGCGGCGGTGGTGACGTTCGAGGGCCGACCGATCGGGCTGGTCACCGAGGCCGGCTGCGCCGGGGTCGACCGGTTCGCCCGGGTCCGCGACGTCGGGTTGTCCGACTTCGTGACGGCCCCGGTCGGCACCGAACCACGTCAGGTGTTCGACCTGCTCGAACATGCCCCGGTCGATGTCGCGGTGCTCACGGCGCCCGACGGCACCCTGGCCGGCGTGTTGACCCGAACCGGTGCGATCCGGGCCGGCATCTACGCGCCCGCGGTCGACGCCTCCGGGCGGCTGCGGGTGGCCGCGGCCGTCGGTATCAACGGTGATGTCGCGGGCAAGGCCCGCGCGCTGGTCGAGGCAGGCGCCGATCTGCTCGTCATCGACACCGCGCACGGGCACCAGCACAAGATGCTCGACGCCATCAAGGCGGTGGCGTCGCTGGATCTCGGTGTACCGCTGGCGGCGGGCAACGTGGTCTCCGCCGAGGGCACCCGCGACCTGATCGAGGCAGGCGCGACCATCGTCAAGGTCGGGGTCGGCCCGGGCGCCATGTGCACCACCCGGATGATGACCGGCGTGGGCCGGCCGCAGTTCTCGGCTGTGGTCGAATGTGCCACCGCGGCAAAGCAACTCGGTGCGCACGTGTGGGCCGACGGCGGGGTGCGTCATCCGCGGGACGTGGCGCTGGCGCTGGCCGCAGGCGCGTCGAACGTGATGATCGGCTCGTGGTTCGCCGGCACCTACGAATCTCCCGGCGATCTGCTGCGCGACCGCGACGACCGGCCGTACAAGGAGAGCTACGGCATGGCGTCCAAACGCGCCGTGGCAGCCCGTACCGCGGGCGACAGCCAGTTCGACCGCGCCCGCAAGGCGCTGTTCGAGGAAGGCATCTCGACCTCCCGGATGGGGCTCGATCCCGCGCGTGGTGGTGTCGAGGACCTGCTCGACCACATCACCTCGGGCGTGCGCAGCACGTGCACCTACGTGGGTGCTGCCACCCTGCCCGAGCTGCACGAGAAAGTGGTGCTCGGGGTGCAGTCGGCGGCCGGTTTCGCCGAGGGGCATCCGCTGCCCAGCGGTTGGTGACGCAACCGGCTGCTCGTGGCCGCGATAAGATGGACGCTCATCGCATTCACTGCTGGCCAGATTTCGCTGCGCCATCCGACCGAAAGGGTTCACGTGCCGCAGGCACCCGCTGAGGCCTCCGGTTCTGAACCGGCCTTCTCCGCGGAACAGCAGACAGCTTCGGACGCCGACACGGGCGACCCCTCTACTAGTCGGCCGGGCCTTCTGCCCGGCGCCCCGCCGGCGAGGACCCGATGAGCTCCGACCTGGTCTTCTCGCTGCTCTCGATCCTGGCGATCGTTCTGCTCACCGCCGGTACCGCGATCTTCGTCGCTGCCGAGTTCGCGCTCACCGCGCTGGAACGCAGCACCGTCGAGGCCAACGCCCGCACCGGTGACCGCCGCGACCAGATGGTCCGCCGCGCCCATCGGACCTTGTCCTTCCAGCTCTCCGGTGCCCAGGTCGGCATCTCGATCACCACGCTGGCCACCGGTTATCTGGCTGAACCCGTCGTCGGCCGGCTGATCCGCCCCGGTCTCGACGCGCTGGGCATCCCTGCCAACATCTCGAGTGGCCTCTCGCTGTTCTTCGCCGTGGTGATCGCCACGTCACTGTCGATGGTGTTCGGCGAGCTGGTGCCCAAGAACCTCGCGGTGGCCCGCCCGGTCCCGACGGCTCGCGCCGCAGCCCCGTTCCAGCTGCTGTTCTCGACCCTGTTCACCCCGGTCATCCGGATGACGAACGGCACCGCGAACTGGATCCTGCGCCGGCTGGACATCGAGCCGGCCGAGGAATTGCGCTCGGCCCGCTCGGGTCAGGAACTGGCCTCGCTGGTGCGTAATTCGGCGCGCAGCGGTTCGCTGGATGCGACGACGGCGCTGCTCGTGGACCGGTCGCTGCAGTTCGGCGAACGCACCGCCGAGGAGCTCATGACACCACGGTCGAAGATCGAGGCGCTCGAAGCCCACGAGACCGTCACCGACCTGCTTGAGGTCGCGATCAGGACGGGCTACTCGCGGTTCCCCATCGTCGAGGGTGACCTCGACGAGACCATCGGCGTGGTGCACGTCAAACAGATCTTCACCGTCCCTCGGGAGGAACGCGCCCGTACGCGGCTGGCCGCGCTGGCGCTGCCCGTCGCACGGGTGCCGTCGGCGCTCGACGGCGATGCGGTGATGGCCCAGATCCGGGCCAACGGGCTGCAGACCGCCCTGGTGGTCGACGAGTACGGCGGCACCGCGGGCATGGTGACGGTCGAGGACCTGATCGAGGAGATCGTCGGCGACGTCCGCGACGAACACGACGACGCCACCCCGGACGTCGTGCCGGCCGGCCGCGGTTGGCAGGTCTCGGGTCTGTTGCGCATCGACGAGGTCGCGACCGAGACCGGTTTCCGCGCCCCCGAGGGTGAATACGAGACGATCGGCGGGTTGGTGCTGCAGGAACTCGGCCACATTCCCGAGACGGGTGAGGCTGTCGAGCTGACGGCGTTCGACCCGGACCAGCCGAGCGACGAGCCCGCCCGCTGGCTGGCCACGGTGGTCCGGATGGACGGGCGCCGCATCGACCTGCTCGAGCTGACCGAACTGGGCCCGCGCTCCGCACCGGGAGACGACAACCATGGGTGACGTCTTCGGCGTGCTGCTCACGATCGTGCTGCTGGCAGCCAACGCGTTCTTCGTGGCTTCGGAGTTCGCACTCATCTCGGCGCGCCGCGACCGGCTGCAGGCGCTGGCCGAGCAGGGCAAACACAGTGCGGTGACCGTGATCCGCGCCGGCGAGAACCTGTCACTCATGCTCGCCGGATCGCAGCTGGGCATCACGATCTGTTCGATCCTGCTTGGCCGCGTCGGCGAGCCCGCGGTGGCCCATCTGCTGTCCAAACCGTTCGAGCTCGTCGGGGTGTCCGACGCGGTACTGCACACGGTGTCGTTCATCGTGTCGCTGGCGATCGTGGTGACACTGCACGTACTGCTCGGCGAGATGGTGCCGAAGAACATCGCGATCGCAGGCCCGGAGTCGGCGGCCATGCTGCTGATCCCGACGTATCTGGTGTACATCCGCGCGGCCCGGCCGTTCATCGCGTTCTACAACTGGTGCGCCAACGCCACGCTGCGTCTGTTCCGGGTCGAGACCCGCGACGAGCTGGAGTCCGCGGTCTCGACCGTCGAGCTCTCGGAGATGATCGCCGAATCCCTCTCGGAGGGCCTGCTCGACGCCGAGGAGCACCTGCGGCTGACCCGGGCATTGCAGACCCGGACCCGCAAGGTCGCCGATGTCGCGATGCCGCTGTCGGAGATGCACGCCATCCGCGTCGCCGCCCCCGGCTCGGGCCCGACGGTCGGCGACGTCGAGCGGGCACTCGCCGAAACCGGTTACTCCCGCTTCCCGGTGGCCGATTCGTTCGGCGAGTTCATCGGCTACCTGCACATCAAGGACGTGCTGCCGGAGGTCGACGATCCCGAGGCCGTTCTCGACGTGTCGATGGTGCGGCCGCTGCCACAGGTGCCCGCGTCCCTTCCGGTGCCCGACGCGTTGTCGCGGCTGCGGCGCAGCAACAGCCACCTGGCATTGGTCACCGATGACGCGGCCGACGGCGCCGTCACCGCCATGGTGGCGCTGGAGGACCTGGTCGAGGACCTCGTCGGGACCGTGCGCGACGGGACCCACCGTGTCTGAGCTGGTGCTCGACGAGGCGGACTGGACCGAACGGGAGCAGCGGCACCGCAGCCGCGCCGACCGATTCCTGAAGCCCCACCTGCGCCGCCAGGAACACGGCCAGGCGCATCCGGTGTGGGATTTCCTGTTCACCTACTACAGCCTGCGGCCGCGCCAACTGCGCCGCTGGCACCCGGGGTTCGGCGTCGTGCTCGGTGGCCCGGCGGCGCGGCGTTATCTCGGCGCGAGCGGCTACGGCAGTCGTGGAGCCGGGGTCGGGGTGACGCCGACGCATCTGAGTGCACGCGCGGACACGGTCCGGTTCATCGCGCAGCTGCTGCACGCGACGGCGACCCGCCCGCCGCGGCTGAACTGCTTCGGCCTGCACGAGTGGGCCATGGTGTACCGCACGCCGGAGAAGCGGCACGGTCAGGTGCCGCTGCGGCTCGGCGCCGCCGGAACCGATGCCGTCGTCGACTCGCTGCCGTTGCGCTGCAGCCACTTCGACGCGTTCCGGTTTTTCACCGAACCCGCCGTCCCCCGCAACGAGCAGCCACTGAGCCGCGAGACGCAGATCCGCACCGAACAGCCGGGCTGCATTCATGCCGCCATGGACTGCTACAAGTGGGCCTACAAGCTGGGCCCGCTGGTGGCCTCCGAGCTGGTCATGGACGCCCTGGAGCTGGCCGCCGAGGCACGCGCCGTCGACATGCGGGCCAGCCCGTACGACCTCGACGACTACGGTTTCGCACCGATCGCCATCGAAACGCCTGCCGGGCGGGCCGAATACGTGCGCGCCCAGCAGGACATCGCCGAGCGGGCCGCTCCGCTGCGGGCCCGGCTGCTCGGTGTGTGTGACACCCTGCTCGAAGCGCTGGACTCCGAAACATTGCGGGGCCGCACGCGATAACCAAGGTGCACGAGCGCTGACACGCTCCGAGTCAGGGAGGCCATCCATGCGCGCAACGACCGTGACCGCGTTGGCGTCGCTGCTGCTGGGCACGGCGGGAACCGTCGGCCTCGCGCCCGCTCAGGCCGGTCCGCAATGTGCTCCGGGCACCGTCAGGCTGACGGCGGTGAGCACCGATGCCACGCAAGGCACCATCACCGGCTCCCCTGCCGGCGGCGGCGCACCGATCACGCTGAGCGGTCCGCTCGACGCCTACCGGAAATCCGAGGGGTTCGGGGACAACCCCCCGCCCGCGGTCAAGCAGTGGGACGACACGCTCGACCAGGTGACCGTTCCGATCGCCCCCGACGACCCCAACTGGTACGGCCGCGCCAAGAGCCGGGCCTTCGCGTCGCGCTCCCTGAACGACCTCGCCGTCTCCTTCCCGGCAAACACTTTGGTCGTCCACTACTGGCAGGGCGACCCGCCCGGTGCTGCATGCGCCATGTCATCCATTCAGCCCGTGGCCCCGTAGGTGCACTCCCAGCGAACGGCACACGTGTTGGAGACGTCGCGAACAGCGCCGCACCCGTCATCGCCGCAATTACTGACCGGTACGATGAGCAAATTGCCGCTATCCCGGAATAAGGATTGAGAACTGATGACCGATCGCGTGAAGGTGGGCAACCTCAGGGTCGCCAAGGTGCTGCACGACTTCATCACCAATGAGGCGCTGCCCGGCACCGGGGTAGATCCCGACACCTTCTGGTCGGGTGTGGACAAGGTCGTCGCCGACCTCACCCCCAAGAACGAAGAGCTGCTCGCGCGTCGTGACGAGCTGCAGGCCCAGATCGACAAGTACCACCGCGCCCACGTCATCGAGCCCTTCGACCTGGCCGACTACAAGCAGTTCCTCACCGAGATCGGCTACCTGCAGCCCGAGCCCGCCGATTTCAGCGTGACCACCGCAGGCGTGGACGACGAGATCACCACCACGGCTGGCCCGCAGCTCGTGGTGCCGATCCTCAACGCGCGGTTCGCGCTCAACGCCGCCAACGCGCGGTGGGGATCGCTCTATGACGCGCTGTACGGCACCGACGTCATCGGTGAAGATGACGGCGCCGAAAAGGGTTCGGGCTACAACAAGATCCGCGGCGACAAGGTGATCGCCTACGCGCGGAAGTTCCTCGACGAGTCCGTGCCGCTGGCCGCCGGCTCATGGAGCGACGCCACCGGGCTCAAGATCGACGAGGGCCAGCTGCTGGTCGAATACGGCGACGACCTATCGACGGGGCTCGCCGCGCCCGAGGAGTTCGTCGGCTACACCGGTGAGCTCGGCCAGCCGCAGTGGTCGGTGCTGCTCAAGCACCACGGGCTGCACATCGAGATCCTCATCGACCCCGACTCCCCCATCGGCTCGACCGACGCCGCAGGCATCAAGGACGTCGTCCTGGAATCCGCGATCACCACGATCATGGACTTCGAGGACTCCGTGGCCGCCGTCGACGCCGACGACAAGGTGCTGGGCTACCGCAACTGGCTGGGCCTGAACAAGGGTGACCTGGCCGAAGAGGTCAGCAAGGGCGGCAAGACCTTCACGCGTGTCCTCAACGCCGACCGCACGTTCACCACACCTGACGGCGAGGGTGAGCTCACGCTGCCCGGGCGCAGCCTGCTGTTCGTCCGCAATGTCGGGCACCTGATGACCAACGACGCCATCACCGATGCCGAGGGCAAGGAAGTCCCCGAGGGCATCCAGGACGCGCTGTTCACCGGCCTGATCGCCATGCACGGATTGAAGACCGGCGACGCCAACGGTCCCCTGCAGAACAGCCGCACCGGCTCGGTGTACATCGTGAAGCCCAAGATGCACGGGCCCGACGAGGTCGCGTTCACGTGTGAGCTGTTCAGCCGCGTCGAGGACGTGCTGGGCCTGCCCGAGGCCACCCTCAAGGTCGGCATCATGGACGAGGAGCGCCGCACCACGGTGAACCTCAAGGCCGCCATCAAGGCCGCCGCCGACCGCGTGGTGTTCATCAACACCGGCTTCCTGGACCGCACCGGCGACGAGATCCACACCTCGATGGAAGCCGGCCCGATGATCCGCAAGGGCGCCATGAAGAGCCAGCCGTGGATCAAGGCCTACGAGGACAACAACGTCGACGTCGGCCTCGCCACAGGCCTGTCCGGCAAGGCCCAGATCGGCAAGGGCATGTGGGCCATGACCGAGCTGATGGCCGACATGGTCGAGCAGAAGATCGGCCAGCCCAAGGCCGGCGCCACCACCGCGTGGGTGCCGTCCCCGACCGCCGCGACGCTGCACGCCATGCACTACCACGCCGTCGATGTGTTCGAGGTGCAGAAGGAACTGGCGGGGCGCGAGCGCGCGTCGATCGACGACCTGCTGACCATCCCGCTGGCCGACTCGTCCCTGACCTGGTCGTCGGAGGAGATCCACGAAGAGGTCGACAACAACTGCCAGTCGATCCTGGGCTATGTGGTCCGCTGGATCGACGCGGGCGTCGGTTGTTCGAAGGTGCCCGACATCCACAACGTCGCCCTCATGGAGGACCGGGCCACCCTGCGGATCTCCAGTCAGCTGCTGGCCAACTGGCTGCGCCACGGCGTGATCACCGCCGACGACGTCAAGACCAGCCTGCGCCGCATGGCCGCCGTGGTCGACGAGCAGAACGCGGGCGATCCCGACTACCTGCCCATGGCCCCGAACCCGGACGCCAGCATCGCGTTCCAGGCCGCCCAGGAACTCATCCTGTCGGGCGCGGCGCAGCCCAACGGCTACACCGAACCGATCCTGCACCGCCGCCGCCGCGAGTTCAAAGCGAGCACTGCTGCGCAGTGACTAGACTTCGGCGGCGGAACCGGACGTTTGGTCGACGCGACGAGTACAGAGGCTAGGGATGGGTAGGCACAGCATTCCCGACGACCCCGAAGACTCGGCCGACGACCCCGAGCACGAACCGGGTCACCGGTCGGGTCGATACAGCTCGGGCGGCTACGACTCGGACGACTACGACAGGCCCGGTTACCGGCGGCCGTCCGGGTCCCGTGATTCGGGTTACCGGCGGGCGGACGACGGCCGGTACGACGACCGCGCCGCTGCGGATGACGGTCCGCGCTACCGGGATTCGGAGTACGAGGATCCGTACGGCGACGCCGAGTACGACGATGCGGGGTACGCGGGCTATCCCGATGACGACGATTACGCCGACGACGACGCAGACGTCGATCGCGACGCGCCGACAACACAGTTCAGTGCCGTCGGCCGCCGTCAGCCCAACGGTCGCCAACACGGCGGCGACTGGGACGGCGGCGAATGGACCGGCAGCCACCGCGCCGTCTCGACCGGACGACGCGGTGTCAGCGTCGGCGTGATCGCGGCGCTCGTCGGCGTCGTCGCGATCGTGGCCGTGGTCATCCTGTGGCGGTTCTTCGGTGACGTGCTCTCCAGCCGCAAGGACGCCGCCGCGGCCCGCTGCGTCGACGGTGACCTGGCGGTGGCCGTCATCGCCGATCCGACCATCTCCCCGACCGTCGAAACCCTGGCCGACAAGTACAACGGGTCGGCCAACCCGATCGGCGACCGCTGCGTCAAGGTGCAGGTCAAGTCGGCCGAATCCGACCAAGTTGTCAGCGGTTTCGCCAACGCGTGGCCCAAGGACCTGGGTGACAGGCCTGCCCTGTGGATCCCGGCCAGCGGGGTCTCCGAGGCACGGCTCGAGGCCACCGCGGGCGCCAAGACCGTCAGCGACAGCCGCTCCCTCGTCACCTCACCTGTGCTGCTCGCAGTGCCGCCACAGCTCAAAGATGCGTTGGCGCAGCAGAACTGGTCGACTCTGCCGAACCTGCAGAGCAACCAGAACGCCCTGAACGATCTGAAACTGAACGGCTGGGGCCCGCTGAAACTGGCTCTGCCCACCCGCAACAACGGCGACGCCGCCTACCTGGCCGGCGAGGCGGTGGCAGCGGCCTCGGCACCGTCGGGGGCACCGGCCAGCGCCGGGCTCGGCGCCGTCAACACGCTGATCGGCGGAGCGCCCAAGCTCGACAATGCCGAGCTGGGAACGGCTTTCGACGCCATGCTCAAGGCGACGGACCCGGCGGGTGCACCCGTGCATGCGGTCGTCACCACCGAGCAGCAACTGTTCCAGCGCGCCGGCTCGCTCAGCGACGCCAAGAGTGATCTTGCCGGTTGGGTGCCCCCGGGCCCCACCGCGATGGCGGATTACCCGACGGTGCTGTTGACCGGAGACTGGTTGTCGCAGGAACAGGTCACGGCCGCCAGCGAATTCGCGCGGTTCATGCGTAAACCCGAGCAGCTCGGCGAGCTCGCCAAGGCCGGCTTCCGGGCCGAGGGCACGTCGGCGCCGTCCAGTGACGTGACCAAGTTCGCGCCCGTCAGCGCACCACTGTCGGTCGGCGACAACACGATGCGAGTCACCCTCGCCAACGCGATGGCCACGCCGTCGACCAGCCCGGCGGTGACGATCATGCTGGACCAGTCGATGCCCACCGACGAGGGTGGCAAGTCCCGGCTGGCGAATGTGGCTGCGGCACTGAACTCGCGGCTCAAGGCACTGCCTGCGAGCTCCGAGGTGGGCCTGTGGACGTTCGACGGCACCGAGGGCCGCTCTGCGGTCTCCAGGGGCCCGTTGTCCGACCAGGTCGGCGGCGAACCCCGCTCGCAGGCGCTCAGCTCGACTCTCGACGAGCAGACGGCCTCGGGCGGGGGTGCGGTGTCGTTCACCACGCTGCGGCTCATCTACACCGACGCGACGTCGAACTTCCGTGATGGCAAACACAATTCGATCCTGGTGATCACCACCGGCCCGCACACCGACCAGAGTCTCGGCGGGCAGGGCCTGCAGGATTACATCCGCGGAGCGTTCGACCCGGCACACCCGGTCGCGGTGAACGTCATCGACTTCGGCGGCGAGACCGATCGGGACACCTGGGAAGCGGTCGCGCAGACCACCGGCGGCAAGTATCAGCACCTGACCACTTCGGCCTCCCCCGAACTGGCCGCTGCCGTGGCCACCATGCTGAGCTGACCCGGCAAAAGAGGTGCGTTCTGGCTCTCGGTGAACGGGAGACAATACACACACCGACTTTTCAGGGGGTGCAATGACACTGACGGTGTCGCAGGTGTTGGGAGCCCAACCCCAATCACTGCTCAACGCCGCAGAAGAGGTGGCCAGTTCTGCGAACCGGCTCGACGCGCAGATCTCGTCGCAGCGCTCACATCTGAGCCAGCTGGCGGGCAGCTGGACCGGCGGGGCGTCGACCGCGGCGCAGAAACAGGGCGCCGACATGCTCGTCGGTCAGGAGGGCTACCGCGACAAGCTGCGCGCCATGCAGCAGGTGATGTCCTCGGGCGGCCAGCAGCTGACCGGCATCAAGTCGGCCCTGGAAAGCATGGTCAACGGCGGGGCCGGCCAGCTCTGGAAGGTCGGCGACAACGGTTCGGTGACCCCGGGGCCCCTGCTGCAGCAGTACGCGAACCTCTTCCCTGTGCTCGGCATGGAGATCAAGCTCAAGGCGCTCGAGATGGAGACGGCGGTCAAGAAGATGCTCGCCGAGTTCGAGCAGGCCGACAAGTCCACCGCGGAAGCGCTGCGCAAGTTCGCCGAGGAGCACAAGGACGACGGCAAAGACGACAAGAAGAAAGACGGCGACACCAAGCCCGAGGACAAACCGGAGAAGCCGAAACCGTCACCGACAGGGCAGAACCCGGCCGATATCGCCAAGGACTTCCTCGGCCGCAACGCCTCGGACCTCAAGCGCAGCGGCGACCTCCCGATGGATCCCAGCGTGCCCAACGACGTGTGCTGCGCCAACTTCGTCACCGCGACGCTGCAGAAGGCGGGCCTGATCGATTGGCACAGCAACGGCGTCGCCGACATGTCGCAGCGGCTGCAGGCCCAAGGCTGGCACATGGTGCCCGCATCGGAGGCCAAACCCGGTGACGTCGCGGTCATCAACGGCAGTCAGCACACCGAACTGGTCGCCACCAACGACGGTGGCCGTATCACGCTGATCGGTTCGAACAACAAGAATGCCGACGGGAGCCAGGTGGTCAGCTACGGAAACCCGTACGGTCAGGTGATGTACCTGTCGCCACCGTGATCCGGCGTGCCGGGGCGGTTCAGTCGGTGGGAATCCGGAAGATCGCGGCGGGCGCCCCGTAGCGTTCGGCCCAGCCGTCCCACGCCAGGTCGGTCGGGCCGACGGCACTGTCGACCCTCGCCCATGACGTGCCGTCGTCGCGGAACAGGCCCGCATAGGTGCGTGACCTGCCGCCGTTGGCGGCGGCTTCGGCATACGGTGTGCCGCTGTAGTCGAACGGGCGGCCGTCGGCACCGACGATGTTGCCGTAGACGAACGCCCAGCCGTCTGCGATGTTGACGGTCTTTTCCTCGAACTCCGCGGGCACGCCGAGATGAGCCCTCAGATCTGCCACCACGGGATGCACAACGCCAGGGTAGATCCCGACAGCAGCTCAGCAAAACACGATTTTGGTGCGCGGAGCCGCGGTAGGAGCACATTACGATCATCTTCGGGCGGCAGTCGTCGCCGCTGGGGACGATCGACAGGCGGGGGATGCCGTGCCGTGACCGAGACACTCAACGTCAACCCTGCGGCACTGCGCGAAGCCGCCAGCGGCCTGAGCGAGGCGGTCACCAGTTTCCGTGGTCCGGGCAATGCGCTGTCGGCTGCGGCAGGCCCGCTGTCGGGCCTTGACGTCGCGTCCGCGTGCAGCCAGGTCGCCGATGCCATCGACCGCCAGGCCCAGTCACTGGGCACCAAGGTCACCAAGTTCGCCGACAACCTCACGGCCGCGGCAGGCGCCTACGAGAAAGGCGACCGCGAGGCCGCCGAGCGCGTCAAGTTCGAACCTGGCGATGAACCCAAGGACAAGCCGGGCGACACCCCGGCTCCCCCCGTCGGCAACGGCGACTATCGGCCCATCACCGTCGAGCAGCTGCGCAAGATCGTCCCCGAGCTCAGCCAGGCGAAAGCCGAGGAGATGATCGGCCCGTTGAACGACGCCATGAAGCAGGGCGGGATGAACACTCCGCAGCGCCAAGCAGCGTTCATCTCCCAGATCGCGGTGGAATCCGACCGGTTCCGCACCTACGAGGAGTACGCCGACGGCAGCCAGTACGAGGGCCGCACGGATCTGGGCAACACGCAGCCCGGTGACGGCAAGAAGTACAAGGGACGCGGCGTCATCCAGATCACGGGACGGTCCAACTACACGCAGATGAGCAAGGACCTCGGCGTCGACTTCGTCAACCATCCAGAACTCGCGGCCACACCGGAGTATGCCTTCAAAAGCGCTGTCTGGTACTGGAATTCGCGTGACGGCAATGCCGTCGCCGACGGCGGCAACATCACGGATATCACCCGAATGGTCAACGGCGGCACCCACAATCTGGCCGAACGGACCGACTACTACAACCGAGGATTGCAGGTACTGGGCGGATGACCATCTCTTCGAAACTCGCTGTGCTGTGCACTGTTCCGGCCCTGGCGATCGGTGCCGCCGCCTGCGGCGCATCGACGTCGCAGCAGTCGCAACCGTCGGCCACCACCGAGGCGGTGTCGACGGCACCCCGCACGGTCGTGGTGCAGTCCACTCCGGAGGCGACGGCCGTCGCGACCACCACGGTGCGTCCCGACGTGTCACCCGACGAGGAATGCCCGGGCGCGGAGTTCAAGGTCGAGCAGTTCATCGGATCGTGGCAGGAGTCGGGCGACCCGACCGTGACGACGCTGTCCGCGCACGGATCGCTGGAATCGAATTCCGACGGCAAGAAGGAATTCGGCACCTGGCAGTTCACGCCGTGGGACGCCTCGCCCGCCAAGACCAGCAAGCCGTCCTCGGCACCGAATTCCTGTGTGCTGTGGCTGCATTGGATTGCCGACTCCGGCAATCTCGACCTGGTCTACCTGCCGTTGAAGGTCACCGACAACGCCATCCAGCTGAGCTACGTCGGCCGCGGCAACACCATCGACTGGCAGCGCACCGCCGCGCAGTAACTGCGCGACGGTCCCCTACGCGAACGCCTCGATCGGCGGGCAGGAGCACACGAGGTTGCGGTCGCCGTACGCGCCGTCGATGCGGCGCACCGGCGGCCAGACCTTCGGCCGGAATCCCTTGCCGAGCGGGTAGGCGGCCTGCTCGCGCGTGTACGGGTGGTTCCAGTCCGCCACCAGCAGGCATTCGGCCGTGTGGGGTGCGCCTCGCAGCGGGTTGTCGTCCACCGACCACTCGCCCGAACCGACCCGGTCGATCTCGGCGCGGATGGCGATCATCGCGTCGCAGAACGCATCGACCTCGGCCAGGCTCTCGCTTTCGGTAGGCTCCACCATCAGCGTGCCGGCCACCGGGAAGCTCATGGTGGGCGCGTGGAAACCGTAGTCGGCCAAGCGTTTTGCCACATCGTCGACCGTGACGCCGGTGTCCTTGGTGATCCCACGCAGGTCCAGGATGCACTCGTGGGCGACCATGCCGTTCTCGCCGGTGTAGAGCACCGGGTAGTACTCGTCGAGCCGCCGCGCGATGTAGTTGGCCGACGCGATCGCCGTCAGCGATGCCGCGCGGAGCCCGTCGGCGCCCATCATCCGGATGTAAGCCCAGGTGATCGGCAGAATCGAGGCCGAGCCGTACGGCGCCGCCGACACGGTGTGCTCGTCGGGCAGTTCCTCGGCGAGCGGGTGCCCCGGCAGGTACGGCGCCAGGTGCGAGCGCACGGCCACCGGCCCCACGCCTGGTCCGCCGCCGCCGTGCGGGATGCAGAACGTCTTGTGCAGGTTCAGATGGCTGACGTCGCCACCGAAACGGCCCGGACGGGCCAGCCCGACGAGCGCGTTGAGGTTCGCCCCGTCGACGTAGACCTGGCCGCCGTTGTCGTGCACGGCGGCACAGATCTCGGCGATGTCGTGCTCGTACACCCCGTGGGTGGACGGGTAGGTGATCATCAGTGCCGCAATACGATCGGCGTGTTCGGCGACCTTGGCGCGCAGATCGTCCAGGTCGACGTCACCGTTGGGCCGGCACGCCACGACAACCACCCGCATGCCTGCCAGTGCCGCCGACGCGGCATTGGTGCCGTGCGCGCTCGACGGGATCAGACAGATGTCCCGGCCGGCCTCGCCGCGGGCCACGTGGTAGGCCTTGATCGCCAACAGCCCGGCGTACTCCCCCTGCGAACCGGCGTTGGGTTGCAGCGACACCTCGTCGTAGCCGGTGATCGCGGTCAGCCAGTCCTGCAGATCGGCGATGAGTCGGCGCAGCCCCGGATTGTCCGAGGCCGGCGCGAACGGGTGCTGACGGGCGAACTCCGGCCAGGTGATGGGCTCCATTTCGGCGGCGGCGTTGAGCTTCATGGTGCAGGAGCCCAGCGGGATCATCGTGCGGTCCAGAGCCAGATCCTTGTCGGCCAACGACCGGAGGTAGCGCATCATCTCGGTCTCGGTGCGGTACCGGGTGAACGCGGGGTGCGTGAGGAATTCGGAGGTGCGCGTGGCGATGTCCGTCGCGCCCGGCACGTCGGGTTCAGCGGCGCCGAATGCCTCCAGCACGGCAGCCACATGGGCGTCGGTGGTGGCCTCGTCGCACGACACCGAAACGTGGTCGGCGTCGACCCGCCACAGGTTGATGCCCTTGGCCTTGGCTGCGGCGATCACGTCGTCGGCGCGGCCCGGCACCCGGGCCAGCACGGTGTCGAAGTACGTATCGTGCACCAGCGCGTCGCCCAGCGCCGCGGCGATCGCATCGGCATGGCCGTGCACCCGGCGCGCGATGGCGGTCAGCCCGTCGGCACCGTGGTAGCTCGCGTACATCGCCGCCATCACGGCCAGCAGCACCTGAGCGGTGCAGATGTTGCTGGTGGCCTTGTCCCGGCGGATGTGCTGTTCGCGGGTCTGCAGCGCCAGCCGGTACGCCGGTGCCCCATCCGCGTCGACGGAAACTCCGACCAACCGACCCGGCAGCTGGCGCGCGTGCTTGGCGTGCACCGCCAGATAGCCGGCGTGCGGGCCGCCGAATCCCATTGGCACACCGAACCGTTGGCTGGTCCCGAAGGCCACGTCGGCACCGACCTCGCCGGGCGAGGTGATGAGGGTCAGCGCCAGCAGATCGGCTCCGACCGCGACCAGCGCACCACGCTCGTGGCATTCGGAGACGAGGCTGGTCCAATCGACGATCCGGCCGCTGGCGCCGGGCAACTGCACGATCGCGCCGAAGAAGTCGCCGTCGGGCAGGCCCTGGGTCAGATCGGCGCGGACGACCTCGATGCCGAGCGGCTCGGCGCGGGTCGCCAGGACCGCTGCCGTCTGGGCGTAGATGTCGGTGTCGACAGCCAGCCGATTGTCCGGCCCTTTGACGGCGCGGTGCATCAACGTCATCGCCTCGGCGGCCGCCGTGGCCTCGTCGAGCATGGAGGCATTGGCCACCTCGAGGCCGGTGAGGTCGCAGACCATGGTCTGGAAGTTCAGCAGGGCCTCCAACCGGCCCTGGCTGATCTCGGGCTGGTACGGCGTGTAGGCCGTGTACCACGCCGGATTCTCAAGAATGTTGCGCCGCAAGACCGGTGGCGTCAGCGTGTCGAAGTAACCCTGCCCGATCATCGACGTCGCGACCGTGTTGGTATCGGCCAGCGCGCGCAGCTCCGCGAGGGCCTGCTCCTCGGTGGCGGCGGGCGGCAGGCGATCGAGGCCCGGTGCCCGGCCGTCGGCGGCGAGTCCGTCGAGAATCCCTGCGGGCAGTGCCTTGGCAGCGAGGTCGTCGAGGGATGCCACGCCGATCACATCGAGCATCGTGGTGACGGCTGCGGCGTCCGGCCCGATGTGCCGGTCGACGAAACGTGCTTGCTGATGATCGGACACTCAAGGCTCCTCATTGTGGCCCCGCCACGGTGGGTCGAGGTGGCAGCCCCGTCTGAGGACGTGCTGCGCTCCCCTCTCCCTCTGTCGTCAACCCGGTCCCGGGCGCCTGAGAGATTCGACGCCGACAGGCGTCTTTCCCCATGGGCGGGCGCTCGCGCGGAGCGCCGCTTTCCAGAGGCATCGGGGCCTGTGCGGTCCTGGGTGCCTGAGAGGTTGACGGAGAGGTGTTGCTCCTTCGGCGTCCGTAGCTGGCGGCCACGAAGCTCTCCCGCACAAGGGCGATGCGCAGCCGATTCTACCGGCCGCTACCGGCACCGGCGAACGCGCCGCGCGTAGTGCGCGGCGAACACGAAGGGGGCGTCAGCCGATCTTGCGGTCGCGGCTCTTGCGCCGCGAGGCCAGTTCGTCCTCGGGAGCGGCGATGGACTCGCCGCCGTCGGCACGCTCACCCGGGAAGTCGGCGATCGCGCCGGTCAGTTCGCGCATGGCGCCCGACACCGCGATACCGAACACGCCCTGACCGCCCTGCAGCAGATCGACCACCTCTTCGGCCGAGGTGCACTCGTAGACCGTCGTGCCGTCGGAGAACAGCGTGATGTTGGCCAGGTCCTGCACGCCGCGCTGACGCAGGTGATCAACGGCCACCCGGATGTTGTGCAACGAGATGCCGGTGTCGAGCAGGCGCTTGACGATCTTGAGGACCAGGATGTCCTTGAACGAATACAGCCGCTGGCTGCCGGAACCGGCCGCGCCGCGGATCGAGGGCACCACCAGAGAGGTGCGGGCCCAGTAGTCCAACTGCCGATAGGTGATGCCTGCGATCTGGCAGGCACTCGGACCGCGGTAACCGACCAGTTCGTCGGGTACAGAATCGTCGGGGAACAACCCACCCTGAACGGGCTCGCTGGCCGGCCGAACGGGCGGTTCAACCCCGCTTCCGGTGGTCAGATCCAACTCTCCCTGCCGTGGCGTGTCACCCACTGTGAATCCTCTCGCCGATCGAACCCGCCTACCTCATCCGCTGCCGTGACCTGCACCGCAGCGGGTTTGCTGCGAGCCCGAATGTGTCGAGCATACGCTTCCCGCCGAGCCCTGACTGCTCGTCGCCCTCAAAGTATGGCTGCCCAAAACCCACTTGGATGACACCCACACCGCGTGTCGACGTCCTATGCGTCAGTTGAGACGCATCCGTGACCTGGGAACTACGCCTCAGGTGGCCTTGAAATCGTCGGGCGACACGCTGTCGAGGAACTCTTTGAATTTCTCCACCTCGTCCTCACGGACGGTGCCTGCGGCTTCCTCGTCGTTCTCATCCGGGATCAACAGGCCGGCCTCGGCCAGCACCGCTTCCTCCACGTAGATCGGGACCCCGACCCGCAGGGCGATGGCCACCGAATCAGACGGCCGGGCCGACACCGTGATGTCACGATCGAAGATCAGGTCGGCGTAGAACGTGCCTTCCTGCAGGTCGACGATCCGCACCTCTTTGAGTGAATGCCCAAGCGCGGCAATGAGATCTCGAATCAGATCATGGGTCAGCGGGCGGGCCGGCTCGACCCCCTGCTGTTCCAGCACGATGGCGGCGGCTTCCGACTGCCCGATCCAGATCGGCAGGTACCGGTCGCCATTGGACTCGCGGAGCAGCAACACCGGCTGGTTCTGCGGCTGTTCCACGCGAATGCCGACTACCCGAACCTCAGCCATCTGTGCCTACCCTCCGCACCGCTGTGCTGCCACGTCGTTCATAACCGTCTGTCGCCAATTCGTCTCCAGGCACATCGACCTCGAGCGAAATGGCCTCAACGCCAAGTCTAATCCTCAGCGGTCGAGAACGTCCCGCACCGCCGACTTGATCAACGATGTGTGCAGGGTGATCGCGAGCGCGGCTACCTCCCGCGCGAGGTCGTCAGCCCGGTCCCTGGCGCCGGCTTTATCGGCCTTGACCACCGGTCCGGCAATCTGGGCGATCAGGTCGGACTGCCGGTCGGCAGCCGATCGGAATGCGCGCAGATGCCGGGGCTCCACGCCGTAATCGGCGAGCGCCGCGGCGCACTGCGCGATGACAACCGAATGTTCGTCGAAGAATCCACCCGGCCCGGTGGTGATCACGCCGTACTTGACCAACGCGCTCAACATCTCGTCCTCGACGCCCGACCGGGCCAGTACGTCCTCGCGAGACAGCCGCACCTGCGTCGGTGCCACCGCGGACGCCGCGGCAGCTCGGTCGGCATGCTCGACGGCCACCAAACGCGGTACGCCGTAGGCAGATCCGCTCTGTGGCAGTTCCCCGTCGGGTTGGGCGTCCAACTGCGCCTTGATCACCTTCAGCGGAAGGTACTGATCCCGCTGGGCGGTCAGGATGAACCGCAGCCGCGCACAGTCGTACGCGGTGAAACGCCGATAACCCGACGCGGTGCGTTCCGGTGTGACCAGCCCCTCGGCTTCCAGGAACCGGATTTTCGAGATGGTCACATCCGGAAAGTCACCGCGGAGCAGATCCAGGACAGCACCGATCGACATTCCGGCCAGTCCAGGTCGGTCAGGCTGAGTCATCGGCTCTTCGCGCGAGCGCTCATCGCTGTCATCGGCTTGTCCCGCGAACGCTCACCGCTGTCATCGGCTTGTCCCGCCAGTGCTCATCGCTGTCATCGGCTGGTCCCGCGAGCGCTCATCAGCTAGCTGGACGAGCCGCTGTCGTCGTCGGACCTGGGGCCGGTCAGGAACACCAGGCGGAACTTGCCGATCTGGACCTCGTCGCCGTTGGAGAGCACCGCGGAGTCGACCGGCTCGCGGTTGACGTAGGTGCCGTTGAGGCTGCCGACGTCGACCACCTGGAACTCTGCGCCCTCCAAGCGGAACTCGGCGTGGCGACGGCTCACGGTCACGTCGTCGAGGAAGATGTCGCTGTCCGGATGCCGCCCGGCCGACGTGGTCGGCTGGTCCAGGAGGAAACGCGAACCCGCGTTCGGGCCGCGTTTGACGACGAGCAACGCCGAACCCGAGGGAAGGCCCTCAACCCCCGAGACGGTGCCCTCGGCACTCGTCGTCGCGGGCGCGTCCAGCTCGTTGAGGAAGTCCGCACGGAAGACGGATGTCGTCTCCACCGTGACTTCGTCAGACGTCTGGTCGGCCCCTACATTGCTGTTTTTGTCCGTCACCCGCTGCTCCTCACTGGCTGCTGTGGCGTTGCCCGGCGGGGCCCCCAGCCGTCGTCGGTCTCACGTTGACCGTACCGCGCAACGGGCCTTGTTGTGTCCACCACTGCCGGATCTGATGTGGTGGAAATCTGTGCGCTTCGTACGGTCGAACAGGTCGCTGCAAACCCTAACAACTCCTTACTCCGACGCGACGGCGCGGTAGCCGTCCGCGTCGAGCAGACCGGTCAGCACGTCGGCGAGCACGCCCGACTCAAGCTGCAGGTCCACCAGCCATCCCTCGCCGTACGGGTCGGAGTTGACCAGCTGCGGGTTGCCCTCCAGATCCCCGTTGACAGCAACAACTTTCGCCGTGACCGGCGCATACAGGTCGGAGACCGACTTGGTCGATTCCACCTCGCCGAACGAGTCGCCCGCGCTCAGGTCGGTACCGACGTCCGGCAGCTGTACGAACACCACGTCGCCCAGCGCCGACTGGGCGTAGTCGGTGATACCCACGCGTACCGTGTCATCACCGGTGCGCTGCACCCACTCGTGCTCGGACGTGTAGTACAGGTCGGCTGGGATATCGCTCACGGCGCTCCTTGGTTGTCAGTCGGATCTGTCGGACTCACTTGACGGGCTGAGCGTATTGGCGTGGTTTCGGTTGCCGCAAGGCGGTTACGTCGACCCGCTGGGCTTGTTGTACCACCATCGTCCCGCCGACCCGCTTGATACTGTCCATCGCGCCGCCCGGAATGTTCATCGCCGCTGCGAGCGTGGGTGGATCGCCAATGGCCAGAACCGAATACGGCGGCCCCACGGCGACGTTGTCGATGATGAGCTGACCTGGTGTGCCGACCACCCAGGTGTCCACGCCGACGCGGACAGCGGTTTGCTGATCGGCTCCGCCACCGCGGATCTCGATGGCCTCGGCGCCTGCCGCGCGCAATTCGTTGATCACATCGAGCATGGTCTCGGCCGCCACACCCGGGGCATTGTCCTCGATGGTCAGCGTGACCCCCGGACCGGTGGCGGCGACCGTGCCGATCTGGATGGACAGCGCAGCCAGCCGGGCCTTGGCGTTCTCGATCGCCGTCTGGTCGCTGCTGCCCGACGCCTGCAACTGCTGCAGGGTGCGCTGAAGGTCGGCCACTTCGGTGCTCAGCGATGCCTCGCGCTGCTGCAGGGAGTCCAGCAGGATGAGCAGGTCGGCCGGTCGAGCAGTCTCCAGCGAATCGCCGGAATCGTTCTGCCGGACCTGCGTGACGATTGCCGCTCCGAGCAGTACGCACAGCAGGAGCCCCAAGGCTCCGAAGATGAGCTGGGAACGGCCTTGTTGCGCAACGGCCAGACTCGTCCAGCGCGTCCGCGGTCTGCCGTCGGGCATCTCGTGGCGCCCATGATGTTCCGCGGGTTGCTCGTGCGCGGGCACCTCCGCGGCGCCGGTGGTCTCTTCGGCCGGCGTCTCCTTCACCTCGGCCTCCGGTTCCCCGGCGGGCTCGGGTGGCGGGTCGGGCTGTTCGGCGTCCTGCGGCCGCTCGGCGTCGCTCATGTCAGGCGCCGAACAGCCTGCGTCGCAACGCCGCAGCATTGCCGAAGATCCGGATACCGAGCACCACGATGATCGCCGTCGACAGCTGGGTGCCGACACCCAGCTGATCGCCGACGTACACGATCAACGCTGCGACCAGCACGTTGAACACGAACGAGATGACGAACACCTTGGAGTCGAAGATGCGTTCCAGGTAGGCACGCAGGCCGCCGAACACCGCGTCGAGCGCCGCGACGACGGCGATCGGCAGGTAGGGCTCGACGAACTCAGGCACGTTGGGGTGAAACACCAACCCCAGCACGATCCCGACGACAAGTGCGGCGATTCCGATCATCTACCTGGTCAATCCTGTGTTTCTCAAGGTGGTCCAATCTGCTTGGCGAAGTTCACATCTCGTACCGAGACCGCCGGTACGCTCAGGCCGTCGCCGGCACTGACGCTGACCCCGACACCGTATGAGGTCTCCAACAGCCGTAGCCGTTGCAGCCCGGGACTGCGGTTGAAGACGTCGGCCATGCCGTGCGGCGGTCCGATGGCCACGATGGCATACGGACTGGTGATCGGCTGATTGTCGACCAGAATGCCGCCGCCGGCCTGCCGGATGGTGACACCGGGCCCGACCCGCACCCCGCCGACCGAGATCGCCTCGGCGCCACTGACCCACAGCGAATTGACCACGAGTTGCAGGTCCCGGTCGAGGATCACCTGCTGGCTGCCCGCCACCCGCTGTTTGGACACGTCGCTGAGGTCTTTCGACATGCCGGGATCGGTCACCGTGACAGTGAGGCCCGGACCGATCATCGGTGTCGCGGCAGCGGCGATGTTGGCGGTGTCGAGGTCGCTCAGCAACTGTTGACCGTTCTCGTCCATACCCAGCTTGGCGCGTCGTTCGGCGTCCACCTGGTCGGCCAGCTCGTCGCGCGTCGCCCCGGCGTGTCGGGTGCTGGCCTCGGCGGCCCGTACGCGGCCGGCCAGCGTGTGCTGGGCCTGTCGGGCGGCAGGCGCGGCGATGTCGGCCTGTGCAGCTGCCACCGCGAAGACGGTGGCGATCGCCAGCGCGGCCAGCACCTGCCAGGCCCACTCACCGAGCCGGGGCCGCGGCTTGCCGCCGGCCTCGCGGGCAGCGGCCGCCGCGGCGTAGCCGGGATCGAGGTGCTCGGACAGCAGGGACCGCAGCAGCGACGGCACCGGGATGCGCGTCGGCGCGTCGGCGTCGTGGCTGTTGAGTCCTGCTCCCGAGGCGTAACCCCCCAGCGAACTGCCCTCGGCGCTCATCGCGCCGACCTCGGAAGGCGGCGCACCACCAACACCACCTGAATCAGGTAGAGCACCGCCGACCACAGGTACAGCGCCAGACCCCAGATCAGGAAGGCCCAGCCGCAGTACAGAATCACCCTGCTCCACAACGCATCCCATTGCCCGAGCAGAACCAGCGGGAAACCGGACATCAGCGCGAAGGTGGCCGCCTTGCCGATGTAGGTCACCGGCAGTGCGGTCAGCCCGCGGCTGCGCACCACCGGCAGAGTCGCCGCCAGCACCACATCACGTCCGATCAGCGTCGCCACGAACCACCACGGCACCACGCCGTAGAAGGCCAGCGCGACCGGGATGGTGACCATGTAGATCCGGTCCACCAGGGGATCCAGCAGCTCGCCAAGCCGAGACGACTGGTTGGCCATCAGCCGCGCGATCTTGCCGTCGGCCCAGTCGGAGAACCCGCTGAACATCAGCACGGCCACCGCCCAGCCGTTGGCGTGCACACCGAACAGCAGCCACAGGAAGACCGGCACCAGCACCAGGCGCAATGCGCTCAGAACGTTGGGCACGGTAAGGATCCGGTCCGGCGCCGCGGTCACGTCCGGGGGTGCGCTCCTGCCCTCGGGAGCAGGCGCGTTGTCCATGGCTAAAACTTAGCGGAACACCCCGGGCAGGCTCAGTGCAGACATGGTGTCGTCGTTGAGCGGGTTGTCGTGGACCATGTACGTCCACGTCGAGGTGGGACGGGCCAGCTTGGACAGATCGATGCCGGGTTCGTCCTCGATCGAGTCGGCGGTGTCGAAGGTCTGCTGGGCCGCTTCGATGGCGTCGGCGGCCAGTGATGCGAACGCATCGACCGCCATCCGGTGGAACTCGTCGAGCGGATTCTGCCGGCCCAAGGCCCGCAGGTGGATGCTCTCGCGGATGTCGGCCAGGTACGCCAGGTGCTCGCACCAGCCGCGGTCCAGGTGGTAGAGCATGATCAGCCGGCAGATCTTGACCAGCTTCTCCTCGCCGTCCTCCCCCAGCTCTTCGACGAGGCTGTCGTAGCGCTCCGGCGAGCGTTCCTTGAGTTCGTCACGTGCCGTTTCGGTGCGCAGCAGGGTGTCGCGGCGGTCCACGATGATGGTGCGCTGCTGGGCGATCAGCTGGTTGTAGCGCCAGGTGTTGGCGTGCACGTCGAGCAGCCTGCCCTCGGCGACCCGCTGGGCGTGGTCGAGCAGCCCGGCGGCCTTGGGGCTGATGATCCGGCCGTCCTCGTCGGTTTCCATCGGCAGCTTGCCACTGTCCAGATGGGCGGCCACCACCTCGTCCTCCCAGCTGGAGAAGAACACCGACGAGCCGGGGTCACCCTGGCGCCCGGCACGGCCGCGCAGCTGGTTGTCGAGCCGCTCGGTGTGGTGCCTACCCGTACCGACGACGTGCAGGCCGCCGAGCTCGGACACTTTGTCTTTCTCCGCGGCGTCGTCGCCCACGTCGGAGCCACCAAGACGGATGTCGGTGCCACGCCCGGCCATCTGGGTGGACACCGTCACCGAACCGAGCTTTCCGGCCTCGGCGATCACCGCGGCCTCTTCGGCGTCGTTCTTGGCGTTGAGGACCACGGCGGGCACACCGGCCTTGACCAGCTTCTCGTGCAGCTCTTCGGATTCGGCCACGTCGTGCGTGCCGACCAGCACGGGCTGCCCGGTCTCGTGTACCTCGGCGATGTGCTCGACGATGGCGTCGGTCTTGGCCGCGGCCGTGATGTACACCCGGTCGGTTTCGTCCTCCCGGACGTTGGGTGTGTTCGGCGGGATCGGCGACACCCCGAGCTTGTAGAACTGGCGCAGCTGCTCACCGGCGGCCAGCGCGGTGCCGGTCATGCCACACACGGTCGGATACCGGTTGATCAGCGCCTGGACCGTGATGGTGTCGAGGACCTCGCCGGTCTCGGTGGTCTCGATACCCTCCTTGGCTTCCACGGCGGCCTGCAGACCATCGGGCCAGCGCTGCAGCGACGCGATGCGCCCGCGCGAGGAGTTGATCAGGTGCACGGCGTCGTCGCGCACGATGTAGTGCACGTCGCGCTGCAGCAGCACGTGCGCGTGCAGCGCGACGTTGACCTCGGTGAGCGTGGTGCCGACGTGCTCCTCGGAGTAGAGGTCGATGTTGCCCAGGCGGGCTTCGAGCTTGCGCGCACCCGCGTCGGTGAGGTGCACGTTGCGGTTGTCGTCGTCGGTGTCGTAGTCGGTGCCTGCGGTGAGCTCGCCGACGAGCCGGATGATCTCGACGCGCGGCTGTTCGCGGTGGCTGGTGCCGGCCAGCACGAGCGGCACCAGCGCCTCGTCGACCAGCACCGAATCCGCCTCGTCGATGAGCGCGACGTCAGGATTGGGCGATACCAGATCGGCGACATCGGTGACCAGCTGATCACGCAGGACGTCGAAGCCGATCTCGTTGACCGACGCATATGTGACGTCGCACTCGTAGGCCGCGCGCCGCTCCTCGGCCGTCGAATCCTCGGTGATCCAGCCGACGGTCAGGCCGAGCGCCTCGAGCAGCGGACCCATCCATTCGGCGTCGCGTTTGGCCAGATAGTCGTTGATGGTGATGACGTGCACGCTGCGCCCGCCGAGGGCATAACCCGCAGCGGCGATCGCACCGGACAGCGTCTTGCCCTCACCGGTGGCCATCTCGACCACGTCACCGGCCAGCATCCGCAGCGCCCCGAGCAGCTGTACGTCGAACGGCCGCAGAGATGTCGTCCTCTCCGCAGCCTCACGGGCGATGGCCAGGAACTGCGGGATATCGGCGGACTCGGCCAGATCCTCGAGCTGCAGCAGCTTGGCGGCCTTGGTCAGCTGCTCGTCGTCGAGGTCGGCAGCCTTCTCCTCGAACTTGGCAGCACCTTTGACCTCCGAGAGCGAACGAGCCTCGTTGCGCTCGGTGGTGGCACCCAGTAGCTTCCAGAACTTGCTGCTCAAGCGCCCCGGTTTGGCGCTGGACGTCTTCGGCACATGTTCACGTTACGCGGAGGCTGATCTGCGTCCACCACGCCCGTGGCAGCATCGCGGAGTACCTTGCCCGCATGGAGATGTTCACCCCGTCACTCGACTGGGGCACCGAGTTGGGCACATCGCTGAAGTGGGTCGCGACGGTGTGGCTGTACACGGCGGTCCCCACTCTGATCGTGCTGACGCTGGTCGGGCGGTTCACGACCTGGGGCCGGCAGTGGTGGCGGATCACCGGCGATTACTTCAGGGGCGCCGACAGCATCAAGGTGTGGATCTGGTTGTCGGTGCTGTTGCTGTCGGTGATCGGCGGTGTCCGGATCGACGTGCTGATGAGCTACTACGGCAACGATCTGATGTCGTCGGCACAGACCGCGTTCGAGGGGATCGGCGCGGGCAATCAGGCGGTCAAAGAGTCCGGCATCCACGGCTTCTGGTGGGCACTGATCCACTTCGCCATCCTGGCCACCATCCACGTGGTGCGCATCATGCTGGACCTGTTCTTGATGCAGCGCTTCACCCTGAGGTGGCGTGCCTGGCTGACCGATCGGCTCACGGGCGATTGGCTCAAGGGCAGGGCGTACTACCGCGGGCGGTTCATCGACGACGGCATCGACAACCCCGACCAGCGCATCCAGTCCGACATCGACATCTTCACCAACGGCATCGGCCCGCTGCCGAGCAATCCCAACACCTTCACCAAGAGCACGCTGTTGTTCGGCGCCATCGACGCCATCGTGAGCGTCGGTTCCTTTGCGGTGATCCTGTGGAACCTCTCGGGCAACCTCACCCTGTTCGGGGTCACGCTGCCCAGGGCGATGTTCTGGATCGCCTTCGCCTACGTGCTGGTGGCCAGCATCGTGGCGTTCTGGGTCGGCCATCCGCTGACCCGCCTGACCTTCAACAACGAGCGGTACAACGCCGCGTTCCGGTATGCGCTGGTGCGGTTGCGCGACGCCTCGGAGGCTGTCGCCTTCTACCGCGGTGAGCTGGCCGAACGGCTGCAGCTGCGGCAGCGGTTCGAACCGGTCGTCAGCAACTACAAGCGGTTCATCAACCGTTCGGTGAAGTTCTACGGATGGAATCTCACCGTCAGCCAGATCATCAACCCACTGCCGTGGATCATCCAGGGCCCGCGCATGTTCGCCGGTGAGATCAAGTTCGGCGACATCTCGCAGACGTCGTCGGCCTTCGGCAGCATCCAGGACGGTCTGTCGTTCTTCCGCAACAACTACGACGGCTTCGCGGGCTGGCGGGCATCCATCATGCGTCTGCACGGCCTGGTGGTCGCCAACGAGGAAAGCCGCGCCCTTCCGGAATTGACCGTCGAGGTGGGTGACGATTGCCTCGTCGAACTCGAGGACGTCTGCATCAACACACCCGGCGGCGAGAAGCTGATCGAGGACCTCGACCTGCAGCTGAACACCGGCGACACCCTGATCGTCACGGGCCGCTCCGGCGCGGGCAAGACCACCCTGCTGCGTTCCCTGGCCCAGCTGTGGCCATACGCCACCGGCACGTTCCGCTGCCCGCAGGGCGTCGAGGAGACGATGTTCCTCTCGCAGATGCCCTACGTCCCGCTCGGCGATCTGCGGGCTGTCGTGTCCTACCCGAAGAAGCCGGGCGAGATTCCCGACGAAACCCTGTTCTGGGCCTTCGAGCAGGTCGCCCTGCCGCAGTGCAGCCAGCGGCTGTCCGAGGTGGCCGACTGGGCCAAGGTGCTGTCCCCGGGCGAGCAGCAGCGCATCGCGTTCGCCCGCGTGCTGCTGACCAAGCCCAAGGCGGTCTTCATGGACGAGTCCACCTCCGCACTCGACGAGGGCCTCGAATACATGCTGTACGCCTTGGTGCGCAAACACCTCCCGGACACCATCCTGGTCAGCGTCACGCACCGCAGAACCGTCGGCCAGCATCACGAGCAGCACCTCGAGCTGCTCGGCGAAGGCCGTTGGCGGCTCAGCGAAGTCGACGAGGACTGCAACCGCAACCCCGCGTTGGTCGATCAGCAATAGCCCTTCGCCGGTAGGTTCCCGGCATGGAGATGTTCACCCCGGCGCTGAACTGGGGCAACGAGATCCTGGCGTCGTTGCTGTGGGTGGCCAAGGCGTGGGCCATCAGCTCGGTGGTGATGCTGGCCGTGCTGACCGCGCTGGCTCGCGTCACCACGTGGGGCCGCCAGTTCTGGCGGATCACCGGCGGGTATTTCACGGGGCGCCAAAGCATCACGGCGTGGGCGCTGCTCGCGGTGCTGCTGCTGTCGGTGCTGGTCTCGGTACGGATGGACGTGTTGTTCAGCTACTACGCCAACGACCAGTCCTCGGCCCTGCAGGTCGCGTTCGAGGGTGCCGGGGCGGGTGACGAGGCGGTTCGCGATTCCGGTATCGCCGGTTTCTGGCGCTCGATCGTCATCTTCGCGCTGCTGGTCGCCGCCGACATCACCCGCACGTTGCTCGACCTGTATCTCATGCAGTACTTCATCATTCGTTGGCGGGTCTGGCTCACCGACCACCTCACCGGCGACTGGTTCGGCGACCGGGCCTACTACCGCTCCCGGTTCCTGCCGTCGTTCGGCGGCGAGCCCGTGGACAACCCGGATCAGCGCATCCAGCAGGACATCGATGTGTTCACCACCGGGACCGGCCCCGAGACCAACACCCCGACCGTCGGCACGGCGCAGACCCTCGTGTTCGGTTCGGTGAACTCGATCGTCTCGGTCGTGGCGTTCACCCCGATCCTGTGGAATCTGGCCGGCCCGCTGACGCTTTTCGGTGTCACGGTGCCCAAGGCGTTGTTCTGGATCGCGCTGTTGTGGGTGGCGGTGACGACCGTGGTGGCGTTCTGGATCGGCCGCCCCATCATCAGGCTCACGTTCCGCAACGAGCTGACCAACGCCGCGTTCCGGTACGCGCTGGTGCGCATCCGCGACGCCGCCGAATCGGTGAGCTTCTACCGCGGCGAACACACCGAACGCGGCACGCTGGCACTGCGTTTCGCGCGGATCATCGCCAACTACCGCAGGTTGGTGCGCCGCGGGGTGGCGTTCCTCGGCTGGAACCGGTCGATCAGCCAGATCATCTCCCCGCTGCCGTTGATGGTGCAGGCGCCGCGGTTGTTCGCCGGTGAGCTCAAGCTGGGCGATGTCATGCAGTCGGCGAGCGCGTTCGGCTCGGTGCAGAACTCGTTGAGTTTCTTCCGCGCGGTGTACGACGCGTTCGCCGGCTACCGCGCAGCGATCATCCGGCTCGACGGACTGGTCACCGCGAACGAAAAGGCAAGGGCGCTACCGCGATTGGCGAGCGGTCCCAGCCTGGACGGCCTTGTCGTCGATGCCGTCGAGGTGCGCTCACCGACCGGCACGCTGTTGCTCGACCACCTCGACCTGCAGCTGAGCAGCGGTGAGGCGTTGCTCATCACGGGTCCGTCGGGGACCGGTAAGACCACGCTGCTGCGCAGCCTCGCACAGCTGTGGCCGTTCGGCTCCGGCACCGTCCGATTTCCCGACGAAGGCGACGTGATGTTCGTGTCCCAATTGCCGTACGCCCCGCTCGGGGACCTGCGTGCGGTGGTCAGCTATCCGGCGGCCGCAGGCGCCTTCGCCGACGACGCGATCGCGGATGCGCTGGCCACGGTCTCGTTGGGACACTTGGCATCCCGCCTCGACGAGGAGTCGGACTGGTCGAAGGTGCTCTCCCCCGGCGAACAACAGCGCATCGCGTTCGCCCGGGTCTTGCTGGCCGAGCCGCGGGCGGTGTTCCTCGACGAATCGACCTCGGCGCTGGACGCCGGCCAGGAGTTCGCGATGTACACCACACTGCGTGCCCGGCTGCCCGACACGATCGTGGTCAGTGTCAGCCACCGCGACACCGTCGAACAGCACCACGACCGGCGCCTCGAACTGCTGGGCGCCGGCCGGTGGCAGCTCACCGAGCTGCGCACCCCTGCCTGATCAGCGGGCCGCCGCGTGCGCTCCGGCGCGGCGGCCGAAGAACGAACCCTCCCCCAGCTGGGTGCCGCTGGCGTAACCCTTGCCGTCGTGGGCGATGTTGCACGCGCAGGCGCCCGCGGCGTACAGCCCGGGGATGACACTGCCGTCCGCACGCAACACCTCGCCGTCGATGGAGACCGAGAGGCCACCCATCGTGAAGCCCGAGTACATCGCGCGGCCCAACGACAGGTCGAACACCGCCCATGGCGCTTTGTCCTGCACCGCAACATATTCCGGCTGTTTGTGGAAGTCGGGGTCCTCGCCGTTGGCGGCGTTGGCGTTGTAGCGCTCCAGCGTGGCGGTGAGCTTGTCCTCGGGCAGCTCGAGAGCGGCCGCCATCTCGCCGATGGTCTCGTAGCCGTCGATGAACTTGATCAGTGGCAGCCCCGGCATCTCCATGTGCGCCTCGTCGACGATGAGATACGCCACCTGATCGGGCTGTTCGAGCACGAAGGCCGAGGTGCGGGAGTGATAGGAGTCCTCGGCCACGAACCGCTCGCCCTGGTTGTTGACGATGATGCCCGTGAGCAGGATCTCGGGCGGGTAGGCGGCGGCCGTGATGAACAACTCGTCCATGTTGAGCGCGACACCGCCGGCAGACACGCCCATCCGGATGCCCAGCCCGTCGTCGTTGGGATTGCCCAGAATGTAGGGCGCCACCAGACCGTGATGCTTGGTACGGCGCGGCTGGCCCAGGGCCGGAGTGTGCTCGGCGACCATCTCGGGGTTCATCGCGAATCCGCCGGCTGCGATGATCACCGATTTCGCCTTGACCACACCGGTTTCGGTGAAGTGCTTCCACTTGACGCCGACGACCGTGCCATCGTCGGCAACGACGAGGTTGGTGGCACCGGTCTCGTAGCGGATCTCCACCCCGAGTTGCTCGGCGCGCTTGAGCAGCAGCTCGATGACCATGGCGGCCCCACCGACCTCACCAGGGACGGGCACCGAGTGACCGCGCGGGGCCGGCTTGGCCTGCTCGATGAACGGCCACACCTTCTCGTTGCCGGTGTAGGACAGGCCCTCGGTGCCGGGCGGCACCACGATCTTGCCGGGATAGAAGCTGCGTTCGAACTGAAAGCCCAGTCCCTCAAGCCAATTGAAGTGCTCGACGCTGCCTTCGCAATACGCCCTGATCTTCTCCAGGTCCGGGTGTTCGGACACTGCGACGAGGTACTTGTACATCTCCTCGGCGCTGTCGGAATGTCCGGTGGCCTCCTGCACGGCCGTGCCGCCACCGAGGTAGAAGTGCCCACCGGCCATCGAGGTGGTGCCACCGGCACCACCGGCCTTCTCCAGCACCAGCACCCGGGCCCCCGCGGCGGCGGCACTCACCGCGGCGCAGCCGCCCGCGATGCCGAAACCGATCACCACGACGTCGACCTCGTCGGCGGCCGACGTGACCTCCGCGGCGTCGAGGACGTCGGGAATCTCGGTCATTTCGGCTCCTCGCGCAAGCGCTCGTCGGTCATATCTGCTCCCTCTTCACATAATCGAAGAACGCCCGGATCTCGGGCGGGATGTAGGCGATTTCCAGGTAGGGCACGCCGGGGGCGGTGAGGTAGGCGAAGCGCATGCCACCGGGCATGGCGCCGTGGCATACGGCCGGAGTGCCGTCTCGCTCGGCACCATGCACCCTGGCGTCGAACGATTCGGTGTCGGGTTCCTCGACGCACACATGGTGCAGGCCCGGCCCGTTGGCGTCGAGGAACTCGGTATAGATGCTGTCGCCACGGACCGGCGCGATGACTTCCAGTTGCGTGTCACCGGCGTAACTCAGCGAGATGTCGGCGACGAAATCGGCAGGCCGCCCCCGGTAGGTGCAGGTGTCGGGCGCGAAGTGAACCGCAGGCATGCGAATCCACCGGCGCGCGCCCAACAGCATCGTCAGCGCCGTCTCGGTGGCGTCCAGGTCGGCGGCGACCCACGCGATCTGGACAGGTGTCTGATTGAGCATATTGCTCAGAGGATAGCGCCGCGCGGACGGCATGGCTAGAACGTGTTCTAGTTTTGCGGCTCTCCGAGATAGAAGCCGCGGCAGCGGTCGGCTGCCGCGCGCGCCCACTGCGGATCCAGCCCACCGTCCACCGCAGCCCGATGCCAGCCTTCGGCAGCCTCGGTCACGAACCTCTTGCCATCCTCACCCATGGACCACTGCTCGAACCGGGCGGGGTCCACCCGCTCGCCGGTGCTCAGATGAATGGCCAGGCCGCACATGCCGAGCTCCCAGCCGATGCCGACAGCGCCAGGACCGTACTGCTGCCAGATCGGATCGTCGGCGCGGGCGATGTGCGCGAGTTCGAAACGGGACCGGTCCTCGCCGTCGTCGAACACCCGGACCTCGATCCAGCTGACGGCCCCGTTGAACTCCCAGGTCGCAGTGAACTCGCGCGGCGGGTCACAGCTCAGCACCGTGCCGCCGGCGTTGCCCTCCAACTGATAGCGGCCACCCACCTTCAGCTCGCCACTGACCGGCAGGAACCACCGCGGGATCCGCTCGGCATTGGTCAGCGCATCCCAGAGGTCAGCCGCGTCGGTCGGATACGCCTGACCGATCGTCACGACGTGCGCCTCGCCGGCCTCCAGCACACGGTCACCCACGCTGCGGCGCGTCCTGTTCATCTGATGGCTGACGTCGATCATGTTGCATCCCTTCACTTCTCCGCTGTCGTTTGCCGCGCGCAATCTCGGTCGCCAAAGCGTCCAGGTGCGGTGTCCAGAACCGCCGGAAGGTGCCCAGCCACTGGTCGATATCGCGCAGCGGTGCGCTGTCCACCGAGTAGAGCCGACGTTGACCGTCGCGACGTACCGATGCGAAACCGTTGTCGCGCAGCACTTTCAGATGCTGCGATACAGCCGGCTGACTGATCGCGAACTCGGCCTGGACGGTTGCACTGATGGCACCGGCCGACTGCTCGCCATCGGCGAGCAGTTCGAGTATCCGACGCCGCACGGGGTCCCCCAGGACGTCGAAGGCGTGCACACCGCCAATATAAAAGGCTGAACTTATATAAGTCAATGCTTCTATATCAACGGGCCAGCATCTCGATCAGCAATCCGATCTGGACTTCGAACGCCATCCCCGGATCCGTCAGGGTGTCGGCACCGTACTGCCCGAACACCTCCAGGCTCACCGCACCGACCAGCGCGGCCCACAGCAGGAAGCACTTCGCCAGGATGTCGTCACTGCCGGGAAAGTCGAACTCGACGCGCAGCCGGTCGAAATCCGCCGAGAGCGGTTGCCCCACAGCGGCACCCGAGTCGGTCAGCTCCCCCGCGGCCATCGCGGCAGCCACCACCGAGAAGAGCGTACCGACCACGCGCGTCCCGGGCCCGACGGTCCGTTCGGCGGGTGCGTGATAGCCGGGCACCGGGCTCCCGTAGAGGAGCGCCCAGCGCGCAGGCTGCTCGACCGCCCACTGGCGCACAGCCCGGGCCGTCGCGACAATCCTCGCCCGCCAATCCGATTCGGCGGGCGCATCCGCGACGGCCCGGTCCACGGCGTCGGCCAGTTCGGTGTACGCATCGACCACGAGCAGGGTCAGCAGGTCATCCCGGTTGGCGACATACCGATAGACCGCCGAGGACACCATGCCGAGTTCACGTGCGACCGCCCGCAGCGACAGCCCGGCCGCACCCTCGGTGACCAGGTGTCTGCGGCCGATTTCGATGATCGCGGTTTCGATGCGCTCGCGGCTTTCTTGACGCTTACCCACGACAGCAGTCTGACACAACCGAGATCAGTGCTCTTGAATTTTCGGCGCCGTCGTGTCACGCTGTTAATCGAGAGCACTGATCTCGTTTCTATTCCACAGGTTTCTATCCCACAGGAGGCCACCATGACCACGCGATATGACGCTCCGGGCCCGCTGGCCCGCGCAGGCAACGATCTGATCCGCCGGCTCGCCGAAGCGGGTGTCAGCATCGCAGGCACCACCGCGCTGCGCATCCGCGGCCGACGCACCGGGCAGATCCGGTCCGTGGTGGTCAACCTGATGACGTTGGACGGCAAGAACTTTCTGGTGTCACCTCGCGGAGAGACCCAGTGGGTCCGCAACGCCCGAGCCGCCGGAGTGGTCGAGACCGGCCCACGCTGGCGGCGTTCGACCCGACGGCTGGCCGAGGTGCCCGACGATGCCAAACCCGCGCTGCTGCAGCACTACCTCGCGCGCTGGTACTGGGAGGTCAAGGGGCACATGGCCGGATTGACACCGCACTCGTCCGACGCCGAACTGAGGGCCGCGGCGCCGTCCATCCCGGTTTACGAACTGCTCGACTAACGCTGTGACACAAGCCTATTGGTGACCGTCGACCTGATTGGAGGCCTGCACCATGCCGCGGGCCTGGCCGCTCGCGTTCTGCCACGACACCGCGGCCGGGAACTGCCCCCACGTGCTGTTGAACACGCCGACGATGGCAGCTCGCCCATCGGGCGTGATGACGTACACCGGGCCGCCCGAGTCACCCTTCTGACTGACCACACCGTGAGCCATGGTGAACCACCCGTTGTTGACCGCCTCGACGGTTCCGCACGTCTCACCGGTGATCACGCCGAAATGGCATACGGGCAGGCCCGGAGTGGCCACCGCGCCAGGGTCGTCGACGAGCATCCGGCCGCCCGGCAGGATGTTGTTGACCGCGACGTCGCCGGCCAGCTGGATGGTCTCCCAGTCGGCGATCACGTGATCGGTGTCGATGGTGGCGCCGTCGGGCGTGTTGTCCTGGAAGGACGCCTGCTGGCCGATGAAGTTGCCGTCCCGGTCGCCGACGGCACCGCTGCCCCGGCAATGTCCGGCGGTATACGCCACCCGGGCGACCGGGTCGACGAACCCCAACGTGCACACGTTGGTGTCCTGGCGGATCTCCATGCCGGGGTAGACGAGCACTCCCGGGGTGGCAGAGGCAGGGGCCGAAGTCACGGCCAGGGCGGCCATCGGCGTTGCCGCCGCGAGCAAGACCCGCGACATGAGCAACCACGGCTGGAGCACGGCAGTGCCTCCGATCTGGTCAGGTATCCGCCGAGTTTAGCGGCGAACACAGACGGCCCGGGCGCATGGGCCCGGCCGCCCGGGTGGGGGGGGGAGGGCATCGTGCGAAACAGGGCGGGGGTGGTTTGATGCGGGGTGGGGGTGGCGGGGGGGGTGGGGGGCTGCGGGGGTCG
>NZ_MVHF01000065.1 GCF_002086485.1 Mycobacterium aquaticum | reverse complement strand
CGCGGCGTCAACGTCCGCTTCGGCATCCACCCCGTCGCCGGTCGCCTGCCCGGCCACATGAACGTGTTGCTCGCCGAGGCCAAGGTGCCCTACGACATCGTGCTGGAAATGGACGAGATCAACGACGACTTCGACGGCACCTCCGTGGTCCTGGTCATCGGCGCCAACGACACCGTCAACCCGGCCGCGGCCGAGGATCCCGGCAGCCCGATCGCCGGTATGCCGGTACTCACGGTGTGGAACGCAGACAACGTCATCGTGTTCAAACGGTCCATGGCCTCGGGCTACGCCGGCGTGCAGAACCCGCTGTTCTTCCGCGAGAACACCCAGATGCTCTTCGGCGACGCCCGCGACCGCGTCAACGACATCCTCGCCGCGCTACCCGCCGCCGAGCGCGTCTAAGCCCGAAGCTTCTAGTCCACTCGGCGTTTGCCAGGTAGACCGTGCGGGTCGGCAGGCATCACGTAAGGGAAACCTCCGCTTGATACCAAGCGCTTAGTAACCTAACGTATGTACAGAGATCGCAGCGCTGGGACCCATGAGATGCGAGCACCTGGTCCAGTGCAGGTCCAGCCGAGCCATCGCCCTTTCAACCAATCGAGGGGGAGTTGCCATGAGGTGAAGTCTTCGCGAGGATCCGCTGTTTTCCGACGGGGTTGGCACATGACGTGCCCAACATAACGATGGATGGATTGTTTTTGGCCTTAGGGGCGCGCGACCAGAAATCGTAATGCGTCGTGGTGTAAGGGCAACGGCAATTCGATACGGAGATGAAATGGGATCAATGAAGCCTAATAGGACGGCCGTGGAAACCTTCAAGGGTCAGGTGGAGGCGGCCGTGGAGGCACGCGACCTTGAGCTATTTTCCACCTTTCTCGCTGAGGACTGTGTCTTTCGGGATGTCACCGAGCATGAGCCACGGGTCGGCCGCGAGAAGTTCGTGGAGTTCGTGAAAGGGCTGCTCGCCGATATGACCGACACGAAGAACGAGTATCTCAACGTGTTCAGTGACGGCGAGTTCGTCGCTGGTGAAGTTGCACTTCACGCGCTCTATCGCGGGGTAGGTGCGGCGCCAGGTGGCACCAGGGTCGTGATGCACTACTGCATTGTCGATCAGATCCGCGACGGACTTGTGCAGCGCGAAACGGTGTACTGGAATCCAGACGAGCTGAACCAGCAACTGCCTGCTGCGACGTAAGCGCGTTGGGGGAGAACTAGGTCGGTGTATAACCAGCCGCGACCTTGGCACCTGGTGGGTGAAGTTTGCGCGATGGTCAACGCTGCAGCGAACCGCTGACACAGAAGGCTCACCGGGAACCCCACTTTTGAATGCCCACCGTCCTAAGGGACTAAGCCACACCCTGTAACCGGTGCGCATGGGGACATGCATCGCCAGCGGTCACCGCAGGATTGGTGAGGCCGGCAGCACCGTGGACTGAACGCGGCGCAGCTGAGACGCAATACAGAAATAAGACTATCGGAATTCTGATCAGTTGCAGTTGCAGTTGCAGCTGCGGCCCGGGCGCGGCGGTCCAGAGGCCGACAAGTACGACAGGAGTACGCACTTGATTCGACAGCCCGGTGGTATAGGCAACACTCCGATCGCGGATCTCCATCCGGAACGGATCATGCTGTCGCCCAATGCGATAGCGGCCCGGATGGATCGCCTGCCTTCCGCCCGGATCCATTGGTGGCCGTGCTTGCTTGTACAGATGGCGTATGGGCTTACGACCGCCGCCGGAGCATACGTTCCCTTCCTGTACATCTTTGTGTGGTCCAAGGACTTTGGCCATTTGCAGTATGCCTGGCTCAGCGCAGTTCAGCTGGGGCTGGGTGTCGTGGTCGGCGAACTCGCCGGGGGACACCTCGCAGACCGGTTCGGCCGCAAGAAGACCATCGTCTGGGGATCCCTGCTCGCCGGGCTGGGTACGCTCGTCGGCGGCACCGTGGCTCCCAACTACGTCGGCCTCTTGATGGCGACTTTCGTGCAAGCTATCGGCATCGGATTCGTGTGCGTGGTCAGTGCGGTGTACATGAATGAATTTGTGCCACCGGATGTTCGCGGTCGCATCACCTCGGGCGCGCAAGCGACGACCGGGTTATGGGCGGTACTCGCCTTGGCCGCGGCGCACTACCTTGTGCCAGAGCACTATCGCACCTACATCTGGGGCCTCGGAGTGGCGGCAATCGTCGCGGCATGCGCGTTGCTCGCGGCCCCGGAGTCACCGCGATGGCTTGCGGCCAAGGGCCGGTGGACTGAGGCGAACCAGGTGGTCGAAAGGATCGAGCGTGCGGTGCAGCGGCAGCGAGGCCAGCTTCCTGAACCTGATCTACGCGAAGCGAATCCGCCGGTATTGCCCATCACTGAGCAGGTGACTTTGGGCGAGCTATTCCGGGGTGAATCACTTCGGAGGACACTGGTGGTCACCCCCGCATGGATTCTCGGATACAGCGGAATCATTTTCGGATGCGAAGCCTTCATGGCAGTGCATATGCAGTCCTATGGCTTTGCTGCGCCGCAGTTCTTCCTGGTCACCATCCTCATTTACGGACCCGGTTACGCCGCCGGCGCGCTTTTAGCTTCGTTGGTCAACGAGCGGGTCGAGCGCCGCACCCTGGTTTGCCTCAGCGCCGGAATCTTCAGCGGAGCGCTCCTGCTCATATGGGTCTTCTCGCACGTGCATCAGATTGATGCGTTGCTGTGGGTGGGGTGGGCGTTGGTGGGGACAGGGTCGGGGCTGTGGCTGTACAGCATGTACAACTACACCGCCGGAGCGTATCCGACCCGGCTGCGAGCCCGGGCGATGGGTTTGGCCGATGGGGTAGGCCGTACCGGCGCCATCTTTGGCCCAGTCATTGTTGTGGTGCTTGGTGATGCGACGGCTGAGCATGGTTTCTACGGGTTCATGTTGTACTGCGCGGTGGTCGGGGCGCTCGTGCCAGGTCTGCTCGTCGGATTTCTCGGGATCAGGCAACAGGGCGCCTCGCTAGAGAGCCTGTCGGATTGATCCGCGACACCGGTTGGGGATATTCAAACTTGGACGGGCAGTTGTGATCTCACTCGTGTAGTGCATGCCGGTCGATGAGCTGACCACGGAGGCGCGCAGTCCGAAGGCCCGTGGACATCGGACTGCAGGCGCAAACACCGGGCCGTGACAAACATACCCTGTCGTTCGCCGATCCAAGGGCGCACCAGCAACGCTCCGACTTTGAGGTGGTGGTCACCTCGGTGACAGGGCATCCGGCTCACCGCCGCGCGATACGCTTGGGTGCTGGCTGAGTCACTTTGCGTGGCGCAACAATCCGTCGCGGGTTACGCCTGCGAAACACGATACTTCACCGCGGCTCGTGGCCGCGGTCCCGGTCTACCTGCGCGGTGGCGTTGACGCAGGCGTGAGCGTCCAGGCCTGGCCCGCACGGATCGTGCGAAGCACAGACATCGACACCCTGGCTCGTAATGTGCACGGTTAACAAGGACGCGCGGCGTTCAGCCCGAGATGCCTACAGCCGGGTGACATGCCCCCACCGTCTCGGCTTCGAACCGGGCGAGAGGTCGGTGCTCGCGACCCGGGCAGATCAGCCGACATGCTCCATTAGTGTAACTAGATCGGCGAGCGCTTCGTTCTCCGCCCACGGCTGGTCCAGGCCGTAGAGCACTGCAACATCGGTTACGCCGGCGCGGCTGATCTCCTGCAGTCGCTCGGCCATTGCTTCGAGTGGCGCGGTCAGTGTGTGAGCCTTGATGGCGCCGGCAGTGACGAACTGGTCGTGTTCTGGGTTGCGTCCGATGTAGTTGTCGCAAAGCGCGCGGAACTGCTCATCGGGGTCCGGCCCGAAGCACTCGTTGGCCCATACGAGAAACTTGGCGTAGGCGCCGCGGACACCAGGGTCGACCTGGTCTGGGTGAAGGCGGGCGACCAGGAAGAATCCGAAGTGACCGGTCACCGCTGGTTGTACGCTCGCGATCACCCGTTGACTATCGACTGATTCGCCGGGGCGCAGAATGCAGAGCGGGCCCACCTCGGCGGTGAAGGAGAAGTCCTCGGTCGGTCGACCTGCGCTGCCCGCGGCTTCGAGAGCGGCGTTGAGCAGTATGCGTAGTCGCTCCGGATGAACTTCGCCGGCAGTCATGAGGCCGTCGCCGAACTCGCCGGCAAGGGCCGCGCCGCGGGGTCCTTGCGCGGCGATCTCCAACGGCTGTGAATCCTTGAGGTTGAGGCATCGGCGGCCGGAAGTGTTGAAATGGATCTTCTGCCCGTTGATTTCGGCCGACTGATGTGTGAGTAGCGCGCGCAATGCGGTCAGCTCGGTGCGAAGTTCGCGGACCTTGAGCGCGGGTTGCCCGAGCAGGCTGCGCGAGAACGAGCCGCTTCCCCAGCCAAGGCGCACGCGACCGGGCGCGATCCGGTTGATCGTGGCGAAGTGCGTGAGCAGCATCCCGACAGGACGAGTTCCCGCTGGGGTAATGTTGGTACCCAGACGAATTCGATCAGTTGCAGCTGCGGCCAACGCCATACACGCAAACGGATCACCATAGCCGATCAGCGGCGCATCGGGGAACCAGATCGTGTCTACACCGCGCTCTTCCAGCAGGCGAGCCTCACACCCGATGGTGGTGGGATCGTTGCCCACCACTGCTCCAAAACGCATCTTGTCGTCCCTCTCACTTTATCGTTCGAGCGCAAAGCCGTTGAGCCCCATTGCGCCGAGTCTGGATACTCACGTAGGTGCTCTCCATATATCTCAACGAGCCTGCTCACCAGACCGGGTTCGACCTCCCGCCCAGCGGGCACTCGCAGCCAACACGGCGGACACCACCGCGATCACGATTGGCGCGATATAGACCAGCGAATCTGACGGTGGGGCAGGTGGATTCAGCACTCCGTCGACATAGCACCAAACGAAGGCCGCGCCGCCGAGGACTGCTGCGAACCATAGCCCCGGGCGAAACTCTCGTGCTCGGACGGTCAGCACAATCGCGCCGGCAGCGATGAGTGCGTACGGCAGCACCCACAAATAGACAAGAAGCGTTGCGACCGCAGTGTAAGCGGCGGTTGCGCTGCCAGTGCGCGCGGTCTGCATCGATATCGTCAAAAAGCTGACAATCAAAACCGCGCTGATCGCGGTATTCGGGCTGTGGTGGCGCGGGTGAACACGTCCGATAGCCGCCGGTAACAGGCCATCTCTGGCAAGCGTCATCGCAAACCGAGAGCCGTAGCTGACGAATCCGACCAGTGCGGCGAACGTCCCGATCGCGAGCACGAGATCCGTTGCCGCGGCCACCGATGAACCCAGGCCGGCTTGCAGTGCAAGCGCTGCCGGTGCCGAAACACCCTCGGCCAACTGGTCGGAGGCAGCGATCAATCCGGGAGCTTGCAGCATTGTGATGAATGGATAGGCCCCGCCGAGGACGATGGGAACAGCCATGATGGCCAACGGGACGTTGCGGCGCGGATCGCGGGTCTCCGATGCCAAAGCCGCTGAGCTTTCGAAACCGACAAGAGCAGCTGCGGCCAATGCCATGCCATGCAGAGTGTGGCTGAAGCTGAAGTCACTGAAACTGAACTGCGCATTCAGCTCGAGTCCAGTGTGGAACGCACTAGCGATCGTGATGACAAGAACCAGGGGGACTGCCAGGACTGTGAGTATCACCGCGACCCTGATCGACGTATCCAGGCCGCGATAGGTGATGGCGGCGACAATGAGGCAGGCAGTAGCGAAGAACGCGATCTGCGCGCCGACTTCGAGCGCGCCGGTCAGCCCGAACGAACTGAGAAAACTGCCGAAAAAGATTCCGACGGCACCCGCCATGCCGGCAGATCCGCAGATGTATCCACACAACAGGGCAGCGCCTGTCAGAATACGCGCCCACGGACCGAACACCTCGCCGACGTAGGAATACAACGAACCAGAAGCGACGTAGCGGCGCGCGAACTCGATGATTGCGCGACCGATGAAAATGAGGGCGAAAGTGGCAAGCAGTGAACTCTGCCATCCAGTGATACCGGAGACGCTGACGACCAACAGCGGCATGATCGCGATACCGACCGCTGGGACATAGGACGACAACGCGAGCGAAACGAGTGCTCGCCGACTAAGGTGCCCCGACTCCAAGTCAGCGGGTACCGGCGATTCGGGGCTCCCCTTGGACGCTGATGTGGTGGTCATAGTGCCGACTCGACGGCTGGACGCGTTCGCGCGGGAGCACATTGGCGCATGGAGGTTCCTTTCGAAGGGGCGAATCGACCATTGGTCAGCGATGCAAACACATCGAGCTAAACGAGCGCTCGCTTAGTGAGTGTGACCGTGCTCACGGTTTACGTCAAGGGGAGTACCCAAGTTCGCCGTTGCCGAGTGATGTTCCGGCCAGCTGGCGTCCTGCCCGGGCGTGGCGCATACCTTCCTGCATGCCACGCGTGTCGCCGCTTCTTACTAGTGTGGCGCAGCGGCGCGGCGGCAGCCGCGAAATCGAGTTGGCGCCTCAGAGCCGCAATCTCTTGTAAATGAGCGCTTAGTTTCGTAGGGTGTGGGCATCTGTCTGGGCTTGGGTGCGACGTGTTGTCGGGCCTGCGGTGTTGGTGTTATTTGGAGGTTTGAGCGTGGCGCATGAGGGTTTGAGTCGTCTTCCATTGCGGGGGATGTGGATTGGGGGCGTTGAGGTACGTGAGGGCTGTGAGTTTGTTGAGAGCGTAGAACCGGCGTCGGGCCGCGGTTGGGTAGCTGCGGCACAGGCGTCGGTTGATCACGTGGACGCCGCGGTAGCGGCGGCGCGTGGGTCCTTAGGTGTGTGGCAGTCGTTGTCGGGCACTGAGCGTGGTGATTGTCTATTGCGTTTGGCTGGGTTGATTGAGGCCCGGGCAGATGTGATTGGGGAATTGGAGGCGCGGGATACGGGTAAGCCGTTGTGGCTGGCACGGGCAGAGATTGCGGCCACGGCGCGGTGGTATTCGTATTTTGCGGGTGCGGCGGACAAGATTCAGGGTGCGAGTCTGGAGATGTCGTCGACGCGGTTTGCGCGGATGATTCCGCGGGCGTTGGGTGTGGTCGCGGTGTTGGCGCCATTTAACGGGCCGTTCTCGTTGACGAGTTGGAAGGTTGCGCCAGCGCTGGCAGCGGGTAATGCGGTGGTGATTAAGCCGTCGCCGCATACGCCGGTGACGGCCCTGGAGTTGGCGAGGTTGGCTTCGGAGGCGGGTATTCCTCCGGGTGTGGTGAATGTGGTGAATGGTGGCGCTGACGTCGGTGCTGCCTTAGTGGGGCACCCCGGCGTCGCGGCGATCGGGTTCACCGGGAGTTCGAAAGTCGGCCGTGAGATTGCAGCGGCGGCGGGTGGGTCCCTGAAGCGAGTCGTTGTTGAGGCAGGTGGTAAGTCGCCGTTGATTGTGTTTGATGACGCCGACTTAGATGCGGTTGTACCGGCGGCGGTGGCGGGTATTTGGGGTGCAGGCGGGCAGAGTTGTGTGGCTCCGTCGCGGTTCATTGTGCAGCGCGGTGTTCATGATGAGTTTGTTGAGCGGATGTCAAAGCGGTTGGCGATGTTGCGCGTGGGGGATCCGTTTTTGGAAGGGACCCAGATTGGTCCGTTAACGACGGCTGAGCAGCATGAGCGGGTTCGCGGTTACGTGGCGGCGGCTCGTGGTGATGGTCTTGAGGTGCTGTCGGGGCAGGTGTCGGATGAGTTGTTGGAAAGTGGTGGCTTTTATCATCCTCCGATGCTGGTTTTACGTGCCGACAATGGGATGCGTTTGTCGCAGGAGGAGATTTTCGGACCGGTTGGTGTGACGTTGCCGTTTGATGACGAGGATGAGGCAGTAACGGTGGCCAATGATACGGAGTACGGCTTAGCCGCCGGGGTGTATACGCGGGATGGTCAGCGGGCTCATCGCGTTGCGAATCAAATGGAAGCAGGGAGCGTGTGGGTGAATACGTATCGCGCCCAGCATTGGTCGTTGCCGTTTGGTGGATTCAAGCAGTCTGGTCTGGGGCGAGAGAATGGGCTGGACGTGTTACGAGAGTTCACCCAGGTGCAGACGCAGGTGGTGGACTATGGTTCGCCGGTTGCCGATCCGTATGCGTCGTGATTTGCAGTGTGAGGCTTCGGTGTTATTGAGGATTGGAGTGGATTTCTAATGCAGTATTTGGTGCGCTTGTCAGCCCATTTGCCGGAATCGCTGCAGGGCGAAGACCGGAAGGCCCTGTTCGCCGCCGAGCGTGAGCGCGGGCTCGCATTGCAGAGCGAAGGAAAAATAGCGCGCATGTGGCGGGTGCTGGGCCAGCGCGACGGAATTTCGTTGTGGGATGTGCAATCTCCGGAAGAGCTACACGCCGGTCTGTCGTCCTTGCCGGCATGGCCATATTGTGAAGTAGAAGTGATTCCTGTTGTGCAGCATCCGTTAGAGACGGAGTTTCAGAAGGGAGCTGGCTCGTGACGATTGAGGGTACGTTCGGGGTGCCGGTCGGTCAGAAGTTCGATGACATGATCTCGGTCGATATGTTGATGCATTGGGATGTCGCTGGATATCGCGGGCATATGCCAGCCACAAGTAAAGCTGACGTAGATGACTGGCATCCATATAAAGCGCGGTCGGCGCGAGAGATGTTTGAGAACCTGCGCGAGGGTGATGTGACGATGGCGCACGCCTCAGTTGCAATATGGCATAACGCGCGCGACGCTCTAAACATTGTAGGCAATTGGCGTCATCAAATTCTCGCGAATTCTGATTTAGTCATGCCGATCCGGTGTGCAGCGGATGTGGTGAAGGCCAAAGAGTCCAACCGCACAGGGATTCTGATTGGATTTCAGAATTCGGATCCCCTTGAGAACGATCTTAACTTGGTTGGCGCGTTCCGCGACTTGGGTGTGCTGTGTATCCAGCTTTCGTATAACCAGCAGAACGCGATCGCCGGAGGATCGTGGGACGATCCGGATGCAGGCCTGACGCATATCGGCAGAAATGTTGTCCGCGAGATGAATGAGGTTGGTGTGTTGATCGACCTATCTCATAGTGGTGAACGGACATGCTTGGAAACGATTCAACATTCAGAAAAGCCGGTTGCAGTGACTCATGCTAATCCCGTTGAGTTCTCGTCACAGGATGAGTGGACCTCTTACCGCAATAGTCGCAATAAGCGGAATGTGGTATTGAAGGAACTCGCGGCCGCCGGGGGAATGTTGGGTTTGACAACGTATACACGCTTATTGCCGGATCGGACCGATACGACAATACAGCGGTTCTGTGAGATGGCGGAGTGGACTGCCGAGCTCATCGGTATTGAGCACCTGGGGTTCGGCAGCGATTACGGGTACGGCTACAACCAGATTGATCGTGCGTGGGTGCGGCAGGGCAAGTGGAGTCGCGACGCGATTATTCAGTATGAGCCGTTGGCGTTTGACCATCCCGAGTGGTCGGGCCCGACGGGGATGCGGACGTTGGCTGATGCGTTGTTGGCGCGTGGGTGGTCGGCTGCCGATGTGAGTGCTTTCACTGGTGGTAACTGGTTGCGTTTGCTGGATGAGGTTGTTGGCTAAGTGCAGCTGAGGCTGGGCGACGTTTTGGTCAGGGAAGGGTGTGGGATGTCGGATTCGTGTGAGGTCGTGGTTGTCGGTGCGGGGCTTTCGGGGCTGACGGCGGCGTATCTGCTTCGGGATCGTGATGTCGTGGTGTTGGAGGCTGATTCGCAGATCGGTGGGCGTTCGCAGCGCACCGAACTGGGCGGCTGGCCAACAACGACAGGAGGTGAGGGATGGTACGACCCCAACCCCGAATCCCCCGAAAGCCGGCTGCTCTCCGAGCTCGGCATCAAGACCGTGCCGGTGCCGGGGACCCCGTTGCTACACACTTCCGACGGGTGCAGCGTCGAACTGTCGACAGCCGAACAGCTGGCTGACGATTTAGGGTTCTCTCCGGAAGCCCGTCCGGATTTCCTGCGGACCTTCGCCCGCGTCGCTGAAACCCTCGATGCTCTGAGTTGCCCCCAAACTGACGAACTGATCGGCAAGTTAGTCAGCGTCACCGGGATCGAGTGGATCGGGCCGGTGCATGACGAAGTCTTGGCCTACTACCGCCGTATCGCCGCCGTTGAAATGGGTGTCTCGCTGGAGAGCGATTCGGCGTTCTCGTTGCTGACCGGCATGCCCGCCTTCGGCGGCGCGTCGGAGGTCTGGGGTGACTTCCTAGCGGTTGAGGGTGGCGCCCCGGTGATCGGCTTGGCGATGGCCGAGCAGTTGCCGCGCCCACCGGTGACCGGTGCGCTGGTCACCGCCGTCGAGCAGAAAGGCCAGCGGGTCACCGTGACCTACCGGCACAACGGCCAGGACAAAACCCTTGACGCCGACCACGTAGTGGTGGCCACTCCGCACCCGATCACTGCTCAGATTGTGCGGCGACTTTCACCGACCAAGGCGGCCGCAATGGACAGCGTGCGAGTGCTGCCGATCGTCGAGGTCGTGCTGCTGCTCGCTGATGGCGGGCCGGTGCCGTGGGATGGCTTCTCTGCTATATGGACCATCGACAAGAGCTTCAGCGTGGGTCTGAACTCAAAGACCCATCAGATTGTGGGTGCCGTTGGGGAGCAGAAGCATTCGGTGATCAAGATGATTGCGGTGGGACCGTCGGCGGCACCCCTCGCGGATCGCACCGACGACTGCATCGCCGAGATATTTACCAACGACTTCATCAGCATCTACCCCGAAGCCCGAGACAAGGTTCGCGAACACTCGATCAGGCGTTGGACCCATGGAATCCCTGCAGTTGCCTTTGGATTCGACCAGCATGTTGGCGAGATGGTGAACCCAGTCGGCAACATCCACTTCGCCGGCGACTGGTGCGGATTCGTTGACGCTGCCAACCCCGCCGGAGCCGGCGTCAACGGCGATTGGGGAGGCTACGGCATCTGTGGTGGATTGCATCCGGGGGTGCGCGCCGGCCTCCGCGTGGCCGCCGAAATCCGTGGGAATAACTTGTGATTCGAGGTTCATATGCCTAACATCGCACAATCCAGATTCGCTGAACGCATATGTCTCGTCACCGGCGCAGCCACTGGAATCGGACGCGCGGTGGCCTGGCGGATGGCACACGAAGGTGCCTGCGTTGCGGTCCTGGACATCAACGGCGACCAACTCGAGATCACCCGAAAGGGGATCGAGGCAAGGGGCGCGAAATCGCATGCCATTACTGCCGATGTGTCGGTTGCCGACCAGGTGCGGGCCGCGGTCCAACAAGTGGAGATCCACCTCGGGCCGATCGACGTGCTGGTCTCCAATGCCGGCGTGCCGATCGTCGGGGCGATCGCAGACCTCAGTCTGGATGAGTGGGATCGGACGTTCGCGATCAACACCCGCTCGACTTTCGTTGTAGTCCAAGCGGTTCTGAGCGGGATGCGCAAACGGCGCAGGGGAGTCATATCGATCACCGCGTCGAGCGCCGCTCTGGTCGGTGAGGTCGGTTCAGCACCGTATGCACCCTCCAAAGCTGCGCTGGTCAACTTCGCCAAACAGGTGGCGGTGGAGAACGCACACCTCGGCATTCGCTGCAACAGCGTGTGCCCCGGTTGGGTAGACACACCGTTCAACGATCCGTCCTTCGCCAATGACGATGAGCGGCGAGAAACGGTGCAACGGCAGGTCCCCATGGGACGTGAGGGAACCCCTGACGAGCTTGCGGCGGCGATTGCGTTCGCATGCTCGGACGATGCTTCCTACATGACTGGGCACACTCTCGTGGTTGACGGCGGATTGACGCTCGGCCCCACATAGCGACCAACGGCAATCGAAAGGGCATCAGATGACCCACATTCCAGCACCAGCGGAGATGGAACCCACCCCGATCGTCGGAGCAACGATCCTGTCCGGTGAGCCGAAGGCGGCCGGGAGCATTCTCTATTCGACGCCGGATGGCCGAGGCACAGTGGGCCTGTTCAGCTGTACACCGGGGAAGTTTCGGTTCACGCTCGAGGCAGAGGAATTCACCCACCTGCTGGCTGGTCACATTGTGATCGAGACGGATGCCGGCGAGACGATCGACGCGACGGCGGGGGACACCTACATTCTGCCCGCCGGGCAAAGCATGCTGATCGATATCCGCGAGACGATCACAGACGTCTATCTGTCTTGGTCGGACGCTTAGACGTCGGAGTGCTCGCCGTCGAGGCGACACTCGGCAGTCCGCTGCACCGTTGCCGGCCGCGAATCCCGTCGGGTGCGGTGCAGCAAGAACAAATTGGCCTAACAGGAAGGTGGCCCGTTCAGAATGCTAGTTGGAGCAGGCCCAGACTTCGATGTCATCATCGTGGGCGGCGGACATAACGGTCTCGTAGCGGGCTCATACCTGGCGGGTTCAGGCCTCCGCGTCCTGTTGCTTGAGCGGCGGGAAACAATCGGTGGTCTCTGTGCGACCGCCGAATTGTTTCCGGGCGTGCGGGGTAACCTCGTCGCTAACTCCGCCCACAACTTCGAAGCCAAGGTATTGTCGGACCTCCGGCTTGAGCAGCATGGGCTGAAATGGACGGAATCGCTACGCCCGAGTTCCTTCATCTCGTTCCCCGATGGGCGGCGGGTGGTGTCCTGGCCGGATGTGGCGGACGTTCGCAAAGAGTTTGATCGGTTCGCGCCCGGCGATTATGAGGCGCAGCGTCGGCTTCTTGACGACATCATGGAATTGGCGACGGCGCTCGACGTATCGTTCTTCGGTCCGCCGCCATCATTCGCCGAAGTGGCCTCACGGCCGAAGACGGCTGCGCAGGAGGAATTATTTGCGAAGGTGATGTTCGGCAGCGCAACTGATCTGGTGCGTGAGCATCTGAAGTCCGAAGAGTTACAGTCTTCGCTGGCGATGCTTGCCGCCACGGGTAACTTCCTCGGTCCGGCTACCCCGGGTACGGCGTTTCAGCTGATGCACCGCGCCCTGTATCGGGGTAGCAGTGCGGTCCGGAACCGGCCGAAGATCAGCGCGGCGGCCGACTTTGCGTCACGCGCGCCCATCGGCGGTATGGGTGCCATCACTGAGGCATTGGCCAACTCGTTTCTGGCCAGAGGCGGGCAAATCCGAACCGCCTGTGCCGTTGAACAGATCAAGGTCGGCTCGAAGGGCGTCGAAGGTGTTGTTGTCGAGGGTGGCGAGGAGATCAGTGCTGGAGTAGTCGCATCCGCGATCAATCCGAAGACCACGATCCTCGACCTGGTCCCCGAGGATGCGATTGATCCCGATGCGCGATCCGCATTCGCCGGCGTCGGCATGGCCGGTTGCATGTCGAAGGTCTATGTCGCGCTGAATGACTTGCCTCAGTTCGCTTGTGCGACCGATCGCGCTGAGAATGACCTGCTTGCTCGTTGTGGTTTCCGGATCGGCATGACGCAGGATGCCATGCAACAAAGCTATGTGGCGGCCACCCGCGGCGACTGGTCAGGCGATCCGATCATCTACGGTCTGGTGCAGACCGCTGCTGATCCAACGCTCGCGCCCGAAGGACGACACGTCATGAGTCTGTCCGTGTCCTACGCTCCGTACCACCTCGCGGTGGGCGATTGGAAGTCGATCGGAAACACCTGGGCCAAGCACGTTCTGGGATTTCTGTCACCGCATATCTCAAATCTGGATCAGATCGTCGAGGATTATCGGTACTTGACACCCCGTGATTTGGAGAATGAGTTCGGCTTACTGGAAGGCCATGCGCTGCATGGCAACATCACCGCATCGCGCGCGTTCAACTGGCGGCCGGTGGCTGGCTTCAGTGATTACCGTGCGCCCGTTAGGGGATTGTATTTCTGCAGCAATGGAACATGGCCGGCATTGTATGTTTCGGGTCTTGCCGGTCACAATGCTGCGCACGAAATCCAGCGGGACCTCGCGGATCAGGAGCGCAGCCAGTTCGATGCCGGCGTGTTCGATGAAGGCTTCCAGTAGTCACTGATGGCCGAGTAGCGCCTTCATGGGTCGGGCTGTCGGTTCTGGCTTTATGAGTTCGAGGCGACTCCATGCCGTTGACCGTTGCGAGAAAGGAAATACGGTGGAAATAGGTGCTACACCGACAGAGGCTGCGGCCGCAACGAACGGCCGGGAGCCGTCGCGACTTCGTGGGAACCTCGGGACCATGCAACTGTTCTTCACGGTGTTGGCGTTCAATGCGCCGCTGTCGATCGCCGTGGGATTCATTCCCGTGGTCGTTGGTGTCGGCAATGGACTCGGAGCGCCTGTCGCCTACCTGGTCGCGGGCGCGTTGTTTCTCACCTTCTCCGTCGGTTTTACCTCGATGTCGCGGCACTTGCCCAACCCGGGCGGCTTCTACGCGTACATCACTGCGGGCCTGGGGCGCCTGGTCGGTCTTGGGGCGTCGTTCCTGGCCATCCTCTGCTACTACTTCATGCTGATAGCCAGCTTCTCCTACGGGGGCTTGGTTCTGACGGTATTGGTCGGGAAGACACTCGGCGGTCCCGACATCCCATGGTGGGTATGGGTGGCGGGGCTCGCTGTCGTCGTCAGCGTGCTGGGCTACTTCAAGTTGGAACTCTCGGCGCGTGTCCTGATCGTCGCGCTTCTTGCCGAGATCTGCCTGGTCCTGCTTTACGACGCGGTAGTTGTGTTCACTGGTGGCGCCGAGGGACTAGCGCTGGACTCGTTCACGCCGCCTGCGATGTTCTCCGGATCGGCCGGTGTTGGCTTGCTGCTGGCGATGTGCTGTTACGGCGGGTTCGAAGCGTCAATTATTTTTCGCGAGGAGGTGCGTACGCCGGACCGGACGATTCCTCGTACGGTGTATATGGCCGTGGCATTCGTGACCTGCCTCTACGTTTTCACCGCCTGGGTGTTTGTGCAGGCCTATGGTCCAGGCTCGGTGGTTGACGCCGCCGCTGCCGATCCGACCGGATCGGTACTTGCCAGCTTCGAGCACTACCTGGGCCGGCTGGCCACCGATCTCGTCACCCTGCTGCTGGTCACCAGCACCTTCGCCGCTATCCTGGCCGGTCACAATATCTTGTCCCGCTACCTCTACAACTTGAGCGTGGATCGGATCCTGCCTAAGTTCCTCAGCGCGGTGCACCCGCGGCATGGCTCGCCGCACCGATCATCAGCGGCGGTAACTGTGCTGAACCTGCTAGGGATCGCGCCACTGGTGATCTTCGGCGCCGATCCCACGATGCTCTACGCGGTATTGTTCGGCATTTTTGGCTATGTCCTGATCGTCCTGCTGCTGCTGACCAGCATTGCTATTCCGGTCTACTTCTGGCGCAACTCGATTCGGGTGAGCCGCTGGAAGTCGACGATCGCACCGGCAGTGGCCTTCGTCGGCCTGCTCGTCGGCACAGTCGTCGCCACCGCGAATATCGACGTATTGATCGGCGGCACAAAGACATTGGTCATGGGGACGTTCGTGCTGGTGTACGGCAGCATTCTGGCCGGAATTGGTCTGGCGCTTCTGTATCGCCAGAAGCGACCGGAGACCTACGCGCGAATCGGACGTCAGTAACCAGTATCGAGTTGGTGCTCATCGATACGGCCCCAGGCTGAGGGAGGAACTAATGGCTGGCACCGAACAGCTTGCCGAGACGATTGCTGAGATCTGGGCACGGATGCCCACCACACTTAATCGAGCGGAGTGGCGCGCCACTCGCGAGGCCGTCGATCTGATCGATAGTGGCAACATTCGTTGTGCCGATCAGACGGAGGGTGAGTGGACCGTCAACCTATGGGTGAAAAAGGCCCTCGACTTGTATTACCGGCATAGTCAGCCAACGACAGTGTTTGAGGCCGGTCCGCTGCAGTTCAGAGATCGATTCCCATTGAAGCGCGGCTTAGAAGTAGGGCAGATCCGGGTTGCGCCGCCCGCAGTTGCCCGGCATGGATCGTTCTTCGGCCCCGGGACCACGCTGGCGGCCTGCTACGTGCACCTCGGCGTCTGGGTCGGCGCAGAGACTCTGATCGACACCTGGGTGGCGCTGGGCACCTGCGCACAGATCGGTTCTCGCGTAAAGATCTTGCCATGTACCAGCATCGTCGGTTCGCTCCATCCGATCGAGGCCCGGCCGGCCATTGTTGAGGACGACTGCCATATCGGCAGTGGGTGTGTAGTGGGTGCTGGGGTACGGGTGCGACATGGCGCCATCCTGGCGCCCGGGGTCACCATCACCCCGGCAAGCCGAGTGGTCGACGTCAGCGGGGTTTCCCTGGAAACGAGTGGGAACGAAGTGCCCGAGAACTCCATCGTCATCCCCGGTACCGTCCCCGCGCCAGGTTCAACATCCGGGTCCATCGGCATCGCCGCCGCCTTGGTGATCGGTTGTCGAGATCCCCGACTGACGGCCAATGAAAACCTAGCTGCCGCGGTGGAGAAGATCGGGATTATCAGCTAGACACCGCGGTCGGTGGTACCCCACGGATTGAGTTTGCGGCACGTAACTCAAAGCTGTCGGCACACAGGCTGATTCGCAAACCGATCCCGATTTCGTCGGCTGCGTCTTGCGTCCACGGCGTCAGGATCGGCGCCTCCTGCATGAGAGATTACCCGCGGCTTGCCGGATTCGGCACAGCTCAGTAAGCTTAGTGACTAAGCGTTCATTCACCTCGGAAGGATGCAGAGTGCGGTTCGCTCCGACAGTTCCTGCCGTGCGCAGTGCGCGACACGGTTCGGGCCCGCTGACCGGGCGGGTAGGCACACGGAGATGGGGAACAAGATGACGGCGACCTGTGAGCTACTGTTCGAGAGCTCCACACGCTTTCCGGACAGGCCTGCGGTGATTGCAGACGGCAAAACGATTACCTATGCCGAGCTTGCTCTCAATGTGCGAGCTTCGGCCTCCTCACTCGCCCAGCAGGGTGTAACTAGCGGGCAGCGACTCGCGATCCTGATGAACAACGGGATCCCCTTCATTGAGGCATATTTCGCGGGTCTGGCGGTGGGAGCGACGGTGGTGCCGCTCAATCCACTACTGTCGGCCAAGGAACTTGAGCACGCGATCGTCGACAGCGGGGCGTCGCTACTCGTCACCAGCGGCGATCCCGCGGATGTGGCTTCCCCGGTTGCCGACAGAGTGGGTTGTCGGAGTCTGACTTGGGCCGAACTACCGCCCGCCTCTGGGCCGACTGAGCGACCGGCGCTCGCGGGCGACGACGACGCCGTGGTCATTTACACCAGCGGCACGACCGGAACGCCTAAAGGTGCGGTTCTGTCGCACTCGAACTTGCTCTGGAACGCCTGGATTTCGGCTTCGCCGAACCTATTCAGCCTTACCGAGCAGGATGTCATCCTGGCCGCACTTCCGCTCTTTCACGTGTACGGCATGACCTGCGTGATGAACGCGGGTTTCCTGGCGGGCAGTTGTTTGGTGGTCATGCCCCGCTTCCATGCCGAAGATGCGCTGCGACTGATGGCCGAGCACCGTGTCACCATCTTGGAGGGTGTACCTACCATGTACGTCGCATTGCTCGAAGCCGCGCGCGCCGGCGCTGCGCAGATCCCGACGCTGCGGTTATGCACCTCAGGCGGCGCACCGATGGCGGTTTCGCTGCTCACTGACTTCGAAGCGGCATTCAACACGGTGATCATGGAGGGGTACGGCCTTTCGGAGACCTCCCCGATGGTGTGCTTCAACCAGCCACACTTCCCGCGTCGGCCCGGAACCGTCGGTCGCCCGGTCTGGGGTGTTGAGGTCGAGATCGCCCGCGATGATGTTTCCGATCGAATCGAGTTCGTCCGCACCGGAGAACGCGGCGAGGTGGTCGTCCGGGGGCACAACGTCTTCAAGGGATACCTCGGCCGCCCGGATGCCACCGCCGAAGTCATGGTCGATGGCTGGTTTCGTACCGGCGATATCGGCATCAGGGACGACGACGGATACATCGCCATCATCGACCGCAAGAAGGAGCTCATCATCAGAGGGGGATACAACGTGTATCCCCGCGAGATCGAGGAGAACCTCAAGCACCACCCAGCTGTTGTCGATGCCGTGGTGATCGGTCGTCCCGATCCACGGTACGGCGAGGAAGTGGTTGCGGTCGTGCGACTGACGGCGTCCGCGGCCGACGATTCGCCGGCAATTCTGGATTGGATCTCCGAACGGGTGGCGCGCTACAAGCGTCCCCGCGAGCTCGTCATCCTCGATCAACTCCCGATGAGCGCCACCGGCAAGGTCCTCAAGCGCGTACTGGCACAACAGCTCTTCGGCCATGCGGGATCCGCCATGACGCCTCCGGTCGCCGTACACCAGGTGGCGACCAAGAACGGTACGGAAGCAGGAATATGAATCAGACGCAGGAGCATCTCGCCTTCCGGGAATCTGTGCGCTCCTTCATCGACCGTGACCTTGAACCTCGCTACGAATCCTTCATCGAGCAGCGGTGCTTCGCCAGGGAGATCTGGCGGATCGCCGGCAAGGCAGAGTTACTGGGCCTCGGAGTTCCCGAGCACCTCGGCGGTAGCGGTGCTCCCGACTGGGGATATCAGGCGATCCTCGGTGAAGAACTCGCTCGCTTCTCGCTCGCCGCGAACTCTTGCTTTGCGATTCATGTCGATGTCGTGGCGCCCTACCTTGTCGAGCTGGGCACGTCTGAGCAGCACCAGCGGTGGTTGCCGGGATTCTGTTCCGGCGAGCTGGTAACCGCGATGGGTATGACCGAGAGTGCGGGTGGTACCGATGTCGCGGGTATCAAAACCACGGCCCAACGTGCTTCTGGCGGTTGGGTACTCAACGGTTCGAAGACATTCATCACCAATGGCGGGTCGGCCGATCTCGTCGTTGTGGCTGCCCGCACGACTCCAAACGCCCGGTCGCGTGGCTTGTCACTCTTCGTGGTCGAGAAGGGCATGGCCGGTTTCACCGTCGGCCGCAAACTCGACAAGATCGGACAGCCCGAAAGCGACACTGCAGAGCTCTTTTTCGATGATGTGTTCGTGCCTGAGGAGAACTTGCTGGGGGAGGAGAACAGCGGTTTCAAACATATGATGGACCGCCTACCCCAGGAGCGGATCAGTGGAGCGGTCGCCAATCTCGCGCATGCCGCTTCGATCCTCGAGGACACCATCAGCTATGCCAAGGAACGCCAGGCGTTCGGACAAAGCATCGGGTCGTTCCAGGGGATGAAGTTCCACCTGGCAGAGATGGCGACCGAGATGGAAGTCACGCAGGCTTATGTCGACCGCTGTGTTGACCGCCACGTGCGGGGCGAACTGACTGCGGTCGACGCGGCGAAGGCCAAGTGGTGGTCCTCCGATGTGCAGGGTCGCGTCCTCGACGGTTGCGTCCAAGTCTACGGTGGCTACGGCTATATGACCGAGTACCGGGTCGCCCGCGCTTGGCGGGATGCGCGCGTCACGCGAATCTGGGCAGGCACCAACGAGATCATGAAGGAACTCGTCGGACGGAACCTCGGTTTCCCAGATGTGCGACATGCGGGTCGGGCAGGTTCCGAGTAACTGCTGAGGAATGCATTGGCTGAAGCCAGACTGAGCGGAAACCGCTGCCCACCAATTGAACTCACACGAACACCGTCGGGTGGGCAGCTGACCGATAGCCACCGTACGATCTTGACAATAGAAAGGCAGAACTTTGGCGAACGTCGAGTTCAACTTCACCGGCCGGACCGCGATCGTGACCGGCGCCGGTCGCGGCATCGGCCTGGAACTGGCTAAATTCTTCCATGCCGCTGGTGCCGATGTTTTCGCCCTTGATCGCGATGAATCGGCCGTAGCGAACGCTGCCGAAGGCGGGCTCCGTACCCGGGTGGTGGACGTCGCCGACACTGGGTCCGTGGACGCGGCGGTCGCGGCCATCGTGGCGGACACCGGACGCGTTGACATCGTGGTCAACAACGCCGGCCTGCTGCGTGACTCAGTCAGCTGGAAGATTTCCGACGAAGACTGGGAGAGCGTGCTGGCCGTTCACGCCGGCGGCACCTTCCGGCTGACTCGGGCTTGCACACCCCACTTTCGGGCGCAGCGTCATGGGCGGGTGATCAACGTGACCTCGTACACCGGGCTGCATGGGAACTTCGGGCAGGCCAACTACGCGACCGCTAAAGCAGGCATCATCGGCTTTACCAAGACGACGGCAAAGGAACTCGCCAACTTTGGAGTTACCGTCAACGCGATCAGCCCCAATGCCGCAACTCGAATGATCGACTCGATGCCCGAGGACCGCCGCGCCGAGGTGGCTGCCCAGATCCCGCTCGGTCGGTTTGCCGCCCCAGCCGAAATTACCCACGCGGTCGGATTTTTGGCGAGCGAAGAGGCCGGCTACATCACGGGTGTCGTGCTGCCCGTCGACGGCGGGCTGGCGATGTGATGTCATCCCGACACACGACCGCTGCGGGCGATCCGCTGTTCGATCTCACCGGTCGGACCGCCATTGTCACCGGTGCCAGTTCAGGGTTGGGGCGTCGCTTTGCGGAGGTACTGGCCGAGCGCGGTGCCCACGTCGTGGCAGTAGCCCGTCGCGCTGACGCCCTCGATGCCCTGGCGGAAGCACATCCCAGGCAGGTGCTCAGTGCCCCTTGCGATCTGACTGACGAGGAACAGGCTCGGGACGTGGTGAAGCGGGCGTTGGCGTGGCAGGGCAGAATTGACATCCTGGTGAACAACGCCGGGATCACCTCGGTGCAGCCGGCAGAGGAGGAGGACACCGCAACGTTCGGCGCGGTGATGGACGTCAACGTGAACGCCCTGTTCCGTATGTGCCACTACGTTGGCCGCGTGATGCTTGACCAGGGGAGTGGCAGCATCGTGAATGTTGCTTCGATCAATGGTCTGGTGGCGAGTTGGACCATCCCCGAGGCGGGCTATTGCGCAAGCAAAGGCGCAGTGATCAGTCTGACCCGCGAATTGGCTGCGCAATGGGCGGACCGGGGCGTCCGAGTCAACGCGTTGGCGCCAGGATACTTCCCAAGTGAGCTCACCGAAGACCTCTTCATGGGCGAGGCGGGAGAGCGGCGCTTTCGGCGGATGCCCATGCGCCGTGGCGGGCGTGAGGACGAACTCGATGGTGCGCTCGTCTTTCTGTCGTCCAACGGGTCGTCCTACATGACCGGACAGACGCTGGTGATCGACGGAGGATGGACCGCCGTCTAGGTTTCCCGAGATAGCCGAAGGTGCCCGACAACGTGGATCGAATCTTTCGCATCGTCGTGTTACGAACTTCGGAAGCGACTGACCCAGCTGGTGGCGCCACGATGGGCGACTAGGCGAACTGCTTCACCTTGAGCAGTTCACATCATTGCCGAGCAGGTACTCGGCGCCGAACCCACAACAATGAGGTGACGTGGTGAACAAAAGTGGTATGGATTCGACTCTGCAGAACCAGTGGTGGTCTTTCTCGCAGCCATACGGTCCGGCTGCGCTCTACGGTGCACCGCCGTATCCGTATCGGGATGCGCGGACGATCTCAGCCCTGATGCGATTTGACGGCTCGAAGGTGGCGCCCTACCTGCCGCCCGGTCTGGAGCTGGAATCCGACAGGCCGCTTGGCGTCGTCGCCGCAAGTGACTACGTCGAAACGGCCTTCGGGCCGTATCACGAGCTCGCCTTCTTCGTGAAGGTAACCGTGGAAGGTCGTCCGTTCATGTACAGTCCGCTGATGTACGCCGACGGGGAAGTCGCGGTAGCCTCCGGACGCGAGCTTTGGGGCTTTGCCAAGAAGACGGCGCGCATGGCGCTGGTCTGCAAGCGGGGCGCCTGGCACTTCACCGCCGAGCGACATGGACAGGTGATCACGGATCTGAAGTTCCAACCGCAGGAGCAGAAGACGCCCGAAGAGATGGCACTTGTCGATTTTCCGACGCTCACGTTGCGCCTCATTCCCCCGCTGAGTGGACGGGGTGTCCCCGACATTGCCCAGCTGGTGTCGACAGTGAACGTCAAGACGCCACACATCAACGGAGGGATGGTGCAACGGTGGAGTGGTTCATCGGATTGCGTCCTCAGCGATACCGAGCTGGATCCGTTGGGCGCATTCAAGCCGGTGGAGATGCTCGCTTCGTGGATGACGGAGTACGACTGCGATCTTCCGGCCGGTGAGTTGGTGCGCGACTACATCGCAGACAACCAACCCGGTCGCTGACCTTCGAATCAAAGAACCAACTGTGGGTTTTCGTAGTCCCGGCGGGCCGGCATACCAGGCCCTGCTATGAGCTTGATCCGAGCGACGGGTTGGTTTGGGCCGAACCCGGGCGCATCGGAATACCTTGTCCTGAAAACGATTAACTCTGGACCATGTCGAGCCGCGTGCTTGCGTTTCTCGATGCGAATAATTTGCAATCCATCGTTGTGAGCGGTCGCTTAGTAACGTACTGTGGTGTGGTGCCCACCACAGTGGTGAGGCGGATTGCTAAAGGAGAATGGCGCTGGAACATGCGGTGAGGTCAAGGCATTTCGTGCACGCGGCCGGCCCGTTACGAGAAGACCCGCGTCGGCGCAGCCAGCGACAACGCGACCATGGAGCGCTTCTTCACCCCAACTGCAGAAGCATGCTCTGGACCGCCGCCGCTCGGACAGCCGAGGAGTATTGCGGATCGGGATGATCAAGGGGATAGAACGGGCCCGCCATAGGCGCATACGCCAATCCCGGCCTATGGCTGACCCCGATCAAATACGAAGCAATCATAATCGCGGGTCGCTAGTCGGCGCCGACGATGCGTAGTGCCATGTCGGCGCACCGTTTTGCGATGTATTCGGGGCTCCAGCGGCCGCCTTCGTGGTACCAGCGTCCGATGTCGATGCCGAGCGAGAGTAGGGCTATGGCGGCCATCCGTGGGTCGGGGGTGTCGAAGGCGCCGCTGGTGACTCCGGTTTCTACGAGTTTGTGTACTTCTTGTTCGATCTGGTGGCGGATGTCGCGGATTTCGGCGAAGTGCTCGGGGGTGAGTGCGGCGAGTTCGTAGTTGGTGACTCGTGCCGCGGCGGGCCCGCTGGCGTGCAGGATCACAAAGTCGTGGATGAGTTTGTGCAGTGCGGCGGTGGGATCGGTAGTGGACGCGATGGCTTCGTGCACTGCGTGCAGGGTGTTTTCATGGCCCGATTTCGAGATCAGGTAGAGCAGGTCTTCTTTGGACTTATGGTGCACATAGAGCGCAGCTGGGCTCATTCCGGCGGCGGATGCGATGTCGCGCGTAGTGGTCGCATTGAACCCCTTTTCGGCAAACGCCTCAATGGCCGCGTTCACAAGTCGAGTACGCGGCGCGACCGTATCAGCTTCGTTAAGTTGCGATTTCATCGTTGAATGGCCCGTCTCGGTGTCGAGGTGGTCTGTCGTTGGTCGAACATTGTGATGTAGCAGCTGAGGTTCGGGTCGCGCGCTATCGACGGCCAACTCGGCCGGCGGCCGAGCATAGAGAGGGTGTCGTGAGCGCTTAGTCACCTCCCCATCTTGGCCTCGAAAGCGGGTATGGTCAAGCCGGTTCGCCGGTTGCCCCATTTCCATGGATGAAAAGTGTGACTGGAATCGCAACGTGGCTCTATCGATAGAGAGGAGAGCCGGATATGCGGATCTTCATTCAGCGGTTTCGACCCCCGGGATTGGCAATCGGACAACGGTCGCCGATGAAAACCTGGCACCTCGTGGGCAGCTCCCAAGACTCAACCTTCGAATAGCTCAGCCGATTATTGATCGAACATCCCAGTGCCGCGGCTAACGTGCACGCCGATTCGTCAGAAGCGGTGTGAGATAGGCCAATCCATCGTGACCGTGTCAAGTTCTACTGCGCCGCTCTAGGCGAGGGAAGGATGTCACATCACGCAAAATCCAGCCGTCCATGCGTTAACCACCCGCAAAAGTATCGTCACAAAATGAGACGTGAATTGCCCTCTTGAAAAAGCATCTGTTACGTTTCGGGCCGTGACTGTGCGGCGGGCTGAGCGCGGGCCGCGAATGCGGACTAGCGGCGCGATTCTCAATGCTGCCATAGTCGTTCTGGGGCAGCGTCCCTCGGCGCCGTTGCGTGATATTGCCGCGGCGGCTGGTGTGAGCTGCACCACGCTCCATCGCTATTTCGCCGAGCGCTCAGACTTGATTCGTGCGATGGCCCTGCACTTGCGAAGGGTCTCTCTCGACGGAATCAGACTGGCCGATCCCGACCATGGTCTTCCACTCGACGCATTTCGTCGTGTCGTGGAAACCCAACTAGATCTCGGTCCGGCGATGCTTTATATCTACACCGAGCCGGTCGTACGTGAGTCGGCGAGTTTGTTAGCGCATATCGACTCATGCGACGGGCCGGTTGCCGCAGCTTTGAATAAGGTGGCACCGCGGCATGCTACGGTTCCAGCCGGATGGGTGCGGCGCGTCTTTTGGTCGCTACTTTGCGTCGGATGCCGCGCTATCCAAACGGACGGCATACCAAGACAATTGATCGTCGACGTGATAGTCGACACCTTAATCCACGGCCTCGTCTCGGGACCGGGCTACGTGCAGCTTTCAAGGCTTTCACAGCCAACCTCAAACGCGCACTGAATTATGGCGTTTTTATGCCGGCAACGGTGACGCAGCGACGGTGAGCTGGACGTTAAGCTCTTTCGATCGCTCTGGCAGGTCATCGATCTTGAGAACCCTGCGTGGCCTATGTCTACTGAAGCGACCGACAGCATTCACCGACCGGTGTGGGGGCTGCAGCAGGTGGACCAACACCGGACTGAGCGCTTAGTACTGTACTCTGGTTGGTGTGATCCCTGTCGATCGCCGTACCAGTGTGGGCGGTACACGCCTGCGTCGCACTCGTTCTCGTTGGGCCGTGGTCGACGGGGCCGACGGCCAGCGATGGTCAAAATCAACGCGCGCGAAGTCAATCCGCTCGGTGAGTGTCGCTAACCCGAATCCGGGAAACTCGGGTGGGAGTGATGATGACGAGGGCTATGAGCCTGGCGCGGTGGAGGTGTCGAAACTCAAGGCGAGCATCGCTGGCGCCGACGGCGGCCTCATCTGTGATGCGGGCAACACGGTAGCCGTCGCTGGAGGCGGCGTCCTGCTACGGCGGCTTGTCGGTCTCATGTCCAGTGATGGCAGCTTATGAACTTCGAAAGCAAAACTCGGAGCCCTGCGCAGCCGCCTTGCGCTACAGCGGCCGCGCAAGCGCCGAGATTGATATTTGATCGCCGCGATTGGTCCGGGGTCTCCAATAGCGAGGTGGCCTGGCTTCTGGCAGATGTCGCACGGCCGTGCCTACGCCGGCGGGAGCGGCAACTCATTTATCTAGAGATCGGCGGAGGCGATCCCGCCGCAGCGGTCGAAGTCCTTCTACAGAAAGTTGTTCAACGTGACTTCCCGCTTCCAATCGGTGTGCGTCGAATACTTGAAATCTGGCTGGACGCGTATACGGGTGCCGCCGAGGAGCCTCGTCTCCGCAGCCTGCTGAGGCAAATGAATTGACCGTCACCACACGCAAAGGGATCCGCGCTGAGAAGGTGGGGCGTCGACGGGTCTCCCGCCTGCGATGGGTCACATCACCACAGATTCGCTTCGCCATAACAGTGTCGCTGTCCAGTTGCCTCGCTGCACATCGCGGGCTGTGAGAGAGATAGGCACGACTGTGGCCATCAATCACGCGATCGTTCATCGCAACTACCACCAAATGTCAGGTCAAGTCGATGTGTAGCAGTCTCGCAGACCCCGGTCACTCGACCTGCGACGCATCCGCGGGATTTCCACGGGCGCCCCGGCTGGACTCCGCGCCCCAGAGTGCAAAGAGCAGCCCGTTGTCGAATAGGCAGTCTCCGAACTCACGCGGGACGGACGAACCCGCAGCCAACCTGAAGCACTCCGGTACGGCGGGAGCAACGGCGAGTCGCAAGCCGACGATTCTGGTGCTAGCGGCCCTGTTGGCGCTCGGTTCAATTACCGTGAACATGTACCTGCCGGCCCTGCCGGGGATCGCCGAGGAGTTCTCGGTGTCGTCATGGGCCGCCCAGCTCACGCTCACCGGAACGTTGCTGGGGCTGGCAATAGGTCAGCTCATCATCGGTCCGATCTCGGACTCGCTGGGTCGGAGGCGTCCGGTAATCGCTGGCGTGGTCCTGCACATGCTGGCATCGATGCTCTGTTTGGCTGCTCCGAGCGTGACGACGCTTGGCTTGGCGCGCAGCTTGCAGGGCGTCGGCGCAGCTTCCGCGGCAGTCGTGGCGATGGCCGTGGTCGGTGACGTTTTCGCGGAGTCGGATGCTGCCGCAGTTATGTCCCGGCTGATGCTGGTGCTCGGCGTGGCTCCGGTGCTCGCGCCGCTACTCGGGGCGGCCGTCCTCCTGTGGGGTTCGTGGCGTTGGGTATTCGTCGCATTGCTGATGCTGGCCGGTGTACTACTGCTGACAGCTGTACGGGCAATGCCAGAGACGTTGCCGACGCATTTGCATCGACGACCGTTGCAGGTGCGCAGCATCCTGAGCGGCTACTCCGAATTGCTGAGAGACTCACGCTTTTTGATACTTGTGGTGGTCGCGGCGTCGGCCATGTCCGGTCTGTTCGGCTACGTTTCAGCGGCGCCGTTCGTTCTGCAGGACCAGTACGACCTCGATCGGCTGTCGATTGCGCTGGTCTTCGCTACGGGTGCGGTCGTGCTGATTGGGGCAACGCAGTTCAACGTGGTGCTGCTGCGTTGGTCTTCTTCGAGGACGATCACCGTGTCAGGGTTGAGTGTGGCGTTGGTGGCAGGGTTGGTGCTCGTTGGACTAACGCTCGCACAAGTTGGCGGACTGATCGCATTCCTTGCGTTGGTGCTCGTGATCCTGGCGGCGATGGGCCTCGTGATCCCGAACGCTTCCGCGCTCGCATTGTCGTCGCATCCGGGAGTGGCGGGGACAGCCGCGGCTCTACTGGGCGCCACCCAGTTCGGGGTGGGCGCTGCGGTTGCTCCCCTGATCGGAGGGCTCGGGAACCGTGCACTTGCGTTGGCAGTGGTGATGACAAGTGGCGTGATGGTCGCCTTGGCGTTGTTGGTTGTCATCGGCCCGCGACGGCCTCAGCGCTGAAGTAGTCAGTGGCGGGCGAAAGCCGGAGCGAAACTACGCTCGTTAATGGTAATGGCGGGATGGTTAACGAGATCGAGTCACGAAGCTCCGGTCGTGCTGGCCGTAGGGCAGATTCAGCATCTACCTGAATCTTCCTCTGTCGTTTTGAGCCGTGGCCAGATGAGTTGGGGGATCGAAGGCAGAGGAGTGTTCGAAACAGCTGTCAAAGTTCCCGGGACTTCCCAGCAGCCTCCGTCGCCGCGGCTTCTTCTTGAGAGCTCTAGGGGCCAGCCGAGCGGGGTCGGGCGACCGGACGAGAGAGCCCCAATCCTATACTTGCGATTGGGTTTTGGGCACTTCGGACCTTGCGTTGTTCCATCGGCAGTTCTCGCCGCGCTTGAGCACCGACGCGGTGGTCGTGAGGTGAGCCCGTCGTAGTGGTCCAGTTGTTGTGCGACTCCGTTGCCCATGTGTTTTGGGCAGGAAGAATCAACAACGACATGGCATCGGTGGGTCGCCCAGTACGGCGGCAGAGCGTGTCAAGTTTTCTGTGTAGGTCGGTTGTCTGAAACCTTCAGTGATGGTGGTGCTTACAGATAGCGTTCGATGCGGTCTGTGCCCATGAAGCTGCCGATGACGATGCCTGGGTAGACCAGGGTGAGTTGTTCGAGTGCTTTCTTCCAGTTGGTGACGACCTGGCCTTCGACGAGGCGTCCGGGGGCGGTTCGGCAGCGTTTCTGACCGCGTTCCTTGGCGCGCTCGGCGGCGCGTTTGTCTTCGATGTTGCAGATGGACAGCCAGAGCAGTTTGATCACCGCAGCGTCGTTGGGGAACTGGCCGCGGTTCTTGGTGACTTTGCGCAGTTGGTAGTTCAGCGATTCGATCGAATTGGTTGTGTAGATCACCCTGCGCAGCTCGGGCGGGAACGCCAGAAACGGGATGAACTGCTCCCATGCCCGTTCGAAAACCTTGGTCACTGTGGGGTTTTTCTTCCCCAGCTCCGATCCGGCGAACGCATCCAATTCCGCCCGCGCGGCATCGGCATTGGGCGCGGTGTAGACCGGTTTGAGTGCGGCGGCTACGGCTTTGCGGTGCGCTGTAGGACACGAACCGCAACGCGTTGCGGATCAGGTGCACCACACAGGTTTGCACCGCCGCGGCCGACCAGGTCGCCGAGATCGCCTCGGGGAAACCGGTCAGTCCGTCGCAGCACACGATGAGCACGTCTTTGATGCCGCGGTTGGCCAGATCGGCGCACACCGACGCCCAAAACGCCGGGCCTTCGTTCTGCTGGACCCAGATCCCCAGGACATGCTTGATGCCGGCCATATCGACGGCCACGGCGATGTGAGCGGCCTTGTTGCGGGTGTGGCCGCCGTCTTTGACCTTGACGATGATCGCGTCGAGATAGATCACCGGGTAGATCGGGTCCAGCGGGCGGCGCTGCCACGCTAGGACCTCATCGGAGATCTCGTCGACGATCTTGGAGATCGTCTCATGCGACACCTGGGTGCCGATCGTGGATTCAATTTGAAATTGGATGTCGCGCAACGTCATTCCACCGGCATACAGCGAGATGATCATGTCATCGAGCCCGCCGGTACGACGCTGACCCTTGGGCACCAGCGTCGGGGTGAACGAGCCATCCCGATCGCGCGGGACGTCCAGGGGCACTGGGCCGGCCTCGGTGGCCACCGTCTTGGGCGAGCTGCCGTTGCGGGCATTCGGCAGCGACCGGCCGGCCGGGTCACCCTTCTCATAGCCCAGATGATCAGTCAGCTCGGCAGCCAGACCGCGTTCCAGGGCCAGTTTGATCAGCCCGGGCAGCAAGCCACCCTCACCGGTCAGCGCGACCTCGCCGGTATCGATCTGAGCCAGCAGATCATCCACTGCCCCCGAGGCCCGCAGCGCCTCGGCCATCTCCACCGTGGAGCCAGCCTCAGTCAGCGTCACATCCACGTCCTTGTCGTCCGTCACGTCCTGCGATCCTTCCGTTAGGACCTACACAGAACATCTGACACCCCCCGGCGGCATGAAAGCCAACAACGCCAAGCGCCAAGGAACTAGAAGCCGAAAACGCCCGGCTAAGAAGCTGGTCGCCAACCAGGCCCTCGACATCGACATGCTCAAGGAGATCTCGGCGGGAAACTCCTAACCGCGAACCGCGAACCGCGAACCGCGAACCGCGAACCGCGAACCGCAAATGCAGCGCCGTGACGGTGCTGCGCGAGCGATTCGGGGTCTCCGAGCGACGAGCCTGCACGGTGGTCGGCATTCACCGCTCCACGATGCGCCTACAACCAGCACAATCACCGGCGAGGAAGCCGAGCTGCGGGCCTGGCTGCGGAAATTCTCCACCGACCGGCCCCGCTGGGGCTGGCGACGAGCAGCGATCGCAGCCCGCAAAGCCGGTTGGGACATCAACAACAAACGCGTCCGCCAGCTGTGGCACGACGAGGGACTACGAGTTCCCCAGCGGCGCAAGAAGAAGCGCCTGACCGGCATCGGGACCGCGGTCGGGGCGATGTGCGCGTTTAGGCCGAACGTGATCTGGGCGATGAACTTTCAGTTCGACACCACCGCCGATGGAAGCACTATCAAGATGCTCAAAATCATTGACGAGTTCATCCGCGAGGTCCTGGCGATCTACGTCGATCGCGCTATCAACGCCGACGGCGTCGTTGACATCCTCGACCAACTGGTCGACCACATGGGGCGCCGCACTACGTGCGCTTCGACAACGAGCCTGAGTTCGTCGCTCACGCGGTCAACGACTGGCTGCCGGTTCAACGGCACCGGTTCATTGTTCATCGACCCCGGATCACCCTGTCAGAACGCCTGGATCGAATCGTTCAACGGCGGCCTGCGCGATGAGCTGCTCAACTCCTGGCGCTTCGATTCGCTGCTGGAAGCCCGAGTGATCATCGAAGATTGGAGGATCGACTACAACGTCAACCGACCGCATTCGGCCCACCGCGGACTCAGCCCAGCCGAGGTCGCCCTACAGTGGCCCACGACCCACCAACCCAAGCCGCGTAGCGACTGGACCACCAAATGGGTCACCCTCAGTCGGTCGGCGCAGTTCACGGTTCCGTCGCAATCCATTGCTCGTCATCACCGCAGACCAGTGGCAGACCGTCCGGTCCTTGGCCAGCCATGCCTGTCAAGGTTTCACAAGGCGACCCAGGTGCCCACGTACCGATCACCCTCGCCGTAGGCCCCCATATTCCTCCGCTATTTCCATCACGTTCGCATTTCATCCACTGGCCGCCTACGGTACGTCCGTAAACGTACTTGTCGACGCTTTTGCATGGCTGGCCGGTCGCGACCCCTTCCGTTACTCCAGGTATCTCGTTTGATCCACCATATTCAGCTGCGGGCGCGGCAGTGGCGCATCGGTCGCCCTGTTCGCCGGTCTCGTTGGTTTGCACCGGTGGGCGACGGTCACTTTCGTAGTCGTTGATCTGGTCTGAGCATCTCGTATCGGTCTCAGGGAGTGCGTTAGCGAGAGCGGTGGACGGAGCGACTGCGACTGCCAGCGATGCGGCATACAACGCGGTGACGAGAAAGGATCGCAATCGGTAACGGCGAGAGTACATTCGGGTGATCCTTAGCAAGTGTTGATGCGTCAGATTAATGGCCGCCGGTCCCTAGGTGGCACGAGCGGGGGGCGGAGAGGCGTCCCTAGGTTGCCGTCTATTGAGGCTCTCGGCGCACTCTGCTCGTCCACCGAGATATACGCCGCTACACATCTCAGGAGGCCAACGAAAATCGGAAGCCGCCTCGATTGGATGGCGCATGAGCCGACCGAGGCGACGTCCTAACCGGCACCGAGGTCAATGTGACTCCGCGTCGTGCCCTGCCTCAAGCGTTGCGGTCCCGGGCTGCTCAAGTTGGGGATGCGTCGCAGGAGCTGGATCTGTCACCTCGGGCGCCGATGCCGACGAACCCCCCTCGGCCGGCATTCCGGTAGGGCTCTCCGCCAACCCAGTTTGCCTTGCACCTCCGTTGGCCACCATTCCTGGCAGGTACCCATCATGAGACACATCCGGCGCTGTGACACCGCCCTGAATCCCATACCGTGCATTGGCGTTGGTGAACCAATACAGCATATTAGGAATCGCAGCGCCCGGCTTAGTACCAGGCATTGAAATACTGGTCGACATGGGATCAGCCGTCACGGCACCGGTCCTGACACCGCGCGTATCGGTATAGGCCTGCGGATAGGTGTACCCAGCGTAGTATCCGTCCGAATATGCGCCAGGATACGGCGGTGTCGAAGGCACGCCTGGCCAAGTAGGTATGTAGGGGTCGGGATAGGCGTTGGAGATTGCAGTCCCGAGGGGCATCAAGGCGAATGCTGCGGCACCCGAAACCACACAGCGTCGAATCATCGCTTTCATATTAGTTTCACTTCCCTTTCAATCCATTGTGCGCTAGATCTTGATTGGGTCGCCGTAGATGGCGAAGGACGTGTGGCTTGCCTCAGTCGAGATGCGTAGGTAGGCATATGAACGCACTGTGACATCACCGCCACAAGCGTCTGCCTTGATATGCAGGTTGTCGATACTCAGGCTTGCGTTACCAGACGGGCTGAGAGCCATATTGGTCATGGGTAGGTCCACAATGACACCCGGCTGAACAATCGTCTGGACAAACCCACCGATACCAGCCGACGGACCGATGCTGGGAGCCGCGCCGGGGGTAAAGCTGCCACCGATGCCAAGCCCGCCCGTTCCACCGAGGTTCAGACCAGCCGACACGTCGGACTGGCACCCCAATTGATAGCCGAGGATGAAGAGGCTGTCAGTGATCGGATTCGCGCCGCCGCTTGCTGTTGCCGTCGCTGTGGCGGTGACAAAGCCCTCTCGGGAATTGGCAGCGGCCGCGAGATTAGGAACCGAGTTCACCGTTTCACCGGTAATATTGATATTCAGACGCCAACCGTCAGACGACACCTTTTGATGGGCCTGCTCGTTCATTGCCACAGGTTCCGCCTTCGCGGTTGGCCCGTTGGACAGGCCCGCTGCCACCACCGCGGCCGCAACAATCGCCAAAGCAGTCTTAAGGTTCATTTCATTCCTTGCAGATGTTGAAGAGATACGGGAAAAAAAGACGGGGCTTGGCCATCTCCTGGGAGGTTTGTGCAGCTGAATCTCTTTGCATACCTTCCATGTCTGTCGCTTATGAGTCAGGTTGGTCCGGTCTCTCGTCGGATAATCGCCGAGCGGTATAGGAGCTTTGGCCAGCAACTCGTCAAATGAGCGTGGGGGAGCGTTCGAGGGACAAAAGGACCCGGGTTGCAAGCATCTCCGTTCGACCCGAAGGTTGGACCCGTTGTCACGAGTTGGTCGGCCAACCGTAAAAGCATGTGTTCTGCGTCCCGGATGCTCGCCGCCATTCCGATTATGTTGCCGCTTCATGCATGCCGAATAGCCCTCGGTCAGTACGAGGTTCGTGGTTATTGGGAACGGATAGAGGGTGTTCATCGTGCCTCTGTTGTGGGCGAGTGGGTATTGGGTTTTTGGTAGCAGGTAATCAATCAGTGTTGACATCCGTGTCACGTCGTCTAGCTAATTGGAAATGCTTTGCTGTATCACTGCGCATCCTCCGCGTGTGCGCTCGATCAGATCCGACATTTCGCGATCTGCCAGTGAGCGTTCGACCATCGCCGTCAACAACTTCGACTTGGCGAGAGGTATTGAACGGTGAGAGCTTGGGCTGGCCTGGATTCGCATTGGATTCCGGGAAACGATGTGCCCATCGGACCCGTGAGTTGCTGATGGGTGCGGCGTTGACACTGCGCCGACCATGATCGGCATCCGCACGATGTTCGGTGCCTGACGCGGCAATGTGATGGGAACCACGTTGGAGACGGTACGTTACTGAGCGCTTGTTTACAACAGGATCACGCAGTTCGGTTGACGCCGATCATGAGCACGCCATCAGATGGCGTCAGGAACCTTCCGAAACCAAGATCATCCTGGCAGCGATGCCGGGATGATCGTCGGGCCACCTTTTCCGGGATTGCTGACATCGCACTGGAGAACAGGTACCTCGCTATCGGCGAGGACAACTCACGCAGCCAGTGCGCCGATGGGCGTCCATCGGCTTGGAGCGCCCGATGCCGTGAGGCCCGGGACGCAGGGCAGTACATCCCGGAATCGATCGTTGCGCGATTCGACAAAGCCAGGTCGAAAGCTCCCAGCCACGCTGCCGTCGTGTTGAACGCTCCGCGGAAGCATGCACACGAGCTGCCGGCGCTCATCCTTGCTCGGGGGGTAGGCCCCAACCCCGGCGACCTCTTTCCGTGGCGCGATGCGCCGGGCGACTCGGGATCCGAAACGCCGCTGCCGCTGCGGAGTCGGCCCACGAAGGGTGAGCTCAAGGTCATGAAGACATTGCAAGACTGGTCGACTAAGCAGATTCGAGCGCCGCGCCCGGGCGCGCGGGAAACCAACCGCAGTGAGTTGGTCGCGGCCGCGCTTGACGCCTACCTGCCCGTCAGTCCGGACCAGGCAAGAAGCAGAAGTAAGCCGCCCGCCGCGGTGGGGGAGTCGCTTCGGCTCTCCCTCGGTTCCCTTCGCGCGCAATCGCGCTCAGAGCCCAGACGGGCCGGGCCCCGGCGCGAAACCGCTGGCCGTGCGGGAGATTCACCTATGCGATGTAGCGCCAGGCTCCCAGCCCTTCGAGCAGGGGCTGCACCAACGCCATGACGTCGGTGTCCGCCATCTTGGAGCGGTTCATTGTGCGATCGCGGTTGGCCGGTAACTCCGTCCCCGGACCGGACTCGGGTTCTGCGCTGTCAAGTCCGACGCATAGAGCGCTCGCCAACTCCTTGATAACGGGCCAAGCGCGCTCCAACTCGCGTGACCAATACGGTTCCCTCTTGGGGATGCTGGAATCGATTCTCGCCACCTCGACCGTTGGCAGTGGTGGGGGAGGACCGTCGACGATCCCGACGCCCAGATCGGTGTAGTACCCCCGCATTCTCTCGGTGAGCTCGTGGCCAGAGTAGCTGTACGTATAGCTGGGTCTGACCGCGTTATCCCGGCGTTGCAGTTCAGTCTCGGCGGCGTCGAATTCGTCGAACCACGCAGACGAATCCATATCGAACAGGATCCGTTCGGGGTGCGCGATGACGTTGACCGGTTCGGTGCGGTGGCGCCACAGGTCCCATTCATCGTGGCCCACAGCGGCATTGAGGGCATCCCTAACCACGGCGGCTTCCAAGGAGCCCGGCCGGCCAGCCACAGACCCAGCATGACCCCGGGTCGACGGACCGTCAATGGTCGCTAACCAACAGTGTTAAGTGACTCTTAACGGAGTGTGGCCCAGTGTGCTTCATTTCGGCGCACCCGGGGGATAGCCTTGTTCCATATTCGGAACACGGGCCAAGGGGAAGCGCCTGAAGCTGTGTGGGTTCAGGCGACAGGCATCGCCCGATCTGCGGCAGACGGCACGACTGGCATAATTCGGTGGTCTCGGCCCCCCAGCGAGCGTCCTATTTTGCTACTTGATCTCGGCAATCACTGTGCCCTGAGTGATGGAGGCACCGGCCTCGACGGCCAGGCCGGTGATGACGCCGTCCTTGTGGGCGATGACCGGGTTCTCCATCTTCATGGCCTCCAGGACAACGACGAGGTCACCGGCGGCCACGTCCTGGCCCTCTTCGACGGCCACCTTGACCACGGTGCCCTGCATCGGTGCGGTCACCGAGTCACCCGATGCCGCGGCGCCGCCGCTCGCGGCGCGCTTGCGGGGTCTCGGCTTTCGGCGAATAACGTTGTGCCCCTGAGTGTTGAGAACAGGAGGACCGTCGGGGAAGGTGACCGGAACTCTGCGGCCGCCCACCTCAACAACTACTGTCCATCCGGCCTCATCGTGCGGCACATCGGTACCGCTCCGCGGTGGCGCGTGGGGAGTGCCTACTGCGACCGCGTCCAGTTCAGTTACCGGATCATGGCTATCCACCGGGTGGTGTTTGACGCTAGGGGAGCCCTCGCCAGCCTGTAGAGGCTCGGATGACGTACCGGCTAAATTACCTGTGCTGTGGGGCGACTCTGTCGAGCCTGCGGTACCCGCCACCGATTTCGAGTCGACTAACTGGCGGTGTTTGTCTCTGACGAGGGGAACTTGCATCACAATGATGGCAATGCCCGCCAGTACGGCCGCAACGCACGTCATGACTAGGGCTTCGCTCATGCGGTTACCGCTTGATCAGCGGATGCAGGTGCCGACGCGGGCGTGGGCACGGGCGTTGACAAGTAGATGTTCGTGAACGCGATTACGGCGCAAATGGCAAAGATGAGTAGCGAGATCCATGCCATCACCTGCTGGGTGTCGTAAGGCACGGACCCGTGCTTCTGCAGCACCGTTAATTGAATCATTGTCACAACCACGAGCACGATGGCTGCGAAAAACCAAGTAACGCCATAGAGCGCCTTACCTTTCGGGGTTGATCGCGCCGGCGCGTCAGCCGAAAAGAGATCCTTCGATCCCGCGTACAGAAGTGCAAGTCCAGTGGGTAACAGCTGCCCTAAACCCGTCAGCCTTTCAAACAGCGGCAAGTACAGCGTTTCGGACAGAAGAAGGCTGAAGCAGCTGCTCAATACTCCGACGGCCACCACGACGGCAAACGGGATCGACACCGGGACGCAGACCGCCAAGAACCACATCACAACACACTTGACACCTGCGGACATGGCGTTGACCTCCTCGACAGCAAAGGCTCCCAGTTGCCGCGAACTGTACTCGTATGGGAACTGGACCGTCAGACACATTGCGACGAAAACCGCCAACTCTCGCCGGCGGCAACAACAGGAGGGCGGGCAATGATTCATCTGATGCAATATGCAGTGGTTTACCTGACATAAGATAGCTTATCGGCCAAAAGGTAAGCTATTGACAGGCTAGAGTTTCGGCTAGTATCGAACTATGAAGACGGTACCGCTCAGTGAAGCCAAGGACAAGCTTTCCGCGCTGGTCGACGAGGCCGACAGCACGCACGAGATCATCCGCATCACCCGGCACGGCCGTGTCGCCGCGGTACTGATGTCCGCCGACGACCTCGACTCGCTCAACGAAACCCTGCATGCACTGCGTGCCCCGGGGCACGTCGACGAACTCAACCAATCCGACGCCGACTACGCCGCCGGCAACACCATCACCGGCGAGGACTTGCGTAAGCGCTACGGCCTCTCGTGAGCGACGACCAGCCCTGGTCAGTCCGACTGGCTCCCGGCGCGGTTCGCGCACTCGATTGGCTTCCGCACAGAGTCGCGGCCGCGATCGCCGAATTCATCACCGCGACACTGCCGACAGACCCGCACCGAGTGTCGAAGGCGCTGCGCCACGAGCTGGCCGGCTGGCGCGTCGCCCGGCGAGGCGACTATCGCGTCACCTTCCGCATCCTCGACGACGACCACGCGCTGCTGATCGGTCGTGTTGAGCACCGGGCGCACATCTACCGCCCAACCTGATCAATGCGAGCACACGGCAACATTTCGTCACCGTGACGAATAGTGTTGTTGCGCAGGCGAATCGCCGAGCCGATCGCGCCGCTTTCTGTAGCCGCCGGGACGTGGTACGAGACATGTGACCGTTCTCATTGATGTTGGGGCATTCTCATTGAATGTGGGGCAACCGCGTGTCTTTCTCATTGAATCTGGGGCA
>NZ_MVHF01000064.1 GCF_002086485.1 Mycobacterium aquaticum | reverse complement strand
GGCGGGGGTGCCGGAGGCGCCTCCGCCACCCCCGCCGCAGCCCGAGACCCGGGTGGTGACCGTGACGTCGACGCCGCCGCCACCACCACCGACGCACACCACCACGACGACCACCACCACGACCACCGAAACGACGACGACCACGCCGCCGACCACGACGACGACGACACCGACGACGACCACCACCACGACGAATCCGATGACGACCACCTACATCACGGTGCCGTTCGTCCCGGTGCCGATTCCGATTCAGGTGCCCAACACGAACCCGACCACCCAGCAGCCGCAATATCCGTATCAGCAGAACCCGTATCAGCCGCAGTATCCGTACCAGCAGCAGAACCCGTACGGGTCGCCCTATCAGCCCTAGCGGGTGGAGCCGCGCGCGATGAGGCGGCCCTGTAGATCCCCGGCCGGGATCGGACGGTCCACTGCATCAAGGTGATTGGCGAGCCGGGTCACCGCGACGCGGGCCAGCAGCTCGGGTCCGAGGTCGACGGCCGTGATGGGCGGAGTGGCCGAGCGGGCGTGCTCGGAGTCCGATCCGGCGATGAGCTGGACGTCGTGTGGTACCCGCAGGCCGCCTTCGGTGAGGGCGGCGAGCATGCCTGCGGCATGTCTGCCGGTGAGGCAGTAAACGGCGTCGGGAAGGGTTGCCGCGCTGAACAATTCGCGATACGCGGCGAATCCGCCGGCAAGCCCGGCGGTCTCGGGTTGATGCACGACGAGCGCGTCTTGCCCGCGCCGCGCAGTCCAGGACTTGTAGGCCGCCTCGGCGTCGATATTCCAAGAGTTGCGGTCGGTTCCGGTGACCAGCGCGATGCGCTTGGCGCCGCTGCGCTCGAGGTGGTCGAGCACCTGCAGGGTCATCGGCGTGGTACCGGTGTCGACCCAGCTGTCGTAGCCGGCGTTCGCCGGATCGCGGCCGACCGTGAGGAATGGCATGCGCTCCTCGGTGAGCATCGCGAGCAGCGGGTCGTTCTCTACCGGCTCGGTGATGAGGAATCCGTCGCAGGCGAGCGCGGCAGCAGGCGAGCTGTCCTGCGTCGGGTCGGAGACGAGCATCAGACCGTAGCCCAGTTCCATGGCGGCCAAAGCGGCCTGGCCGGCGAACCGCAGGAAGTAGTCGACGCCCTCAGGCAGAAACGAGTCGAGAGTCTCCAGCGGGCGTAGGACAAGGGCGATCACCCCGAGCTTGTTGTTGCGCAGGCCGCGCGCCACGGCGTCGGGGCGGTAGCCCATCTCCCGGGCCACCTCGCGGACGTGCTGGCGGGTCCCGGCGGCGACCACGCCCTTTCCGCTGAACGTGTGAGACACCGTCGTGGCGGACACCCCGGCGCGGCGTGCCACGTCATGGATGGTCGGCCGTACCCGTCGTTCTGCCACGGACGCCACGGTAGCAAGCGAAGAACCTGCGCAAAATCGATTTGTGAAAGTCGCGCCACCGTATTGCCCAAATCGATTTGGATACGTAGCGTGACCGCCATCACGCTTCCTGCCACCCCCGGAGAACTCATGGCACCCACAACGGCTGAACCTGCCGCCACTCCCGGCCTGCTGCCCACCGCCGATCAGGCCGGCAAGGTGGAAAGCCACGGCATCGACTACATCCCCGAAACGGAACGGCACGGCCGGGCGCGCGAGCTGTTCGCCGTGTGGGCCGCGCCCAATGTGGGCTACCTGGCCCTGGTGGTCGGCGGCACGCTCGTCCTGATGGGCCTGAGCCTGTGGCAGGCCCTGGCCGTCATCGTCGTCGGCAACCTGTTCTCAGTCCTCACCGGCACGTGGCCGCCAGCGGCCCAGCCTCGGGCACCCCCAGCGAGGTCATCACCCGCGCAATGTTCGGGGTCCGGGGTAACCGGGTGAACATCCTGATCACGAGCTGGTTCATCAGCGTCTGCTACCTCGCACTGAACTGGGCGGCGGCCTCCTACACCGCTTTCCGGCTGGCCGAGCGGTTCGGCATCGAGGTGAACCTCGCCGTCAAGATCGTGCTGATCCTCGCCATCGCCGGGATCACCCTGGCCGTCAGCGTGTACGGCCACGCCACCATCGTGCGGCTGTACCAGCCGTTGGCGCTGGTGCTCACCGCGGTGTTCGTGGTCATGGCCGTATTCGTGCTCGGCCGGGCGGATTGGGGCTATCAGCCCGCCGAGCCGTTGCACGGCACCGGATTGTGGGCGGTCGTCGCGGCCGGCCTCGCGATCGTCGCCTCGGCCCCGCTGTCGTACACCAACAGTGCCGATTTCGCCCGGTACCTGCCGTCGAACACCTCGCCGGTGGCGGTGGCGGGCTGGACCACACTCGGTGCATTCGTTCCCAGCGTGCTGACCACCGGGCTCGGTGCGCTGGCCGCGACCGCATTGAACATGGCCGATCCGGAGACCGCGCTGGAGGGCGTGCTGCCGTCCTGGTTCATCCCGGTCTTCCTGATCGCGGTCATCGTGGGCACCATGGCCAACAACGCGATGACTGCCTACAGCTCGGGTCTGGCGCTGCAGGCCGTGGGACTGCGGCTGCGTCGTTCCCGCAGCGTCCTGCTCGACGGCTCCATCGGTGCGGCCATGACCATGTACGCGCTGCTGGTATCGAACTTCCTTGACACCGTGAGCAATATGATGCAACTCGTGGTCACGGTGATGGACCCGTTCTGGCACCCGCACACCGTCGATGGCACGCCGTACTCGTATGCGGGTCTCACAGAACACGGCATGTTGGGCAAGATCGGCGTCAACAGCGCGGGGCTCGGTTTGTTCTTCAACATCCTCGGCCACCGCGACGACGCGCCCGCCGGGGTACCGGTGCACGTGCTGGCCGCGGCAGTGCTCGGTACCGCGGGCAGCGTCGGCGAGGCGCTGGACTTGTTGCGCGCGGCGCCCATCAGCACCTCCGGTGCTTTCACCCTTCTCGACACCGCGACCGCCATGTGCGCCGAGCTGAGCCCACGCGGTGTGAGCGTGATCCCGCCGCGCAACGGCTACCTGCCGCACACCAACCACTTCCTCGACGCACGCAACACGCCGTTCGAAAAGCCTGGACTCTACGATCCCGATTCGCAGGACCGGTTGCGGCTCATCGAGTCTCGACTCGAGAGCTGTCCGATTCCGGAACGGGCCGAGGATCTGGTCAGCTATCTGCAGTCCGATCCCGGCCAGCCCCAACTGTGTTGTGTACCCGCACCGGGGGCCGCGTTCGGGCAACGCTGGGCCACACTGGCCACGGTGCTGCTCGAACCCGAGCATCGTCGGGTTCGCATCTTGGCGGGCACGCCCCTGGAGGCGCGGGACGGCACGTGGCACACCCTGCACGCAGCGGAGGTGGCAGCGCTGTGACAACGCACTACCGGGGCGGACGTATCTTCACCGCAGCCCAACCGGAATGGGCGCAGTCGCTCGTGGTCTCGGGATCGGAGCTCGTTTTCGTCGGCGACACCGCAACGGCCGACGCCCTGCCCGGCATAAGCCGCACGGTCGAGCTCGCGGGCGCGCTGGTGCTGCCCGGATTCATCGACGCGCACACCCACTTGGTGTCGATGGGGCAGTCACTGCAGCAGGTGGACCTGTTCGACGCCACCGACCTCGCCGACATCCAAAGTCGTTTGGCCGCAGCGGCTTCAGCGGATCCATCCGCACCGCGGATCCTCGGGCGCAGTTGGCTGTACGCGCCGCTGGCCGGCCGGACACCTGACCGGCACATGCTCGACGCCGCCGTCGCGGACCGCCCGGTGTACCTGGCGTCCAACGACGTGCACTCGGCGTGGGTGAACACCGCGGCGCTGCGCGAACTCGGTATCGACGGCGATACCCCGGACCCGATCGGCGGCACCATCGAGCGTGATCGCGACGGCACCGCCACGGGCATGCTCTACGAGACGGCCGCACTGGGTTTGATGCGGACCTTCCTCGATGGCCGCGTCACCGACGCCGAGCAGGATGCCGCGCTCGCGCAGACCTTCACGCACTACCTGGCCGCAGGCGTGACGGGTGCGGTCGACATGGGGCTCGACGGCACCGACCTGTCGGCGCTGGAACGCGCGTTGGCGGCGGGCGAGGGCACGCTGCCGCTGCGGATCGCAGGGCACTGGCTGGTGAACCGGACGGCGTCGACCGCCGAGAACCTCGCGCAGGTGCAGGAAGCCATCGAGCTGAGCCGCCGGCTGTCCGGGCCGTGGCTGCGCATCACCGGCATCAAGATCCTGGTCGACGGGGTCATCGACAGCTGCACTGCCGCAATGAAAGACCCCTACGCCGACGGCAGCCATCCCGGGCCCATCTGGGATCTGGCGGCGCTTGCGCCGGTGGTGGCCGCGGCCGATGCTGCAGGCCTGCAGGTGGCCATGCACGCGATCGGTGATGAAGCCTCCGACATCGCGCTGTCCGCGCTGGAGCATGCGATCGAGGTCAACGGGCCGCGCGACCGCAGACACCGCATCGAGCATCTGGAGACCGTGACCGAGGCCAATGTCGCGCGACTGGCGCGGCTCGGGGTCGTCGCCTCGATGCAGCCGGTGCACGCCGACCCGGCGATCGCCGACAACTGGCGCGCCATGCTGGGCGACAGCCGAGCCGACAGGGGCTTTCCTTGGCCCGAATTCACCGCTGCCGGTGCGACGTTGGCGTTCGGTTCTGATGCCCCAACCGCGCCGTACCCGCCGTTGCCCAACATGTATGTGGCCACCACCCGGCGATCGCCGAGCGATCCGTCCCTGGCGCCGAACCTGCCGGACTATGCACTGCCCCTGGCGGAGGCGCTGGCGCATGGCACCCGCGACGCCGCGTACTCGTGCCGGTGGGAAGACGTGACGGGCCGGCTGGTTGCCGGCCACGCAGCGGACTTCGTTGTGCTGGACCGTGATCCGTTCGCCACCGGCACAGACGCATTGCTGTCGGCCAAGGTGCGGATCACCGTGGCCGCGGGCCAGGAACACGTGGCGTGAGGTCCCCGCGCCGAATTCGACGAAAACGTCGCTCGCAATCGCGATCTACGACGTCTACGTCGAATTCGGCGCCGAGTCGGGCAGGTTTCTCGGATGGAAACATGCCGCGGCGTGCGCCGGCTGGAGTTCCTCAAGCGCAGGTGTCTCGGTCTTGCACACCTCGGTGCACCACGGGCAGCGCGTGTGGAAGCTGCAGCCCGGCGGCGGGTTGATCGGGCTCGGCACATCACCTTCGAGTACCAGCCGCTCGCGTTCGGTATTGCGTTTCGGATCCGGGATGGGAACTGCGGACAACAGCGCGTTCGAGTAGGGGTGCAGCGGCCTGCCGTACAGGGCGTCGGCGTCGGCGTTTTCGACCACCTTGCCGAGATACATCACCGCGACCCGGTCCGACACCTGCCGGATCACCCCCAGATCATGAGCCACGAACAGGTAGGACAACCCGAAGTCCTCCTGCAATTCCTTGAGCAGGTTGATGATCTGTGCCTGCACCGAGACGTCCAGCGCCGACACGGGCTCGTCGGCGATGACCAGTTTGGGTTGCAGGGCAACGGCTCTGGCGATGCCGATGCGTTGCCGCTGTCCGCCGGAGAACTCGTGCGGAAAGCGGTTGTAGTGCTCGGCGCGCAGTCCGACCCGGTCGAGCAGTCCCTGCACCCTCCGCTTGAGGTCGGCGCCGCTGGCCAGGCCGTGCAACTCCAGCGGGTCACCGATGATCTGGCCTACGCGCTTGCGCGGGTTCAGCGATGCGTACGGGTCCTGGAAGATCATCTGGATCTCGCGGCGCATCCGACGCAGTTCACGCGGCGAGCGCCCGACCAGTTCCTCCCCGGCGAAGCGAACGGATCCCGACGTGGGTTTGATGAGCTGCAGGATGGCTCGACACAATGTCGACTTGCCACTTCCGGATTCACCGACCAGACCGAGCGTTTCACCCGCCTCGAGGGCCAGGCTCACTCCATCGACGGCCCGCACCTGCGCGACCTCGCGGTCGATCACCACGCCGGATTTGATCGGAAAGTGCTTGACCAGATCGGTCACTTCCAACAGGGCCGTCACCGCAGGGCCCTCTTCTCGGTCAGCGGCAGCCAGCAGCGATCCAGGTGGGTACCTCCGTTGTGGGCTTCGAGCGGGGGAGGTTCGACGCACTTGTCGAACACGTGCGGGCAGCGTGGCGCGAACCGGCATCCTCGTGGTGGGTCGAGCAGGGACGGCGGTTGCCCGGAGATCTGTGTCAGGCGTGCGGCGCGGGGCTGATCCAGGCGCGTCATCGATCCCAAAAGCCCCCAGGTGTAGGGATGTTGCGGATCATAGAAGATCTCGTCGAGCGTGCCGTTCTCCACGATCTGCCCGGCGTACATCACCGCAACGCGGTCGGCGACTTCGGCCACCACGCCCAGGTCGTGGGTGATCAGGACGACCGCCAGGCCGCGGTCGGTGTTGAGTTGCTCTATCAGGCGCAGGATCTGGGCCTGGACCGTGACATCCAGCGCGGTCGTCGGCTCGTCGGCGATGAGCAACTCCGGTTCCAAGGCCAGCGCCATGGCGATCATGACGCGTTGCCGCATACCTCCGGAGAACTCGTGAGGATAGTCCCGCACCCGACGCTCGGGGTGTGGAATGCCCACGGCACGTAGCAGTTCCACGGCCTGCTCGCGGGCCTGAGCCTTCGAGACGTCGCGGTGAGCGCGGATCATCTCGACGATCTGATCGCCGATCCGGTAGACCGGGTTCAGCGAGGTCATGGGGTCCTGGAACACCATTGCGATGTGCTCGCCGCGCACCGTGCGCAGCGCGTCGTCGGCAAGCCCGGTGATCTCTCGGCCGTCGAAGTCGACCGATCCTGCAATGGAGGTGTTGGGGCCGCGGGTCAGGCCGATCAAGGTCTGTGCCGTCACGCTCTTCCCCGATCCGGATTCCCCCACAACAGCCAGGATTTCACCGCGGGCCAGGGTGAAGGAGACTCCGTCGACGGCCTCGAGAAGTCCGTCCTCGGTGGTGAACTTGACGCGGAGGTCGGTGACCTGAAGAAGTTCGCTCTGGCTCATACGGGCGCCGCCTCTCCGAGCCGAATTCGGGGATCGAGGTAGGCATACGCCAGGTCGACGATCGTGTTGAACAGCACGATGAAGAACGCTCCGTACATCGTCACTCCGATGAGCGGCGGGAGGTCCAGTGTCCGGATCGCCTCGCCCGCGTACAGACCGACACCGTTGATGTTGTAGACGGTTTCGGTGAGGATGGCCCCGCCGCCGACGACCGCGCCGAAGTCGAGGCCGAACAACGTCACGATCGGGATCAACGAATTGCGAAGAATGTGGCGGATGCGCACCTGCCGTTCGCTGATGCCCTTGGCGCGTGCGGTCCGCACGTAATCCTCGTGGGCCACGTCGAGCATGTTGGTGCGTAACACTCGGCTGTAGAACCCGACATAGAGCACGGCAAGCGTGATCCACGGCAGTATCAGGTGATACGCCCACTGCAGGGGATCCTCGGCCAGCGGCACGTAACTACTGGAGGGAAACAGCTCCAGCTTGTAGCTCAGGTAGTACAGCAGGATCGCGGCCAACCAGAACACCGGCATCGAAATACCGGCCAGCGACAGGACTGTCAGCGCCCGATCGGTGAACTTGCCGGCGTGCACCGCGCTGAGATACCCGAACCAGATCGCCAGCGCCATCCACAACACCGCGGCACCGATGCACAGCGACAGCGTCGCGGGCAGGCCCTCCCAGATCTGCTCGGCCACATTGCGATTGCTCGCATAGGAGGTGAGCTGGCCGGTGAAGATCTGTTTCATCATGGTCAGGTACTGCACCGGCAGCGGCTGGTCCAGCCCGAGATCATGGCTGACCCGGGCGATGAGCGCGGGATTGGCGTTCTTGCCCGCGATGCGCGCAGCCGGGTTCGAGTTCGGGATCACGTTGAAGATGACGAATACCAGCACCGAGATCGCAAACAGCACGGCCACCATGCCGACAAGACGCCGGACGACGAATCTGAGCATCAGTGCTCCAACCGGATCCGGGCCTTCGGGTCGAGTGCGTCACGCAACCCGTCGCCGAACACGTTGAGCGACAGCACCGTGATCACGATCATCAACCCGGGCACGATGGTCAAATGCGGTGCGGTGTAGATGGTTTGGTACCCGTCGGCGATCATCGTGCCCCACGATGCGTTCGGGGGCCGCACTCCGGCACCCAGAAACGACAGCGCCGATTCCAGCAGCATGTTGTTGGCGATGTTGAGGGTGAAGAACACGATGATGGTCGAAATGATGTTCGGCAGCAGCTCGGAAGCCATGATGCGCAGCGGCCCCTTGCCCATGGCCACCGCAGCCTCGACGAACTCCTTTTGTCGCAATGCGAGCACTTCACCGCGGATCGGTCGGGCCATGTAGGGCACATACACGCAGCCGATGATGAGGATCGGTATCCACAGCGAGTCGCCGGCCACTTGTATCGGGCCGAGCTTCACGCCACCCAGCGCGAGCGCGGTGCCCAGCGCGATACCGAGCAGCAACACCGGAAAGGCCCACACCACATCCATGGCCCGCGAGAGCAGCGCGTCGATCCATCCCCGGTAGTAGCCGGCGAGCAGGCCGATGACCACCGCCAGCACGGTGGTGGTCAGCGCGGCGGCCAGTCCGATGTAGATCGAGGTGCGTCCGCCGTAGAGGAGCCGCACCATCACGTCGCGACCGTTCTGATCAGCGCCCAGCAGGTAGCGGCCGTGCAGCCCGGGCCCCAGCGGCGTGCCGTCCGGTGACACCACATAGGTTTCTTCGCCGCCGATCAACACCTTGTCGGTGATGTGATTCTCGTTCGGCGTCGTGTGGGCCACATGATCGGCCCACAGCGGTGCGGCCAGGCAACACAGCACGATCACCACGAAGAGGCCACCGCACAGCAACGCGACCTTGTTGCGGCGCAGCCGGTTCCAGGCCAGAAGCCAAGGGCTGCGACCTTCGACGGCGGTTGCCATCACTTCAGGGCGAACGACGTGTAGTCCTGGTTGAACAGTAGATGGTGATAGCTGTTGTCGAAGTCCATGCGGTCGGAGACGAACGTGGTGAACTGTTCGTTGCCGTACGGCGCCCAGATCGCCTGCTCCATGTAGGACTTGTCCAGCTCGGCGTATCCCTTCTTCACGTCATCGGAAAGCCGCTGGGTGAGCAGCTGGTTCATCTTGGCGTCCAATTCGGGGATGTTCACCCGGGAGAAGTTGTTGCCGTTGGTGGGCAGGATGCTCTTGCCGTTGATCAGCGGACGGAAGAAGTCGTCCGGGTGCGGGAAGTCCTGGAACCAGTCGGCGAACCCGGTGTCCACGTCCGGGGTGGTCTGGTTGCCGATCGTCGTCCAATACACGTCGCCGGCAATCACTTTGAGTGTGGCGTTGAAACCCAGCTGGGTCAGCACGTCATGGTAATACTCACCGATCCGTTTGCGGTCGGGCTCGTCGTCGGTCCACACGGTGATGTTGCGGTCTACCGGATTCGCTTCGGCGATCAGTTGTTTGGCCTTGTTCACATCCGGACCGGGATAGAGCTTGTACTCCTGGTAGCCCGGCATCCCCGGCGGCAGGATCTGCTGTGTGGGGCGCAGGCGGCCGCCGAAGATGCGGTTGAGCGCTTCTGGATCGATCGCATAGTTCACGGCCTGACGCACCCGCAGATCGTTGAACGGAGCCTGCTGAGTGTTCATCCAGAAGTAGTAGGTGTTGTTGGAATCCTCCAGCCGGAACCGGTTTCCGTACCGGGCCTTGACTTCCGGCAGCCGGTCGGCGTCCGGCGGGTCCACCATGAAGTCGATCTTGTTCTGCTGCACGCCGGTGACCTGGGCGCTGTTGCTCTTGTTCTGGGTGACGATGATCTTGTCGACGTGCGCGTCGGCCACCTCGTCGGCACCGGCGTCCTTGACGGTCTTGAACTGCGGATTGCGTTCCATTATCAGCGTGTGCGGCGCGTCGACCTTGGTGATGGTGAACGGTCCGCTGCTGGGTGGCGGATTGTTGGTCGCGTCCTTGTCCAGGGGAGTGTTCTGCGGGATCGGCGCGGCGAACGGCAGCGCGAGGATGTGATCGAAGGTGCCGTTGGGCTCGTTGAGGGTGATGGTGATGTCGCCGCTCGCGTCGTCGGCTTTGATGCCGCTGATGGTGTCGGCCTTGCCCTCGGCGTAGTCGTTGGCGCCGGCGATCACGCCGTAGAACACCGAGCCGCCTGAGTCGGTCTTGAACAACCGCTTGATGGCATAGGTGAAATCGGAGGCCTTGATGGGCGTTCCGTCGGAGTACTTCATGTTCGGCCGCAACGTCAGCTTGTATGTCTTGCCGTCGGCCGACACATCGGGCGTCGCCTTGGCCAGACCGGGCACGATATCGGTACCCGCCTCGCCCTTGGCGTGCTTATAGGTGAGCAGCGGTGTGTAGGTGTTGTAGAGCACCTCCCAGCCCTCGAGCGTGTACGAGAGCTGAGGGTCCACGTAGTCGGGGAACGAGGTCATGCTCACGTTGATCTCGCCGCCCTGCTTGGCGCTCGAGCCGCCACCGCCTCCGCCGCCGCACGCGGCGACCCCGAATACGGCGAGTGCGGTGATGCTGGCGACGGTCAGAGCTCGGCGCGGTGTGATCATCTAGTTCCCCTCGAATATGACCCGGACGATTCCGATACAGCTGTACGCTATTTGGGTCCGTCGGTGAGCATCTTTCGGGAAAATTCACGGCCCGCAACTTGGCCGGCCGAAGTTTCTCCTGTGTAACGGCGCTGTGAGCAGAAGATCAGGGCGTATTCGGCGTGCGCGGCGACCCTTTTGCGACCCCAATTTGGATTTGTTCGGATTCAGATGGCCCGATGCGGCCGGGAGCTGCAGGTTTCCGCCGGTGACCACGACGACACTGCGGGACGCGCAGGTGTCTACTGCACCTAAGTACGCAAGAGCGTCTTTAGCCCATCTATTGTGTGCCTGTGCCTGATATGGATCGTCGCAGTGTGATGTTCATGATGGGTCTGGGGGTGGCAGCCGCGGCGCTGCCTGCAGGGGTCGCCAACGCAGACCCCGTGGGGGGAAACCCGCCCGGACCCGCCGCGCCCGGTGCTCCGGCGCCGGCTGCTGCTGCTGGAACTCCCACCTACCTGTTCCAAGATGAATTCAACGGACCTGCCGGGTCTCCGCCGGATCCGGCGTGGTGGCACCTGGTGCCCGAGCGCGAGACCATCAAGAACCCGGTCGAATGGGACAAGCCGTTCAACATGGGGCGGTACGTGACCGATACGGACCACGTGTTCCAGGACGGCAAGGGCAATCTCGTCATCCGTGCGACGCGCGGTCCGGGCACCACGATCCAGGAGAAGTACGCCGGCGCCAAGGTCGTCGGGAACTGGCACGGCGGCATCGGCACCACGTGGGAGGCCCGCGTCAAGCTCAACTGCCTGACCGACGGTGCCTGGCCCGCGTTCTGGCTCCTCAACGACGATCCCGTCCGCGGCGGCGAGGTCGACCTGGTCGAGTGGTACGGCAACCGCGACTGGCCCTCGGGCACGACGGTGCACGCCCGGCTGGACGGCGAATCGTTCGCCACCGATCCGCACCCGATCGACGGCGGGTGGCACACCTGGCGGATGTCGTGGACACCGCAGGGCATGTACTTCTGGAAGGACTACGCGCCAGGCATGGAGCCGTTCTTCCAGGTTCCGGCGAACTCGTTGGACGACTGGCCGTTCAACGATCCGGGGTACACCCTGGTGCCGGTGTTCAACATCGCCGTCGGTGGCTCGGGCGGTCGCGATCCCAGCGGCGGCAGCTACCCGGCCGAGATGCTGATCGACTGGATCCGCGTCTTCCAAGGCTGATCGTTCGCCCGCGGGGTAGCCGCTCTAGAACGACCGACTGCCCTGCGGGCTCAACACGAAGCCGTATTGCCACGGCCCGTCCTGGCCTGTGCCTGTCACGGTGCACACCACGTTGTGGTCGCTCGGTACGCCGCAGGTGACGGCCGAACTATCTTCTGGCACCACAAGTTTCGAGCCCGTCGGCAGCAGGTGGTACGACGCCGGGTCGACCCGGTCGACGTCGGGGCCGCTGCGGTGCTCGTAGCTTCGGTAGGTTTCGAGGTCGTCGAGCTTTTCGGTGCCTAGCCCTGATCTCGCATCGTCGGTCGGGCCGAACCATGGCCCTTTGGCGAAGGCATAGTTGGTGGTCCCCGTGACGCCCGGTAGCGCGCCCCAGCAGTAGGCCGTCGGCGGGCTCTGCCAGCGCGTGATGGTCATGATGCGGCAGTGGATGCCGTCAGCAGTGGTGAACTGCCAGCCGCCTGCGCCGTACGTGCTGTAGGTGCCATAGGTGCCCGCGTCCACCGGCTTGAGTGCGGCCAGGGTGCCGGCATCGGGTGACGCAATCGCCTGCGGCGCTGCGAGCATTCCGGCGGATACGGCCGCCGCGGCGATGACGCTGATCCGGTGCATCTTCCCATTGTCGGCGACCCGAGGTTGGCCCTCCTGCACCAAAAATCGGTCCCCTCCCTGGCTGGGAGGGGACCGATCGCGTCGGTGCTATTCGGCGTCCCCCGAACTGCCGGCACCGGCGTCGCTCTTGTCGGCTCTGGTGGTTTTGTCGGCCTTGGCCGGTTTGGCGAAGGCCTTCTTGAGCCCTTCGCCAATCTTGTTGATGCTGCCGGATACTCGCTCACCGACATCTGAGAGTCGTTTGGTGGCAGTCTTGTTGGCTGTGCTGGCCGTCTTGTTCGGCGTGGAAACTGCCGTGTCGCGGGCGACGGGTGTGGCCGGCTCTGTTGCCGCATCCGTGCGTGTTTCGACCGCAGCCGTTGCGTCGGTGGCAGTTTCGGTGGTCGATGCCGGGGCGGGAGCTTCGATGGCGGGAGCCTCGGCGACGCGTACGGAAGGTGTCGTCACCTTCGGGGTCGCCGCGGTGAGCTCTTCGGGGTCAGGTGGCGGCGGGTTGAGGATGTCACGAATCCGCCAGCGTTCGGCGTCGAACGTGCCTGCCACGGTGTTGACCAACCCGAGGCTTGCGACCGCGACATTGGCTACACCGTGCTGGATCGCGTTGACGACCAGAGCGGGGTCTCCCGTCGGGACCGCCTTGATGACCGCGTCCACTGTGCCGGTCGCAGCCGTGATGACGCTGTACACCCCGAGCAAGTTGCCCGGCCCGAGCGCCCATGCCGCACCCATGGCCTCCTTCGTCAGTTGTCCGGCAAGGTCGAACTGCTTCTCCACAAAGGCTTCCAGGTTCGTGTACTGAAAGAACGTTTGTAAGAACGGAGAAAAGGCAATGGGTAGGAACGCTTGAACCGCTCCCGTGAAGTCTCCGGCCGCCACCTTGTGGCCGGCGGCCGCGAGTGCCTGGGGAAGGGCCGCGATGAGCCCGGAGTAGGACTCTCCGAGCGTGTTGGCCATGGTGCCCAAGGTTTGTGCATCTGCTGTCAGCTTTCCGACGAGCCCATTGATGATGGGCAACGGGTTCTGGAGCTCGCCCTGGACGACGTTCTCGATCACGGCACCGACGCCGGTGAACAGCGGGGTGAAAACTTCGACGGGGTTGTCGATGGCCGCGCTGAGTTGTACTGCGTGGGTTTGGATTGCGGGCGGGGGTGCGGCGACAGGGGTTGCGGCGATGACGCTCGCGCCGACGAGTGCGACGCCTGCGGTCACATAGGGTCTCAGGGCGAGGGGCAACTCGGTCTCCTTCGGGTCAATGGGTGTCAGCCATCACTGACCGCGTGAAGGTATCTGTGAAGTCGCTGAATAACATTCACATTCTGTAACACGTTTCAATTCTTGTCAGCGGTTGCTGCGGTAGGCCCTGGGCGACACGCCGACCCGCTGCCGGAACGCGGTCGAGAAATGATTGGGCGTAGAGAATCCCACCATTGCGCTGATCTCGGTGACACTGCGCTGCGTGGTCAGCAGCAGCGACTTGGCGCGTTCGATGCGACGGTCCAAGAGGAACTGATACGGCGTGGTGTGAAATGACGCGCGGAACGCCTTGATGAAGCCACCCACCGACATCTTCGCCTGTCGCGCAAGTGTTTCGAGCGTGATCTCCGAGTCGAGGCTGTCTTCGAGGAATTCGACGACCAGTGAGCGGGTGGCCGGATCCAAGGTGTCAGGGGTGTGCTCGGCGGGGCGCGGCGGGGCCTCGGTATAGGTGTCGGCGAACAACAATCGCAATGTTTCGCCTACCGACTCGGTCAGGAGTCGTGCCACGGCGTCGTCCCGGTCGGCGACGCGGTAGACGCGCTCCGTCAACTGATGGATCAACGGGTCGCGGTGTTTGACGCGTGGAATCAGTGTTGTGGAGCCCAGGAGATGGTTCGGGATGGCGATTTCGCAGAAGGCCGCGGTGTCGCCCTCGACCAGTGCCGCGCACTTGTCGCCGGCCGGGACCACCCAGATGTCGCCCGCGCTCGGCAGCGTCCGCCCCGACGGGCCCCAGTCCAGGTCGGTCTCCATCGAACGCAGGCGTCCCGCACGATGTACGAAGACCAGGTGTCGGTTGTCGTCGTGGCAGCACCAGTCCGTCGATGAGCGGATCTGCTCGGTGGCGTAGCGCAATGACAGGCCGCGCGTCGCGACGGCTTTCTCGCCGAGTACGACGCGGCGGGTCTTCGGGCGCCCGCCATCCCACGGCTTCATGGACAGGCGCCCCCCTGCGCGATGTGCGGCTGCGTCAATTTGGCTAGGAGCGTAGCGAGCGTCACCGGGCCGGGATGGCATTTTCAATTCATTCGGCACTTCCGCGTCGCGCCTCGTGACGGGCGAATCGGCTGCTCGCAGGTCTCGATTGCGTGTCGTTGCGCTCCAAAAAGTCGATTGTGTGTTAATTGGCGAGACTCTGAGGAAACTCCAAGATCGGCTGGGGGGTTGCTGCGTGGTTCCTGAGCCGCTCGTATGGTGCTCCGTGTGGGTCGGCACGCATTAGCCAGTCGGCGGCGGGTATCACCGGCCGTCGGGGCCACCGTGCTCGCCTCGACCGCGGTGTTCTTCGCCGTCGGCGGCAGCGCCGCCGAACTCAGCTCCGCGCAAGCCGCCAAGTCCGCCATCGAGGGTGACATCGCGAGCGGTCTGCAGGTGGTCACGCCGGTGCGGAGCAAGTTCTCGTCAGCCCCGTCCGAGGAGGACTCGGGCATGTCCGTCGTCTCCCTGCAGGCGGCCTCGCGGTCGCACTACCGAGTCGTACCCGTCGCCGTCGTCCCCCGGTTCCTGCCGGTCGGGGTCGCGCCTGAACGGGGCCTCCAGGTCCGGACGATCCTGACGGCCCGCGCCGTCAGCGCGGCGTTCCCCGAGATCCACGAGATCGGAGGGGTTCGGCCCGACGTGCTGCGCTGGCATCCCGACGGGCTGGCGCTCGACGTGATGATCCCCAACCCCAGCAGCGCCGAGGGCATTGCGCTGGGCAATGCGATCGTCGCGTACGCGCTGAAGAACGCGGACCGGTTCGGGCTGCAGGATGCTATCTGGCGCGGCACCTACTACACGCCGAGCGGCCCGCAGAGCGGCGGCTACGGCCACTACGACCACGTGCACCTCACCACCACCGGCGGTGGTTACCCGACCGGCGGCGAGGTCTATCCGCGCTAGGCCGTCGGGTGCGCGTTCGCCCAGCGTGTCGGCATGATTGCGGGCCTGGCCGCGCTTACATTCCCCCTGTGGCGGGCAGGTTGTCCATTCATCGGGCGCGTGCGGTCATGAAGGCCGAGATCGCCGCAATCCGGCGCCAAGACCCCGACCTGGACCCACGTGACATCGCCGGATTCGCCCTGCCGATCCTGGTTCGCGCGCTCGGGGTGCTGGCCCTTGGCGTGGTGCCGCTGCTGGTGGTGCGCAACGGCGACCGCGAGAATTCCGAACTCGTCGCCATCGTCGGGTCGCTCGCGCTGGTGATCATCTGCGCGGCGGTGGTCGCGTGGCTGACCTCCATCGTCCTGTCGGGACTGGTGGTGATGGTCCTGTATCGCACCGGACCTGTGGCGTCGTCGCGGCTGGTGGTGCGTATCGTGTCCGATTCGTTCATGCGGATCGAGGATTCGACATCGGCGTTGGCGTTGTTGGCGCTGCTGGCCGGCTTGTTGTCGTTGGCCTTCGGGTTGCCCACGAGAGCGTCGGACGACCTGGCGAACTCCGTGCTGGAAGATCTGCTGGCCGCGCAGGTGGGGATGCTGCTGGTCGCGCTCGGCTTCGCGTTCATCGCCGAGTCGATCCGCTCGGCCGCCGATATCGTCGACGACCAGTCCCTGTTGCTGGCGTGGCCGTGGGCGCTGGTCATCGCCACCCTGAGCTGGGTGCTGACCACCTTGGCCGGGCCGTTCGAGGCAACGCGGATGATGACGATCCTGCTGCACGACTGGCTACCGGCTGTCGTGGACGGACGCCCGAGCGCCGAGCTGATCGCCGAGCTCGTCCCGCCTTCGGCGCGGTGGTGGGTGGTGCTGGGGCCACTCCCCATCGTCGCTTTGATCTGGGCATATGAGGCCAAACGGCACGGCGGCTTCACCGCGATCGCGCGGCTGTTCGAGGCTGACAGCTCGTCCACAGCTTGATCGGGGGCGCGACGATGCCGGCGTGCGCATACTGAGCGCGTGCGTCTGAAATCGTGGCTGACGGCGGTGTGGCGATATGTCCGCAGCGCGCCGCTGACCTATATCTGGCTGGCTGCCCTGCTGGTCACCACGATCATTCAGCATCAACTGCACGGGCGGGACCTGCACGTCCTGCTGATCCAGAGCTCGACCAACATCCACCATTTGGAGACCGACCCGCTATACGTGCTGGTCACCAGCCTCTTTTGGATCGACGGTCGATTCTGGACGCCGTATCTCGTGCTGTTCAGCCTCATCCTCGCTCCCGCGGAACGCTGGCTCGGACAAATCCGGTGGCTCAGCGTCGGCTTGATCGCCCACGTGTTGGCCACCTACATCAGCGAAGGCCTGCTGTACCTCGCGATCCACGATCACGTCGCGCCAGAGCGGCTGGTCCACGTGCGCGACATCGGCGTCAGCTACTTCCTGGTCGGGGTGGGCGCCGTGCTGGCGTACCGCATCGTGCGGCCCTGGCGGTGGGTCTACCTGGGAACGGCGTTCATCTACTTCGGGGCCGCGCTGGTGGGAAACATCAACTTCACCGCGATCGGGCATCTGTGCGCTCTGCTGGTCGGCCTGTGCTGTTACCCGTTCACCCGGCCGTCGGGTGATCAGGGCAGGACGACAGATTCCAGCATCAGGTCCCGGACCACCGTCTGATACTCGCCGTGGGTGTTGTGCTCGATCGTGTCGAACGTCCGGCCCTGCTGTTGGCGCATGTATTCGCGATACTTCGGGGCACCCGGGATCTTGACGTTGTCGGCGACGACGATCGAACCGGGATGTAGCCATTCCCGCTCCATGATGCTGTGCAGATCTGACAGGTATGCGCTCTTGACGTGGTCGAGGAATAGCAGGTCGAGGGCGCCGGTCGCGAACCCGTGGTCTTCGAGCGCCCGCAGGGTGCGCCCGCCGTCGCCGATCATGCCGACGACGCAGGTGATCCTGTCGTCCATACCGGCGTGCGCCCAGATCCGCCGTGCGATCTCGGCATTGGCCTGCGCCCACTCCACCGAGAACACTCTGGCCGTCGGCGCCGCACGGGCGATGCGCAGCGCGCCGTAACCGCAGTAGGTGCCGAGCTCGAGTGCCAGCCGGGTGTCGGCGCGTTTGACCGCGGCGTCGAGCAAAGCACCCTTCTCGTCGCCGACGCTGATCAGGAAGGTCTTCTCGTAGGCGAACCGGTCCATGGTTTCGAGGACGTCGTCGACGTCGCCCCGGCGGGCGTTGGCCACGACGTACTCGGCGGCCGCAGCTTCCCGGCCGTCACCGAATTGGCCGGTCCGCGCGAAAGTCCGCGGCAGCAGGAAGGTGTTGATCACCGACCACCGCAGCGGCGCCAGGAAACGTTTGAGTGTCATCGCAGTCGGCCTTGCTCGGCGGCCCGCCTGCCGCGGACGCGGGGCGGTCCGGTCTCCGAGACAGGCTGTGGCGCTTCGCTTCTGGCGAGGGCGCTATCCCTCAGATAGCGCGCAATGTCGCGTGCCAGCCGCGTCGCATGCCGACGGATCGATCGCAGCGGACTGTTGGGCGGGATGCCGTAGCCGATGGTGAACAGGCCGTCGCCGAGGTGACCCGCGAAGCCGCCGCGGGGATTGCCGCGATCGTCCAGGACGCCGAGATGGCCGACCAGTCCTTCGAGATCCGGGCTGAATCCGGTGGCGGTGATGATCACATCGGGTGTGACCGAGGAGCCGTCGGCGAGCGTCACGCACGTCGGCCCGACCGATTTCACCGCGGGCACCACCTCGATGCGCCCGGCCCGTACCGCCTCGACAAGTTCGTCGGCGAATGTCGGGATGCGGCCGCGCTGTTCGACAGTTGCCTTCAGCCCCAACGGTGGCCGCTGAAAACCGTAGACGGACAGGTCGGTGCCCCACACCAGTCGGTGGGTGCGCGCGATCAGCGGATCGACCACACTCGCCGGAACCCGGGCGGACAGCTCGAGGAACACGTCGGACGGAATCGGGCCCAGTGCCCGGCGGACGAGATGAGGGGGAGTGCGGACGGAAAGCCAGATCCGGTTCGCGTCGTTGTCGGCCAGTTGGACCGCGATGTCGGCGGCCGAATTCCCGGCGCCGACCACCAGGACATCGCGATCCCGGTACGGACGGGCGTTGCGGAAGCCCGCGGAATGGGTGACTTCGCCCGTGAAATCGCCGAGGCCGGGCCAGGGCGGGATGACAGGCGTCCGATAGTTGCCCGTCGCGAGTACGACCGCCGGTGCCTGGATCTCGCCTGCGGACGTGTCGAGTCGCCAGCGGTCGGCGGTGCGGTCGATGCGGTTGACCTCGCATCCGAAGCGAAGGGAGATGTTCTGACGCTCGACGTAGCTGTCGAAGTAGGCGACCATGTCCTCTCTGGTCGGCCAGCGTCCGGCCGCGATGGGGATTCTCTGTCCCGGGAGATGGGAGAGGAAGCCGGTGGTGTTCAACCGGAAGTTGTCATAGCGTGTTCGCCACGAAATCGCCGGTGCCCCAGCGCGATCGAGGATAAGCGCGGTGATTCCGTGCCGATGACGCAACTCGCGTGCGACGGCGAGGCCGGACGGACCTGCGCCAATGACGATGGCGTCAAAAAGGTTCCGAGCCTCGGTGGTCATCCACCGCCTCCGTTCGCTCAGCTATCACTGTCGCCCCCAAGGGGGACTGGCCTGTGGCGTCGGTCATTTCAGGCTAACGGAAAACAACGTCGGCGCAGTGCTGCCTATGGAAATCGGCGCAGCGCGCCGGTATGACCTGTCCTTTCCTGGAGGCCGGCTCCAACACCGTGAATTATGGATGATGCATGGTGCAGCGAGACTGAGTAACGCACTACTGCAGTCTCGCCCGGCGGGCTCGTCAGTGCTCCAATCTGGTCGGCACTGATGACACGGTGCCGACCGTGCCATAGTTCAACGTTCGCATGCCTGGAAATGTCCGGCATCCCCTGTCGTCCTTGATCTTTGACTCGGCAAAAAGGATGGACGCGATCGCGCTGTGCCGATCGGTCTCGGATCCGGTCAAGGGCTCGCAGAACCTCGATCTGCCGCTGTAACATCGCAAATCGTCAAGGTAGCTGGAACTGTCGTCCGCAAAGGACACGAACTTGCTGCACCGCATTGCTCACCTCGCCATCGCGGCACCACGACTGACAGTCTCCGTCGCGGCGCTGGTGATGGTCTTGGCGGCGGTCTTCGGCATACCGGTGGCAAACAGCCTCTCGCCGACCGGTTTCGAAGACCCGGCATCCGAATCGGCGATCGCGACGCGAATGCTCGCCGAACGATTCGGCCAGGGTGACCAACAGCTCGTGTTCGTCGTCAGCTCGCCGGATGGTGCCGACAGCGCAGCGGCCCGCCGGATCGGCACGGCGATCGTCGACGACCTGCATCGCTCACCACATGTGGCGAACGTGACGTCCGCATGGACCGTCCCGCCGGCCGCGGCCGCTCAGCTCGTCAGCAGAGACGGCAGGTCGGGTCTGATCGTGGCAGGCATAACCGGCGGAGAGCGGGATGCGCCCAACTACGCAAACACGCTGTCCGAACAGATATTGCGAGACCACGACGCGGTCACGGTGCAGGCCGGCGGCCCGGCGATGGTCAACGCGGGGATCACCCAGCAGACGCAGAAGGACCTGCTGCTGATGGAGTCGATCGCCATACCGCTCAGCTTCCTCGTGTTGGTGTGGGTCTTCGGTGGGTTGTTGGCCGCGGCGTTGCCCGTCATGGTCGCGGTGATGGCGATTGCCGGTGCGCTCGCAGTCCTGCGGCTCATCACGTTCACCACCGATGTCTCGATCTTCGCGCTGAACCTGAGTACCGCGATGGGCCTGGCGCTGGCGATCGACTACACGTTGCTGATCATCAGCCGGTACCGCGACGAGTTGGCGGACGGCGCCGGCCGCGACGAAGCGCTCGAGCGCACCATGGTGACGGCGGGCCGCACGGTGTTGTTCTCCGCGACGACGGTCGCGCTCTCGATGGCCGCGCTGATCGTGTTCCCGATGCACTTCCTCAAGTCCCTGGCCTACGCAGGGGTTGCCACGGTGACCTTCGCCGCGGTCGTGGCGGTGGTGGTGACACCGGCAGCGATCGTCTTACTCGGCACCCGACTGGACGCGCTGGACGTTCGGCGGCTGCTGCGTAGATCGCCGTCGGTGGCCCGCCCCGTCGAACAGCAATACTGGTACCGCTCGACGAGATTCGTCATGCGCCATGCGTTTTCGATCGGGTTGGCGGTCGTCGCGCTCCTGGTGCTGCTCGGTGTGCCGTTCCTGGGCGTCAAGTGGGGCTTCCCCGACGACCGCGTGCTACCCGGTTCGGCGTCACCGCATCAGGTCGGCGACCAGCTCCGCACCGGGTTCGATGCCGACCCCGCCACTTCGGTGTCGGTGGTCATCCCCGACGCGAACGGGCTGGGGCCACACGACATTGCCCGCTACGCGGCCGATCTCTCGCACGTCCCCGGCATCACCGCGGTCTCCACCCCGATGGGCACGTTCGTCGGCGGTGCGCAGACCGGTCCGCCGTCCGCGGCGACCGGGAAGGCGCAGGGCAGCATGTTTCTCACCGCAGCCAGCAGGGCGCCGCTGTTCTCGTCGAGTTCGGAGACCCAGCTCGATCAGATCCATGCCCTGGCAGGCCCGGGCGGCCGCAGCGTCTACATCACCGGGACCGCGCAGACCAACCGGGACACCGTGAACGCGATCATGTCCCGGCTACCCCTGGTCCTCGGGATGATCGCGGTGATCTCGCTGCTCCTGCTGTTCATGCTGACGGGCAGTGTGCTCCTGCCGCTGAAGGCGTTGGTGCTCAACGTGTTATCGCTCAGCGCCGCGTTCGGAGCCATGGTGTGGATATTTCAGGACGGCCATCTGGGCGGATTGGGGACGACGGCGACCGGGACGCTCGTCACCAACATGCCCGTGGTGCTGTTCTGCATCGCCTTCGGCTTGTCGATGGACTACGAGGTGTTTCTGGTATCCCGGATCCGGGAGTTCTGGCTGGCCTCGGAACGTACCCGCGCCGATGCCGACGAGAGCGTAGCCTTGGGCGTTGCTCACACCGGGCGCGTCATCACCGCCGCCGCGCTGGTGATGTCGATCTCGTTCGCGGCGCTCACCGCCGCCCACGTGTCGTTCATGCGGATGTTCGGCCTCGGCCTCACGCTGGCCATCCTGGTCGACGCCACGTTGGTGCGCACGGTGCTGGTGCCGGCGTTCATGCATCTGATGGGCAGGTGGAGCTGGTGGGCGCCGGCGCCGCTGGCCTGGCTGCACAAGCACATCGGGATCACCCACGGTGAGCCGGCCGCACCCGCACCGAAGCACCGCCTGGTGCCCGCGCAACGGCGCGACAGCGAGGAGGTGCAGTAGCCGTCATGCCCCGACGCGTCGTGTGCCTCGGCGACAGCATCACTCGCGGCCAGCTCAGCGCCGACTACGTGGCGATGTTGTCGGATCGACCTGTGTTGTCGCCCTTCGCATTCACCAATGCAGGCGTCAACGGTGAGCTCACCGAGAACACGCTGCGGCGCGTTGCCGCAGTCGTTGAACTGCAGCCGGACCTGGTGACGGTGCTGATAGGCGGCAACGACGTGGTCGCAAGCATGTCGGCGAAAAGCAGTGCCAGGGCGCGGCGGCTGAACAAGCTCACCGGGTCGCCCGGCATCGACGGGTTCACCGACAACGTTGCCGCGATCGTCGAGCGGTTGATGCGTGAAACGTCGGCCCGCATCGGGCTGCTGTCGCTCCCGGTGCTCGGCGAGGACATCGGATCCGACTCGGTGCGACGCTCACAGGAGTACAGCGCGGTGCTCAAGAAGATCGCTGAAAGCAACCGTCTGGCGTACCTTCCGCTCAACGAACGGCAGGTCGAGTATCTGACGGCGGGAGGGTTCCGGCCCGGTACCCACTACCGCGACAACCTGGCTCTCATGGCAGGTGGGGCGATCCAGCACTTTCTGCTGCGGCGCCCACTGGACGACATCTCCCGCAGGCGGGGATTGCGGCTCACCACGGATCTGCTGCACCAGAACACCCGGGGCGCGACGATGATCGCGGATCTGATCGAGGAGTTCGTGACCGGATAAGGATCGCCACGATTCCATTCCTTCCGGCATCTGACGGATCGCGGGATTGTTTCTGGGCCCTATCCGCCAGAAACACCCGATAACACAACACCAGCGCCAGACCGCACGCCCGTCTCTGTGGGGCGTGGGGGCCGTTGGGCGTGGCGTTGATCGCTGCACTGAAAGACCAACCACCGATGCCAGATTCCTTCCCCTCTCGTCGCGCTGCCGCAATGACTGCGGTGGCCCTTGTCGCCGGCCTGGCGCTGTCCGGCTGCGGTGGTTCGAGCCAGACCTCATCAGATGGCGGCGGTACGCCGGTGAGCGGCGGCTCGATCGTCTACGGCGCCGACCGTGAACCGCTGTGCCTCGACCCGCACAACAACGGTGACATGCCACAGACCTACGTCGCCCGCCAGTTCCTGGATTCCCTGGTCTCCGAACGCCGCGACGGCACTGTGGTGCCCTGGCTGGCCGATTCATGGACCGTCTCACCTGACGGGCTGACCTACACGTTCAAGATCAAGCAGGGCGTCAAATTCCACGACGGCGAGCCGCTCGACGCCGCCGCGGTCAAGGCCAACTTCGACCAGATGCTCGACCCGGCAACACAATCATTGACCGACGCCGGCTACCTGAAGCCGTACTACCAGTCCTCGCGCGCGGTAGACCCGGCGACGTTCGAGATCAAGCTGTCCAAGCCGTATTCGGCCCTGCTGCCGGTTCTGTCACAGGCCTTCTTCGGCATCGAGTCGCCCAAGGCGATGGCACGCGGTCTGGGCGCCAATTGCCAGAGTCCCGTGGGTACCGGCCCCTTCAAGGTCAAAGAATGGGTACACGGCCAGAGCGTCGAACTCGACCGCAATCCCGACTACAACTCCGCACCCGCAGACGCCAAACACCAGGGCCCCGCCTACCTCGACCATGTGAGCTGGAAGTTCCTCGAAGACGGGTCCGTGCGGTTCGCCGCCGTGCAGGGGCAGGGCGCCGACCTCATCTTCAACCCGCCGCCGCAGCAGAACGCCGCGCTCAAGAGCGACCCGAACCTGGCCCTGCAGGAATTCACCCATACCGGGCAACCGAACGGGTTCGCGCTCAACACAACTCGTGCGCCGTTCACCGACACCGCTGTTCGCCAGGCCTTCATCCACGGCGCCAACGCCGAAGCGGCCGTCAAGAGCGCATACCTGGGCGTCTTCAACTGGGAGCACGGCCCACTGTCGTCGACCACGCCGTTCGTCGACGACAGCCTCGGTGACTTCTACAAGCACGACCCGGGCAAGGCCAACCAGCTGCTCGACGCGGCGGGATGGACCCAACGTGACGGTGACGGCTTCCGGACCAAGGACGGCAAGCAACTCACCGCGACGGTGGTGTACTCGTCCGACCCCGGCGACACCCCACCGGCGGACGTGACGCTGTACCAGGACATCCAGGCCGCGGAAAAGGAAATCGGCTTCAATCTCGTCCTCAAGCCGATCCCGCAGGATCAGTACTACGCGGCGTTCACCGATCCCAATGCCTACGACGCATTGGCCGGCGCCTACTGGAACAGCCCGACGCCCCTTGTGTTGTCGATCGTGTACTCCACGGACTCGCTGAAACTGGCTCCCGGCAACAACATGTCGTGGGTGCAGAATCCCGCCATCGACGGCCCGCTGCACGAGGTAGCGGCATCGAACGACGTTGAGCAGCAAAAGCATCTGTACGACACCGTGCAGAAAGTGGTGGCGGAGAACGCCTATTTCCTGGGCCTGTATCCACAGACCACCCGGCTCGTGAGCAAGAAGCGGCTCAAGGACGTCTGGATCGAACCGTCCGAAGGTGAACCCGTACTGCACGACGCGTGGCTGGCGCCGTGACCGACCTCGCCGTTGCGGCGCGCCGCACCCCGATCCGGGTGCGGCGGCTGGCCGGTCGGGTCGCCGGTGTCGTCGGCGTGCTGTGGGGTGCGGCGACCCTGACCTTCTTCGCCCAGAAGCTGATGCGCACCGACCCCGTACTGGCGATCCTGGGCGGCGCCGGTGCCAAACCCTCACCCGAGCAGATCGCCGCGGTGCGCGTCCAGTACGGGCTCGACCAGCCCGTGTTGGTCCAGTACCTGCACTATCTCGGTGGATTGGTGCGTGGTGATCTCGGCACGTCCTACAGCCGCAAACAGCCGGTGACCGACATGATCGTGCAACAGATCGGTCCCACCCTGACGCTCACCGCCGTGTCCTTGGCGGCGTCGTGGGTGATCGCCGTTGCCGTCACCTTGCTGACGGCGCACCGGAGTCGTCCGGTCTCCGCGATCGGATCGGCGTTGGAGACCTTTCTGGCCGCCCTGCCCCAATACTGGCTCGGCATCGTGCTTTTGGTGATCTTCGCCTTCCAGCTGCACTGGCTCCCCGTGGTCGGTGACGGAGGTATCGACGGGCTGGCGCTGCCCGCGTTGACCCTCGCGCTGCCGCTGGCGGGATTCCTCGGGCAGGTGACCCGCGACGAATTCTCCTCGGCACTGGAACAACCGTTTGCGGTTTCGGCCCGCGCCCGTGGGATGAGCGACTGGGGAGTGCGCTGGCGGCATGCCCTGCGCCATGCCGTGCTGCCCGGCCTCACGCTGTCCGGGTGGGCGTTGGGCTCGTTGTTCTCCACCGCGGTGATCGTCGAGACCATCTTCGTCCGACCGGGCCTGGGCCGCATGCTCGTCGACGCCGTCATTGCGCACGACATGCCGGTGGTGATGGGCGTGACGTTGTTCGTCGCCGCGGTCTATGTGATCGCCAACGCCGCGGTGAATGTCGCCTTCGGGCAGATAGATCCGCGCTTGCGAAAGGCCGGCCGATGACCGTCAACATCGCGGACCCGACCGCCGTACGGTCCACTCTGCACGTTGCTTCGGCACGTGGGTTCCGACCGGCGGTGTGGGTCTCGGCGCTTTTCCTGCTGCTGGTGCTGGCATGGGCGATCGCACCGGGTCTCTTCACGCACGAGTCCCCATTCGACACCGACATCGGTGCTGCCCTGCAAGGACCGTCGCCACAGCACTGGTTCGGTACCGACGCATCGGGCCGCGACATCTACACACGGGTGGTTTTCGGCGCCCGCAGTTCGCTGCTGATCGGCACCGGCGCAACGGCTCTCGCGCTGCTGTTCGCGATCGCCTTCGGGTTCGCGGCGGGGCTCGGCGGACGGATCACCGACGGCGCGATCAGCCGGTTCCTCGAAGTCGTCCTGTCGATACCCGGACTGCTGATCGCGTTGTTGTTCATTGCCGTGTTCGGGCCCGGTGTGGCGACGGAGATCGTGGCGGTCGCACTCGGATCCGCGGCCGGTTACGCGTGGATGGTGCGCGGTCAGGTGATCGCCGTGAAGGATTCCGGATACGTCGACGCCGCGATCGTCCTGGGGCACACACCATTGCGGATCATCGCAAGCCACGTGTTCCCCAACGCCATGCGGCCCCTGGTGGCGTTGGCGACACTGGGTGTCGGCCAATCCATCGTGTGGGCGTCCTCGTTGAGCTTCCTGGGGCTCGGTGTCGCCCCGCCGGCACCCGAATGGGGCGCGATGCTCGACGCCGGACGCGATTTCGTGTCGACGGCGTGGTGGCTGGAGCTGTTTCCCGGCCTCGCGATCGTCGGGTGCACCTTGGCCGTCACAGTGCTCGGCCGTCACCTGCAACAGCGACTCGAAGGACGTCTGACATGACCACACCTCTCCTGCGGGTCGAAGACCTCGCCGTCGCCTTCGGTGCCCGCGACCCGCAACCGGTCGTGCGCGGAGTATCTTTCGACGTCGCACCCGGTGAGTGCTTCGCCATCGTCGGCGAATCCGGTTCCGGCAAGAGCGTCACCGCCCGCACGCTCCTCGGCTTGTCCGGCGCCACCGCACACGTCAGCGCAACCCGACTCGAACTGCAGGGTCGCTCGGTGCTGGAAAACCGGGACCGGGACTGGCGCCGAATCCGTGGCAGTCAGGTCGGTTTCGTACTGCAGGACGCGCTGGTATCGCTCGATCCGCTGCGGACCGTGGGCAGTGAGATCGCCGAGACGCTGCGGCTGCACCGGTTCGGTGGGCGTGCCCGGCGACGCGAGCGGGTGCTCGAACTGCTCAGTGCTGTAGGCGTTCCCGAGCCAGAGCTGCGGGCTCGCCAGCTGCCGCATCAGCTCTCCGGTGGGCAGCGCCAACGCGCCCTCATCGCCTCGGCGATCGCACTCGACCCGCCACTGCTCATCGCCGACGAGCCGACCACCGCACTCGACGTCACGGTGCAGGCACAGATCCTCGACCTGCTGCAGAGCATGAAAGAGCGTGGTACCGGGCTGATCCTGATCAGTCACGACCTGGCCGTGGTGACCCGGTTGGCTGATCGCGTCGCGGTGATGCGCAACGGTCTGCTGGTCGAACAGGGCCCGGTCGCGTCGGTGCTCGAGCAGCCGGCGCATCCCTATACGCGCACCCTGCTCGACGCCGTACCGGCCGCTCACCGCAAGGGCACCCGGCTGTCGGGTACGCCCGCGCCGGAGGTGGCATCGGCGCCGCACCGGGATGAGGTGCTGTTGGCCGCCGAGGGGCTGCGGAAGGTGTTCACCGGGCCCGACGGCGTGCAACGTGCTGCCGTCGAGGATGTTTCGTTCACGCTCGGAGTGGGGGAGACGCTCGGCATCGTGGGTGAGTCGGGGTCCGGGAAGACGACGACGGCCCGGCTCGCGCTGGCACTGCTGGAACCCGACGCCGGGACAGTGACGCTGGCCGGCGAACCGTGGAGCGCAGTGCCCGAAGCAGCGCGCCGCTCGCGCCGCCGCCGGATCTCGGTGGTGTACCAGGACCCGCTCGGATCGTTCGACCCGCGCTGGACCGTGCGGCGCATCATCGAGGACGCGCTGCCCGCCGAGGTGTACGCGGACCCCGAGGCGCGACGGGACCGCACGGCCGAGTTGATCGCCGATGTCGGGTTACCTGCCGAACATCTGAACCGGCGCCCACTGTTGTTGTCCGGAGGGCAGCGTCAGCGCGTGGCGATCGCCCGAGCCTTGGCACCCGAGCCCGACGTGATCGTGTGCGACGAGCCGGTTTCGGCACTCGACGTGACGATCCAGGCCCAGGTGCTCGACCTGCTCACCGATCTGCAGCAGCGGCTCGGCTTGTCGTATCTGTTCATCTCACACGATCTCGGCGTCATCCATCACATGGCCGACCGGGTGCTCGTGATGCGTGGCGGCCGGATCGTCGAGTCTGGCACTGCTGCACAGATATTCGACTCGCCGAGCGATCCCTATACCCAGAAGCTGTTGGCGAGCCTGCCCAGCACCGCCGAACCGCAACCTGTCTCCGGAGGCTGACATGACCCGACAGATCGTTCTCAACGCATTCGACATGAACTGCGTGGCGCACATCGTCGCGGGCACCTGGCGACACCCCGAATCGCAGGCCGCGCAGTACAAGGACCTGCGGTACTGGCTGGACCTCGCGAAGCTCTTGGAGCGTGGGCTTTTCGACGGGCTCTTCATCGCCGACGTGCTCGGCGTCTACGACGTTTACGGGGGCGGCCCTGAGGCCGCGCTGCGGTCCGGCGCCCAGGTCCCGGTGAACGACCCGCTGCTGGTCGTGCCGGCGATGGCCACGGTCACCGAGCATCTCGGTTTCGGTGTCACCGCCGCGACGTCGTTCGAGCACCCGTACTCGTTCGCGCGCCGCATGTCGACGCTGGACCACCTGACCAAGGGCCGCGTGGGCTGGAACATCGTCACCGGCTATCTGGAGAGTGCCGCCCGCAACCACGGTCTGGACACCATCACGCCGCACGCCGACCGTTACGACATCGCCGACGAATACACCGAGGTGCTCTACAAGCTGTGGGAAGGGTCGTGGGACGACGATGCCGTCGGCACCGACCCGGGCCGCGCCGAGTACGCCGACCCGACCAAGGTGCACCCGATCGGTCACGAGGGCAGGCATTTCCGGGTTCCGGGCATCCATCTGTGCGAGCCGTCGCCGCAGCGCACCCCGGTGCTCTATCAGGCGGGTGCGTCCAGCCGCGGCAAGCAGTTCGGCGCCGAGAACGCCGAAGTGATCTTCGTCGGCGCGCCGACCAAGGAGGCGTTGCGGGAGACCGTCGCCGACATCCGGCGCCGCGCCGAAGCCGCCGGACGCGATCCGTACGACGTCAAGATCGTCAACGGGCACGTCGTGGTCACCGGTGCCGACGATGCCGCCGCGCAAGCCCGGTACGCCGACTTCCGGCGCTACATCGACCCCGAGGGCGCGTTGGCGTTGTGGTCGGGCTGGCTGGGAACCGACCTCTCCCAGTTCGATCTCGACGATCCGGTTGCGGTGACCGACAACGAATTCCTGAAGTCGTCGGTGCAGAACTACGGTCAGGGCCAGTGGACACTGCGCGATTTCGTCGACGCACACGCCATCGACGCCGAGGGCGGGTTCAGCGTCGGAGGCCCGCAGCAGGTCGCCGACGACCTGCAGGAGTGGGTCGAGGAGACCGACGTCGACGGGTTCAACATCACCAACGCCATCACACCGGGCTCGTTCGTCGACTTCATCGATCACGTCGTCCCCGAGCTGCAACGCCGCGGGGTCTACAAGACGTCGTATACCGAAGGGACGCTGCGGCACAAGCTGTTCGGTCAAGGGCCGCGACTGCCCGAGACACACCGAGCGGCGGGTTACCGCCGCGTGACCCAGGAGGCACACCGATGACCGTCACCACCGTCGATTTGGGTGCGGATCGCCTGCAAGACCTGTTTGCCGCCATCGGCGCGGGTGCGTTGGACCGTGAGCGCACCGGTGAACGACCCTTCGCCGCAATCGATCTCATCCGGGACGCGCGCCTCGGCGCGCTGCGGGTACCCACCGAAGACGGCGGCGGCGGAGCCAGCCTGCGCGAGCTGTTCGCCACGGTGATCGCGTTGGCACGCGTCGACGTCAATGTCGCACACATCCTGCGTGGGCATTTCGCGCATGTGGAAGAGCGGCTGCGCCTCGGGGGCGAAGAGCGCACGCGCGTCATCGATCTCGCGTTGAGCGGCAAGCTCGTCGGCAACGCGTCCACCGAGTTGGGTACCACCACGGTCGGTGAATTCACCTGGCAGACCCGCCTCACACCGCACGGCGACGAGTTGCGGCTCAACGGAACCAAGTACTTCACCACCGGCACCCTCTACGCCGACTACACCGAGGTGCTCGCCAGTGACGACACCGGCGCCACGGTGCTGATCCTCGTGCCGACCGATCGTGCCGGCGTCACGGTCGTCGACGACTGGGACGGTATGGGCCAGCGCGCGACCGGAACCGGAACCGCGGTTTTCGACGACGTGGTGGTGTACCCGCAGGAGGTGCTGCCCCTACCGCCTGCTGCCGACGGCGGCGATCCCGCACCGATGTACCTGTCCGGGGCCTTCTTTCAGCTGTACGTGACCGCTTTGATCGTCGGGGTGCTGTACGCGTTGCGCGACGATGCCGTCGCGCATGTGCACCAGCGCTCGCGCAGCTTCGCCTGGGCCCCCACCCCGTCTGCCCCTGACGATCCGCTGTTGCAGCGCGAAGTCGGTGAGATCGCCGCCGCGGCCTATGCCGCCGAAGCGACGGTGCTGCGCGCGGCCGACGCGCTGGAGTTGGCGTTCGACGCCGACACCGCGGGCACCGATCCGGATCTGCGGCTCGCACACGAGGCGTCGCTGCAGGCAGCGCACGCCAAGGTGGTCGTCGACGCACTGGGGCAGAAGGCGGCGTCGCAGATCTTCGACGTCGGCGGCGCGTCGGTGGTGCGCAACGTGCATCTGCTCGACCGGCACTGGCGCAACATCCGGACCCTCGCGTCGCACAATCCGACGTCGTACAAGGCGCAGGCGCTCGGCGCCTACTACGTGCGCGGCACCGCGCTGCCGGGAAGCGGTTACTTCTAACTCAGCCACACCCATAGCTTCTGCAGCTGCCACCACATGTTGACGCGCGCCGTGCAATCCATGTCGGTCACGTCGGCGTGGATCACGGTCTCGCAGCCGCCGAGGATCTGCACCTTCTCGCCGGCGTGCAGCGCGTCGGCGAAGTCGGTGGCGAACACAGCCGGGCCCGCGGGGATCGGCGGGAACGTGAGATTGAAGTCGTCGCCCTCCAGCTGAACCCAGGTCTGGCTGAAGACGGTCTTGAACGACGTGACGCGCTGGTCGCCGCGTACCAGCCGGACAAAGATGTGGTGGTCGAGTGAGAGGTTCGCCGAGGACAAGCCGAAGTTGTCGGTTCCGCGTACCCAGATCTGGTTGACCAGATTCTTCATGCTGATCGCGACGTTGAGGAAGCCGGAGCTCGGCGCTACGAAGTCGATGCCCACCGAGACGTCGCAGCCGGCCCAGCGGTTGAAGTCGTTGATCTCGCCGAACGTGTTGTCGTCGTGCCACGTGACGTCGTTGATGATCAGGCCTTGAGGCGGTGATGTCGCGGACTGATTGGAGCTGATCGGGTCGGTGCCGGGGATGTCGGGGAATTCCACGATGTCCGACGCCGTGAACGGCGGCTCGAATGTCTGCATGCCGAAAGCGTCGAGGCTTTCGGCCCAGGTCTTCGGGTGTACCCTCAGCCGGTCTTTACGGTGGTCTGTGAGGCGCTGGCAGTCACGCGAAAACTCTTGCTGCAGTTTGTGTATCGCGTGATAGTTGGGGATTTTCAGGAGCGCTGCGCGCTTCTCGGCGAGTAGCTTGGCGCGGGTTTCGGCCATCGCTGCGGGGTCGCCGATCGTCGTCGCCAGCGAGTCCGCCCACGCCGAGCGGAGCTCGGCCAGCTTGGTTCTGCTGTCGTCGGTCATGAGTCCACGGACGCGGTCGTCCAATACCCGCCGCAACCGGGCGATTTCCTGCGTCCGCTCCTGCATGACTGGAGTTCGTACCACACAGCGGGAGGCGAGTTGTGACGAATGTCACGGAACCGCTACGCTGTGACATTCTTACGTCAGCGTCAATTGAAGGTCAGGTTGTCATGCTCGTCCGTGCGTTCCTCGTCGTTGCCGCCATCGCCGTCGCCGGCACCGGTCTCGCGCCCATCGCCGCCGCGCGGCCCTATGCGAACTGCACCGAGGCGCACAAGGACGGCCGATGGAACATTCCGCAGGACGATCCGGCCTACTGGTCGGGTGGCGACCGTGACGGAGATGGACTCGCCTGCGAGTAGTGGGCGCGCCTTGACGCCTGTTCGTGGAAGATGCCACTGAGCAGTAGAGGCTGCTCTCGCATCGTACGAAGGGCGGAATCCATTGGCCCGATCTCGCCATCTGGTGTGGCGCAGTCTGCGCATGCTCCGCCCGGTACGCGGGCTGCTCGTCGTGCTCTTGCTGCTCGGGGTGGTGGCGTCGGCGTTGCCGTACCTCACCGTCGCGGCCTTCGGGCCCATGATGCAGGTGGTCGCCGACGCCGGTCGCAGTGGAAACCTCAGCGGGGTCTGGGATTTACGCGGGCCTCTGGTCGCCCGCGACAACGGTCTGCTGCGGTCACTGGCGGGTTCGGTGCCGTTCGCTGTGATGCTGGCGGTGTGGGCCGGTTCGCTCCTACTGGCCCAAGGCATGTACTTCGTCAACGCGTGGGTCGGCACCAAGGTCGAACGGGCGCTCGTGGTCGACATCCGTCAACGCGTGCACGACCACATGCAAACCCTGTCCCTCGATTTCTTCACCGGATCCCGCAGCGGTGAACTGATCCAGCGCGTCACCACGGAATCCGCTGGTGTGCAACGCCTTCTGACCGACTGTCTGCTGCCTCCCGTCATCGACGCCGTGGTGCTCGTGGTGGTGATCGGGTATCTGCTGGCCATCTCGTGGCAGATGACCATCGCCGCATTGCTTCTCACGCCGCTGGCCCTGCTCGTCCTGAGATTCGCAGGCCGCCAGGTACAGGCCGTGATGCGGCGAGTCATGAATGCCAACCGCACCATGGCCTCCGAGGTGGAGCAGACCGTCAGCGGTATCGCGGAGATCCAGCTGTTCAACGCTGAATCCCTGCGCAGCAGGAGGTTTCGTGCTGCGTCGGAGGATGCCGCCAAGAGCGACGCCGACTCGGTCGTGTGGATGCAGGCCACCGTGAACGGCTCACAGATCTTCGTCGCCCTCAGCACGGTCGTCGTGCTGATCATCGGCGTTGCCTACAGTGCCACGTTCGGCCTGACGTTCGCCGGGCTCTTGGTGTTCGCGGGCATGGTGCCGACGATGTTCGGTGCGGCGCAACGGGTTCTGGGTGCCTACACCACCTACCAGTCCGTGGCGCCGAACGCCGCGGCAACCTACGAGTTGCTCGACACCCAGCCCACGGTGCACGAACCCGCGGACGCCGTCGATCTCGGGCACGTGCGCGGCAACCTGGTCTTCGACGACGTCGCGTTCGGCTACGCCTCGGACCGACCGGTGCTCGACGGACTGTCGTTCTCCGTCGCCGAGGGCGAGACCGTGGGCATCGTCGGTGGCATCGGGTCGGGCAAGTCGACGGTGTTCAACCTTGTGCTGCGGTTCCTCGACCCCCAGCGCGGGCGGATTCTGCTCGACGGTCATGACATCACCGGTGTCACGATCGCGTCGCTGCGCGACGAGGTGTCCAAGCTTGCGCAGTTCCCGTTCTTCACCAAAGACACCATCCGCGAGAACATTCGGCTGGCTTCTCCGTCGGCAACCGATGCTGAGATTCAGGCGGCATGCACGCTGGCCCACATCCACTCCGTCATCACCGATCCCACGAAGCTGGCCGACGGCTACGACACCGTCGTCGACGTGCAGGTGCCGTCCGGCGGGCAGAAGCGCCTCATCGCGCTCGCGCGCTGCCTCCTGCGTCGGCCTACGGTGCTGCTGCTCGACGAGCCGACCGAGAACCTCGACGCCGACGAGCGCGCCAGGCTCATCGGGGTGATCCGCGGCTATGCGAAGCAGCGCACGTGTCTGGTGATCAGCCACGACATGGATTTCATCGCCGGTGTCGCCGACCGCATCCTGGTCCTGGAGAGTGGCCGGATCACGCAGTCAGGTGACCATGAGTCGCTCTTGGCGGAGGGTGGGTTGTATCGGCGGTTGTATGAGGCTGGTGCCGTTGTGGGGTGACGTTTGGTCTCACGGGTCTCAAGGCCGGCGTCGGGCGAAGGTCATCACGATGTCGCGGATCGGCTCTTCTCTAAGAGCTCCCCACTGCGGGCCGACCGCGAAGCCGGCATCGGTGGCGACGAACCGATAGCCCGGCAGATCGCGACGCGGAGTGAACGGAAACTTCATGTGCCACAACCGTTCCGCGACGGCGACTGCCGCCTCGTTGGGCATCGGCCGGTCGATTCCCAGCGGTATGCAGATATCTTGCGTGTGCACGAGGATGTCCATCAGCGGGTCGACTTCAGCGGTCATCGCTGGGCGTTTTCTCGAACCGGCCATGCTTCGCAGCCGCGCGGTGATCTCTTGCGGGGTCTGTGGGTCATTGACCGCCGCACGGCGGACCATCGCGTCGAAACGGAAGCCCGACTTCAGCGCCCCCAGCACCAGCTCCTTGCGGCCGATGTGTGACTGCGTGATGTGGACCGCGACATCACGCACCGTCCAGCCGTCACACAGCGACTGTGTCGCCCACTGTTCCGGGGTCAAAGTGTCGAGCAGGTCGGCGAGTGCAGTCCGCTGCTCATCGATCGTGCGCCAGATCGCGTCAGAGTCCATGCCTGGAACGGTACTGACGGGCGATCTTCGTGGAGCCGATGACGGGAATCGAACCCGCGTATTCAGCTTGGGAAGCTGATGTTCTGCCATTGAACTACATCGGCGGTGTGGCTAGGAAGATTAGCATCCGCGCCTTACCTATACGCTCGTCGGGTGCTGCTCTCTGATCGCGATATCCGAGCCGAGATCGCCGCGAAGCGCCTGTCCATCGAGCCGTTCGACGACACGCTGGTGCAGCCGTCCAGCGTCGACGTCCGGCTCGACAGCCTGTTCCGCGTGTTCAACAACACCCGGTACACCCACATCGACCCGGCGCTTCAGCAGGACGAGCTGACATCTTTGGTCGAACCCAAGGATGGTGAGCCGTTCGTCCTGCACCCGGGGGAGTTCGTACTGGGGTCGACGCTGGAGCTGTGCACGCTCCCCGACGACCTGGCGGGCCGGCTGGAAGGCAAGAGCTCACTGGGTCGGCTCGGCCTGTTGACGCATTCGACGGCGGGCTTCATCGACCCGGGCTTCTCGGGCCACATCACGCTCGAGTTGTCCAACGTCGCCAATCTGCCGATCACGCTGTGGCCGGGCATGAAGATCGGCCAGCTGTGTCTGCTGAGGCTCACCAGCCCTGCCGAGCATCCCTACGGCAGTGCCAAGGTCGGCTCCAAGTACCAGGGTCAGCGCGGGCCGACCCCGTCGCGATCGCATCTGAACTTCATCAAGTCCTGACCGCTGGCGAGTGGCCAGTTGTGTACGTCAGAACAGCAAAATCCGTGCACAAGTGGCCAGTCGGCGCACCGACACGGCGCCAAGGCCACCCTCAGAACACCCGTGAGCTTTCAGTAACCCCGACGCAACACGAAACATCCCGGAAACACCTTTGCCGCGTGGCTGAAACGCGGGGCCGACATTCTCGTCGGAACCGAAGGAGTCACAGTTGTCTCACATCGACCCCGCCGCGACCGCCTGGTTGTTGGCCAGCACCGCATTAGTCCTGTTGATGACGCCAGGCCTGGCGATCTTTTACGGCGGCATGGTCCGCACCACGGGCGTGCTCAACATGATCATGATGAGCTTCATCTCGATCCCGCTGGTCACGGTGGCATGGCTGGTGGTCGGGTACACGTTGGCGTTCTCCGGCGGGGGCGGCTTCATCGGAGACCTCGAACACATCGGGATGGCCGGCATCAACCCGGACACCGCCCATGGCGCGGTCCCTGAGCTGTTGTTCGCGACGTTCCAGCTGACCTTCGCGATCATCACCGCGGCGCTGGTCAGCGGGGCCATCGCGGACCGGGCGCGGTTTGCCGCGTGGATGGTGTTCGTGCCGGTGTGGGCGATCGTGGTTTACGCGGTCGTCGCGCACTGGGTCTGGGCTCCGAGCGGCTGGCTGGCCCGCCTCGGCGTGCTCGACTACGCAGGCGGCCTGGTCGTCGAGATCGTGTCCGGGTCGTCGGCCCTGGCTCTGGCGATCGTGCTGGGCCCGCGCATCGGCTTCAAGAAGGAGGCCATGCGCCCGCACAATCTGCCGTTCGTTCTCCTGGGCGTCGGGCTGCTGTGGTTCGGCTGGTTCGGCTTCAACGCAGGCTCGGCGCTGGCGGCCAACGGCACCGCTGCCGCGATCTTCCTCAACACCCTGATCGCCGGTTGTATGGGCATGTTGGGCTGGCTCACGGTCGAGCAGATCCGGGACGGCAAGCCGACGACGTTCGGCGCGGCCTCGGGTGTGGTGGCCGGCCTGGTCGCGATCACGCCGTCGTGCGGCACGGTGAACACCCTCGGCGCGGTCGTCGTCGGAGTGGCCGCGGGCGTGGTGTGCTCGTTCGCGATCGGGCTGAAGTTCCGTTTCGGGTACGACGACTCTCTCGACGTGGTCGGCGTGCACTTCGTCGGCGGGGTGGTGGGCGTGCTGCTCATCGGTTTCCTGGCCACCGAGGTGATGACCCAGGGGCCGCAGGGCTTGCTCTACGGCGGGGGACTCATTCAGCTGGGCAAGCAGCTGCTGGCGGCGGTCGTCGTCGCGGCCTATGCGTTCGCGATGTCCTACGGATTGGCCAAGCTGATCGACCGGTTCATGGGTTTCCGGCTCAGCCCCGAAGACGAAACCACCGGCGTCGACTTCACCCAACACGCCGAGACCGCATACGCCGAGGGGGTGCACGGGCACCTGCCACCGCGTCGGCCCGGACCGTTCGGTCCTACGTTCGGGCTGCGGTCGGAATCCGCTGAGGACGAGCAGTCCGGCTGAACTGGCGTGCCAGAAACGAGCGTGCGCAGACTGCTGGCTGAAACACGGCGTGTCGGACGGCAGACGCGCACGCTCGCGGAGACAAGGTGATCTGGCTCGAACTGCTTGGCGCCGTCCGCCGTAATACCGAGTAGGGTCTAACTAACCGGCGTCGGCGGGCACCGTGTCGTCGCGGTCCGACCAGAACTAGAGCCATCAGCTAATGCGTTGGGGTGTAACGATCGAGCTGTTTGCGTCGATGAAAGTTCTAGTTGTCGGCTCGTGCGGGATGTGTGCGCAATGGCGACTCACGTAGTGCAGCAAACACTTTGGAGGGCTTGGTGGACATCGTATTAGGTGTGTCGATGACACCTACGACGGTCCGCATGGTGCTGGTCGAGGGGGAGAAAGCCGACGGCGTCACCGTCGATCACGACGTCTTCGACGTCAACGGCGGCGACGGCTCGGCAACCTTGAGCGCGGCGGATCAGGTGGTTGCGGCGGTGCTCGGAACCCAAGAAAGCGCCGCGGCGGGCGGGCACCAATTGAAGGCGACCGGTGTCACGTGGACCGACCATTCCGACGCGTCCGCATTGCGCGACGCTCTGACGGCACACGGCATCGACGACGTGATGCTGGTGTCGGAAGGGCACGCTGCTGCGGCGCTGGCCCAGGCCGTCGGTCACGCGGTCGGCTATGACACCACCGCGTTGCTGTTCATCGATCGCGACGCGGCGACGCTGTCGGTGGTCAAGACCGACGACGGGTCCGTGGTCAAGGTGCTGGGCCGCAGCCTGCACAGCAGTGATGCGATGGCCGTGCTCAGCGAGATGGCCGCCGCCGTCGACGCGCAGGACGCCGCGCCGCAGGCCATGTTCGTGGTCGGCTCGGGCGTCGACGTCAGCTCGGTCAAGGCTCACCTGGAGAACCTGGTGTCGCTGCCCGTCAGCGCGCCCGACGAGCCCGAACTCGCGCTGGCCCGCGGCGCCGCGCTGGCAGCGGCGAATGCGCCTGCCCTTGAGGCGTCCACCGTCGGTCTGGCCTACTCCCAGGACCCCGACGGCACGACGGCCGGCAGCGCCTACGCAGGCCTGGCCGCGTTGCCCACCGAAATGGCGCCCGTCGGCACCGAGCTCGACGCGTTCGAATCCGTTGCCGACGACCTTCCGGTCGACGAGGGTCGTAAGCCGTTCCTGCTGGTCGGCAGCGCCTTGACCTCGATTTTCGTCATTGGTGTTGTCGCGCTGGTCATTTCGCTGGCGGTCAGCATCCGCCCGACGGTCGATCAGCGCCCTGCGCCCGCCCAGGGTGCGGTGATTCCGGCTGCCCCGGTCAAGCCCGCGGCACCGGCGGCCCCCGCTCCGGTCCCGGAGGCTCAGCCCGCGCCGCAGGCGCCACCACCTGCCCCGCCGCCGGAGACCATCAAGGCTCCGATTCCGGTGGTGCAGGAGGCCCCGCAGCCGCGCACGGTCGTCGTCGATCAGCAGCCCGCGGCCGTCCCGCAGGCCCCGCCGCCTGCGGCGCCCGCC
>NZ_MVHF01000063.1 GCF_002086485.1 Mycobacterium aquaticum | reverse complement strand
AACGAGGCGCCGTCGGGGTCGCTCCTCGACGGCGCCTCCCCATGCCCACTTGACAGAATTCTCTACATATCAGTTGGCGTGCAGTGCCTCATTGAGGGTGATGCCGGTGCCGTCGCGCTTGACGACCTCTACGGCGCCGGACAGTGAGTTACGCCGGAACAGCAGGTTGCTCGCGCCGGAGAGCTCCTTGGCCTTGACGGTCTGCCCGTCAGCGGCGGTGACCTTCGTGCCACCGGTGACATAGAGACCGGCCTCGATGACGCAGTCGTCGCCCAGGGAGATGCCCAGTCCGGCGTTGGCGCCCAGCAGGCAACGCTTGCCGACCGAGATGACCTCTTTGCCGCCGCCGGAGAGGGTGCCCATGATGGACGCGCCGCCACCGACGTCGGAGCCGTCGCCGACCACCACGCCTGCCGAGATACGGCCTTCGACCATCGAGGTGCCGAGAGTGCCCGCGTTGAAGTTGACGAAGCCCTCGTGCATGACCGTGGTGCCTTCGGCCAGGTGCGCACCGAGGCGGACGCGGTCGGCGTCGGCGATGCGCACGCCCTTGGGCAGCACGTAGTCGACCATGCGCGGGAACTTGTCCACGCCGTAGACCGCTACCGCGCCGCGACGACGCAACCGGGCCCGCACGCTTTCGAAGCCTTCGACCGCGCACGGCCCGAAGTTCGTCCACACCACGTTGGCCAGCAGGCCGAAGATGCCGTCGAGGTTGGCCTCGTGCGGTTTGGTGAGCCGGTGGGAGAGCAGGTGCAGCCGCAGCCACACGTCGTGGGTGTCGACGGGCTTGTCGCCCAGGTCGGCGATGGTCGTGCGCACCGCCACCACCTCGACGCCGCGGTCGGCGTCCGGACCGGTGAGTCCCGTGAAATCGGCGGGGACATCGTCGCCGGTCAGCCGCACTGTGCCGGACTCGCCGGAGCCGGCCAGTTCGGGAGCAGGAAACCAGGTGTCCAGGACGGTTCCGTCGGCGGCAATGGTGGCCAGGCCGACGCCAGATGCGGCAGTCACGGAGCTACAGGGTACTGGACTAGCCTCGACGTTCATGGGGCTAGACCTGCGTGCCGATCCGATCACATTGACCGCGGCGCTGGTGGACATTCCCAGCGAGTCCCGTCACGAACAGCGCATCGCCGACGAGATCGAGGCTGCGCTGCGCGCGCAGGCTCCGTCCTTCGAGGTCATTCGCAACGGTGACGCCGTATTGGCCCGTACCCACCTGGGCCTGCCGTCGCGAGTGATGCTGGCCGGCCACATCGACACCGTGCCCGCCGCCGACAACGTGCCCAGCCGGATCGTCGACGGCGACATGTACGGCTGCGGCACCTCTGACATGAAGTCGGGCGACGCGGTGTTTCTGCACCTGGCTGCCACCATCGCCGAACCTGCGCATGACATCACCCTGGTCATGTACGACTGCGAGGAGATCGAGTCGACCGCCAACGGGCTCGGCCGCATCGAGCGCGAGCTGCCCGAATGGCTGGCCGCCGATGTGGCGATCCTCGGTGAGCCGTCGGGCGGCTACATCGAAGCCGGCTGCCAGGGCACCATCCGTGTCGTCGTCAGCGCTACCGGAACGCGCGCACACTCGGCGAGATCCTGGTTGGGGGACAACGCTATTCACAAACTCGGTGCGGTGCTGGACCGGTTGAGCAGCTATCAGGCCCGCAGCGTGGACATCGATGGCTGCGTGTATCGCGAAGGCCTTTCGGCGGTCCGCATCGACGGCGGGATCGCAGGCAATGTGATTCCGGACGCCGCCTCGGTGACCGTCAACTTCCGGTTCGCGCCCGATCGCAGCGTCGAACAGGCCTTGGCGCACGTGCACGAGGTGCTCGACGGGCTCGACGTGTCGATCGAGCTGACCGACGCAGCCGCAGGCGCATTGCCCGGCCTGACGAAGCCCGCCGCCGCGGCGCTGGTGGCAGCCGCAGGGGGAGCGGTGCGGGCCAAGTACGGCTGGACCGACGTGGCCCGCTTCGCGGCGCTGGGCATTCCCGCGGTCAACTACGGGCCGGGCGATCCGAATCTGGCCCACAAAGTCGATGAGCGAGTCGAGATCGCGCAGATCACTGCGGTCACCGACATGTTGCGGGCCTATCTGACCAGTTAACGCTTTTGAGTACGGGTCGGACCTGGTCGTGTGGCAGCGCCGGTGATGTGTGGGAGTCGCGTCCGATCATTGTCTCGTTGGCTACGAGCGCATTGAGCACCGCTTCCTCGACGGCGTAGACAGTGGCCGCGTAGAAGGGGTCGATGCGGTTCCACGGTAGGTGCTGGGCAGTGTAGATCTCGTCGCTGGACGGTGCGCCGCTGGGGAACCCGGTGCGCGACGGGCCGTTGTCGGCGGTGGAGAGCGCGAGGAAGAGGTCGCCACTGAACAGGCTCCCCGTCGTGCCGGTGCGGGCCAGGCCGAGAGGGACCCGGCGGGCCAGACCCTTGCACTGCGCGGGGCTCAGTGGGGCATCGGTGGCCACGACGACGATGACCGATCCGGCGCCGGCTGGGGCGCGCAGGTCCTGCTCAAGCCAGTCCGTGTCCTCCATCGGGTTGTCCGCCTGCACAAGCTGTCCGACTGGCGCTCCGCTGATCGTCAGCTCGTCGCGCGACCCGAAGTTGGCCTGTACGAACACTCCGACGGTGAAAGTGGTGTCCCCGAACGCGACAAGCCGCGATGAGGTGCCGTTACCACCTTTGAAGCCATAGCAATTCATGCCCGTACCGCCGCCCACGGAACCCTCTTCGATGGCCCCGCCGTGGGCAGAGTCGAGTGCCTGTCGCACCACCGCCGGGGTGACGTGACCGCCGTTGATGTCGTTGAGAAAACCGTCCCAGGTCTCGGCGCACACCGGAAGCAACCACTGGCGGGCCAGTAGGGGATGCACGGCGTTGATCCATTCGATGACGCCGGTATGGCATGCGCCGATGGCGTGGGTATTGGAAATGGTGATGGGCAGCGACAACTCCCCGACCTCGTCGATCCAGGCCGACCCGGTCATCTCTCCGTTGCCGTTTAGGCTGAAATACCCTGCTGCACAGGGGTTTCCGACGTCATCGCGACCGCGCGGCAGAATGGCCGTGACACCGGTGCGCACGGGCCCCTGGCCCACCGTCAACGCGCCCTCGCCACGGATGAGCGTGGCGTATCCGACTTCGAGTCCGGTGACATCGGTGATGGCGTTGTGCGGACCGGGAGTTCCGCGCAGAGCGATGCCGAGGTCGCGGGCGCGGATGCTGTTCGTGGTCACTTGCGGTTCCTTCTGATCGGTTTGCCAGTTGGCGGTTTCCCGGCGCCGGCCGGTGGTTCGGGGGGTTGCGTACACGCCGGGATGTCCGGACACCCGGTAGCCATGACGGCGAAGGCGTGAATCAGCGCCGCAGCGCGCTGCGGGGGCAGTGTGCGATTGTCGGTGACGATGTGCAGGCCGTAGGCATCTTCGAGAGCCACGAGATTCTGAGCGATATCCAGCGGATTGCCCCGCAGCGCGAAATGCCCTTGAGCTTGGCCGGTTTCGAGGATACCGAGATAGAGCGCCACCTGCTTGTCGTACAGCGAGGTAATCAGCGCCGAGTGCGTCTTGCGGAAGGCCAGGTAGGAGTCCAGGCGATAAAGGGCGGTCACCAGGGCATCGTCCGAGGACCACGGTATGCCTGAGCCGGTCATGGCTGACAGCTTCAGTCGGGCATCGGAAAGTTCGGTGACCGCCAGCATGCGGTCGTGGTAGAACCGCTCGCTGGCGCGTTGGTAGACCTCGGTGAGCAGGCCGGCGAAGTCGGTGAAGTAGTAGTGAATCGTCCCTGGTGACACGCCGGCGATCTCGGCGATATCGCGGATCCGCAACCCGTCCAAGCCGCGATCACGCATCGCCACCAACGTTGCGGCGATGATCGCGTCCCGAGCTGCGTCCTGGTTCTTGCGGCGGGCCATGGATATCCAACTCTCTGTTAAGAACCTATTAACTCAAATCCTGTCCTTGACAATAGGGTATGTGGTTTTCTTTGATTGGGAATCAAAGAAAGAAGGTTCGCGATGACCGAACAAGATCCAGCCCCGTTCGCGCTCGGTGTGCCCGGGCCGACGCCCGCGGGACGTGTCGCCTACCAGCAGGAACTGCACCGCGCACTGTCGATGAAAGAGAACATCCTCATCACGCTGTCGGCGGTCACGCCGGCTTCCAGCGTGTTCATCATCGTGCCGACGATCCTGCTCGGCGTGGGTGGGGCGTCGGTTTTGACGATGCTCGTCGGCGGCTTCGCGGCCATCTTCGTCGCACTGTGCTACGCCGAACTTTCCGCCACGTACCCGATTACCGGCGGCGAATACACCTGGGCAGCACGGCTTTTGGGCAAACCCGTCGGTTTCGCGATCTTCATGCTGACCCTCGTCAGCGCCGTGTTGATCATCGCGGTGATCGCGCTGGGAACCGGTGAATACCTGGGCGTCGCCTGGGAAGGGCTCGGCGGCAAGTGGATCGGCGTCGCCGTGATAGTGGTGACGACGTTCGTGGCGCTGCTCAACATCCGCACCAACGCCTGGGTTACCGGAATCTTTCTGGCCGTGGAGATCGCTGCGGTTGCGGTCGTAGCGGTCCTCGGTTTCGTGCATGTCGAGCGCGGACCGGCCGAGTTCCTGCACGCGCAGGTCGCCACAGGAGGTGTGCTGGCCAATGTGGGAGTCGGCGCGGTCGTCGCCCTGGTGCCGGTGGCGCTGTTCGCCTACAACGGCTACGGCGCGGCCATCTACTACGTCGAGGAAACCAAGAACGCCGCCAAGAACATCGGACGCGTGATCATCGTGTGTCTGTTCGTCACCGTCGCCGTCGAGATCATTCCGCTGGCCGCGGTGGTCCTCGGTGCGCCGTCGATGACCGAGTTGCTCAGCAGCGACGCACCGATGAACTACTTCCTGGTCGCCCGCGGCGGCTCGACGCTCAACGTCGTGGTCAGCATTGGCATCGCGATCGCCATCATCAACGCCGTCATCGCCATCATCCTGCAGGTCGCGCGGCAGTTGTTCGCCTCGGCGCGGGACCGGTCCTGGCCCGACCCGATCGATCGGGTACTGAGCGCCGTTCATCCCAAGCTGCACACGCCGGTCGCGGCGACCTTGGTGGTCGGCGCGTGCGCGGTCCTCGCCGCGAGCTTCGTCCCGCTCGACTGGCTCATCACCGCGACGGGTGCCGGCGTTGTGGCGATCTACCTGGCGGTGGCGCTGGCGGCGCTACGACTGCGCCGTCCCGGCGCGCGGACCAGCGCGGGCTACCGGATGCCGCTGTGGCCGCTGCCGCCGATCGTGGTGATCGCGATGATGGCCTATGTCACCTACCAGTTGGCGGTCTCGGCGCTAAGTCAGCTGATCGTCGCGGCAGCGACCATCGTCATCGGGGCGGTGTACTACTACGCATTCATCCACCCTCGCCGCGGCGAACGCTGGCAGCTGGCCGACCCGATCGTCGAAGCGGACGACCGGTAGGAACAGGCCGGGCGATCCGAGCCTCGCCCAGCGGTGTGACGAGCTGAGCGGGCTACCGTATGGGCGTGAGCAGCGTTCGCATCGACAGCTGGATCTGGGCCGTGCGGATCACCAAAACCCGATCCATGGCAGCCGCTGCGTGTCGTGCCGGCCACGTCCGCGTCAACAATGTGACCGCAAAACCGGCGCAGCTCGTCGGGCCCGGTGACGAGGTCCGGGTCCGCATCGACGGGCGCGAGCGCATCGTGGAGGTCCTGCGTCCGATCGCCAAACGCGTGGGCGCCGCGATCGTGCCGGAATGCCTGATCGACCGTACTCCGCCGCCTCCGCCCAAGGAGATCGTGGCGGCAGTGCCGGTCCGTGATCGGGGAACCGGCAGGCCCACCAAACGGGAACGGCGGCAATTGGATCGGCTACGCGGGCACTCCTGAATCCGTTAATCGGTTGCGCTCGTCAGTATTGTGGGTAACGCATCTGCTCCTCGACCGAGGTGGGTTGGAAACATGCTGGGAGACGACGACATCTCCGGGTGACCGGTGAGAGTCGATTCGTTCCTGTCCGTTCTGCGCTGTGCGCAGCCTCTTTTGGAGTTCCCGCATGTCTATTGTCTTTTCCCACGTGTCATTCGCGTGGCCCGATGACACTGAGCTGTTCACGGATCTGTCGTTCACCGTCGGTTCCGGTCGCACGGGACTCGTCGCGCCCAACGGCGCCGGTAAGAGCACGTTGCTCAAACTGATCGCCGGTGAATACGTGCCGTCGGCGGGGTCGGTGACCATCGACGGCACAGTCGGCTACCTGCCCCAAACTCTGCCGTTCGTCGCCGATCTGACGGTGGCGCAAGTGCTCGGGATCGCGCCGGTGCTCGAGGCGCTCACGGCGCTGGCCGATGGTGATGCCAGTGAGTCGGTGTTCGGCACCATCGGCGACGACTGGGACATCGAGGAGCGTTCCCGGGCACAGCTGGATCGGCTCGGGTTGGGCGGGATGGCGTTGGATCGCCCGCTGGGTACGTTGTCCGGCGGGGAGGTGGTGACGCTCGGCCTGGCCGCCGAACTGCTGAAGCGCCCCGATGTGTTGTTGCTCGACGAGCCCACCAACAACCTGGATCTCGATGCACGACAACGTCTTTACTCGGCCCTCGATGATTTCGGGGGCACTCTGCTGCTGGTGAGTCATGACCGCGTGCTGCTGGACCGCATGGATCAGATCGCCGAGCTCTATCGCGGCGACATCGTGTTCTACGGCGGCAATTTCACCGCCTATCAGGAGACGGTCGAAGCCGGGCAACAGGTCGCCGAGAGCAACATCCGTAGTGCCGAGCAACAACTCAAGCGTGAGAAGCGTCAGATGCAGCAGGCCCGGGAACGCTCGGCGCGGCGGGCCGGCAACGCGGCCCGCAACGTCAAGGACGCCGGACTGCCGAAAATCGTTGCGGGCAAACTCAAGCGTGATGCTCAGGAATCCGCTGCCCGCTCCGATGAGGTGCATGCCCGCAGGGTGGACGATGCGAAAGCGCGGTTGGACGACGCCGAACGGTCGCTGCGCGACGACAAGGTGATTGTCCTGGACCTTCCCGATTCGGCGGTGCCCGCGGGCCGGACACTGTTCGCGGCCGACGGCCTACAGGTCCACCGTGACGGCCGTAAGTTGTTCTCCGGCAATGGGATCAACCTTTCGATTCGCGGGCCGGAACGCATCGCGCTGACGGGACCCAACGGCGCGGGCAAGTCGACACTGCTGCGGATCATCGACGGGACCCTGCCGCCGGATGCCGGAACGGTGCAGCGGGCCGACGGCCGGATCGCGTATCTGTCTCAGCGGCTCGATCTTCTCGATCCCGAACGGACGGTGGCCGAGAGTCTGGTCGCTGCAGCACCCAGCCTGTCACACACCCGCAGGATGCATCTGTTGGCGCAGTTCCTGTTTCGTGGCGACCGGATCGATCTACCCGTCGGTGTGCTCTCCGGCGGGGAACGGCTGAGGGCGACGCTGGCCTGCGTACTGTACGCCGAGCCGACACCGCAGTTGCTGTTGCTCGACGAGCCCACCAACAACCTCGATCTGGTCAGCGTCGGACAGCTCGAATCGGCGCTGAACGCCTACCGCGGTGCGTTCGTGGTGGTCAGCCACGACGAACGCTTCCTCGCCGCGATCGGGATCGACCGCTGGTTGCGCCTCGACAACGGGGAGTTGAGCGTGGCCTGACGGTCACATGGCGGCCGGTTGAGGTGCTGAATTGGATATAGGTATGGCGGGGCCGCTGGCAGATCCACCCGATTGCGCAGAACACCCAGATGCTCGGGCAGTACTGAGTCGAATTGGCGTGCGTGGCCGAAGGTGAACTGCGCAACAGGGTGTCGTTTCCTCATTCCGCACCTGAAACCAACCAATTCATCGGTGGTTCAACGCTAAACACAGTGATCCCTGCCTACCGGACCAGGCCAGCAGCCAGGGCTTCGACGATGGATCTGGAACCGCCGTCATAGTCTGCATCTGCCGGCGACATTTCGATTTCGTGCACACGATTTGGACGGACGAAGAGGTGTCCGAGTTGGCCGCCGCACTATGGAAGAGTCATGACATGAACAATGGCGAGGCGCCGGCGGGGGGCGTGGCGAGGCAACCGCGGCAAGCTGCGGCGTGGCTGGGGTTGGGCGTTGGCGCAGCTGTGGGGGCGACGGTTCTCGGCGGCTACGGCTTCGTGCGACGCACTCCTTCTGGTGTGCATGAAACGTCGGTCACCGCGTGGGCTGCTGGTTCAGTCGTACTTCTGACCGTGGGAGCGCTGGCACTGATCTGGACCGCCCGATCCGCGCTCACCGGCGCTGACCTCACCCGCCGCTCATCACTACTGCTGACTGCGATTGTTGCGGTCGCCGCGTACGCCCTGTTGGCCGATCGCGATGGGCTGGCCGCCAGTACCTCCACCGCGATGGCGCTGCTGCGCCTGTCGTGGGCGGTGTTGGCGATCGCGGCGATTCTCGTGGTGGCAGGAGCGGTGGCGACCGCCGGTCGGGCAGCCGCCGCACGCCTCTGGGGAAATCTGGTACCGGCGCTGGTGATCGGTCTTGTCCTCGCCCTGGTCAGCGGCGCATCGGTGCATGCCCGTACCGACACCGCACTCACGGCGACGCCAATCGACATACCCGCCGCGCCAACCACAGTCGGTACCAATGTGGCATATGCCTTGCCGACTAAGGATCCCAGTTTCATCGCCCCAGCCGGACCCGGCTTCGTCATGCTGGATGGTGACGCCCTGAATGGATATTCTGGCCAAACGGGACAGCTGAGGTGGCGGTTGCCGTTCGCCATGGTCGGTGGGAACTGTGAGCCCTCGTCAGTGCGTAGCACCGGCACCTCTGCAGGTTCGGTCGTGATCGCTCAGTGCTTGCGGCACAAGCCATCGTCCGACTCGTCGGTGTCCGAGTGGCATGCCGTTCTCACCGGGATCGACGCGATGACGGGCCACCTGTTGTGGACCAATGGGGACAATTGGAGGATCCGATCGACAATCGTCACCGGTCCCGACGTGATACCGGTAGTGCGTGCAGGTGAGGTTGGGGCGCTGGATCCGCATACCGGAAAACTTTGGTGGACAAAGCAGTTCGATCAAGGCGAGTGCGGTGGCAACATTGTGGGGACCGGCGACCAGGCCCAGTCGATCCTGTACTTCGCAGTCTGCGCCAGCCCGATCACGCTGCACGTCGCCGACGGGCGCACCGGCACCGAGCGCACCATACCCATCGAAGCACCACACGTCGGCTCGGATATCGGGCGGACCGAATTAGCAGCCGCGGCAGGCGACGTCGTCGTGATCGCGGTGTCCTCAGCCGAACGGGACATCCAAGAGGTAACGCTCGCTGTCGACATCCGCACCGGTGACACGATGACGGTGCCGGTCAAATACCTGCGCCAAGATCGCAATTCGTTCCAGGCCGGACAGTACCCCGGCCCAGTACTCCAGCTCAGCGGCGGTTCCGACGGCGCCACGGTGTACCTTGTTGCCCAACGTCGCACTCTCCGGACAACCACCCCGACCAGCACGCTTGACCGCGCGATCATGGACGGACAGCGTTGGGCCGTCGTGGGCGATCAGTTGGTCACCGCGACGGCGGTCACCGCCGCCTATCGCTCCCAGCTGGCGACCGTCACCCTGGGTGGTACCGCGGTCGGCCATCCGTCACCATGCGGCGCGAACGAACTGGGTGGCGTCATCGTAGTGCCCGGGGCGGTATTGGCGGTCTGCGCGCGCACTGTGCGCGAAGAGGTGACGGGCTATGTCATAACAGGTATCCATTAGCGGACACCGACCACCTGATCACCGCAGCGGGCCAAGAGGGCGCCCGGTGCCAACGCGCCCAAGGCCGGCTCGCTTTCCGGCGCGCATGGTGACGGCAGTATCCGCAAGGCACCTGTGGAGTCGAGTGCCCGCAGTGGGGACATTGACGGCTCACCGGGCTTCTTGTCCGCCTCAGTGAGTGTGGACAGCGACGTGACCCAACCGGCACCGATGCTGATCACCTGCGGGTGGACGTCCCAGTCCCCGGTGCCCCGGGTGTAGAGGCCTATCGGCACAGTGACGCCAGAGTGGACATCGAGGATTGAGCCGGCCCATCCGGATTTGGTATCCCCTGCACCGAACAACACCATCGACCGTGAGTCCAGCAGGTACCCATCATGATCCGGCGGAGCTGTGGCAAGCAGCCCACCGGTCTGCAGGTCGACCGCCACATAGTTGTGAGTCAGGGTCGGTTGTACCCGCCTGATTTCGAGAAGGCCTGTGGAACCGTGGGTTTCCTTCACGCTGACATCGCCGAAGGTGCGACGCAACTCGTCGGCATCAATGCCCAATGCAGGCAACCGGACTTCACCCCGTTGCCGCCCCGTGTGGGGATCCATCAATCTGGCCGCGACATCCGGCTGCCCAGGGTCGCAGGCAGGCACCAACACCGCATCCTCGCCGAGCAGCCAGCGGCCACCGCAGACCTCAGGCGTTGCATCGGTCCATAACGTCTCACCGGTCCTGGCCGCCAGCGCTGTCCGCACCGTCGACGAAGGCCCGCTCTGCGTCGCCAAGACCACGGCAGTTGAAGCTTGTAGCCAGACCTCATCGGTGCGGTCACGATCGTGGTGCCAGAGCAATTCGCCTGTCGTGGCATCGAACCCGAGAACTGCATGCGATGCGGAGACCACGACGACGCTGGCCGCACCGGTACCCGTCACAGTCCACGAAGTGATCTTCGGATCGGCAAACTGATAGAACCACCGCTGCCGGCCAGTCGCACCGTCGTAGCCAATCAACCGACTCGAAGTCTTATCGTCGCCGTCGACCACAGTGACGAAGCCAGGACCTGCCGCGGCCACTCGCGCGTCGTACGGGACACCTTCCACGCGGTACGCCACCTCTCCGACCACATTCGAGGGAATCGGCTCCGGCTCAACGCGGTCGGCGGTGTGCGCCTGTTGGGCGACGGACAGTGTCGGGCCCACCGGGTGAGGCGGCGAGTTCGAACCTGCCAACACGACCGGAACGACCAGAACCGACGCCATTGCCGTCGCCAGCACCATCGACGCGATGTGGTCCGACGACCACGTAAACATCCGCTCCGCGGATGCGGGCGGCGACAGGTGCCCGACAGCTGCGCGCAACGCCACGGCAGCCACTGCCAGGCAGGCCAACCACCATGCTTCCCGCGCCGCGGCCGTCAGAACTGGTCCATTGGACTGACTTTGGGCGTAGGCGACGGCTCTGAACAGCTCGGCCGAAGTACCTCGGTGCAAGGCGATCAGGCCACCGACAGCCACCGCAGCGGGCACCGAGGAGGTCGCAGCGAGAAACCGGGCCATCCGATCGGTAGACCGCCGGTACAGCCGCCCCAGCCCTAGGTACGCGACGACGATCACCGCCGCGAGAACGACGACGACCGTTGTGCGGTACACCAGCGCACCGGGCTCTTCGCCTGGAAACGAGCTTGCGTTCAGTCGTCGCCAGGCAACGACGAGGCACAAAGCTGCGGCCACCATCAGACCAACGGTCACGCCGACCAGTACGAACGACCGCGGCGTACTCCGGCGTTGGGGCGTCTGGGATCCGGCGGTCACAGCGGTCACCTACCGAGCCTAACCAGGCGTCGCCGCTGCTCCGTGCGGAACTTCGACACCGATTCGAGCTCTGGCCTCCGGCGAAAGACACGAGGTAGCTCGGCTGTTCAGCGCTACATCGGTGCCGCCGCGGCGTTGCGGCGCCTGCGCATCAATGCGGCAGCGAGTCGGTGCGAGCCCAGATCGGTTTGCCCATGAGGCATTCCGTTGCAGCAGTTTCGCGCCTTCGTCTTCGTCGGACTGTGTGCTACGTCGCGACTTCCCACCGTCGTCGCGGTAGCACGCGAGCGTGCGAAAGCGGCTGGATCCAGAAGGAGATGAAGTCGTAGGTGCGTCCCCTAGTCCGAAGGTTGTGGCGCACTTGGAGTGTCAGCATATCGCCACTCACAGGGACTCGATCCTGGATGCAGTCCGACATCGCCTATCCAATGGTCGGATCGAATCGGTCAACGCCAAGATACGGCTCATAACCCTGGTCCTTGGCTAACCAAAGCTAAGCGTCGGCTGACGGTCACATGGCGCGGGTCGGCGCGGTAGGACCGGCCGGCTTGGGCGCCACGCCGGCGTCGGGAGCGCGGTTACCGACCTGGTGGCTCCCGGCGCCCGCCTGCTTGCCGGGTTGATGGCCTTGGCCGTCGCGTTCCTTGGCGTCCGTGGCCTCTTTGCTCTCCTTGCCGTCTTTGGCGTCGACGGGCGCCTTCTCGCCGTCCTTGGCGCCGTCGGCGCCCTCGGCCTTGGCCTTCTCCAGCGTCTCGGCACCGGCTCCTGCCGCGCCGCCGCCCTGGGTCGCGGCTTGCACGATGCCCTGGACACCCTGCATTACCTGCTGGGGAATCTGGCTGAGCCCCTGCGTCATGCCCTGGATCGGCTGGGTGATGGACTGCGCCATCTGTCCCATCATCTGACCCATTTGTCCGAGCATCTGGCCGGCCGCCTGCCCGCCGCTGTCCTGGCCGGCGGGAGCGCCCGTGCCGCCCGGACTGCTGGCGCCGCCGGGCGTCGAGGCCCCGGTGGGCGAGCCGCCTTGTCCGCCTGAGCCTTCCATCTCCGCAGCGCGCGCCCTCAGGCTCTCGGCGGCTGCGGTGTCGCCGCGCTCATAAGCTTGGGCGGCTTGCCGGAGCAGGCCCCCGAGTTCCCCGGAAGCAGCCTGGGTGGCCGCCACCGCGGCACTGCGCGACGCCTGGGTGCCGTCGAATGCGCCCTGCATCGGGAATCCGATGGCGCCATGGCTGTCGGACACACTCCCGACCGCACCGTTGAGCACATTGCTCGCCGACGAGCTGACATCATCGAGTTGTTGACCCAAGGCATTCACCGCACCGATGTCTGCATTGAACTGTGTCATCTCGGCCCCTCGGATAGTGCGTTGCAGCTACCGATTCTACGGTCGGTTCGGGGCAGCTCCCGGCGGCGGATCCGCGATGGCCTGACGAGCCGCGTCATTGGCGGCCGCGGACATCCCCAGGTCGTGGTATCGCAGCGAAACCTCTTGCAGCGCAGCGCTGTCGCCTGCAGCCAGGGCGCGGGCGTGGTCCATGGTGATTCTGCTGAACACGCAGTCCAGCCCGATTCGGGCCAGGCTGTCCACGGCGCGGGTATCGCCGAGGCGCACCCCGTCGTGCAGTGCCCGTAATGCCACCGCAGTCTGACCGCCGCGCTCGGCGGTCTTGGCGGCGTCGCGTGCGGCGGCGATCGCGCCGAGCGAATCCTTGCGGGCGTGGCACGTCCAAGCCCGGGCCAGCCCCAGTTCCGGCGCGAACAGCATGGATTTGAGCCCGTGCCGGGATTCCGCTCGGGACAACGCCTTTGCGGCCTCCATCGGCATCCCGTGCTGACCGAGTGCCTGTGCCAACAACATCCACGCCAGGGGGCCCCACGAATATCCGGTCGGCGCCAAAGCTGCTGTCGCGCGGCGCAGCAGGGACACAGCCTGCAGCGACCCACGGACCAGCAACACATCGGCGACCAGCACTTCGCCGATGGCCCGGCCCGGTTGCTGCAACTGGGCGAAATCGGTCAGCTCCTGCGCCATGGCCTGGGCCTCGTCCAGCTGACCGGTGAGCAGCAGCGCCGTGGTCTGCCCGAAACCGCTGGTGAACCGAAGCAGGCCGGGGTGCCCGGCGTCCAGCGCCCGCTGCGCCATGGGGTCGACCTCGTCGAACCGGCCCAGCCGTGCGCAGCTGAGCGCCGCCGCAGACGCGGCCCACCCGACGGCGGTGTCATCGGCAGCATCGCTGTTCAGCACCTCTCCGGCGAGCGTCAAAGCCCGTTGTGGGGCACCGGAATTCATCGAGAACGTGGCCGAAAGGGCATCGAGGGTGGTCTGCGCCTGCGGGGTGCTCACCCGGCCTCGGGTGGTCCGTAGAAACGCGGTGGCCCGCTCGGGCTCGGAGAGCATCCAGAACTGATTGGCCGCCCGCGGCAACGCCCACGCCATCAGCTGGGTGTCGTCGAGTTCGGTCGGGTCGACCGCTGACAGCACCTCGTCGGCCTCGCGTCCGCGTCCCTGCCAGGCCAGAGCGTAGGCCAGCGTCAAGCGGGCCTCGAAGCCGGCGGCCAATGCAGTCCGGCCCAGGTGCTCGGCCAGGTTCAGATCGCCCAGCCGCAGTGCGGTGGCCGCGGCGGCCGCGACCTCGAGCGGCGGCTGCGGCCGGTCGCTGTCCACGGCCAGCACCGCGACGCGCAGCTGGTCCACCACGCCGCATCCCGGCGTCGCCAGCATGCGGTCGACCAGGGCCGTGCGCAGTCGGCGCAGTGCGGGACCGCCCACCGAGGCGCGGACCGCGTCGCGGAACAGTGGGTGCGCGCAGCCCACCATGGCGTTCTCGATCCGCACGGCGCCGCTCTCGCGGGCCCGCTCGATGGCGTCGGCACCGGTCAGCGGAAGCAGAACCGCCAGCGGCAAGGGGTCATGCACCGCCAGATATCGCAGGGTGCGCAAGGCGTCGCCGGGCAGGTCGGCGACGAACGACGCCACCTGTTCGGCCAGCCGCGCGTCGTCGTGCCCTGCCGGGCACACCTCGATCCGGTTGACCAAACCGTCGCGCCACAGCGCGGTGACCTCCGCGGGTCCTTCGTCGTCGGCGGTGGCGATCACCTTCGCCGCGTCGCTGACGGCCAGCTGGTACACCAGGGCGGCCGACAACGGGTCGAGCAGATGCGCGTCGTCGACCACCAGGAGCAGATCCGAACCGAGTGCCTCGCGGCCCGCCCGGAGCACCTCGGCGGTCTTGCCGACGTCGGGCACGTCGATCAGATGATCCACCGCCGCAAAAGGAATCCCTGCCGCCGACTCGGTGCCCGTCACCCAGGCCACCCGGCGATAGTCCGGACCGTGCTGCTCCGCGGCGCAGCGGGCCAGCGATGTCTTGCCCACCCCGTCCGGGCCGATCAGCACAGCGCCGGACCGATCGCGCAAACCGGCCTCAAGGCCGTCGAGAGCGCGGTCGCGCGGGGTGATCACCCAGTCGACAGACACCTACGCGATCTTATGGGCGCGGCCATCTCACCCGGCCGGAAATCGGCTGTTCACTCCGAACCCTTACGTTGTGTGGGTGTCCGGTGAAGTTGGCCGCCCATGGGCGGTATGTGTGTATTGCGCGTCTGGTCCCACCCACCCCGAGTTGTTGGCGCTGGCCAGCCAGGTGGGATTGGCGATCGCCAAGCGCGGCTGGACGTTGGTGTCCGGCGGCGGGAACGTCTCGGCGATGGGCGCGGTGGCCCGCGCCGCCCGGTCGGGTGCCGGGCACACCGTCGGAGTGATCCCGAAGGCCCTCGTGCACCGCGAACTCGCCGACATCGACGCCGCCGAACTCATCGTCACCGACACCATGCGCGAACGTAAGAAGGAGATGGAGGACCGCTCCGACGCATTCATCGCGCTGCCCGGCGGGATCGGCACACTCGAGGAGTTCTTCGAGGCCTGGACCGCGGGCTACCTGGGGATGCATGACAAGCCGCTGGTGTTGCTCGACCCGTTCGGGCACTACGACGGGCTGATGACGTGGCTGCACGGCCTGGTCGAAACGGGCTACGTGTCCCCAGGGGCGCTGGATCGGCTCGTGGTGGTCGACGACGTCGATGCCGCGCTGGCGGCCTGCTCTCCGCAGCCCTGACCGGGCGGTTCATCGGTAGGTAGAACCGGCGGTAACGGCGATCACCTGCGTGGTTAAGGTGAGGCCCACACCTACGGGCAAATGTGGAGGGGATTCACCGTATGACCGACCAGAAATCGGGGACTCGCAGCAGCGTCGGCCTGCTCGACATCGCCACTGCGGTTCCCGGCCTGCTGATGGATGCTCCGGTGATCGCGCGCGGGGTACTCACCGGATTTCTGGCCCGGCCGACGGCCAAGACCTCGATCGGCAAGGTCTTTCAGGACCGCGCCGCGCAGCACGCCGACCGCGTGTTCATCAAGTTCGGTGACGAGCGCATCACTTACCGCGAGGCCAACGAGACCGTCAACCGGTACGCCGCGGTGCTGGCCGCACGTGGCGTCGGGCACGGCGACGTGGTCGGCGTCATGCTGCGCAACTCGCCCGACGCCGTGCTGCTCATGCTGGCGATCGTCAAGTGCGGTGCGGTCACCGGGATGCTCAACTACCACCAGCGCGGCAAGGTCCTGGCCCACAGCATCGGCCTGCTGACCGCGACGGCTGTCGTCGCCGAGCCCGACCTGATCGACCCCATCGTCGAAAGTGGTGCCGACACGACCGGGTTGATGACCATCGAAGAGTTGCATCGGCTTGCCGCCACCGCGCCCATCGGTAATCCGGCCAGCGCGTCGGCCGTGCTGGCCAAGGACAAGGCGTTCTACATCTTCACCTCCGGCACCACCGGCATGCCCAAGGCCAGCGTGATGACGCACTACCGCTGGCTGCGTGCCCTTGGCGGGTTCGGCGGCCTGGGGTTGCGGCTGCGCAACACCGACACCCTGTACTGCTGCCTGCCGCTGTACCACAACAACGCGCTGACCGTATCGCTCGGTTCGGTGCTGAACTCCGGCTCGGCGCTGGCGCTGGGCAAGTCGTTCTCGGCGTCGCGGTTCTGGGACGAGGTGATTGGCTACGAGGCCACCGCATTCGTCTACATCGGCGAGATCTGCGGCTACCTGCTCAATCAGCCTCCCAAGCCGACCGACCGGGCACACAAGGTGCGGGTGATCGTCGGCAACGGACTGCGCCCGGCCATCTGGGACGAGTTCACCCAGCGCTTCGGCATCCCGCGAGTCTGCGAGTTCTACGGCGCCAGCGAGGGCAACACGGCGTTCGTCAACGTGTTCAACGTGTCCAAGTCGACCGGGATCTGCCCGAGCCCGGTGGCGTTCGTCGAATACGACCCCGACAGCGGCGAACCGGCCCGAGGATCCGACGGCAGGCTGCACAAGGTGAAGTCCGGTCAGCCTGGCCTGCTGCTGTCCAAGGTCAGCGACTTCCAGCCGTTCGACGGCTACACCGACAAATCGGCCACCGAGAAAAAACTGATCCGCAATGCGTTCAAGGACGGCGACGTCTGGTTCAACACCGGCGACCTGATGCGCTCGCAAGGCTTCGGGCACGCCGCGTTCGCCGACCGGCTCGGCGACACCTTCCGGTGGAAGGGCGAGAACGTGGCCACCACCGAGGTGGAGGCCGCCGTCGCCAGTAATCCGCTGATCGAGGAGTGCACGGTGTTCGGCGTCGAGGTGCCGGGTGCCGGTGGCCGCGCCGGGATGGCCGCGGTGCAGCTCAAGGACGGCAAGGAGTTCGACGGCAAAGCGCTCGCCGACGCGTTCTACGGCCATCTGCCGAGCTATGCGGTGCCGCTGTTCATCCGGGTCGTCGACAGCCTGGCGCACACCTCGACGTTCAAGAGCCAGAAGGTGGAACTGCGCAAACAGGGCTACGGCGACGCGGTTGACGGCTCGGTGTACGTGCTGGCCGGCCGCGACGAGGGATACGTGCCGTTCTACGCCGAATACCCCGACGAAGTGATGGCGGGCAAGCGACCGAAGTAGCCGCGAAATCGCACGACGTTAGCCTGGATGGCGTGTTGACGTCGCCGCCGAGCCCCCCTCGGACCTTCTGTGGTCGCCCGGTGGCCGGTGACCGCGCGCTGATCATGGCGATCGTCAACCGCACCCCCGATTCGTTCTACGACCGGGGGGCCACGTTCACTGATGAGGCCGCCAAATCCGCGGCTCATCGCATGATCGCCGAGGGTGCCGACGTCATCGACGTCGGGGGAGTCAAGGCGGGGCCCGGCAATGTCGTGGACGCCGACGAGGAGGCTGCCCGCGTCGTGCCGTTCATCGAATGGCTGCGGGCCGCCTATCCCGACCAGCTGATCAGCGTCGACACGTGGCGCTCGACGGTCGCCAAACAAGCCTGCGCGGCCGGCGCCGACCTGATCAACGACACCTGGGCCGGCGCCGACCCGGGGCTGCCGGAGGTGGCCGCCGAATTCGGGGCGGGCCTGGTGTGCTCGCACACCGGCGGGGCGGTGCCGCGCACCCGGCCCTTTCGCGTCAACTACGGCATCACCGAGCGCGGTGTCGTCGACGACGTGATCGCCGAGGTGACCGCGGCCGCCGAGAATGCCGTGTCAGCCGGGGTCCCGCGGGACCGGATCCTCATCGATCCGACCCACGATTTCGGCAAAAACACTTATCACGGTCTTAGTTTGTTGCGCCACGTAAAAGATCTTGTTAAGACCGGATGGCCGGTCCTGATGGCCCTGAGCAATAAGGATTTTGTCGGGGAGACTCTGGGTGTGGACGTCACCGAGCGCCTGGAGGGCACCTTGGCCGCGACGGCATTGGCCGCCGCGGACGGTGCCGCGATGTTCCGGGTGCACGAGTGCGGGCCCACCCGGCGCGTACTCGAGATGGTCGCGTCGATCCAGGGAGTGCGGGCACCCGCACGAACAGTGAGGGGACTGGCATGACCCTAATGCCCGATCTGGCCGTCAACGATGGCGTCGCCGGACACCGCTGGCTGGCCGACCACAGCTGGAACCGTCCGACATGGACCGTCGCAGAGCTGGAAGCGGCCAAGGCCGGCCGAACCGTCTCGGTGGTGCTGCCCGCCCTCAACGAAGAAGAAACCGTCGGATCGGTGGTGGAGACCATCACGCCGCTGCTCGGCGGCCTGGTCGACGAGCTGATCGTGCTCGATTCCGGCTCGACCGACGACACCGAGATCCGCGCACTGGCGGCCGGTGCGCGGGTGGTCAGCCGGGAGGTGGCACTGCCCGAGGTGGCGCCGCAACCCGGCAAGGGCGAGGTGCTGTGGCGCTCGCTGGCCGCGACCACGGGCGACATCATCGCGTTCGTCGACTCCGACCTGATCGATCCCGACCCCATGTTCGTACCCAAGTTGCTGGGACCGCTGCTGACCGTCGACGGTGTGCACCTGGTCAAGGGGTTCTACCGGCGCCCACTCAAGATCAGTGGCAGCGAGGACGCCAACGGCGGCGGCCGGGTCACCGAGCTCGTCGCCCGCCCGCTGCTCGCCTCACTGCGACCCGAGCTCAACTGTGTCCTTCAGCCGCTCGGCGGCGAATACGCAGGCACCCGGGAGCTGCTCACGGCCGTGCCGTTCGCGCCGGGTTACGGCGTGGAGATCGGCCTGCTCGTCGACACCTACGACCGCCTCGGCATCGATGCCATAGCCCAGGTGAACCTGGGTGTGCGCGCACACCGCAACCGGCCGCTGACCGAATTGGCCTCGATGAGCCGTCAGGTGATCGCCACCTTGCTGTCCCGCTGCGGCATCGCCGACTCCGGTGTGGCGCTCACGCAGTTCTTCGCCGACGGTGACGGGTTCACCCCGCGGGCGTCATCGGTATCCCTCGCCGACCGGCCACCCATGATCACCCTGCGTCCGCACTAGCCGCCGACCGCTTGTCAGACGGTTGAGGCAGTATCGACGGTGTGACATTGATTCTGCTGTACCTGGTGGTGCTGGTCCTGGCGGCCACCGTGCTGTTCGGGGTGGGCAGCGTGATCTTCGGCCGGGGCGAGACGTTGCCGCCGCTGCCGCGGGGGACGACGGCGACGGTCCTGCCGGCCTCCGGCGTCACCAGCGCCGACGTGGATGCGCTGCGGTTCGCCCAGACGGTGCGCGGCTACAAGACCAGCGAGGTCGACTGGGTTCTGGATCGCCTGGGGCAGGAGCTCGACGGGTTACGCGGTGAGCTCGCCGCATTGCGCGCGGCGTACGGCGTGCCCGACGACGCCGAGGGCGACGACGCCGAGGTGTCGGCCACGGCCGGCCAGATTCGCGCGTCGGACGACACGTGACCGACGACGGCCGCATCCGCTGCGGCTGGGCGGTCGACAGCGCCGCGGGTTCGACCCTGTACCGCGACTACCACGACACCGAGTGGGGCCGACCGCTGCGCGACTCTGTGGCGCTGTTCGAACGGGTCAGCCTTGAGGCGTTTCAGAGCGGTCTGTCGTGGCTGACCATCCTGCGTAAGCGGGAGAACTTCCGCCGCGCATTCGACGACTTCGACCCCGAGAAAGTCGCGAGTTACGACGACGCGGACATCGAGCGGCTAATGGCCGACACGGGCATCGTGCGCAACCGGGCCAAGGTCCTGGCCACCATCGCCAATGCCAGGGCCGTCACCGAGCTGGACGTCGACCTGGCCGAGCTGCTGTGGTCGTTCGCGCCGCCGCCCCGCCCCCGACCCGCTGACCTGTCGGAAGTGCCCGCGGTGACGCCGGAATCGACCGCGATGGCCAAGGAGCTGAAGCGGCGCGGCTTCAAATTCGTCGGGCCCACGACCGCGTACGCATTGATGCAGGCCACCGGAATGGTGGACGACCACATCAGGCCCTGTTGGGTTCAGGCGTCCCGCTAGACGGCACGCCGCCCGACATCCGCCGGGTCTTTGCACACCCATCGCCGCGGATAGGGAAGAATAGGGGTAGTTCAGTAGCAGTTCAGTGCCGGGTGCCGCCAACGAGTGGGCGGGGCCGGGCCCCGACCCGGCCCACCGAACGTGGACGGGCTCATTTGGAGGGAGCACTCGATGGCGGCGATGAAGCCCCGGACCGGCGACGGTCCACTGGAAGCAACCAAAGAGGGGCGAGGCATCGTGATGCGCGTACCGCTGGAGGGTGGCGGGCGTCTGGTCGTCGAGCTGACCCCGGACGAAGCAGCCGCCCTCGGCGACGAACTCAAGGGCGTCACCAGCTAGTGCATTCGGCGTGATCGATTGCCCACGGGCAAGCGCTCACGCCGAATCTCTATCCCGCCACTTTGCGGTAGATCTCCACCGTCTGCTCGGCGATGTGTGCCCAGGAGAATTCCCGGATACACCGTTCGCGTCCGGCAGCGCCATACCGGGCAGCCCGCTGCGGGTCGGCCACCAGTGAGTTGACGGCTTCGGCCAGTCCCGCCTCGAAGGCGACCGGTTCGGCTGCGTCGTAGTGCACCAGCAGCCCGGTCTCACCGTCGGCGACCACCTCGGGGATTCCGCCGACATCCGACGCCACCACGGCGGTCGAGCATGCCATGGCTTCCAGATTCACGATGCCCAATGGCTCATACACTGACGGGCACACAAAAACCGTTGCGGCGGAGAGTATTTCCCGGATCTTGTGAGCGGGCAGCATTTCCTGCACCCAGAACACGCCCGAGCGGGCGCTGGCCAGCTCGGCCACCGCGCCGGAGATCTCCGCAGCGATTTCGGGGGTGTCGGGCGCTCCCGCGCACAACACCAGCTGCACGTCGGGGCTGAAGGTGTGCGCCGCGGCGACCAGGTGCGCCACCCCCTTCTGGCGGGTGATGCGCCCGACGAACGCGACGATGGGGCGGGAGGCGTCGACGCCGAGATCGGCGAGCACCGATTCGCCGCCGGTGGCTTCATCCGCTGATTCGCTCCTCGCGTGCGCGGGGAACCACACGTCGGTGTCGATCCCGTTGCGCACCACGTGCACTCGACCCGGATCCAGTCCCGGATAGGTACGCAGGACGTCTTCGCGCATGCCCGCACTGACCGCGATGACCGCGTCGGCCGCCTCGACCGCGGTGCGTTCCACCCACGACGAGATGCGGTAGCCGCCGCCGAGCTGCTCGGCCTTCCACGGCCGCATCGGTTCCAGTGAGTGTGCTGTCAGTACATGGGGAATGCCGTACAGCAGCGCGGTGAGATGCCCTGCCATGCCCGTGTACCAGGTGTGCGAGTGCACGACCGTGGCCTCGGCTGCGCTGTTGACCATGTTCAGATCAGCCGACAGCGTCGAAAGCGCCGCATTGGCACCCGCCAGCGCGGGGTCGGGCTGTGCCACGATGGCCCCTTCGCGCGGTGCGCCCATGCAGTGCACGTCGACCTCACACAAATGACGTAGCTGGGCGACGAGCTCCGTGACATGAACTCCCGCACCGCCGTACACCTCGGGTGGATACTCCCGAGTCATCATGGCCACCCGCATATCTGGAACCGTAATGGGCCGCCCCGCCGTAGCGCAGGATTGTCGGCAACCTCGTGCCGAGAATGTTGGTGGCCACGATGCGAAAAGGCTTGTGGACACGGGCCACCAATCGTGTCAATGGCTGGCAGCACTGCGTGCCTGCGGATAGGTTTGCAGCATGAGGGAGCTGCCACACGTGCTGGGCATTGTTCTGGCCGGCGGAGAGGGCAAGCGGCTGTACCCGTTGACGGCGGACCGGGCCAAACCAGCGGTTCCGTTCGGCGGCGCATACCGGTTGATCGACTTTGTGCTGTCGAATCTGGTCAACGCACGTTATCTGCGCATCTGCGTTCTCACGCAATACAAATCGCATTCTCTGGACCGCCACATCAGCCAGAACTGGAGGTTGTCCGGTCTGGCCGGCGAGTACATCACGCCGGTGCCCGCGCAGCAGCGGCTCGGGCCGCGCTGGTACACCGGGTCGGCCGATGCGATCTATCAGTCGATGAACCTGATCTACGATGCGGATCCGGACTACATCATCATCTTCGGCGCCGACCACGTCTACCGCATGGATCCCGAGCAGATGCTCCAGTTCCACATCGAGAGCGGGGCGGGTGCGACGGTCGCAGGGATCCGCGTTCCGCGCGCTGAGGCCAGCGCGTTCGGATGCATCGACGCCGACGACACGGGCCGAATCCGCAACTTCATCGAAAAACCGGCCGACCCGCCCGGGACGCCCGACGATCCCGAGCAGACCTACGTCTCGATGGGCAACTACATCTTCACCACCAAGGTGCTGATCGACGCGATCCGGGCCGACGCCGAAGAAGACGGCTCCGACCACGACATGGGCGGCGACATCATCCCGCGGCTGGTCGCCGACGGCATGGCCGCGGTCTACGACTTCAACAACAACGAGGTGCCCGGAGCCACCGAACGTGACCACGGCTACTGGCGCGACGTCGGCACCCTGGACGCGTTCTACGACGCGCACATGGATCTGGTCTCGGTGCACCCGGTGTTCAACCTGTACAACAAGCGCTGGCCGATCCGCGGCGAGTCGGAGAACCTGGCGCCGGCCAAGTTCGTCAACGGCGGCTCGGCGCAGGAGTCCGTGGTCGGCGCCGGCAGCATCGTTTCCGCGGCCTCCGTGCGCAATTCGGTGCTGTCGTCCAATGTCGTGATCGACGACGGCGCGATAGTCGAGGGCAGCGTGCTGATGCCGGGCACCCGGGTGGGCCGCGGCGCCGTGGTGCGCAAGGCGATCCTGGACAAGAACGTCGTCGTCGGGCCAGGCGAAATGGTGGGGGTCGACTTGGAAAAGGACCGCGAGCGGTTCTCGGTCAGTGCCGGCGGGGTGGTAGCCGTCGGCAAGGGCATCTGGATCTGACCTGACTCACCACACGTAGGGCACCAGTCGGTAGCGCACTTTTTCGGTGTACGCGGTGTACCCGTCGAGCTCGGTGCGCAGCATCTTCTCCTCATCGGTGATCCGCACTGCCAGCGCGGGCACGGTCACCACGACCGCCAGCAACGCCCAATAGGAGCCCAGCGCCAACGGTATTCCGATCATCAGCAGCACCGTGCCGACATACATCGGATGACGCACAACGCGGTACAGGCCGGTGGTCACCACATGCTGTTCGGACTCCACGCGAATGCTGGCACCGGCGAAGCTGTTCTGGAAGACGACGGCCTGTGCCAGCGCGAGCCCGGCCAACACAATTACGTTTCCGAGGATCACCACGGGGACGGGGACGTGCGACCAGCCCTCGCGGTGGTCGACCGCGCTGATGATGAGCACGGCGACCACCGATATGAGGCTGACGGTGATGATGATCTTCTGCACCACCCTGGTTTCGGCTTTCGGTCCGCCGCGCATCCGGCGTTGCAGTGCGGCCGGGTCCTTGACCGCCAGATAGAAACTCGGAACCAGTGTGGCGACCGCGAACACGACAATGAAGACCCAGGCCTGCCAGTAGTCGAGCGTGCCGGCCGACGCGAACAACGCAAAACCCAACATCACCATGCCGAATACGGCCGACACCGCGGTTTGCCCGATCAGCTTGAGCATGATGTCCTCCCTGCTACACGGCATCGCGGTTGCGGTAGATCCACCCTGCGATGAGAGTCAATGTTGTTGCGGCGCCGATCATCACTGCCAATGCGGTGAGCGGCACGTGGCTGGGTAGCGTGGTCTGACCGACGGGCGAGAGCTGCAGCAGCCAGTGGGGAAGTCGCAGCAGCGCTCCGAGATACAGCGCGACGATGACGAAAGTGACTGCCAGCCAACCGATCCAGGGCTTGCGCAGGGCGACCGCGAGAGCGGCGACGCCGGCCAGCACCGCCATGGCGGGCACGAATCCCAGCCCGGCCAACGTGAGTCGTGCGATGGTGGCGGGCTCGCCGAGCGTCACGCCGGCGCCCAGACCGTTGCCGAAGCCGGCCAGCAGCATCAGCACCGCCGATCCGAGCACCGCCGAAGCCACCGCCTCGAGCAGCCAGCGCCATCGCGACGTAGCACCCGCCAGCACCGCCTCACCGAGGCCGGCCTGCTCGTCGCTGTACACCCGCAGAACGGCCGACACCACGTAGGCCGACGTCGCCGCGGCCAGAAACTGCGTCATGGTGGTGTACACCCCGTCGTTGCCCTGGGCGTCCAGCACCCGGGCGATCAGCTCGTTGGTGCGCGCCGCGTCCAACAGCGATTTCGTCATCGAACCGAACGCCAGCCCGGCCAGGAACAACCCCACACCCCACCCGATCGTCGGGCCGCGCTGCAAGGTCAGATGCAGCTGGAATGGTCCGGAAATCCGGTGGGCGTTCACGCGTTCACCGGTGGAGGGCAGATTGCCGTCGTCGTACTGCCTCCTGGTCTCCAACACCGCCGCGAGCAGCATCAGCGCCACCGTAAGCGTCACCAGCATGGCCAGAGGCCACCAGCGCAGCTCCACGAACGACCGCATCTGCTGAGCCCACGCGATGGGGGAGAACCAGCTCAGTGCGCTGCCGGAGGTGTCGATGACGTCGCCGACACCGCGTACCAGTGCGGCCAGGGCCAACGCGCCCATCGCGGCGCCGGTGGCGGTGCGGGCCTGCCGCCACAGCTGGGCGCTGACCGCAGCTACCGCGCCGAACACCATCGCGACCGCGGTGATGCCCAGACACATCGCGGCGGTGTCGACGACGGCGAAACCGGTCGAGGCCATCGCCACGGTCATGGTCACCGCCAGCACCGCGTTGACGGCGCCGATCAGCGCCAACGCGGCGAAGGTGCGGGCATGCCTGCCGACCACCGAGGACAGCACGAGTTCGGCTGCGCCGCTTTCCTCCTCGGCGCGGGTGTGACGAATCACCGTCGAGATGGCCAGTATCGAGGTGGCGATGATCAGGGTGAGCATGAGCTCGTTGGCCATCATCACGCCGAGGTCGGTCTCGTTGCGTCCGAACATCGGACCGCCGAGCATCGTGCCGGCGGGTGTCTTGAGCAGCTCGACACGCGACAAGCGTTGCTGCTCTTCGGGATAGGCCAACTTGATGGCGTTGGGCGCGTAGACCATCATCAGCGTCACGACGGCGATCCAGACGCTGAGCCGCACGCGGTCGCGGCGGACGGCCAGCCGCAGCAGATCGGCGGTACCGGCGAACGATGATCGCGTCGCCAGCGTCGGGGCGGTGGTCATGACGACACCCGCTGGTACTCGCGCAGGAACAGGTCTTCCAGCGACGCCGGCGTCACCGACAGGTCCCGGATACCCAGATCGGCCAGCTCTGCCATGGTCCGGTCGAGGTCGGTGCGGTCGACCGAGAAGCGGTAGTGGCCGTCGGCGATGGAGAAGTCGTGTACGAATGGCATCCGTTGCAGCACTTGACCGTCGGTACTGGTGCGGACCTGCACGGTGGTCTGCATGAGGTGCCGCAACTGGCTGAGCGTGCCGGACCGCACGGCGCGACCCGCGCGGATGATGGTCACGTTGTCGCACAGCTTCTCCACCTCGGCGAGGATGTGGCTCGACAGCAGCACCGCCGCGCCGCGGGAGGACACCTCGCTGACGCACTGCTGAAAAGCCTTCTCCATCAACGGGTCGAGCCCCGATGTCGGTTCATCGAGAATGTAGAGCTCGGCGTTGGTGCTGAAGGCCGCGACGATCGCCACCTTCTGCCGATTGCCCTTCGAGTAGGTCCTGGCCTTCTTGTGCGGATCCAGCTCGAAGCGTTCGATGAGCTGATCACGCCTGCGGGTGTCGATGTTGTTGCCGCGCAGGCCGGTCAGGAAGTCGATGACCTGCATGCCGGTGAGGTTGGGCCACAGGGTCACATCGCCTGGCACGTAGGCGATTCGACGATGCAGGGCCACGGCGTCGTGCCAGGGGTCGCCGCCGAGTAGACGAACGGTTCCGCCGTCGGCGCGCAGCAGGCCGAGCAGGACCCGGATGGTGGTGGACTTGCCCGCGCCGTTGGGTCCGAGGAAGCCGGTGACGGCGCCGGGTGCCACACTCAGGTTGAGTCCGTCGAGTGCCTTGGTCCGTCCGAAAGACTTTGACAGACCCTGGATTTCGATCGCTGCGTCAGGCATGGTCAGGCTCCTTCCGGTCGGGCCGCTGCGGCCGCGTCCGGGCCGCTGAACGGGATGCCCTTTTCCCGCTGGGCCAGGAACGCGTCGTACATGGTGGAATCGGCCATCAGGCCGTTGGTGTAGAGCTCGAGCGCGGGCAGCACCATGTCCTCGCCGTAGTCGTGCAGGACTGTGCGCAGATCCGTTGGGTTGTCGTGCATCTGGATGTACAGCAGGAACGCGCCGCCGCCGCAGATCGCCAGGTAGCGGGCCCGTGCCTTGGGGTCCCTGCTCGGCTTGAGCACACCGGTGCGCACGCCGTCCTCGAGGTACTGCTCGGCGTTCTCGAGCATCTTCTGCCAGAACGACTTGGCCAGCTCGCTGCCGGATTGCATGCTGCGTACCAGGTAGGCGACCAGGGGTGCGTATGACTCGATCTCGGCCATCTGCGCCAGCCAACTCGCGGGGTCGGTGCTGTTCATCGACTCCGACTTGGCGTCGCGGATGACCTCGGCCACGTAGGCATCGCAGGACTTGCGCAGGCCGTCTTTGGAGCCGAAGTGATGAATCACCAAGGCTGCACTCACGCCGGCGGCCTCGGCGATGGTGCGCAGGCCGACACTGAAGCCGTGTTGGCCGAACTGGTCGATCGCGGCGTCGCGGATTCTCGCCGTGGTCGTTCGATCTTCATTGACTGAACGCATGTTTAGTACGCTAAACGCGCGTTCAGTGCAGCGTCAAGGGGTGGTCCGTCAGGAATCCGTAAAGATCGCCGAAGACACGCGAGCAGTCACGGCGGTACGCCAAACGCGGCGTGTCGCGTGCCGGAGTGTCTGTTCGCGCGAAAAAAGTCAGTCGCGAACGGCGGCGAGCAGGCCGTCGCCGAGGGGGATCAGCACCGGGGTGAGTCGCTCGTCCTCGGCGATCAGCCGGGCGGCTTCACGTACCGCGGTCACCTCCGCGTCACGCGCGGTGGCGTCACCCGCGCGGCCGCCGAGCGCGGCCCGGTGCACCACGATGGCGCCGCCGGCACGCAGCAGCCGGACGCCTTCGGTCACGAACTGTGGCTGGTCGACCGGGTCGGCGTCGATGAACACCAGGTCGTAGGACTCGTCGGCGAGCCGGGTCAGCACCTCTTGGGCGCGCCCGCTGATCAGCCGGGTTCGGCCCGGCCCCACACCGGCCTCGCTGAACCCCTGCTTGGCGATCCGTAGATGCTCTGGTTCGACGTCGATCGTGGTGAGCACGCCGTCGTCGCGCATGCCCGAGAGCAGCCACAGTCCGCTGACGCCGGCGCCGGTGCCCACCTCGACCACGGCTCGGCCGCCGGTGAGCCGGGCCAGCACGCTCAACAGTGCGCCGACCGCCGGTGTGACCGCGCCTGCGCCGATGTCGACGGCACGTTCGCGGGCAGCGGCCACGATCGAATCCTCGGAAATCGACCGTTCGGCGTGAGTCACGATCGCCTCGGCGTGGCTGGGGTGCGCCTGACCCGGAGTCTCGTCGGAGCTGACCATGCCCGCAGCGTAGGCCAGTGGCCACCGCGGCCGTCGCGACACGCCCGCGCAGGGTGCCGATTCCGGTCGGAAAACAGCTGATTTGCCCAGGTTGTGATGCATATCGCCCGGATTCTCAGGGAAAGTTAAGTTTGCTCATATGCCCGCCTCACCGGCATGGGGAACGGTAATCCGCATGGAACACGGCCGTCTCCCGCGCTCTGTGGAGCGGACTTGGAATAACGACATTGGCCCGCGTGTTAGCTCTGTTGAGGTCTGTGAGCAGGAGGAACCGACGACCATCGCATCTCAGTCGATCACCACATCCCAGCCCGCCCCGGTGACAATGTCCCACCTGGAGCAGTACACCGATGGCGAGTGGGTTCAGCCGTCCGACGAACTGACCGGCACCGCCGTCTTCGACGCGACCGGCGACCAGGCGGCCATGCCGTCCTGGGACGAACTGGTACGCCAACACGCTGACCGGGTCTATCGGTTGGCCTATCGCCTGTCGGGCAACCAGCACGACGCCGAGGATCTGACTCAGGAAACGTTCATCCGGGTGTTCCGGTCGCTGCAGAACTATCAGCCCGGCACGTTCGAGGGCTGGTTGCACCGCATCACCACGAACCTGTTCCTCGACATGGTGCGACGTCGCGGACGCATTCGGATGGAAGCGCTGCCGGAGGACTACGACCGCGTGCCTGCCGAGGACCCCAACCCCGAGCAGATCTACCACGACTCGCGTCTGGGCGCCGACCTGCAGGCCGCGCTCGACTCGCTGGCTCCCGAGTTCCGTGCCGCCGTGGTGTTGTGCGATATCGAGGGCCTGTCCTACGAGGAGATCGGCGCGACGCTCGACGTCAAACTGGGCACTGTGCGTAGCCGCATTCACCGGGGCCGTCAGGCGCTGCGTGACTATCTCGCCAAACACTCACCGGAAACTGCTCAGTCCGCCTGAGCAGTCATGAGTGCCTCGGGCCGGGACGCGCGCTACATTCACTAATGAGGTTCAAATGTGCCCGAGAGGAGCTGGGTGATGGTCGACCCGGGACACGTGTTCCGTCGCGCATTCTCCTGGCTGCCTGCGCAATTTGCTTCTCAGAGCGACGCGCCGGTGGGCGCTCCGCGCCAGTTCGGGTCCACTGAGCACCTGTCGACCGAGGCCATCGCGGCTTTCGTGGACGGCGAGCTGCGGATGACCGCGCACCTGCGGGCGGCGCACCATCTTTCGCTGTGTCCCGACTGTGCGGCCGAGGTTGACGCGCAGTCGCAGGCCCGCGCGGCATTGCGGGACTCGTGCCCGATCTCCATTCCCCACACGTTGCTGGGCATGTTGTCGCAGATACCGCACCATGCGCCGCATCAGGCTCCCGAATGGCCCAACCAGGGCGAGTTTGCTGACGACCCGAATCGGGCCCGGCGTAAGCGCCGGTAGGCTAGAGCAACACGCGAGCTAGTGTCCCGCGCAGGCTATCTGGCCGCAGCGGGCGCTCCGATCAGAGAGTGATACACCGTTGACCGACCAGGATCAGCCCGGCGAGACCGACCGCCTGGCGCCCCGTGCTGTTCAGCGGCCACCCGTCGACCCGGCATCACAACGTGCATTCGGGCGGCCGGCCGGCGTCCACGGATCCTTCCTCGGCGCCGAGAAGTATGAGGACCAGGGCGAGTACACGCCCAAGGACCAAGCCCCGGATCCGGTGTTGGCCGAGGCGTTCGGACGCTCCGGCGAGTACTCCCTGCAGCGCCACCCCGCCGACGCGGGTGCGCTGGCGGCCGAACGGGACGGTGACGGCGACGACGAGGTTGCCGACCCCTGGCGCGACCCGGCCGCCGCGGTTGCGCTGGGCACTCCGGCCCAGCCGCCGCCACCGCACCCGGTCAGCACCGAACCGGTCACCAAGCTGGGTTTGCGTGATGTCTTGTTCGGACGCCGGGTCTCCGTGCTCGCACTGATCACACTGGGCCTGATCGCCCTGCTGGTCGGCGCGTTCGGCGGCGTGGTCGGCCGCATGACGGCCGAGACCGTGCAGGCGTTCACCACATCGAAGGTGACGCTGGAGACGGGCCACAACCCGGAGCAGCCCGCTGGCCGGTTCGCGACCGTCGCCGCCGCGGTGGCCGATTCCGTGGTCACCATCGAGGCCAAGGGCAAGACCGAGGGCTCGCAGGGCTCCGGCGTCGTGATCGACAAGTCCGGCTTCATCGTCACCAACAACCACGTGATCTCCGACGCTGCCGCCAAGCCGGCCGATTACCAGCTCAGCGTGGTGTTCAACGACGGCACCGTCGTCCCGGCCCGCTTGATCGGCCGCGATCCCAAGACCGACGTCGCGGTGCTCAAGGTCGACAACGTCGACCACCTGAGCGTGGCCCGTATGGGTGATTCGGAGAAGCTGCAGGTCGGTCAGGAAGTGATCGCCGCCGGTGCGCCGCTCGGCCTGCGCAGCACCGTCACGCACGGCATCATCAGCGCCCTGCACCGCCCCGTGCCGTTGTCCGGCGAAGGCTCGGACACCGACACCGTGATCGATGGCGTGCAGACCGACGCGTCCATCAACCACGGCAACTCCGGCGGCCCGCTGATCAACATGGACTCCGAGGTCATCGGGATCAACACCGCAGGAAAGTCGTTGTCCGACAGCGCAAGCGGTCTGGGCTTCGCGATCCCGGTCAACGAGGTCAAGCGGGTGGCGGAGAAGCTCATCCAGGACGGCAAGATCGTGCACCCGTCGCTGGGGTTGACCGCCGTGTCGGTGAGCAACAGCGTGGCGTCCGGCGCCAAGGTCAGCGATGTGAGCCCGGGCAGCCCCGCCGAGAAGGCCGGCATCCTGGAGAACGACGTCGTCGTCAAGATCGGCGACCGCAAGGTGGCCGACGGTGACGAGTTCGTGGTCGCGGTGCGCCAGCTGAACGTCGGCCAGGAAGTTCCGATCGAGGTGGTCCGCGAAGGTCGTCCGCTCACCCTGATGATCACGCCCATCGGCGACGACCAAAAAAAGCAGTAAGTCATGTTCGCCAACATCGGGTGGGGCGAGATGCTCGTGCTGGTGATCGCCGGCCTGGTGATCCTCGGCCCGGAACGGCTGCCCGGTGCGATCCGCTGGACCTCCAACGCGCTGCGTCAGGCCCGCGACTACGTCAGCGGCGCCACCAGCCAGCTGCGCGAAGACCTGGGCCCGGAGTTCGAAGACCTGCGCCAGCCGCTGGCCGAACTGCAGAAACTGCGGGGCATGACGCCGCGCGCTGCCATCACCAAGCATCTGCTCGAAGGTGATGACTCGTTCCTCACGGGGAAGTTCGACGAGAAGCAGGCGCAGGAGCTTGCCCAACAGCCCCCGACGTTGACACCGCCGCCGGAGCAGCCGCCGCAGCAGAAGTCGTCCGGGACGGTGTTCGACCCGGACGCCACCTGACCGACGACGCGACAGCGCGTCGCTCCTCCAGCGAAACTGCCCAGTACCGCAGGCCCATCGCCCATCCCACAAACACGGCCAAGGCCAGCAGGTTGGCCGGGATCAGGCGCGGATCGTCGTAGGCTGCCACCACTACCACGGCGGCGACCACGACGGTCAGGCCGACCCACAGGTGGTAGACGATCCGGGCGATCACGGCCGCCGGCCGGCGCAAGCGGTACAGCAACAATGCCCGGCGCACCGTGAGCCGCTGGTCGGCCGTCGCGGCGTCGGAAACCTCCACGTGCAGGGCCCCGAAGCGAAACCCGAGCGCGAACAGCGTCATGACCGCGACGGAGATGACGTCGCCGTAGATGAGACCACCGGAAAAGTAGTTCTGGACGCCGAGGGTGTCGGCGCGTCCCAATGCGGAGGCCAACGCCGAGCTGACGTTCTCGGCGACCATGCCGAGGCACAACCAGTAGAAGGCCCGCAGGATCCGTGCGGGGCGCCGGTGCATGGGATATACGAGCAGCAGACGCCGCAACGTGATCGACGGCTTCTGCTCGACCGGCGGCGGTTCGGATTTGGTGACGAGCGTGGAGGCCTCGTCGAGCCAGCTCTGCGCTTGCTCGGCGGCCCGTTGCTGGGCTTCGGGGGAGTCGGCGACCAGCTTGCTGGCGTTCCACCAGTCCGAGGCGAACGCCACCTGCCTGCTGGCATCGTCGAAGGCGAGCTTGCGGCTACCCGCCTGGGTTCGGCGCTCGCGCCAGTCACCGACCACCAGCGCGACGATGCCGATTACGGCGGTGAGCACGGGCGTCAATACGGTCAGCGCTATGCGTATGACCTGGTCGGTGTCCATGGCGCCTCGATCCCGCTCACACGGCGGCCACTGTGGGAGTAGGCGTCAATAATGCCACCTACGGCACGGGCGTCGCGGCCGTAAGCGCAAGGAGGCTCTAGCGGCCCGCCGGGTCGAGGCCCAGCGACATGCCCGCCAGCCCGCGTTTGCGGCTGGAGAGCGCGTCGGCGACCTTGTTCAGCTCCTTGGCGGCCGGTGAGTCCGGTGCGGACAGCACCAGCGGAACACCGTCGTCGCCGGCGGTCACCAGCGCCGGGTCAATGGGGACCTGGCCCAGCAACGGCACCTCGGCGCCCACGGTGCGGGTGAGCGAATCGGCCACCTGACGGCCGCCGCCCTCGCCGAACAGCTGCAGGGTGGTGCCGTCGGGCAGCACCATGCCGGACATGTTCTCCACGACGCCGGCGATGCGCTGACGGGTCTGCACCGCGATGGCGCCCGCGCGCTCGGCGACCTCAGCGGCCGCGGCCTGCGGGGTGGTCACCACCAGGATCTCCGCGCCCGGGATCAGCTGCGCCACCGAGATCGCGACGTCGCCAGTGCCCGGCGGCAGGTCGAGCAGCAGCACGTCGAGATCGCCCCAGTACACGTCGGCCAGGAACTGCTGCAGCGCACGGTGCAGCATCGGGCCGCGCCACACCACGGGTGTGTTGCCCTGGGTGAACATGGCGATCGAGATGACCTTCACGTCGTGGGAGACGGGCGGCAGGATCATCGAGTCGACCTGGGTGGGACGGTCGGCGGTGCCCATCATCCGCGGCACCGAGTGCCCGTAGATGTCGGCGTCGAGCAGGCCGACGGACAGCCCGCGCGCCGCGAGCGCCGCGGCAAGGTTGACGGTCACGCTGGACTTACCGACCCCACCCTTGCCGGAGGCGACGGCGTACACGCGCGTCAGCGAACCCGATTGGGCGAAGGGGATCACCGGCTCACGGGAATCGCCGCGGAGCTGCTTGCGCAGTTCGGCGCGCTGCTCGTCGTTCATCACGTCGAGGCTCACCTTGACCGCGCCGGTGCCGGGCACGTCGGTGACGGCCTTGGACACCAGGTCGGCGATCTCGTTCTTCTTCGGGCAGGCCGCTGTGGTCAGGTAGATCTCGACGTGTACCCCGCGATCGGGTTCGATCGTGATGTTCTTGACCATGCCGAGGTCGGTGATCGGTCGCCGGAGTTCGGGATCGATCACTTTGGTCAAGGCAGCGCGAACCGCGGCAGGCAGCTCAGTGGCAGATTCGGACATCACCGCAGATTCTACGGCTGCCTGGAATTGCGCCGGTCCCGGCGTCAGGCGGCCGGACCCGGCGCAGGCCCGGGTGCGGGGCCGAGCGCGGGTACAGGTCCGAGCGCGGGCCCGGGTGCGGGGGCCGGCCCAGGTGCGGGGGCCTGCGGTGGCGGCGTATCACTCAAGCAGAACACCACGCACGTGGGCGGTGGCGGTGGCTGCTCCCACGGCGGTGTCCATGGCGGCGGGGCGGCAGGTGTGGGCGACGGGATGGCCTGCGCGGGCCCCGGCAGCGGTCCGAGCATCTGTCCCGGCGCGAAGCCGGGCACGTTCGCGCCGGTCAGCTGGGCTGCGGTGTCACCGCCGCCGAGCACGGGGATGAGCGCCATCGGGTCACCGGGCGGCAGGCCCGTGGCATCGATGGGCAGCCCGGGGCCGAGGCCTTCGGGGTTGTCCAGATGCGCATCTCCGATGGGCGGGATGGTTCCGGTGATCGGGGGCAGGTTGACCGGCACCACGCCGGTGGCATAGGCCGCCGCCCAGCCCATGACGTTCTGGGCATAGGCGACCGAGTTGTTGTATCGCAGGATCGCCGTCATCACCTGGGAGGAATCCCGCAGGTTGAGCCCGCCGGAGCACAGATACCGCGCGGCGGCCAGGGACGCGTCGAAGACGTTCTGCACATCGGCCTTGCCGTCGCCGTCCCCGTCGGAGGCGTAGCGGGCCCAGGTTCCCGGCAGGAACTGCATCGGACCCATGGCCCTGGCGTAGGTGACCCGGCCGGCCTGGGCGCTCTGCACGATCACCTCGTTGCCGGGCAGGGTGCCGTCCAATGCCGGTCCGTAGATCGGGCGCACCGCGGTTCCGCGGACGTCGGTGGCGCCGCCGTTGGCGTGCCCGGACTCGATCCGGCCGATGCCTGCCAGCAGGTTCCAGCTGATGCCGCAGCCCGGTGCGGCCGCCGCCATCATCCGCTCGGCATTGCGATAGGCGGCCAGCGCGATCGACGGAATGCCAAGCGTCCCTGGGGAATTCACGATCATCGCGGGCGGGGGAGCCGACACCGTCGCGGTGGCGATGTGGAACATGGTCGGGACTTTCGCCGCGGCGACCACCGCGGGCCCGGATTGGTCGGGCGAGGGTTCGACGGCGGCCAGCGGGGTGACCGCGGCGTCGCTGACGTTGCTGGCCGGTACCGGCCCGGACGCCCCGACGGCGCCGGCCAGGATGATCGGAGAAAGCGCCGCCACGCCGAGAATCCCGCGCCCGCGGGGGCCAGAGAGGATCTCGCGGACGTGAGGAGCAGAAAGAGTCTCGCGGACGTGAGGAGCAGTAAAGGCCTTGGCATGGGCGAGCCGACCAAGTCGGCGTCGAGCGGCGACTACGAAAGCCGCACCTCCCCCTACGCGCACTTAACCGTCCTGACGTCGATTTCGGCCGACAAAAAGCGTGTGAACCAAGTCACCATAACTAATCCGATTGCTCTTGTTGCGACAATGGTTCACTGACGTCGGCGTCACTGGCTTTGGCGGTGCGCTCGGAGTCGTCGCCTTTGCCGGACCGACCACTGCGTTTGTTGCGTTTCTGCAATCCGCTGATCGCCTCGTGGAGTTCTTCCAATTCGCGGCGCAGGTAGTCGCGGGTGGCGACTTCGCCGACCGCGAGCCGCAGCGCGGCCAGTTCCCGCGCCAGGTATTCGGTGTCGGCTTTGGTTTGCTCGGCGCGCCTGCGGTCTTCCTCAAGGGCCACGCGGTCGCGGTTCTCCTGCCGGTTCTGCGCCAGCAGGATCAGCGGCGCCGCGTATGCCGCCTGCGTCGAGAACGCGAGGTTGAGCAGGATGAACGGGTATGGGTCCCACTGCAGCTTGATGGAGACCAGGTTCAGTGCGATCCAGACGATCACGATGATCGTCTGGATCGCCAGGTACCGCCCGGTGCCCAGAAACCGGGCGATGGATTCGCTGAACCGGCCCACCGCCTCGACGTCGACATGCAGCCCCAAGCCACGCGTGGTGCGGGGAGTGTCGAGCCGCTGACGCGCCGACAGGTCGCTCATGAGCCCGCCACCGGCAGCGCGGGTTCCTCGCGCTCACGCCAGTCGTCGGGGAGCAGGTGGTCGAGCAGGTCATCGACCGACACCGCGCCCAGCAGGTGGTTCTCCTCGTCGACAACCGGGCCGCAGACCAGGTTGTACGCGGCGAAGTACCGGGTCACCGCGGCCAGCGAGTCCCCGGGACCCAGATTGGGCAGATCGGTGTCGACGATGCCGCTGACCAGTGCCGCCGGCGGTTCGCGCAGCAGCCGCTGGAGATGGACACAGCCCAGGTAATGGCCGGTGGGGGTGGCTGTTGGTGCACGGGCGACGAACGCCAATGACGCCAGTGCGGGCGTCAGGTCCGGGTCGCGTACCCGGGCCAGCGCCTCGGCGACCGTGGTGTCGGGGGCCAGGACCACCGGCTCCGACGTCATCAGACCGCCCGCAGTGTCCGGCGAGTGCGACAGCAGCCGTCGCACGTCCTCGGAGTCCTCGGGGTCCATGCGGCCCAGCAGCACCTCGGCGTCGGCGGGCGTCAACGTGCCGAGCAGGTCCGCGGCGTCGTCGGGGTCCATCGCCTCGAGCACGTCGGCCGCGCGTTCGGTGTTGAGCTGCTGCAGTACCTCGGCCTGCTCGTCCTCGGGGAGCTCCTGCAGCACGTCGGCCAGGCGCTCGTCGTCGAGTGCCCGGAACAACTCGTAGCGGCGCTTGGCGGGCAGCTCGCGCAGCGCCTCGGCAACCTCCACCGGGCGCTGACCCTCGAACTGCTCCAGCAGCGACGCGACGCCCTGGTCGGGCATCGCCAGGCCGGACGGAGTCAACCCCTGCACGTTCTGCCAGTCGACCACGTGGATGTTGCTGCGCCGGCCGAGCCTGCGCTGTGAGCGCACCGCGACCCGCGTGACCATCCAGTCCCTGGTCCGGGTCTGCTCGATGCCGAGATCGGTTACCACGACGTCGATACCGGCCAGCTGCGGTAGGTCGGGATCGTCGACTCGGACCCGGGTCTCCACCACCTGGCCCAGCACCAGAACCTCGCCTGGCCGCTGGGCGAACCGGCGCAGCGACACACTGCCCGTTGCCAGTGTCACCGAGCCCGGCTCGATCGCGGTCACCCGCAGAATCGGCACGAAAATTCTTCGCCGCGTGAGCAATTCGACCACCAGGCCGAGCACCCTGGGCTGCTGACGCACGATGCTGATGCTGATCACCACATCGCGGACGCGGCCGATGGATTCCCCGTCGGGGCCCAGCACGACCATCCCCACCAGCCGGGCTGCGTAGACCCTGTTCACCGCCGCCATGAGTCAAAGGGTAGAGAGTGTGGTCGTGGACAACCTGTATCGGCCCCGTCGAACTTGTCTGTCGGTTCCCGGCAGCAGCGCCAGGATGATCGAGAAGGCCAAAACCCTGCCCGCCGACGAGGTGTTCCTCGACCTGGAAGACGCTGTCGCGCCGGACGCCAAGGCGCAGGCGCGCACCCAGGTGGCCGCGGCGTTGAGCTCGGACGGCTGGGCCGGGCAGCTGCGCGGTATCCGGGTCAACGACTGGACCACACCGTGGACCCATGCCGACGTGATCGAGGTGGTGTCGGCCGCAGGCGCCGACTTGGACCTGATCGTGCTGCCCAAGGTGACCGAGGTGGCGCATGTCCAGGCGCTGGATCTGTTGCTCACCCAGTTGGAGACGACGCACCGGCTGCCGGTGGGCCGCATCGGCATCGAGGCGCAGATCGAGAACGCGCAGGGCCTGACCAACATCGACGCCATCGCGGCGGCGCCCCGGGTGCAGGCGCTGGTGCTGGGGCCCGGTGACATGGCAGCCAGTCTCAACATGCGCACGCTGGAGGTCGGCGGTCAGCCCGAGGGCTACGACATCGGCGACGCGCATCACCACGTGCTGATGCGGATCCTGATCGCCGCGCGGGCCTGGGGCATCAACGCGATCGACGGGCCGTACGTGAAAGTCCGCGACGTCGACGGGTTCCGGCGCGTGGCCGGCCGGTCGGCGGCGTTGGGCTACGACGGGAAATGGGTGCTGCATCCCGACCAGATCGTCGCGGGCAACGAGATCTTCAGCCCCCGTCAGGCCGATTACGATCACGCCGAATTGATCCTGGAGGCCTACGACTGGCACACCTCAGGGGCGGGCGGCGCCAGGGGCGCGGTGATGCTCGGTGACGAGATGATCGACGAAGCCAGCCGCAAGATGGCGCTCGTGGTCGCAGGCAAGGGGCGGGCGGCCGGGATGACGCGCCAGGGCGCGCGTTTCGAGCCGCCGCGCTGACTCACTGGGTGCCGGAGATGGCGACCATCACGATCAAGAACAGGATGTACAGCACGATGCCTGCGGTGATGAGCCCACCGACGATGACGGCGGCCAGCCCCAACCCGTAGCCTTCCTGGCCCGTACGTTTGGTCTCGCGCATGGCCATGACGCCCAGAATCACGCCGACGGGCGCAGGCAGACAGATCACCAGGCCCAATCCCGAGCAGACCAGCGCGCCGATCGCCAAACCGCTCGTGCCGCGGTGCTGCGGGTAGCCGTATGGCGGGTACGACGGATACCCGGGGTACGCCGCAGGCGGATAGGGCTGCGGATAGCCGACCGGCCCCGGCGGGGGCGTCGGATACAGCGGCGGCGGCAGCCCCGCGTCGGCCGGATAGTCCAGCGGCGCAAGCGGATCCGTGGACGGCGAGTGCTCAAGGGGCGGGTATTCCCTGCCGCCGAACTGTGGATCTGGCGGGTTGGTCACGTCAGTAGGTCGACGTCGAACTCGGTGACGCCGCGACGATGATGATGAACACCACGATGGCCAGCAGCGGTACCGCCACTCCGACCACGATGCCCGCGATGGCCATACCGCGACCGCCCTGGCCGGACTGCTTGATCTGATTGAGCGCGATGATGCCCATCACGATGCCTGCGATCGACGCCGCGAATCCGCTGAAGCAGAGGAACATCAGCGGCACCGAGAGCACCGAGGCGACCAGAGACCCGATGGCCAACGGGTTGTTGCTGCCGGGAGCCGGCCCTCCGTAGCCGCTGACCGGATACCCGTCGGGCCCGGCAAAGCCCGGCGCGCCGTACGGAGGCGGCGGCGGATAGCCCGGCGGCGGGGGATAACCAGGTGCGCCACCGTAGGGCGGCGGGGGAGGCGGGGGGTACGC
>NZ_MVHF01000062.1 GCF_002086485.1 Mycobacterium aquaticum | reverse complement strand
GTAATGAATAGGTCGGGGGTTCGATTCCCCCAGGCGGCTCCATGCCCCCACCATCGGGCCCACTGTCGGGTCGGATGGTTCCATCCTTGAGCCACAAATACGGCACGCCTGTCCGCATTGCCCACAGGCGAACTGACTGCGTGCTGGGCGGGGTGCGTCCATTTATCCACGCGCTCACCGTGTTTCGATGAACGTCTAGATAGTCAGCCATTTGCTGAACCGAGACGTCGGCGACTCTGAGTGCTTTCGCCAGGCGGTCGGCTAGGTCCCACTGGGGGACAAACACACCTTCTGTGCTTGTACTCATAGTCCGACTTTGACACATGTTTGTGCAAAGCGCAATGCGTACTGCATTCTACGGTTGAACACTCAAATTCATCGACACGCTGTGTTGACCTTGCGATGTGCAATGCACTGTGCAATGGTGACTCACATGCCAACGCACACCGATACCGAGTTCATCGGTTCAGCGGAGGTTTGCCGAATCCTGAAGGTCCACCAGGCCACCATTGGTCGGTGGGTCGCTGCGGGCGATCTCGAACCCGCGCACAAGCTCCCCGGGAAGAACGGCGCCTACCTCTTCCGCCGATCCGACATAGACGAACTCGCCGCCAAGCGCGCTGCTGAGGCCAGCGAATGACACTCGCTGGTGACATCCGCATGATCTCGGCGGCCGGCCTTCGTTTGGTCGCCGACATGCTCGACGGCCCTGAGCGTCTGGTGAGCGATCATGACGAACCCGTGGGTGGTGACGCTGGGGAAGCGTCGCCACCCACGGAGTTCTGCCAGCTGCCTGATTCGGTGATCCTCGGCAGGGCTGCGGACGTGATCGATTACGCCGCCAAGTTCACCGATGTCGCGATGACATTGCCGCCTGTCCGCACGTCGGACCAGTCTGTGCTCGACCGATTCACAGCCGAATTGCGTGACCGCGCTGCGCAATTCGAGGTGATCGAGTCTGATCCTGATCAGCTATCCGTGCGTCAGGACGATCTCGCCGCGCACATCTTCGGTTCGTGGCACGCGACAGGCGCTAGCTGGTCCGACGTCGCGCGCGAGCTACTCGCCGATTTCTACGTCACCAAAAAGTAAGCGGCCCGCGCCGGGTCGCACCCCGGGGCGGGCCTTTCGACAAACAGGAGGTACCCGTGTCTGCAACCACGATAGAGGAGCATCACGCGAAGTGGTCGCACCTACCGACGACGGTCGTCGCGTTGCCGCATTCGGAGCCGGTCACCGTCGATGACGTCGAATTCAGCTGCGACCTGGCGTACCTGCGTGATCTGCTCGACGCCATCGCCGACCAAGCCGTGGTCGACGGCAGCCAGTGGGATCCGATCGGCCTCACGGTCGCATTCGAGGACGCAGCGGCGATCGATGCCTGCCTGGACTGGCCCGTCGATCACGCCGCCGAGCTGCTCGACGCGTGGCGCCAGGGCACCTATCCGGTTCCCGAGATCGCCGACCTCGACGCATCGGTGCTCGGGACCGTGCCGGGCGCCCCGTGGCTGGTTCCGCTGAGTACTCGACGGCGGCCGGCTCGGCGCACGGTGCGTCGGTTCCTCGCCGCCATGGCCGCTGGCGCGGTCCTGGCCGGAACCGGGATCGCCTACGCCGCGCGGGCCGACGCGGCCCCGGGCATCGGCTGCCAGACCGTGCTGTGGGGATTCCTCGGCTCGCAGCGCCGCACCATCTGCGACAGCCCACAGCGCGCCGACGGCTCCTGGACCCGTGAGCGGACCATCTGGTGGCCCGAACGGTGGGTGCCGCTGGCCTGTGGCCGCTATTCCTGCTGGGGCGGCTACTGGCAGGACGCCGGCGGCAGCCGCGAAACCTACCCCGTCACCCCGGAGACGGTGCTGGCCGACGAGCCCGGTCATCTGGTGGGTGCCTGATGGGCGACATCGTGTTCATGGACACCGAGACCCTCGGCCTCGACCTGGATTCTCCGATCTGGGAATTCGCCGCCGTGCGCCGTGACGGTGAGACCGGCCGGGAGTACCCGCTGCATCTGTTCGTCGAGCACGACCCGCAGCCGTGGCTTGACACATTGCCCGCCGAGTTCGCGCAGGACTACGCGGCGCGCTACGACCACGACCGCGCGGTCGGCATCAACGCCGCAGCCGGGATGATCACCATGTTCCTGGAAGGCCGGCCGACCATCATCGGCGCGGTGCCGGACTTCGACACTGCACGAATCCGGCACCAGATGTTGCGTCCCAACGGGATTCAAGACCCGTGGCACTACCACCTAATCGACATCGAAAACGTGATCGTCGGGTGGGCCCGCGGGATCGCCACACCGACCTGGCCTGAGTTCTGGCCGATGACGATGCTGCCGCCCTACAGCTCCGACGAGCTGTCCGCTGCCGTCGGGGTCAACCCGGAGGACTTCGACCGGCACACCGCCATGGGCGACGTCGAATGGGTACGGGCGCAATGGGATGCCGTCATGAGTGGTGCCCGATGAGCAGTGCATGGATGGAGCGAGCTGCGTGCCGCAATAAGGACCCGGAACTGTTCTTCACCGAGAAATCCGGCAACGGCGGCCGCGCAGACGCCGCGCGAGCGGTGGCGATCTGCCAGCAGCAATGCCCGGTGATCTTGCAGTGTCGCCAGCACGCCAAGGCGACAGGCGAACGCCACGGCGTCTGGGGCGGGCAACTCATCGACGACGGAAAACCGCTACCGGACGTGCTGTGCGGCACCGAATCCGGCTACAACCGTCACCGCAGGCTCAAGGAACCCGTGTGCATCGCGTGCCGCAAAGCAAGCAACAAGGCGCGCGAAAAGCGGAGCGAACGCCGCGCTGCTCGTGAGGCGGCGCTCACGTGATCCGCGCAATCTGCATCCTCGTCGGCGCGGTCGCCAGCGGATCAGCCCTGGCCGGTATCTACCTCGGCGCCATCACCCTGTTCGGCGTCGGCCTGGCCGTCGCGGTCGCCGCCGGCCTCGGCGCCGATCTCCATCAATTCACTGAGAGGAACACAACGCATGTCCGACAACGGCTCTGACCCCAACGACTTCGCCGTCACGTTCGTACAGCACGCCAAAGGCCGCGCCAACGACGATGCCACGGCCAAGCTCAAAGAGGTTGTCGAGGCGGTCAACCGGACCGGTAAGCCCGGGAAGGTCGTCGTCGAACTCACCGTCAAACCCGTACCGAACATCGCCGGCACGTTCAGCCTCGAAGACAAGATCACCTACACCCTGCCGAAAGAACCGCGCAAGTCGATGTGGTTCGGCACCGACGACGGCCGCCTGACCCGCAACCAGCCCGGCCTCTACGGGCCCGTCTCCGCTGCCACCATGCCCGCACCCGACGGCAAATCCGCTGGCGCTGGCCACGACTGACACTGCCTGACCCTCCCCCAACAGCAACCAACCGGAAGGAATCCGAACCAATGTCCGACACCAACGAACTTGCCGATCTGGCCGAGCTGGCCGCCATCACCACGGCCAGCGTCGAGCACGCCCCACACGAGGCGCAGATCGTCGATAGCACCGTGGAGCACCTTCGCCACGCTGTCGCTGTCACCGAAAACGGTGGCCTGCAAGTAAAGGCGATCGACGACCGGGCCGCCGCCCTCGAAGCCTCCATCGTTCCACTGCGCGCCAAAGGCACCCGCACCGTGAGCGATGTCGACTCGTTCCTGCACGAACTGGACCGGCGCCCGCTGCCGTTGAATACCGGCACCCTGTGGGGAAACGCAGACCGCGGCAAGATCGACGCGATCTACAACGACCACGCCAGCGCTGTCGGCGGTGCCGCCGGATGGCGCGACGACATCCTCACCCTCAAGCTCACCGATGATCCGGATTGGGTGGCGTGGCACAAGATCTCGGGCCAGTACATGCCCCAGGGCAAGTTCGGCGACACGATCGAAGAACTGCGCCACTGCATCACCTCACCAGATCAAGCTGACCTCCTGTTGATCATCGACAGCATCAAGCAGTCCACCAAAGGCGAGTTCGAATCGGCCCCCACTCGCGCCAACGGTGCACTGACCTACGTCTACAAGATGGAGGTCGCCAGGACGGCAGGCGTCGCGGGCCGCGAACTCGAAGTGCCCGAACACATCATGCTGTCCCTGCGGCCGTGGGAAGGCCACCCGAAGCTCTACGACGTCCCGGCCTACTTCCGCACCGACGTTGTCGACGGACACCTGCTGCTCGCCGTCAAGCTGTTCCCGACCCGCGAGATCGTCCGCCAAGCATGGGCCGACCTCACCGCCCAGATCGTCGACCACCTCGACCTCCCGGTGTACGCGCAGCCATGAGTAACACCAAGTCGAACAGCAACGGGATCGGCATCGGCACAATCCTGTTCGTCGTCTTCCTCGTGCTCAAGCTGACCGGGGTCATCACCTGGTCCTGGTGGTGGGTCACCGCTCCGTTGTGGGCCCCGGCCGTCGTGATCGTCGTGATGCTCGGCCTGAGCGCTCTCATCATCAAGGCGGCCGATCGCCCGTGAATCCCATCCCGTCGCTGGACGACTGCAACTTCTACACGGTCCCCACCGGCGACGGACAGTTCATCGGCCGGGTGCGCGAGTTTCCCAACTTGCGCACCCGGCGCCGCGATCGCGCCCTCGACGCGCTCGACGACGTCATCACGCTCACCCGCAACCGCATCGCCGACCTCACCGGCATCGCAGCCCTGGTCGCCATCCAACAAAGGAACCACCCATGACCACCACACACCGCACCGCGGCCACCCGGTTCTTCTGGGCCTGGCTGATCGGCTCCGCGGCGGTGTCCATCGCTGGCAACGTCACGCACGCCATGCTCGGCGCCGCGCGCTCGCCCGTGATCGCCGCCGTTGTCGCATTCGTCATCGTCGCCATCCAACTGTGCGCCACCTACGGCGCCCACGCCCTGGTGCGCGCCCGCATCACCGGCGCCGCCTACCGCGCCGCCCTGTGCATCGCCGTCACGCTGGCGGTCGGCTCATTCGTGCTCATGTTCGTCGCACTGCGCGACCTCGTCATCACCTGGGCCGGCTACGCCCCCGTCACCGCGTGGATCGTCCCGCTCATCGTCGACCTCGGCATCACCGGCAGCACCGTTGGAATCGCCGCGCTGACCAACGCAGCCCGCGCCGAGCAGCTCACCACCACGCAGCCAACCCCGCAGGCCAGCGCCGCCGTGCACGTCGAAGTGCACACCGGAACCGCGCAGGTCGACGACCCCGCGCGCCACGACGCACACCACGCGACAGCAGTGCGCATCGTGGCGCAAGGCGCGGTACGCATCGCGCCCGAACGCGTCGCGCAAGTCCTCGCCGCACGCGCCGACGGCGCCAACGCGAGCACCATCGCGCGGACCCTCGGCGTGCACCACGCAACCGTTCGACGCATCATCGAGCACCAGGACGCAGCGTGACCGGGTCGACCTGCTCCAAGTGCAGGCGGCTGCGGCCACCACTGCGGCGCGGCCTATGCCCGAACTGCTACGAATCCGCGCGGCAGCGCATCGGGTTCGAATCGAAGTACGTCGACGCCGAACCAGCCCGCCAGCACGTCAACGCGCTCGTCGAGGCCGGCGTCTCACGCCGCCACATCTGCCGGATCGCAGGCCTACACCGCGGAGACCTGGCGACCCTGATGAACGGACGCGGCAAACGTGGACTCGCACCAAGTCGGCAGATCTTCCGCGACAAGGCTGATCGCATCCTCGCCATTCCGCTGCCCGCCGCGGCCCTGCATCGGCTGGTCTCTCCCGGCCAGTTCGTGCCGGCCGTCGGCACGCTGCGGCGGCTACGCGCACTCGTCGCGATCGGCTACACACAAGCGGATTTGAGCCGACGAATCGGGATCCTTCCGACCAACGGCTCCCGACTGTTCAGCGGCAAGCACACCGTGGTGACCGCCGCAACAGCGCTGCGCGTCGAAACACTGTTCAACGAAACGCAGCTGATCCCCGGGCCCAGCGAGCGAGCGCGCCGCCGCGCCGCAGATCTCGGGTGGCCACCGCCGCTGGCGTGGGACGAAGACACGATCGACGACCCGGCGGCCACGGCCGACCGCACCACCTGCAAACGCTCCCGCAAACCGGAGCTGTACGTCGAGCTGCGCGAACTCGGGTACTCCGACGCCCAGATAGTCCAGAAACTCGACACCACCGCAGTCGCACTGGAGCGAGCCCTCTACCGCGACAACATCCCAGTCAGGCCGGGACTGGTCGAGCTGGCCCGGGAAGAACGCAACGCACGCGTTGTCGACGAGCGGATGACGGCATGACCGACAACACCGCAACCACGGCGCTTCAGCACCACTGCCGACTGTCCATCGAGACGATGCACCCCCGATTCGGAAAGCTCGACAAGGCCGGCGGGTTCTCGATCGTCCTCACCGTGAACAGCGGCTACGAATGAATCGAGGCCGGATTCGGCGGGCCAGTCTGGCACGTCTCGGTCGCCCCGCTCCGGGCGTTCTACGGAGCAACCCTGTGCGGCCAGCGAGCCGAACAGGAACTCGACGGACTCGGAGACCCGCAACTCGGCGAATGGCGCGAATGGACCGGCCGCGCATTCCACCTCAAGCGACGACTCACACCCACCGAACAGTCCCAGGTCGGCCCGGCCGTCGACATCCGCCGCACCCCCGAGGCGGCCCGCCGCGCGCTGCAACTCAGCCCGCGGCTACTCGCCCTCGTACCTCCAGACGTACTCGCCGCCGAGATCGGAGATGCCCGTGAGCGATAAAACCAAGATCGAATGGTCCGACGCGACATGGAATCCCGTCACCGGCTGCACCGAGGTATCGGCGGGCTGCGATCACTGCTACGCCAAGACATTCGCCGAGCGTTGGCGCGGCACACCCGGTCACTACTACGAGCACGGGTTCGACGTGCAGCTCCGACCGGAGAAACTCGACCAGCCGCTCCGGTGGACCCGGCCGAGACGGATTTTCGTCAACAGCATCCCTCGACGGGGTGAGGCTTACCGGGCCGACTTTCCGCACCATCACCCGACCTCGATGTACCGGCTCGGGAAGGGGCGCGCTGGCCGCGAGCTGTACCACGACGGTCGCACCTTCGACGGGTACCCGAGGGGCGCAGCGTAGATGCTCACATTCGACAGTCGGAGGCAGTGGACGCGCCTGGTGCTCCGCATGCCGTGCAAAGAGCTTTCCGCGTCGTGCAAGACGGTCCTGCTGGCCCTGGAGGGCTACGCGGACTACCGCGACGGCACCGGTGCACACCCGGGCGAGCAGAACCTCTCTGAGGCCGCTGGGGTGGACGTGCGGACCGTACGGCGGGCCCTGGCCGCCGGCCGCGCACTCGGACTGATCCAGCAGACTGCGGCAGCAAACCCCAAGGCGGGCAAGGCCGCCGAATACCGCCTCACGCTGCCCGCGGCCGACGACAGTTCTACAGGACACGCCAGTCCTGTGAATAACTCCACCACCGGACACGTGGGTCCTGTGAACAACTCCACCGTAGGACACGTGAGTCCTGTTGAAACAGGCCACCACCGGACAGGAATGTCATTTCAACCGGACACGCCTGTCCTCTCACCTAAGCCCTACACCAATACCCAAGGGTTGTTACGTAACTCGGGTACGTCACCAGAGCCGCACATCGCCGAGATCCACCTCGACCATCCGCCCGCCAAATGCTGCCCCCAACACCGGGGCTACCGCGACGACTGCGGGCAATGCCGCAAAGCCTGGGGCGCATTCAAGGACTGGCAGGCCGTTGCCGCCGACCACGACGTCGCCATCGCCGCGGCCCGAGACGCAGACCGCCGCCGGGCCCGCCAAGCGATCGCCGATTGCCCCGACTGCGACGACTTCGGACGAGTCAGCATCACGCTCGACGATGACGGTGGCCGCGGCGAACACCTCGTGAAGTGCGATCACCCGAAAACCCAAGCAGCACAGGCGGTGGGCTATGCCTGACATGGATCGAGACGATGTCATGAACACCTTCGTGCGCGGTCCCGGACGTTGTCACCGTCGCCGTACCACAGGCGCGGTTTACGAGGCATACACCACCACGGGAGCCATCAATCGGCGGTGCCCGAACTGCGACGCCAAACCGCGGGCTTACTGCCGTCACGACGACGGCACGCCACGCACAATTCCCTGCACGCAACGACTCTCAGAGAGGCCAGGACGAGGATGACGACCAACTGCCTCAACCACGCGTGCAAACGGCCGTCACAGCTCTACCTATGCAACGACTGCACCCGAGTACTCGGCAACATGCTCGACCGCGTGCCCGAGCTGCTCGACGACCTCGACGCGCGCATCCAGAAACTCGACCGCGTACCGCACGGCACCATCGGCCGCATCCGCAGCGCCTCTGACCTCAACGTCATGGACTTCGACGCCGCAGAGACCGCGCGAGACACACGAAAGCTCCTGCGGCGCTGGGTCGAAACCATCGCCGAACGGCACACCGGCCGCCGCCCACCCGGCCTCGACACCATCGCAACCCGCGACCTCGCACGCTGGCTACAGGTCAACATCGAAGCGATCGCACGACTGGACTGCGCCGGCAACATCTTCGACGACGTCAACAAGCTCGTCGGATCGGGCGACAAGGGCGGCCAGCTGGTCTGCGCCATCGACCGCCGCGAACGACACTTCATCGGCCCCTGCTCGACGATCACCGGCCACGACAACGCCGGTCACCCGATCGAATGCAGCGAGATCCTCTATGCGCAGGTCGGCGATCGCACCGTCGACTGCCCAGCATGCGGCCAAGAGATCGACGTAGCTGCCAACCAGCGCCGAGCGCTCGCCAGCCGGGACCTGATGACCGAGCCCACCTTGCTCGAAGCGCTCGACAACGCCGGGGAGCCAATGAAACCCGAGACGCTCACCCGCTGGATCGCCATCAAGCGTCTACGTCCGCGCGGCTACCTGCACCAAGGGCAATTCGTCAAAACCCGTGTCCAAGAAACTGATCGGGCGCTCTACAGCTTCGACACTGCCCGCAGATTGCTGCGCCGCGACACCCGGCTCACCGGTCGACAAAAAGCGGCCGTCAAATGAAAAAGGCTGACGCAATTACCACTTATCGGCACAACCAAGGAGAGACGGAGAGAAATGACCATCACCGACCCCGATCAGGATCGCGGCCTGTACGGCAAGTACCGCGTCGAGAAGCTCAACGGAAAGCCGGTAGGCGAGTGCTTCGTGCTGGAAGCTCACGACCCCCACGCAATCGCGGCGCTGCACGCCTACGTAGGGTCATGCGCGGGCGAAAATCGCGCGCTCGCAATCGATCTCACGCGCATGGCTGACCGCTGGGAAACCGAGCAGAAGCGGCCGCGCGTCGAATTGCCGAAGTGCAGCTCATGCCACCGTGAGCGCACCCTCAACGACGCCTACGACTACAACCCGCTGCAGGTCGTCACTGGCCAGCCGCTCGGCTGGTACTCCGGCGACGACGGCGAAGTGTGCCCCGAGTGCATGACCAAGATGCTCCGCGGCTGACGTAACAGAGGTGGTACCGGTGACGGGACTTGAACCCGCAACTTCCGTCAGAAGGGCTCGGCTGTCGTGCGCATCGACAACACTCGTGGCCGCGATCCTCAGGGCTCTGCCGATTGAGCTACACCGGCGTGCCGAGACTACACGAATCATGCGCCGGTCGCCGTTCCGGCGATGCGGTACTCACGCAGCCGCGAGGGTCCGGCAGGCCTCCGGCGGCTGACGTAAGGAGGCGAACATGACGAAATGCCCGTTCTGCAAACCGAACTGGGGAAACCTGGACATCGTCCAGAAGTGGATGGGCGGATGCGTCGCCATCGTCAACCCGCTCAATCCAGTGACCGAGGGCCACGTCCTGGTCATCCACTGGGACCACGACGAGAGTGCGGCAGTCGATATCCACTCCTCTCGCCGCGCGGCCATGCTGATGGCTGTTGCCGCCGATTACGTGAACACGCAAGGCTTGCAGGCCAACATCATCACCAGCATCGGACCTGACGCCACACAGACGGTGTTCCACACCCACGTTCACGTCGTGCCTCGACGCCCGAATGATGGGCTGACGCTGCCCTGGACAGACCAGAGCCAGGCGTGCGGCGCGGTCGTGCATCCGAGCTACTACAGCGGGCCATTCGTCCATCCAGGGTCGCGCGATGCGTGCAAGATCTGCCCGCCGCTTACCTGACAGAAGGAACCGAGATGAGCGATACCGCACAACGATTCACGGTCGGGCGGGACATCTTCATGAGCGGGACCGCGCTCTGCCCCGTGTGCAGCCAGCCATTCAAGGGCGGCGAGCGCGTCTACGACCTCACCCACGATTCCACCCCATGGAGGGCCGAAGACGACGAAGACCGCGAGTACGCCAGCTACACCTGGCACGTCGACTGCGACCAAGGCTCACTCGCCGCCGCTAGCTACTCGAACTGACGTAAGGACATGCATGATGAGCGACAAGCCAATTGACCTTGGTTCTGCACTTGGTGCGTTCGGAGAACTCATCGAACCGTGTGAAGCCGTACCGCTGGGCGAGGTGTGGGCCGGGCCGCGCAACAGTGACCCGCTGCGCATGTTCGGGCCCGGAACCACCGACGGCGGCCGTGCTGAGGCTGGGTGGTTCAAGGTAGGCACGCTCGACGGCGACGGTCCAACCCTCATCCCCGATGGTCCATGCGAATGCGCTTGCGATGACTGTGTCAAAGGTCGCCACTGTGACCGAGCATCGTGCGCCCAACCGGCCTGACGTAGGGCCCGCGTAGCAACTCGCCGAGCTGAGCGGCAACACACCGCTAGAACCGTGCTGCGCAGATATGTCCATCCTGACCTGCTAATATCCCTTCCCGAGTCGGTACCCCCATGTCTGAACCCCTTCGGACCTGGGGGTTTCCTCGTTTCTAGCTACCTTCGCCGGAGGTGAAATGAGGACAGGACGAGCAGGCCGCGGCGGTGCACGCAGGGTCCAGCGCAACACCACGACACGCGACAAGCACCGCCGGATCATCAGGCTCGGCCTACCGCCGAGCCCATACGGCCCGAAGCCCGACTGCTACCACTGCGGCGAGCCGATCGACTACGACGCGGACTACCTCGATCCGCTGGAATTCACCATCGATCACCTGAAGGCCTTGGCCAAAGGTGGATCGGACACGATCGACAACATCGTCCCGGCACACCGCAAGTGCAACCGCGACAAGTCCGACAAAGACATCAATGACCTTCCCGCGGGCATCACCTTCGTGACCGCACGGCGTTGGTGGTCCGACTAAGCCCACCCCCCTGGGCGGTCGACCCGAGGGGGTCGGCCGCCGCCCCTCACGGCATAGGCGGCCCTCTCTCCCTGGGCTTTTCTTTGTTTTTCGATCCACAGGCAAGGAGGTGATCGACGATGGCACGCAACCCCGATACGCCCTGCTCAAGCTGCGGCAAGATGCTCTGGGGGGGTAGCAGATCACTTCCGGGGGGAACACGGCAGTGCCAGGACTGCCGTCAAGCTGGCCGGCCCAAGGATCACGTCCTGTTCAGCGACACGCCCGCACCGGGCCGGCACCTGGCCCTCGTCCGCGCCGACGGCACTGTCCCGGGCGCCGCCACTGCGGCGCCTGCCGCGTCGGTGCTGACCGCTGCCGAATCCGGTGACGAGCTGCAGCAGCTCATCGCGATGAGCGCGCGGGTCGCCCAGTCGATCGCCAGCCCGGGGACCAATGCCACGGCGCTGGCCGCGCTCGTGCGCCGCCAGCTCGAACTCCTGCGTGAGATCGCCGACCTGTCCGGCGAGCCGGTCAACCGCGACCGGCTGACCACGTTGCGTGCCCGGGTCGCTCGCGCTCTCGACGACACCCGGACCAGTCCCACCGCGCTGTCGGCGCTGACTCACCGCCAGGCCGACATCAGCCGCGAACTGGCCGCGCTGGCCGCCGCCGCCGGCGAAGGCCAAGACGGCGCGCTCGTCGCCACCACCAGCAATGAACTCTGGGACGCCTCGGCTATCTGAGGTCGCCCGCCACCTGATCCAACCGGCCGGCATCGTCTCGACCGCCTGGCCCAAGGTCCGCGACACCTGCGCCAACCTCGGCTGGGGCTTCGACAACTGGCAGGACGGCGCCGGCCGGCTGATCCTCGCTCTCGACGCCGAAGGCCTCTACGCCGCCGACACCATCGTCATCTCCATACCCCGCCAGGTCGGTAAGACCTACCTGATCGGGGCCATCGTGTTCGCGCTGGCGCTGATCATTCCCGGCCTGACGGTGATCTGGACCGCGCACCGCTTCAAGACCGCCCGCGAGACGTTCGACTCGATGAAAGCCATGGCCAGGACCGACAAATGCTGGCCGCACATCCGCGATATCTCCGACTCGCACGGAGACGAAGGCATATTCCTGCACAACGGGTCACGAATCTTGTTCGGAGCCCGAGAAAACGGCTTCGGTCTCGGGTTCACCGGCGTCGGCATCCTGATCCTCGACGAAGCTCAGCGGGTCACCGAAAAGGCGATGGACGACCTGATTCCGACCATGAACACCGTCAAGAATCCGCTGCTGTTCATGATGGGCACCCCACCCCGGCCGACTGACCCGGGCGAAGTGTTCACCATGCAGCGCCAGGACGCGCTCGACTCGGTCAGCAGCACCTGGGCCGACGAGGACAACCCATCGGTACACGGCGTCGGCACCGAACTGTCACTGTTCATCGAGTTCTCGGCCGACGCGGACGCCGAGCTCGACGACCGCGACCAGCTCCGCAAAGCCAACCCGTCATATCCGCACCGCACCGGGGAACGCGCGATCCGCCGCATGCGCAAGATGCTGTCCGACGACGCTTTCCGCCGTGAGGGGTTCGGCATCTGGCCCAAGGTCAGCGTTCACCTGGCGATCATCAGGGACGGTCAGTGGCGCAAGCTGTTCGGCGCCGGGCCCGACGACGACGTGGCACCCGACGCTCTCGGGGTGGACATGTCCCACGGCATGGACATCTCGGTCGGGGCAGCCTGGATCGACGGGCCCACCGCCCACGTCGAGGAAGTGTGGGCCGGATCCGATGTCGCGGCCGCCATCGACTGGATCGCGAAGACGGCCGGCCGACGCATCCCGGTGGTCATCGACGACCTGTCCCCGGCCGCGCAGATGATCCCCGGTCTCAAGGCCCGCAAGGTCACCGTGATCCGCTCCACGGCCCGCTACATGGCCAAGGGCTGCCTGTTGTTCCAGACCCGCGGCAAGGCCGGCACCGTCACCCACGCCGGCCAGGAGTCCGTGACCAACGCGCTCAAGGGCGCGCGGCGCCGGCCGATCGCCGAGGCCGGCGGATGGGGATATGACCGCCGCGACTCGACGGCCATCATTCATCCGCTCGTGGCGGTCACCTTGGCCTTGGCCGGGGCCACCGAAAAGCACCGACCAGCAAGGGATTCAACGCGATCAGGAAGGAGGGGAGGCGTCCTGTGACCTCCACCGAAACTGCCCGAGTGCGTTTGCCCGGTATCGGCAGCGACGACAATGCCCTGATCAATGGCCTGCTCGGCGAACTGGACAAGCGTCGACCGCGCAACTACCTCCGCGCCTGCTACTACGACGGTCGTCACGCGGTCCGCCGCTTCGGATCGGGTGTGGTGCCCCCGGAGTACTTCAAACTCGGCCTGGTGCTCGGCTGGTCGGCAAAAGCTGTGGATATCCTCGCGCGGCGCTGCAACCTCGACGGCTACACCTGGGTAGACGGCGACCTGGATTCCCTTGGCTACCAAGAGGTGTGGGATGAGAACTATTTCGGTGCCGAATCCTCCAGTGCCGGTGTCTCCTCCTTGATCCACGGGCCCGCATTCCTGATCAACACCACTGGGGCCGAGCACGAACCCGCCTCGCTGATCCATGTCGCTGACGCAATCACCACCACCGGCGAACTCAACGGCCGCACGCGCAGACTGGACAACCTGCTCTCAGTGCTCAAGCGCGACGAGGAACGCAACCCGCTGAGCTTGGTGCTATACCTCGACGGCCGCACCGTCACCGCGACCAGGGCCAGCATGGGTCGCCGCTGGACGGTCGAGGACAAACCCCACCCCTGGGGCGTGCCGGCGGAAGCACTGATCTACAAGCCCCGAGTCGGGCGACCGTTCGGTTCCTCGCGGATCTCGCGGGTGGTGATGTCGCTACAGGATCGCGCACTACGCGTGCTGACCCGGATGGAAGGCCACGGCGACCTCTTCTCCTACCCGGAACTGTGGATGCTCGGCGCGGACCCGCGCGAGGTGCTCACCGACGATCAGGGCAATCCGCTGCCGACGTGGAAGGCGATGATGGGCCGGATCAAAGGCATCGCCGACGATCCCGACGCGCCGGACGACAAGCTGGCCCGCGCCGACGTCAAGCAATTCCAGCAGTCCTCACCGGCCCCGCACATAGAACTGTTTCAGCAGTGCGCCAACGACTTCGCCGGCGAAACCGACCTGCCCGTATCGGCGCTCGGGGTACAGGCCAAGACCAACACCAGCCTCGCCGACGGCTCCGACAACGCCGAGAAACAGCTCATCGCCGAGGCCGAAGGCACCACCGACGACTGGTCTCCGGCGTTCCGCCGCTCCATGGCCCGCGCGCTCGCGATCAAGAACGACCTGGACGAGATCCCGGCCGCATGGGCGAGCATCGACACCAAGTGGCGCCCACCGGCCTACCTGTCGCGCTCGGCTGTCGCCGACGCCGGCATGAAGCAACTCGCCGCGGTGCCCTGGCTCGCTGAGACTGAGGTCGGCCTGGAGCTGCTCGGCCTGTCCGATCGGGACGTCAAGCGGGCCATGGCGCAAAAGGGTCGCGCCCAGGCGGGGTCGCTGGTCGACAAGCTGACCGCCTCCCCGGTCACCGAAGTTCCGGCGCCCGCACCGGGTACCGCACAACAGGCCGCGGCCAGTGCCGGTAGCGGTTCCTGAGTTTCAGCTGCTGCTCACGCAGCTGGCCGCCGACCTCGGCGTGAAGGTGGAGCGGCTGCTGAGCCGGATCGACCGGCTCGACCAGAGAGAAGCGCTGGCGTTCCTCACCGAGGCCTACCCGGCCTTGGCGATGCCCTACCTGGACCTGGCCGCTCAGACCACCGCGACGTTCTACGCAGACCAACCCGTCGGCCCTCAGCCACCGGGTCAGGAATTCGTCCCGGACGTTCCCACAGACCTGGTGCCGGCCGACCGGCTGGCGGCCTCCGCGCGGTGGGCCTTGTTGCAAGCCAAACCGATTCCCGCGCTGCAAGGCTCGGCGATGCGCGCGGTGTTCGACGGGTCGCGCGACACGATCATCCACAACGTCGACCGCGAGAAGGGCGCCCGGTGGGCCCGCCACGCTTCGGCCAACGCCTGCGCGTTCTGCCGCATGCTGGCCACCCGTCGCGCGGTATACACCTCAGAGGCCGCAGCGACCCGCGTCGTGGGCCGCGGGGTGGACCTGACCGAAGCGGACCGCAGAGCCATCCACGGCGGCCTGATGACCCGTGACGAGGCACTGGATCGCCGCGCGGTGTACCGCAACGCTCGGCAAGCCGCAGCGGCCGGCAAGAGCGTCGGGAACACCCGGGCCAGCATCGGCCGCACGCGCGGCACCCGCCCGCTCGGCGAGAAGTACCACGACCATTGCCACTGCGTCGCGGTCTGTGTGCGCCCGGGCGACACCTACGAACCGCCGGCCTACGTCGAGCAGTGGGAACAGGACTACATGGCGGCCGTTCGTGGTGCTGCCAAAGACGGCCAGACCAAAGGCGAATACGGCGCGATCGACATCACGGCCGTCGTGGGCCGCATGGAAGCCATCGAACGCGAGCGCACCGCAGCCTCGGTGCCCGCGGCCCGCACCCGGCCCGCCGGGCCCGCCAAAGATGCGGCACCGGCTCCGAAAACGGGCACCGACGGGCCACGTGGACCGAAGGACCCCGGCGGCGGTGGCCACACTGGGCTGGCCGATCCCGGCGACACTCCTGATCCCAAAGACATCGCCGCGTGGCTCGATGCCGAGGATGCGCACCGGGCCGCCGTCGAGTACTGGCGCCGCGTCGATGCCGAAGACCTGCACAGCATGCCGGCGCCGGCCGCCAAGCCGGTCACCCCGATGGAACGGGCCGCACGCGAACTCGACGAGGCCATCGCCTCTGGCGACGACGACCGTGTCGAACGGGCCGCCATCGCACTGGAAAACCTCGAGGACGCCGAACGCAAAGCCGCCCAACGCAAGGAACGGCGGCGCGAACGCGACCGCGCCCGCCGGTCGGCCAAGGTCAACGCGCAATCCGATGAGATCCTGGCCAAGATCGACCAGGGGTATGACCCGGCCGAGGCTGAGGCCGAGGTCACCGGCAAGTCCGTCGAGTCGATCCGCCGGCGCGACTTCACCCGCATGGCCCGCCTGGAGGGTCTACCGGGCGACAACTTCGAGCAGCTGCTCTCCTCGGCGTTCCACAAGCACATCAGCGAGCTCGCCATTGAGGCCGAGAACGCCACCAACGGGTTCATGCTCAGCGCCCGCTACGACGGCAAGGTAAACCCCAAAAACCTCTGGTATGTCAGCGATAAGAAGGCACGCGAGATGATGAGCGGCGACATGGCGGCATGGTTCGACGAGCACGGCGGGCGGATCACCCGGCAGATCTTCAAAAAGATGGTGCTCTCCGGGCAGTACTCTCTACGCAGATACACCGCCACCGGTGAGGACTTCTTGCAGTGATCACGCCCGAGGATTGCAAGCGCGCGCGGGCCGAGGGCCGCGCCGCGCAGCTCGGTGACGTCAACCCCTACGCCGGTAAATCGCTGGCCCTCGCCAAGCTCTGGGCCGCCGGCTACGAGGACATGACCCTCGCACGGCTGTACTCGACCCCCACGATGCAGCGCTATCTCGCCAACCGGACCGACGCCAACGACGCGTAGGCCGTAGGCCCCCTATTCGACCGTTCCCGCGCAACGTGGGGCGGCTATTCGACGTCCCCGGACGTCACCCCCCTTGAAACCACCTCGGCCGCAACGGCAGAGGACTACCCGAAACGGGAGAAACACGCATGTCTGAAATCAACGAGCTGCCCATCCACCCGACGACGGGGCTTCGCGCCATCGGCATCGGCAAGCGCGGTCCCTGGTGGCCGGTCATGGGCGGAAGCGGTGAGGGCGACGGCGGCGCCGGCGACGGCGACGGCGACGGTGGTCAAGGTGACGCCGCAACGGGGTCGCAGGGTGCCGATGGCGACAAGAAACCCACTGAAACAGTGGAGTTTTGGAAGGGCAAGGCCCGTGAGCAGGAGACCCGGGCCAAGGCCAACGCTGCGGCGGCCAAGAAACTGGCCGAGATTGAAGAGGCGAACAAGTCGGAAGCCCAGAAGGCAGCCGACCGCATCGCCAAAGCCGAAGCCGAAGTTGCCGGCGTGCCGGCGAAAGTCGCCGAGGGACTCAAGGCGCACCTGGTGGCGCTGCACAAGATCGCCGACGAGGACGCGGAACTGTTCCTCACCGCTACCGATCCCGATCTGCTGCTCAAGCAGGCCGCTCGGCTGCTCGCCCAATCAGGCGGCAAGCGCAAGAACAACAACTACGTTGCCGACCAGGGCAACGGCGACAAACCCGAAAAGCCCAGCGGCATGCGTGAATTCACGCGGGAGCTGTTCGGCAACAACACGTAAGGAGACGACATCATGGCGGTACTCACCAGCCCGCAGCTCAACCTTCCCAACGAGATTCTCGATCCGTGGCTCGGCAAAGTGAAGTTCGGATCGGCGATCGCCACCCTGTCCGGGGCCGAGCCGATGAAGTTCGGGACCGGCCAGTTCATGACCTTCGACATCGGCGAAGCCGAGTACGTCGGGGAAGGGGCCAACAAGGGGCCCTCGACGATCACCCCGACCACCAAGACCACCAAGCCGTTCAAGTTCCAGAAGACGGTGCGGTGGACCGAAGAGGTGAAGTGGGCCGACGAGGACCAGCAGCTGCACGCCATCGAACAGATCCTCGGCCTGATCCAGCCCGCGCTGTCCCGGGCGCTGGACTTCGGTGTGTTCCACGGCATCAACCCCACCGGCGGCGCACCGGTCACTGCGATGACTGAATACCTGTCGCAGACCACCAACTCGGTGGAGATCGTCGCAACCACACCTCCGCAACTGCTCCTGGACGCCGCTGACGCGCTGGTGTTGGCTGATCGCTATAACCCGCGGGATCTGGCTCTAGACCCCGTGTTCGCCGCCTCGTTTGGCAAGCAGCGCGTCCCGGTCGCCACAGGGGAACCGATCGGCCCGAAGATGTACCCCGATCTCGCCTACGCCACCGCGCCGGCCGGACGGCTGGAGAACCACAACACGTCGGTCTCCGACACCGTCGGCGCTGTCGGTGTCGCGGCTACGGCCACCAAGGTCTACGGATTCGACGGCGACTTCTCAGCGATCCGCTGGGGCATCCAGCGGGCCATCGGCCTGAAGATGATCGAATACGGCGACCCCGACGGCCAGGGCGACCTGCAGCGCAACAACCAGGTCGCGTTCCGCGCCGAGGTCGTCTACGGGTGGGGCATCGCCGCACTCGATGCTTTCGCCAAGCTCGTCGACGCGGTGGCCGGCTGACCATGCCCCGCTACCGCACGGAAACCGGTGTGGTCGTGGACGTGCCTCAGGACAAGGCACAACGCATCGGCGGGCTCACCCCCGCCGATGCACCGACAGCGCCGCGGCCCGGCCCGAAAAAGGCCGGCCAGAAGGCGAGCGGGCGGAGCGAGGACTGATGGCTGATCTGCTCACCCCGGCCGATCTGGCCAACTTCGCCGAGATCGATCCCGGCAAGGCCCAGGACATGATCGACGACGTGATGGGGCTGGCCATTCTGTCAGCCCCATGCCTCGGCGAAGACAACCTGGACCCGCTGAAAGCCAAAGCGGCCAAGGCGATCCTGCGCGGGGCCGTCCTGCGATGGAACGAGGCCGGCCAGGGTGGGCGGACCCAGGTGTCTGACACTGTCGGTCCGTTCCAGCACTCGGAAACCTTCGACAACTCCACACCACGGCGCTCGTTGCTGTGGCCGTCGGAAATCGCTCAGCTGCAAGCGATCTGTACGGGAGGCGGTGACCGGAAGGCGTGGAGCTACGACACCGCGGGCGGGGGGAGCGTGCAGCACGCCGACACCTGTGCGATCAACCTCGGGGCGACGTTCTGTGACTGCGGGGCGATCTACACCGGTGCCGGACCATTGTGGGGGTCCGGCTGTGACTGAGACCGTGACGGTCACACCGCTGTTCGGTATGGACGCGGGTAGCAACCCGCTGCCTGCGGGCGTTCCGGTCGTGCTGACTCCGCTCGTGGTCGCACCCGGGAACACGGCGCTCTCGTTCGGTGAGGACGGTGAGCAGGACACGGTGGAGTTCACCGTGTATTTCGGTCTCACCGCCTACCGGCCGGACACGGACGCCTGGGTTCAAACGACCGACGTCGTCAAAGACGACTACGGCATCAGGGTCCGTGACCGCGATTGCCTTGCCCGCGTTCGGGTATGGCAGCGACCGCGCACCGAACCAAGCGGTGTTGAGGTCCTGTGCAGGTCCACTACCGGTAGGTCCGTCGGATGACGCGCGTCCTGGCCGACATTCTCCCGGCAGTGCGTGGGTGGCTGGACGCCAACATGGCTGGCGTCCTGGTGCGCGACAACGTGCCGGCCAAGTGGACCCCAGCACAGGGATCGCTACTGACCGTCGCCGACGACAGTGGCCCGGCTCATTGGCCGGTGAAGTCGCAGCACATGTTGCGGCTGACCGCCTACGCCGCCGGCCGCGACGACGCGGTGCGCATCGCCACCGTGGCAGCGGGCAAGCTCGCCGAATCCAACCCCCGCCCACCGGGTGTCGCGAACATCAAAGGCGGCGACATGGGTGGGGTCCTCGATGGCCGCGACAAGGCCACCGGCGCCATGTTCGCGTCGGTGTTGCTGACCGCACAGGCACGAACGGTGGAGGTGTAGCGATGAGTTTCGAACTGGACCACAGGGGTGCCGAGGAAGTCCTCAAGAGAATCGCCGCAGGCGAAATCAACGCTCTGGCACGTAAAGTCGGCAGCCACGCCGGTGACGATGCGATCGTCGCCGAGTACACCACCGATCGTGCTGCGGCGTCGATCTCGGTTCCGGCCGAGCAGCAGGCCAAGGACGGTGTGCTCACGCGCGCCGCCGCGGCTGCTGGCCTCGAAATCCACCTCAGATAGATCCGCAACAACCCCATTCCAGCCCCGTCTACCTGGCGGGGTTTTTTGTTGGCCCGCAAGGGCTGTCAACGCCCTTGAAGGAGGGAAATCACCATGGCGTACACCATCAATCCCGATGTCACACTGATTCCGGACAAGGCCGAAGTCTGGCTCAAGCTGGCAGCCGACGTGGCGGACATCAACACGATGATCCCGGCGACACCGGACGCCGACCTGGAAGTCCTCGGTTGGCTGTTCTCCGGCCTGCTTGACGACAAGAAGGGCATCCCGCTCAACCCGTCGATCGAGAAGAAGGAGTACGACGGCTTCGGGCATCCCCTGTTCCGGGTGAAGCTCAAGAAGGGCAAGCTCGAAACCGGTTTCACCGTGCTGGAAGACAACGCGGTGACCCGCAAGGTCGTGCTGCCCGGCTCGGCGCCGAACAAGATCGGCGCGCCGAAGAACGTGCAGATCTACGTGCTGTACCGCGTCGTCGACGAAGACACCCTGCAGGGCAAGCGGGTGTGGGTGCAGCTGACCCCGGCACCGGTGGAGACCAAGAGCCACGGCGGCTTCATCGAGGGCGAACTCAGCTTCGCCGAACTCACGGTGCACCACACCCAGGACGCCAACGGCGATGTTTTCCAGGTCGTCGATGCCAGCTCGGATGACGTGGTCAAGACGTTCACGATCGCGGCCGGCGTCACCGCGTACACCGCCACAGCCGGTGCGGACACCACGGCGTCGATCACCACGAAGACCGCGAACGCGCTGCAGACCGCGTTGCGTGGCCTGGCGTCGGTGCAGGCGCTGCCCGCGCCCGGCGTGACCGTGGAAGGTCCGTCGGGTGGGCCGCTGGTGGCGACGTTCACCGGACCGATCACCCCTGTGTCGGCGGCCGGTACCGGCGGCACTGTCACCGTCGACTGACACCAAGACCCCCGGCCCGAGTGAGCATGGGACTCCCTCACTCGGGCTGGGCCTCCAAACCCACGGAGCCCCAACACCACTCGTAGGAGTCCAATCATGACCACACCCCGCAAAACCCCTGCACGCAAGGGCATCCCGGCGAATGCGCCGCAGCCGCAGGACCACAAGCAGAAGCGGTCCGCCGCCGCGCGCAAGGCCGAAGCCGAAGCCGAATCCGGGTACGTCACCATCGAGCAGTGCGGCATGGAGCTGAAGATCGCCGTCGGCGGCAACATGCCGCTCGACGCGATCCTCTTGTTCCAAGAGGACCCGGAAACACTGCAGGAGTACGGTATTGAGGCTGACGACCCCGGCAGGGACGCGAAGCTGAACCTCGCTGCAACGAAGCTGATGCTCGGCCCCGAGCAGTGGTCCGAGTTCCGCAAAAAACGGCCTACCGTCGATGAATTCAACGAGATCGGCGTGAAGCTCGAAGCGATATCGGGGGGAAACTAGGCCGCCTCTATCGCCTGCTCGACAAGTACGGCGACGAGATAGAGGCAGACCTCCTGCACTACTACCCCCAGGTCGACCTGCTCGACTTCTACCGCGGGACGCTGACCACGCGGCGGCTCTGGGTGCTGATCCGAGATTTGTTCAAGCGCCCAGAGTCCTCGCTCGTACGAGCCATTAATGACGGCCAGCCCGGATGGTCACCGACCGATCACCTGATCGCCGACCTGTGGGCACTGCTGCTGCGGGTGAACTCCAATCCGAACAGCCCACACCCCGATCACCCGGTGCGCGCCGCGATGGAAGAAAAGGCGCGCGCCGCGGCGCACGCGGCCCGAATTGCCGAATTGAAAGCCGACTACGCGAAGCGAAAACGCGCGTACAGCAAAGAAATACGTGAGGAGGCCATGTAGGTGACGACTATCGGCTACGCGACGCTGCAGCTCATTCCGTCGCTACGCGGGGTGCGCGAAGCCATCGCCACGGCAACGCGCGACTGGTCGATCACCGCACATGTCGACGTCGACGGCGCGCGCCAGGCCGGCCTACGTGCCGGCCGTGACATTCGGCAAGGCATCGACGGTTCACGATTCGCTGCAGGCCTGCACCGGCAGGTGGAGCAGGAACTCTCGACGGCCAACGCTTCCCGTGTCGGGAATCGGTACGGCGCGAGCCTCGGCGCCTCGATGTTGTCGGGCATCCGGGCCATCAGCTCCGGTGTCGATCAGGCGGCCTCAGGCGTCGGGTCCGTCCTGCGCAACGTCGGCGCGATCGCCACCGGCACAAAGGTCGCGTCCGTTGCCGCGCAGGGGCTGTCGAAATCGCTGCTCACCGCCGGTGGCGCGCTGACACTGCTCGGCGGTGGTGGGGTCGGGAAACTGGCGGTCGGCTTACAGCTGGTGTCGCGGGCCGCCGGTAACGCGGCCCGCGACATCGGTCGAGTGACCTCGTCGTTGATCCTGCTCACCGCCGTTGGCCGCGGACTCTCGACGCTCAACCAGCTCGGGAAGATCACTGCGCTGGGAACGATCGGCTTCTCGGCACTGCTGGGTGTCGCGACCGGCGTCTCCACGCTCCTGGGCGGCCCGATGGTCGCGGCGCTCACCGCAGTGGGTGCCGCGATGGGTATCGCCGCCGGCGCGGCAGCCGGCATCCTCGGCCCCGCGCTACTCGCGCTCACCGCCGGCTTCACCGGCCTGTCCGACGCCGCCAAGGCCTACGCCAAGAGTGACGGCGGCGCATCACAAGCCAAAGCCGTTGCAACGGCGGCAAAACAGGTCGAGCAAGCGGAGAAGGGCGTCGAACGCGCCAAGCGGGAATCCCGCGACGCCGAGCGTGATCTGACGCGGGCCCGCAAGGAAGCAGCCGACCAGATCAAAGACATGAACCTCCAGCTGCGGGGCGCCGCGCTGTCCGAAAAGGACGCGCAGTTGTCCCTCCTGGAGGCGCGGCGCGACCTGCAGGACCTCGGCCGCGACGGGCAGCCGGTCGACATGATCGACCGGGAGCGCGCGGTCCTGCGGGTCCAGGAGGCTGAGCAGCGGCTCGCCGAGACGCAGAACTCCAACAATGAGCTCGCCGACAAGACGGCTGAAGCGAATCGGCTAGGCGTCGAAGGCTCCGACCAGGTTGTCCAGGCCAAGCAACGAGCGGCCGATGCCAACCAGGCGGTCATCGATTCCGAAAAGCAACTCACCGAGGCGCTGCAGGCGGTGGCCGACGCCCAGAATAAGGGCCAGTCGGGGGTTGACCCGTTCGACGCGATGATCGGCGAGCGGATGGCCCCGATGCTCGATGCGGTCAAGAACTTCCGCCACGCGGTCACCGACGAACTGTCCGTTGCCCTCGCGCCCACGTTCACCATGCTCGGCGGCCTGGCCGACAACCTGTCCCCGAAGATCGTCGGACTGACCACGACACTGGGCAGCCTCGGCAACAAGATCACCTCCGGCCTGACCGCGCCGGCAACGATGGCCGCGTTCGACCAGATGATCGCCGCATCGGACAGCTTCTTTCAACACTTCATCGGCGGCAGCGGAATCGGCGCCCTGACAACGGGAGTCGCCCAATTCGCGGCGACCGCCGCGACGACGTTTTCGGGCGTCGGCAACGGTCTCGATGGTGTTCTGGCCAAGTTCGGGAACTGGCTGGGCAGCATCAGCCCGGAGCAGATGAAAGCCGTGTTCGAGACCATCTCCCAGCAGGTCCGCAACATCGGCAACGTCGTCGCCCCGATCTTCTCCGGCCTGCGGGAACTCGGCGCGATCGCCGCGCCCGCGCTGGCCCCGGGCTTCAAGGCGATCGGCGATGCGATCGCGCAGGCGACACCGGGCGTGACGACCATGGCCCGGGAACTGATGCCGGCACTCGGGCAGGCGATGCAGAACATCGCGCCGGTCCTGCCGGGAATCGTCAACGCGTTCACCCCCTGGGCGACAGTCGTCGCGGTGCTCGCACCACACTTGGCCACCGTCGTTGCGCACCTCGGACCTTTGGCGCCGATCATCCTCGCAGTCACCCTGGCGGCCAAGGGAATCGGCGCAGCAATGATCGTGTGGAACACCGCAATGGCCGCAGCGTCGATCGCACAGGGCGTGTTCGCCGCCGCAACCGGCGCGGGCACAGCGTCCCTGGGCACCAACACCATCGCGCTCACCGCGCACAAGGTGGCCATGGTCGCCGGCGCCGCCGCCACGAAAGCCGTCACGGCCGCGCAATGGCTGTGGAACGCCGCGATGAGCGCCAACCCGATCGGCATCGTCGTCGTGGCCATCGCCGGGCTCGTCGCGGGAATCATCTACGCCTACAAGCACAGTGAGACCTTCCGCAAGGTCGTCGACGCCGCTTGGAAGGGCATCAAGGAGGCCGCGAAAGCGGTCGTCGACTGGTTCGTCGACACCGCCTGGCCCTTCCTCAAAAAGGTCTGGGAAGCGATCGGCACCGGATGGAACTGGCTCGTCGACACCGCCGGCAAGGTATGGACCGGGATCAAAGACAAGTTCACCGCGATGGTCGACTGGTTCAAGGGCCTGCCCACCGCGATCACCAACGCCGCCAAAGGAATGTGGGAAGGCCTCAAGAACGGACTTGTTGCGGTGCTCAACTGGATCGGCGACAAGTGGAACGCGTTCGCCGACGCTCTGAGCTTCCACATCCCGAACCCGTTCGGCGACGACATCAACGTCAGCATTCCGAAACTGCCCAAGTTCGTCGCCGCCGAGGGCTTCTCGTTAGGCGGATACACCGGGAACCTGCCCACCAAACAGATCGCCGGTGTGGTGCACGGCGACGAGCAGGTCATCAAAGCGTCATCGCGACGCATGATCGAGGCAGCACACCCCGGCCTGCTCGACCACATGAACGCCACCGGGCAACTACCCGGCTACGAGCTGGGCGGTCGCGTCGGTTCACCGGTGAACAAGAGCGCCACCGCTGAGGGGCTCAACGCTGGCGCCGATTATCTGCGCACGCTGATCATGAAGACGTGGCCGCAGATTACCCGCATCGGCGGCCGTCGCGCCGAAGACGGCTACGGCGAGCACTCAACGGGCAACGCCATCGACATCATGATCCCGAACTACGGATCGCCGGAAGGCAAAGCGACCGGTGACGCGATTCTCGCGTTCCTCCAAAAGAACGGCCCTGCACTGCAAGTCGACGGCATCATCTGGCGGCAGACCAGCTACGGCTACGGCGGCGCGCTGACCGCCGGCACCGGCATGAGCGACCGCGGCAGCGACACCCAGAACCACATGGACCACCTCCACGTGATCCTGGGCAAGGGGAGAGGAGCTGGAGCGACACCAGTGGCCGCTCCGACCTCGCCGCTGTCGGGCGCAGCCGATTCAGGGGCCAATTCAGCCACGTCGTCGCCGTCTGATCTCAGCGGCTTGCAGGGCATTACGGATCGCAGCGCGCTCATGGCCCAAGCCGGAACTGGATCGGGGTCAGGGTCGTCAGGTAGCTATCCGACGACGCTGTCTGGCTGGGCAGGATTCGCGGCCGAGAAGTTTGTTGGCGGCCAAGTGTCCTCGCTGCTTGGGGTGCTGGGTATCCCAGACTCCCCGTCCTGGCTGCAGGGAGTCAGCTCCCTCGTCGGCGGCATATCGGTGTCCGACAAGGACGGCAACAAGATCTTCGGCGGCGGCGGATCAACCGGCGGTGGGCTGGCGTCACTGTTCAGCGGTACCGGAACAGGATCCCAGCCGCATGCGGGTACCGGTGCGGCACCTGGGCCAACGGATCAAGCGACGCCGGCGGCGAAGGCCACGCCTGGTGCCGATTGGGATGCGATGGCGCAGAAAGAGTCCGGTGGTAACTGGGCGATCAACACCGGCAACGGCTACTTCGGTGGTCTGCAATTCGATCAGCCGACGTGGGACGCGTACGGGAAGCAGTTCGCGGCGCGCGCCGATCTCGCGACCAAGGAGCAGCAGATCGAAGCTGCCGAGGCCCTGTTGCGAGATCGCGGCGCCGACGGGCCCAAGGCGTGGCCGAACACCTGGACGCCGTATACGCCGCCCGCTACGCCGCAAAAGAAGCCGTGGTGGGGCCAGCCGAAGCTGTACGACACCGGCGGCTGGGTCGACGAGGGTGTGCACCTGGTGGAGAACCGGTCGGGCGGACCCGAACCGCTTATGACCCAGGACTATTGGCGCATCGCGCAGGATGGAATCAAGGTGGCAATGACAATGGCCAAGGGCTTCACCGGCGGCGGCGGTAAGCAGCTGCCACCGGTGACCTACAACATTCAGGCGCGCGACACCGAGGATGCGTTCATTCGAGCGCAACGCCAGGAACGTGAGCGGGCCGCGGCGAAATTGCAGAGGTTCTGATGGCCGTCGCAACGATCACCCTCGAATCGGACAATGGTGATTCGGTCGTGGTGTCCGCGCCCAACGATGCCTACCTGGGCGACGACATCATTCTGGACACCGACCCGAATGGCCTCTACGACACCGGGTTCACCGTGCGAACCCTGTCCGGTGCGTTCGAGCCGGGCGGCCGGATCGTCGGTGACACCATCCCAATCCGGGAGATGGTGTTGCCGTTCTGGCTCACCCCCGAGTCCCGGCCGCGGTTCCAACGGCTCTGGGGCACACCGGGCAACTTCCGCAAGGTCAAGTGGCACTACGACGGGCCATCGGGACGCCGGTCGCTCACGCTGCGGCTGTCCAAGGAAATCCAGTACACCACCGAGGACGGGTTCGACGCCGACATCGACCAGGAGTATCACGCCGTCGTCTCCGTGATCGCGGTCAACCCGATGTTCGAGGGCACCGAAACCGTTGCCTCGTGGGAGAATCCGGCCGACCGGTTCACGATCAAGATCCAGGCCGATGGCGGCAACTTCACCCTGACATACGGCGCCAACACGACCGGCAACCTGCCGTTCAACGCAAACGCGGCCACCATCAAGTCGGCGCTGGAGGGCCTCGCATCGGTGGGCGCTGGGAACGTCACCGTCACCGGAACGGCGGCCACAACGACGTCTGCGAGCAATCTCGTTGTCCTGTTCACCGGCCCGGCCGCCGGCAGCAGCACCCTCACCGGCACGAGAGTCAGCCTGACTGCGGGGGGCATATGGGGCGATCTGGGACTGGTGCAGGGCAAGGTCACCGTCGCCGGGGAGTGCATCGGTTGGTTCGAGGTGTGGAACCCGACCGATCAGAACCTCTGGCTCGAATGGGAATTCGACCCGGCGAAGGCCTGGCAGTTCCCCGACTTCGGGTTCGGTCAGGAACGTAGGTGGAACCGCCCGGTCGGGTCGGATGCGGCGCGGATGATCGTCACCCAGGAACTCACCCAGTTGCTGTCGGTGATGTCTGACCCGTTCATGGACACCTACGTCAACGCTGACTTATCCAATGCCGCTGGGCTTTTCAACGGTGTCGAACCTGTGTATCCGGTCCCACCGTATACCGGGACTGTCGATGATCCGGTGCTGATGCCGGTGGTGTGCAACGGGCCGAAGGGTGCGAAAGCCACGTTGCGGCAACGCCGATTCTGGTCAGCCGAGTCGGGGTTGGAGGCCTGATGAAGATCACCGACAAAGGTAAGGCGGTCATCGAGTCCGGCCTGTCGCTTCGGCAGGCGCACGAGATCGAGACCGGATGCTCCCAGCGCCGCCCATGTCGCGACTGCGACGAGGAAATGCGGCGCCTCTGGTACGGCGATGCGTATAGCGACGAGGGTGACGAATGACGATTGCGACGTTCGCGGAGCCGTTCACCGGCACCGATCACGAGGACTTCGCCGCGTGGGCGCGGGAGCTGCGTGAGTACCGCATCGAACGCGCCTACGACCGGCCGAAAATCTGGCTCTACGACGGCGACTGGGTCTACCGCGGCCAGGTGCACGGCGAGCTCGGCGGCAGAGTCACACCGGTCGTCAACGAGACCGGCGTCATCCAGCTGCGGCTCCCGATCGACCTCGATGACCGGAGGCGAACCTGGGCGGCGTTCTGGGCGCTCGACGAGGAAGCGCGCGGCACCAGCAATATCCACGTCCGCATCGAGACGATGGGCGCCCGCCTCTGCGGCCGGATGAAGCCGCAGAACGGCGTGACCGTCGTGCGGGGCGACAAGGGCGACGAGGTGGTTATCGACTTCCTCGACGACATCGAGGAACTGAAATTCGTTCACACAGCAGGTAATCCATTCCTGCCGGTGTCACTGATCCAGCAGCCCAAGGCCTGGATGATGTACCTGCAGGCCGATCACGCGCTGCTGCTGACGATGGCGTGCAACCTGCTGCGCCTACAGCTGACCAACATTGACATCGGCGACCTGATGAAGTTGCTCGACCCGGCGAACTGGACCATCGAAGGGTTGGTGGATGCGCTGCGGGGGTTTTGGCAGCAGTCACAGATCGTGGTCAAGCCCCGCAACTTCGGCGATTCTGTCGCGCCGCTGGCTCTGGTCGTCGGGTCCATCAAGACATCGATGTTCGATGTGGCAGCACCGATCCTCGAGGACGCGGAGCTGCAGTGGGATTTGCGGCGGTGGTTCACCGGCGACCCGGAGCCGTGGCCCGGCGCGGGAACCAACTGGCGCAACGGAACCCTGTTCGTCGGCATCGTCAACAAATCTGGGTTCCGCGAAGGCACGAGCATCGGCGGCAACCTGCTCACCGGCCTGACCCGCACGATCGCCAACGTCACGTCCAATCATGTCGAGGACTCCTACGACCTGTTCACCGGGGAGACGATCGACGAGACCGGCTACCGGCTGCCCGGCATCCTCGGGACGCTGCCCGCGCACCCCTACGTCATCTACCGCGACGGCGACATCACCGGCATCCAAACCTCGGAATTCTCGCGGTCACCCGGCGGGCCCGGCCGCATCACCGTCGGTGGCCAGTCAATGCCCGGCGTCAACGAGCTGATCTCGGCGGCCGTGAATTATGCCGGTGACGTCTTGGGCGACAACCTGGGCGCGACGATCAGCGCAGTCGTTGGCTACACCATTTCGGTTGGGTCGCTCGGCGGTGCGTTGGACAGCTTCCTGAACCCGATCTATAAGGACTCGATCCTCGCCTATATGTCGGTACCGCTGCTGCTGCGGGTCGCCAAACAGGGGTGGGGCCACTACCTGGAGACCACCAGCACCAACGTCACCCAGGCGTTCACCGCGCTGTCCGTGATGGATCTGCGGCGTCGACGGCGCGAGACCGACCCCGACACCGATTTCACCCTGACGGTCGCGAACGCGGCTCCATGGCTGATCGGCGACAACGGGTTTGGGCACTGGTGGCTCGGTGATCGGGTTGGCGGAACCTCGAAGTACCTCATGCCGCGGGTGTTCGTGCGCCGGTGCCGCCAGCTCGACATCGCTTGGGGCGACGGCAAGGGACTCGGCATCGATGCCACCTTTGGCGCCACCCGCCGCGACGCGGATGCGATCGAGAAGCTGGCGGAGCTGACGGCGAAGGCGATGAGTGGACTGAACCAGATAGGACTGTGGTGAGCAAAAAGAGTCGGCGGATATCCGGCGCGAGTGCGAAAGCGATCGCGGACAAGGTTATTGAGTCTCAGGTCATTCCGAAGAAGATCCCGGATGTCGGCGACATCGAGGGCCAGACGAAGGCGATCGGCGGGGCGCTGGCGTCAGCGCTGCTGACGGCGACAGAGATGCCGTTGCACCTGCTGCAGCCTGTGGTCGGTGATCTGGCGGCGCAGCTCGTCGCGCTCGGGGTGCGGCAGACTGAGCACATCGACCCGGAGGCCGTGCACGCGCCGGCGTGGATCACTGATGGGGTGCGGGAGCGGTCGGTCAAGCTGCCGGATCCGCCGCAGCACACCGACGGTGAGCCGTTCGTGGCGCGGACCGCGACCGCGCCGACACCGCCGAAGCGGATCGCGAAGGCGGCTCGGGCGGTGCAGGCGTGACCACACCGGGTGGCGTCACGAACCTGCCGGTCGAAGCACTCACGCTCGATAAGCTGGCCAGTCGGCTGCAGGACATGTCCCCGTCGGCGATGCGGGGCCGCGCTGCTGAACGGTTCCCATCCATTTTCGATGGGTCCAGCGGCGGCCATCCCCTCACGGACCTGACCCCGTTCGGGATCCTGACGAGGATCTGGGCGGAATTCAATTCAGCTGTCGCCAACGCTGATCCGGCCGATGTCCAGGGTCCCGAGGACCTGCCGAACCTGCTGCTCAAGTTCATCGAAGACCTGCCGGTCGTCGGCGAACTGGTCGGCCTGCTGGAGGCCATCCTCGGCACCTACGACGGCGATGACCCGGTACTGCTGCAAATCCAGGACATCTTCGGGATCTTCCGGGTCCTGTTCGCAGGCCTCGACTTCACGAACCCGTCGTCAATGGACCCCGCGGCGATATGGCACACGGTCGTGTCGACGTTCCTGCTGCCGCTCAACCTGCTGCTGGGTCCGAATTCGCCGCTCCCGGCGGCGAATCTGTTTGGCCCGATTCAGTTGCCGCAGTTCGCCGGTGGGGTGCCGATCCCGTTCCTGACGACCGCGGTACCGAACCTGTTGGAGCGGTTCACGGCGACATCTGTGCCGAACAACGACGGCTGGTCGTACGACGCGGCAGCCGACGCGGCCAAGGTGATCTGTGACGGCACCGCGAAAATCCTCTATCTGAAGTCCGGTGTCATCAAGGTCGAACCCGACCAGCCGCTGAACACCGAGATCAAGGTGAAGTACTCCGGGGTGAGTTCGACGGCAGGCCAGGGTATTCGGTACGTGCTGGAGACGTTCGCCTCGGCCGATGGTTCCGGCCCGGCGACACCGGTAGTCCTCGGGTCGATTCCGAACCCGTCGGGCACCATCAGTTCACCTGTCACGCTGGGTGATTCGGAGTGGGACATCCCCGCCGGGGTGCAGTCGGTGCGACCCGCCCTGACAAACGACCCGCTGGCGGCCGGCGCGGTGTACTGGCTCAACACACCAGTGCTGAAAATCCCGCCGGTCGGGGTGCTCGCCGACGGGCTGCCCGCAGCCATCCAGGCACGCATCAACGAGCTGAACAACCTGCTCGACGCGCTGCTCCACGCCCCGGCCACGGTGCTGGGGATGCTCGGCATGGATCGCATCACCGGCCTGCTCGACCTCAAGACGATCCTGGAGACGATCCGCGACATTCTCGCGGGTATCCCCACCGTGCCGTCGCTGCCGGTTCTGCAGGACATCAAGGACTGGTGGACTTCGCTCGGGCAGAAGACCCAGAAGCTGATGGCATCCGGGCAATTGAACGGCGCGGACATCACCGGCACCGTGCCGAAGACGGTGGTCGAAGGCCTGGTCGACCTCGGCGACACCGTCACCGACGGCCTCGCCGGCATCTTCAACGGATGGTTCGGGTCCGGCGGCACCGGGACCCCGGCTCAGGCTCAACAGACCATCGAGGCGATCCGCGATGCGGTGATCGCCGGATTCAACGTCACCACGTTCACGTCGTCACAGACGAACTGGGTGCGCCCGACGGGCATCACCGAGGCCATCGCGGTGCTGGTCGGCAGCGGCCAGCCCAGCAGTCCCCCGTCAGGAAAGATCGGGGGCAATCCGGGGCTGGACGGTTCGTACCTCGTGCAGCCGCTCGACGTAGCCACGCTGCCCGCGCAGCTCGATATCGCGGTCGGCACCAACGGTGCCCGGTCTTATGTGCGGGCCGCGACCGGGAACCACACCGGCACGGTGCTCGCTCAGTCGCCGTCGCCTGGTTCCCCGGGTGGTATCGCCACTGCATTCGGGTTCACCCCGACCAGCTCGCAGCCGGGGCAGGGCGGCAAGGGCGGCAACGGCCAGGACGCGATCAACACCCCCAACACGGCCTCCACCCCCGGAGACCCGGGAACGTCCTCCACGCTCGGCACTGGCGGCCTGGGCGGCACCACCACATCAGGCGTCGGCAACAACGGCCAGCCTGGCGGGTCCGTTTCGGCGGGCGCCGCCACCAAGTGCGGTGGTGGCGGCGGTGGTGGCGGGGCCGGCGGAACCGGTGCCGTGGTCGGTGTCGGTCGAGCCGGCGGCAACGGCGGGGCCGGCGGCTTCCCCGGTGGTGGCGGCGGCGGCCCTGGCGCTGGCTCGCGGGGCAGCACCAGCAATGGCGCAGACGGTGCGGTCGGCCCGGGCGGCGCCGGGTGTGTCTGGATCTTCACGCGATGACAGGAGATGCAGTGTCTACAGCAAGTCTTGTGGCGGAAGCGCTTCCGCAGTTCGCACCGACCACGAACCACTACGCCTGTTCGGACGGCTGGTATCTGCTGGTGACGGTGCACGACCGGCTCGCAGTGGCGACCACGCCATCCATGCCGTTCGACATCCCCATCGCCCGATCACATCTGCCGGCCAGCGCCGAGGTATTCCTCTGCGACGAACACGCGACCGTGCTCGATGCTGACGGTGACCCAGCCAACGGCATGACACCGCTCGCGCTGGTCGACGCTGATACACACGCCGCGGCGCTGGTATCACTGGGTTACACGGTGGCGTAGTGGCCTGGTCCACCACCCCACCACCACCGTTAATCCCCAAACCGGGCTGGACCACAGACCCGACGATTCCGAAACCGCCCGGAGGGCAACAGCAGTGGTGGGTCGTGCTCAGTCTCGGCACCGCGCTGACCGTGCAGGTGGTCAGCGACCTGGAGCTGCAGGCGCTCAAGGGCCTCGACGTGGTGCGTGCGATCACCGCGACACGGCAGCTCGCAATACAGGCCGTGTACCGACTCGTCCTCGACCGGCCGATCACCGTCACCCGAAACCTGTCGTTACAGGCCACATTGCAACTCGACGTGGCCGCGGCCGTCGAGATCGAACGCGCCTTATTCCTATCGCGAGTCATGGGCATCGACCTGGCGCAGGCCGTCACCTGGTCGGCCGCAGTAAACCTGCAGAAAATCCGGCCAATCGACCTCACACAGGCCATCACCGTTCCGCGCGCGATCAACCTCGATCGGGTCGTCCCCGTGGGGTTCAGCCAGACCATCACGGCCAGCCGAAGCCTGGAATTGCAGCGCCTCAGCCTGATCGACACCGCCACCACCCTCATGGCCAATCGGGCACTGGCACTGAGCTTCCCACCGACCGGGCTGCCTGCGCCTCAAACATTCACCACGGTCGGCCCCTACAGCTACGTGTTCCCGCGCAACTGCGACTTCATCGACCGCGTCCTCATTGGCGGTGGTGGCGGCGGTCAGGGCGGCCAGGGCACCGGCATCGCAGGGTGCGGTGGATACGGCGCCCAGTGGGCCGGTGACACGCTTCAGCGAGGGGTCACGATGCCGTGGGATGTCACAGCGATCACCGGTGCCGTCGGTGACGGTGGCGCCGGTGGCCCTTCCAACCCCGCCTTCAATCAGCCTGGTGTAGACGGTGATCCGACCACCGCAACATTTGTCGGAGCCGGGTCGACGCTGACAGCCGCCGGTGGACTCAAAGGCGACGCCGTGATCAACGGGCAGAACGGCAAATCGCCCGGCAACTTCACATGGAACGGCATCACCTATATAGGTGGCGCTGCGGTCACCTCCGGCACGGCCGCACCCGGCAATCCACCTGGCGGCGGGGGTCGCGGCGGCAACCTCGGCGCGTTCGGCATCGGTCAATCCGCTGGCGGCAAAGGTGCTCGTGGCCAGGCGTGGTTCCGCGCCTACCAATGACACTCGATGAGATGCGGTCAGAACTGGCTCGCATCACGTACAAGCCCGGGTGGGAATTCACCCTCTACGACACCGGCGGTGAGTTGCAGCTGGCCGTCGTTACACCGGAAGTGCCGTGTTCGCGCGGTGGGCCACCAATCCGCGTTGGGGCACCGACGACTATTCCGCCGACCCGAACACGCACCGAGTTCCACGCTTTCGTCCGAGCCGCTATCGACACCGTCGAATCTCATGAGATCGACGAATGGCTCAAGGTCGATGGCCATCCCATGAATGACCCGCACAAGTAAAGGGAGGCAACACCAATGCCGTACGGCGTCTCGTCCTATCTGGCGAACAAGCTGCTTGATCACACATTCCGCAACATCGCCTACACACCGCCGGCAACGGTCTACGCCAAGATGCACACTGGGGACCCGGGCGCGGCGGGTACCGCGAACGCCAGCTCGGTGGCGACCCGCTACGCGTGCTCATGGAACGCCGCCGCATCGGGTTCGATCGCGATGAACAACACCCCGGAGCACACCCTGGGCGCGTCGGAAACTATTGCTGGGGTCAGCTTCTGGGACGCATCGACTGGAGGCAACTTCCTGTACTCGGCAGCAGCGTCGGTGTCAAAAGGTGGCACGTCTGGCGACATCATCAGAATCAACACGAACAGCATCGGTTTCACCCCGATCGCGACATGATCCGCGGCGTCGCTGTCCTCACCGCCGCCATGCTCGCTGGACTCGCCCTGGCCGCCGCGATCTTCTGCGTCGGCGTCGAGATCCAGGACGGCCACGAAGACCTGGCCGTCTGACCCGAAACCTACTGCGAAGCCGCGACTCTCGCCGGAGCGCGGCTTTCGTCGTCTCAACAGGAAGGAACCCGCGTGACCTTTATCGTGACCCGGCAACGCGCGCAAGAGGTGCACGATCTCGCGCGCGCCCGCGCCGGCCTGGGCTATGACTACGGCGGTGCGTTCACCCGCAACCCGCGGGACTCGACCGACTGCTCCGGGCTCGTGCTGCAAACCGCCGCCTGGTACGGCGGCCGGGCGGACTGGCCCGGAAACCGGTACGGCTCAACCGAATCGTTCCGCCTCGATCACAAGATCGTCTACGACCTCGGATTCAAGCGGATGCCACAAGGCGGGCCGGCGGCGTTGCCGTTCAAGCCGGTCATGCTCGTCGGTCTGCAGCACGGTGGTGGGGGGGAGTTCTCGCACACCGCGTGCACGCTGATGACGATGGACATCCCCGGCGGGCCGGTGAAGATGTCCGCCCGCGGTGTCGACTGGGAGTCCCACGGCAACGTCAACGGCGTCGGTGTCTCCCTCTACGACGGTGCCCGCGCGTGGAATGACCCGCTGTTCCACGACTTCTGGTACCTCGACGCAAAACTGGAAGATGTACCTACCGTGCCCGGTAGTCCCGACGCGGTCGACGTGCTCGCCCGCGCGACCGGCCTCACCCCCGAGCGGGCCGCGCAGATCCTGCCCACGATGTCCGGCGGCCTGAGACAGGCCGAATGCACCACGCCGCCGCGGAGTGCGGCGTTCATCGCCAACACCGGGCATGAGTCAGCCAATTTCAACGCCACTGAAGAGTACGCATCCGGTGATGCCTACGAGGGCCGCAAGGATCTGGGCAACACGCAACCCGGCGACGGCCGCCGGTTCAAGGGCCGCACATGGATCCAGATCACCGGGCGCGCCCACTACACGGATTTCTCCCGGTGGGCATTCGACCGCGGATTGGTGCCGTCGCCAACGTATTTCGTCGACCGCCCGACCGAGCTCGCCGACCTCCGGTGGGCCGGCATCGGCGCCGCCTGGTACTGGAAGGTGCAGCGGCCGATGAACGCCCTTGTCGACGCCGGTGAGAACGCGCGGTGGGGCGACTACCGCGGCTTCGCAGCAGTCACAGCCGCCATCAACGGCGGTACGACCGGCATCGACGAACGCCGAGCCAGATACAACCGCGCCTTGGCGCTCGGCGATCAACTGCTCACCCTCACCGCCCCATCCAAACCCGTTGACCCACTGGAGGAACTGCTGATGTCCGACCTGGAAGTTGAATCCCTGTCCATCTACGCCACCCCGGGCGAGCCGAAGATTCCGATCGTCCGCATGGTCCAGTCGATCGATGCTGCCCTTCACCGCGGGGAGATCGTCGAACCGGATGCCGCGCTCGGCGACCCCGACGCACTGTCTCGGATGCTGCGCACCGCGGCTGGCAAGGGCAAGTACGGCACTCTGCCCGGGCCGGTCAACCACGCCAGGAACAAGCTCGCCAAGATCGCGGCCGAAAACCCGCCCGCGCTCAGCTATCTCGTCGCTGCAGCCGCGGGCGGCGACACCACAGCGCGCGACGTCCTGAGCGTCATCGAAGCCACTAACCCTGCAGCCTTGCAGGCGTTCATCAACTCGCAGAAGGGATCTCAGAAGTGAGCAAGACCGACGATCAGAAGGCCAAGATCCGGCAATACCGCTACACCGCGGCCGCGGTGATCACCGTGGTTGGCACGCCGCTGGCGGTCGCGCTCGTCGAGGGCGGCGTGTCGAAGTGGGTTGCCGTCGCCGTCGCGGCCGCGAGCATGCTCACCGGCGCAGCGGGGTCGGCGGCAGCCGCGTCCAAGACCCGGTCGCAACGCGCCGACGGCGTGTTCGACGAACCGGCCCCCGAACCTGAACCCGTCTCGCCGGCCGATCAGATCATCAACGCACTGCCCGCGGTGATCGGGAACGTCGCGCATGCCACCTCGGAGTTTGATCGTGTGAAGCAGGCCGCCAGCGATGCGCTGGGGGCAGCGGTGCCGGTGCTCGGTCCGCTCGTGCAGCAGGCCATCAACATCACCGGCAGCGCGGCGGATCGCGACGAGCTTCTTCGTCAGCAAGCTGCTCGGTACCCCGGCATTGGGCTCTGATGCCGGGACCCGTGTGGTTCCTGGCCGGGGTGCTGGTGTGGCCCACGATCTACGTCGGATCGTGGGCCATTGCCTGGCTGCGCTACCGGCGGTCGCGGTGATCACCGCCGGAGTGAAGGGGCCCTGTGAACAGTGAGTCTGGCCAGTTCGATCGCCGATGCCATCAGCACCGCTACGGCCGACTATCAACCCGACGACATGATCGACGTGCTCGGCCTTTTGGTCTCGAACCTGCCCGCGATCATCGCCGCAATCGCCGGATGCTCAGCGTTGGTCGTTGCGATCCGCGGCCAACGCAAAGGGAAAGAGCGTTGGGAGGGCGACCGCAAAGTACTCAACGACGTCAAGGTGAACACCGAAGCGGTTCGCGACGAGGTGAAGAACGAGCACATCGATGACAACCTCCGTCACCAGCTCGATCGCGTCGAGGCAGCGCAGAAACTCGCTGCGGCCGAGCAGAAGCGGACCAACGAACAGTTCGCGGAGATGAACCGACGCCAGGCCGAGATGAACCAACGACAGGCCGATATGCGGTCGCGTCAGATCGAACACGGCCGCGACATCAACGGCCTCCGCGAGGACGTCGGCGCGGTGCGTGACGACATGGGCGGCCTGCGTGGCGAACTGCGTGACGACCGCACCAACCTTCGCGAATTCAAGGCCGGCGTCAACGGGTTCATCAAGCGGGTACACCCCGGCGAGGACCCGCTGTGACGCCGTAGCCGCGCACAAGGGGGCCGCCTCTGACCTTCCGGGTCGGGGCGGCTCTTTTGTCGTCGGTGGGCGCTATCGTGTGCGCGTGCCCGAACCCGGCGAACTCATCCAGGAAGGCGATCGGTGGGTGATCGTCGAGCCGGAAGCCTGCCCGAACGGCCACCGGTTCGGCCTCAGTGGCGGCGCGCTGGTGCAAGACCTGCGCGACGTCGACCTACGGGCCGCCGCTACGCCCCGACTGCACCCTGGTCACCGGGCCCGGCGTCCGCGAGTACTGACCGCTCATCGAGGAGCCGGTCCATCACCGCGGTAGACCGCACCGGGTGGCCGGCCTCCGCGCACGCTCGCCGATACGCGGCCAGCACGCGCAGCTCGGCGTCGACGACCTCGATAGTCCTCATGACCATTAAGACGCAGGCGACGCGCGGTCGGTTCCGAGCTATCCGAGGTGTCCGGGCTCGCCCGACGGGATGGTGTCAGGGGTGACGACGTAGATATCAATGTTGCGACTTGCCTCAATGACGTCCCGTGAATCCTTCGCCCAGCTCGGGCACCCACCCTCATAGAGGACGCCGAAGCATGTGCTGTGCACGTATCGCGGGTGCCACAGTGCGCGGTACCGCCGCCATGAGCCGTCCGGCCGGATCGGGTCATCGCATATCGATCGGACATACGGATTGAGACCAAGGAACGGGATGGACTCGCAGCCTGGATCGTTGCTCGTCGGGTAGCGGTCGCTCGTCAGCCACTGCTCCACGTCGGCCTGGGCGGGGGCAGCGAGACCCACCGTTGCCGCCGCGAGCGGAGCGATCAGCGAGAGAACCCACTTGCTCATGACGGATCACCGTAGGTCCGAGCAACCCGCTTGACGACGCCGAGGTACTCCGAGCACTGCCGCTCGACCGACTCCCATACGATGTCGATCGAACTTTCCTGATCCCAGCCATCGGACTGGTAGCGATCGATCAACGCACCAACCGAGTCGGCCGTGCCGCCGGCCTGGTCGAGGATCACGCAGTTGCGCTGGCTGTTGGCCCAGATCTCGCCCTGCTCGTCTGGAGTGATCAAGCCGAACACGTCGGGCTCCGCGTGCGCCGCAGGGGCCTGCATGATCCCAGCAGCAATGCCCACGACGGCGATCAGCGGCACCAGCACCTTCATGGCCGGTGAGCGTACAACCAGCTCGCTGCGTCTTGTGACAGACCTGTCAAAAAGCTGTCAGTCCACGACGCGGAGATGCGGCCGGGCCAAGCCGCGAGAGTTGCCCGCCGCGTGTCGATAGGCGATCGCGATGCGCTGTGCCATCTTTGCGATCACATCGTCGGTCACGTACATCTTTGCGGCTTGCCGGCCGATCCTCATCAGCGCGGCCAATTGGTCCAGGTGGTCCGAGATGTCATCACGAGCAGCGGCCATGACGTCGTCGGGCATCTGTAGGCCGTGTCGCTCAGACAGGGTCTTCGCGAGCAGTGCGGCACGTTCGTCCAGCCAGGGTGATCGGCGCGCAGGCATGGGAACCGACCCTAACGAGCGGATGTACTCAACGGGACACCCAAACGGATACACCCTTTCGGGTACTTACCGTCGGCGCAGTGGTCAGATACCTGAGCGTCACCGAATTTGCCGACAGAGCTGGCCTATCCCGCAACACCATCAAGGCCTACGCCATGATCCCCGGCCGGCTCCCTGAACCTGACGCGATCGTCGGCCGGGTCAAGGGCTGGCTGCCGGAAACTATCGATGCGTGGATCGCCAAACGCGCCTGATTACGCCGCCTCGGCCGCAGTCTCGCTCTGCGAATCCCGGTCGTCGCTCTCGCACCATTGCTCGATGACGCGCCGCATCTGGTCGGTTACGGTCGCGACAGGGTCGACGCGGAACGGATCGAGCAGCTCGATACCCTCGGCGCGCCGAGCGTTGGACACCTGGGTGTAGATCTCGGTGGTGGCCAAGTTCTGGTGACGTAGCAGCGTCTGGACGACACGTACGTCAACCCCCGCTTCCAGCAACGCCGTGCCGAACCAGTGCCGCAGGCAATGAGCCGAGCCTGGCACGCCTGCGCGGACCATGGTTTCTTTGATGGTGCCGCAGATCGATTCGCGGCGTTGGTGGCCACGGTCCACTCCGGGAAACCAGTAGCCCCGACGGGGCATCTGGTAGGCGATTTCGAGGACGCGGTGATGCAGGGGGAGTGTCGCGGTGAAACCGCCCTTCCCGGTGACGGTCACGGTGCGTGCAATCAGGTCGAAGTCTTCGCCCTTGACCTTGGCGATCTCGTGGGCGCGGAACCCCTGAAACGCAGCCAGCAGCAGCATTGCACGGGTGCGGCGTCGGGCACGTACCTTGAGCAGGCGTTGGACTCCCTCGTTGGTGACCGGATGGGGGATACCCTTGGAACGCTTCGGGGCGTCGATCATGACCATGGGGTTGTCGAGTCGGCGGCCAGTTTTCTGGAGCCAGAGGAACCACGCGTTGAGGTGGGTGTAGTAGGTCCAGCGGGTGTTGGCGGACCAGTCGCCGCCTTCGGCCAGCCAGGTGACGACGTGATCGATCTGGGCGTGCTCAGGATTAACGTTGCACCACTGGGCCATGCGGTGGACGGCTTGCGTGCGCTCGTGGACCGTGCGGGCGGACAGTGATTGTGCGAATTGCCAAGTGCGCCAGATTGTTAACGACATGTGTTGGTTCCCCTCGAACCGTGATTTAACTACCGCGTCACTGTGCAACACCTGATGATCACCTGACAGGAAAACGACGGTCACCGTTGAATCACCATTCGATCACGAGCCGGTCACTGATCGGCGAGCCCCGAGCACCTGCTCACCGATCCATGCCACCCACTCGCGCGCATCGGGCTCGGAGTAGGCCGCCAGCGGACCGTTCGGCGGGCCGGGCTCATAGCTGAAGATCTCCCAGTGCCCGTTGACATGGATAGCCGCAGCCAGGAGCGAGCCGGCGCCGTCGACAACTCGGAGACGTGGATTGCCGGCCTCCGTGGTGCCGCGGACGATCTCGACGGCGCTCATGCGGGGATCGGCTCTGTGGCGGGCCGGTCAGCTGGCGGGGTGCGGCGTGGCCGGATGGGGATCACGGGCGCGGGCTCTGCCTCGGGGTCTAGTGCGCCATTAGAGGCCCAATGGTCGCCTAGTAATGAATAGGTCGGGGGTTCGATTCCCCCAGGCGGCTCCAT
>NZ_MVHF01000061.1 GCF_002086485.1 Mycobacterium aquaticum | reverse complement strand
GCGGTGCGGGTGATGATGGTGCGGACCACCCGGTAGTCGATGGCCCCGGCGGCGAACACCGCCGCCACCAGGGGCAGTTTGTCCCGCAAGGCGCGGGCGTACTGGATTTGTCCGCCGGCGCGGGCGCGGCTGATGGCCAATGCTGCTGATACTTCGGCGGCGACTTCTTCGAAGGGGTCGGTGCGCCAGAAGATGGTTTCGGCCAGGTCGCGTTCCCGGCGTGCATCGAGTTCGCCGATCAGGGCCAGGCGGCGGGCGATGGCCGCGGCCTCCGCGCGCCCCGCATCGCTCAACCCGTCGATCAGGTCAGCATCAGCGAGGGCATCGAACACATGTTCTATTATGCCACCGGTAGCCGACAATCCTCGGGTGTCGCAATGGTGTCGCGGTGCGCCAGGATTGCCGCAGCCGTGGCCGCAGGGTAGTTGCCGCCGCTCTTCGGCTGCTACCCCCGGCCCGCCCGGCCGGTGGCACGAACTCGAAAGCTCGGTGCCTGCAAGGCGGCCACGGCTGCTACTTGCCGAAGGTACCATACTTCCTGGTACGGACCGGCGTATCGATACAGTGAGCAACGCTCACCGTGGCGCTCAATCCTTTTCGGCGCGCAGCACCAAGACCGCTCGGGATTCCACGCTGACCTTTGCTCCGGGTGCCAGAGGCGTGTCGTCGAGGTTTGCGGCGGTGCTGATCACCGGCGTCCACTGATCCGCGAAGTCCTTCGGAGGCAACACGAACTCGATCGGTTCGTAGTGCGCGTTGAAACACAACAGGAAAGAGTCGTCGACCACCTGCTGGCCGCGCACGTCCAGATCCGGAATGCCGTGCCCGTTCAGGTACACGGCCACCGACTTGGCGTAGCCGGTCTCCCAGTCCTCGGCCGTCATATCGGAGCCGTCGGGTGCGAGCCAGGCGATGTCGGGCGCACTGGGCGCACCGGGCTGGCGGACGGGCCTGCCGTCGAAAAAGCGTCGCCGCCGGAATACCGGGTGGGCGGCCCGCAGCGCCGACACCGTCCGGGTGAACTCGATCAACTCCGAATCGGCTGCGGCCCAGTCGATCCAGGACACCTCGTTGTCCTGGCAGTAGACATTGTTGTTTCCGCCCTGGGTGCGGCCGAGCTCGTCGCCGTGCGAGATCATCGGAACACCTTGGGACAGCAGCAGAGTGGTGAGGAAGTTACGTTGCTGCCGGGCCCGCAGTTCGTTGACGGCCGCATCGGTGGTCGGGCCTTCCGCGCCGCAGTTCCACGATTTGTTGTTGCTCTCGCCGTCGCGGTTGTCCTCGCCGTTGGCCTCGTTGTGTTTCTCGTTGTAGGACACCAGATCCCGCAGCGTGAAGCCGTCGTGAGCGGTGACGAAGTTGATCGACGCGAACGGGCGGCGACCGGTCTGCTCATAGAGGTCCGAGGATCCCGTGAGCCGGGAAGCGAACTCGTCGAGGGTCGCCGGCTCGCCACGCCAGTAGTCGCGCACGGTGTCGCGGTACTTGCCGTTCCACTCGGTCCACAGAGGCGGGAAGTTGCCCACCTGGTAACCGCCGGGACCCACGTCCCACGGCTCGGCGATCAGCTTGACCTGGCTGACCGTCGGATCCTGTTGCACGAGTTCGAAAAACGAGCTCAGTCGGTCGACATCGTAGAACTCGCGGGCCAGGGTGGCCGCCAGGTCGAACCGGAAACCGTCCACGTGCATCTCGAGCACCCAGTAGCGCAGCGAATCCATGATCAGCTGCAGCGAATGCGGGTGGCCGACGTTGAGGCTGTTGCCGGTACCGGTGTAGTCCATGTAGTAGCGCTTGTCGTCGTCGACGAGCCGGTAGTAGGCGGCATTGTCGATGCCGCGCATGGACAGCGTGGGCCCCATGTGATTGCCCTCGGCCGTGTGGTTGTAGACGACGTCGAGGATCACCTCGATGTCGGCCTCGTGCAGCGCGCGCACCATCGCCTTGAACTCCTGCACGTGGCCGCCGGGTGTGGCGCTGGAGCTGTATCGCGGATCGGGAGCCAGGAACCCGATGGTGTTGTATCCCCAGTAGTTCGACAGTCCCTTTTCCTGCAGAGTCGAATCGTCGACGAAGTGATGCACCGGCATCAGTTCGATCGCGGTCACGCCCAACGACTTCAGATGGTCGATGATCACCGGATGCGCGACCGCCGAGTAGGTGCCGCGAATCTGTTCGGGAATGTCCGGATGCGTTTCAGTCAGCCCCTTGACATGTGCTTCGTAGATGACCGTGTCGGCATACTCATGACGCGGCGGCCGGTCGGTGCCCCAGTCGAAGTACGGATTGATCACCACGGACTTCGGCATGTGCGCAGCCGAGTCCTCGTCGTTGCGGCTGTCCGGGTCACCGAAGTTGTAGCCGAACAGCGGCTGGCCCCAGTCGAACACTCCGTCGATGGCCTTCGCGTACGGATCGATCAGCAGCTTGTTCGGATTGCACCGTTGCCCGGCGGCCGGATCGTACGGGCCGTACACCCGGTAGCCGTAATGCTGACCCGGCTCGACATTGGGCACGAAGCCGTGCCAGACGAACCCGTCGACCTCGGGCAGTACCAGCCGTTTCTCCGTGCCGTCGGCGTCGAACAGGCACAACTCGACACGCTCGGCGACCTCGCTGAACAGCGCGAAATTGGTGCCCGAACCGTCGTAGGTGGCGCCAAGGGGGTAAGCCTTACCCCGCCAGATTTCGAGTTCGGGTTCCGTGGTTCGCTCGGCTGGATTCACAATCCGACTTTACGGGTCCGCTGCGTCGCGTGACCATCGGACGGATCGCGGACCATTCGCCGGACGGGAGGGGAATCGCCGTGTTTATCAGCTCTGAGCTGCCGAAATACCGCACGCTGCGGGTTGTCGTGGACCGTGGCGTCGCGACCGTCACATTGCACCGTCCGGAGCATCGCAACGCTGTCGGGGACGGTATGCGCGAGGAACTGGCCGACGCCTACACCCGGTGTGACCGCGATGATGCCGTCCGGGTGATCGTGCTCACCGGCGAACCGCCCGCGTTCTGCGCGGGTGCGGACCTCACGGCGGGCGAGGACACGTTCACCGCGCCGGGCTCGGGCTTCAGCGCGGCGGGTGTCGCGGTGCCGGCGTGGACGCTGGCCAAGCCGGTCATCGCCGCGGTCAACGGACACGCCGTCGGCCTGGGGCTGACGCTGGCCCTGCAGTGCGATATCCGCATCTTCGCCGCCGATGCGCGCTACGGCGTCGTGCAGGCCCGGCGCGGCATGATCGGCGACGCATACTCCCACTGGATCCTGCCCCGGTTGGCCGGTATCTCCAATGCAGCCGAAATCCTTTTGGGCGGTGGCACTTTCGACGGCCACCGGGCCGTCGAGCTCGGGCTGGGCAGCCGGGTGCTGCCTGCTGACCAGGTGTTGCCCGCTGCGCTCGACCTCGCCCATGACATCGCGACCAACACCGCACCTATGGCGGTGGCAGCCAGCAAACGTCTGTTGTGGGATTCGCTCGAACTGGACCGAACGGCGGTGGGCGCCCGGGAAACCGAGATTCATCTGCAGCTGATGGCCCACGACGATGCCCGCGAGGGCGTGCGGGCCTACATCGAGCGTCGGGAACCGCGCTGGACGGGCTTGCCGCAGGATCCGACTAACTGACTTCGACGCCCGCCGAACGCAATTCGTCGAGCGCCGCGGCGGTGCTCTGCGGGGCGACTCCGGCCGTGAGCCCGGTGAGCACGCGGGTCTTCAGACCGGCTTTGGCTGCGTCGGCTGCCGTCGCCGCCACGCAGTAATCGGTCGCGATGCCCACGACGTCGACGGCATCCACGTCGTGGCCGCGCAGCCAGTCCGTCAACGTCGTGCCGGAATCGTCGGCTCCCTCGAAACCGCTGTAGGCGGCCGAATAGTGCCCCTTCTTGAACACGGCCTCCACCGCACTGGCGTCGAACTCGGCGTGAAACGCCGCGCCCGGCGTCTCGGCCACACAGTGCCGCGGCCACGACTTCTGGTAATCGGGGTGCTCGGAGAAGTGCTCACCCGGGTCGATGTGGAAGTCCTTGGTGGCCACGACGTGGTCATACCCGTGGTCGCCTGCGAGCAGTTCGGTGATCGAGCGGGCGACGGCGGCCCCGCCGGCCACTGCCAGTGAGCCGCCTTCACAGAAGTCGTTCTGGACGTCCACGACGATGAGTGCGCGCATGGTGTTCATTGTGCGCTGCGGCGTCATCCGCCGAACAACAGATACAAGCCGGTGAATGTGTAGCCGACCATCACCAGCATCATCGACAGCTGACCGGTGAGCTGGTGGCGTTTGGGCAGCAACTGCAACGCGCGGTCGTGGGCCGCGATCACACCGGCGACGTGCCCTGCGAGCACGAACCCGACCTTGAGGCTCGCGAGTACCGAAGGATGAAGCGACAGAATGTAATTCACGCTGACGTTGTCGTGCCCCAGCAGCAGGATCACGGTCTGCTGGCCACGCTCGACGAGGTAGGACAGGTAGTGCGCGAATACGTAGCCGATGACGATGGGGATGAGCGAATGCGCCATCAGGCCGGGTAGTTCGCGGCGGCGCTGCCGGTCCACGCCGCCGGTGGCGCGCGCGGCGGCGGTGAAGGTGACGGCCACTGTGGTCGCGAACACCAGCAGGCCGGCCGTGCGGATGAGCGACGCCCCGGCCGGGGACCCGGAGTGCGCGTCGACGAAGTTGCGCCACTGCGGCATCGCCGAGAAGCTGTCGAACGCCGTGGAGCCCAGCAGCACCGCGAGCGTCGCGATGACACCCGAGCGCACCGGAAGCGTCGGCAGGTGGTTGAACGGATTGCCGATGACGATCCGCCCGTCGTGCCGCCGCAGCGGGGACAGCCGCGACGCGACCATGCTGTAGACGTCGAACGGATCGGCCCGGGAAAGCCACGGCTCACCGCAGCACATCGCGCCGGCGAACGTCACCGCGACGTACGCCAGAAGCCAGTACCGGATCGCGGCGAGCGAAGCCGGGTCCGGGCTGGCCAGCTCCAGCCAGACGAACGCGAACAGCCCGGCGGCAGCGGGCCAGTAGCCCAGCCGTTCCGGGTAGTGCCATGGCCGCCGGCGGACCACGAGGCAGACGACGCGGTAGACCGTGCGGACGGGGGAGAGCACCCGCCACACCGGGCCGAACGCCAGGGACAACGCCACCAGGCCGACCCACAGCAGCACGTAGAACACTCCGGGGAGCGGATTCTTGGCGTCCTGCGGGCCGATCGACGAGGCGACGACCACCCATCCGGCGAACCCAAGGGCGATCAACCGCACGGCCCACCGGGTGGCCGGTGAATCCACGGTCCGCTGGACCCAGCCCGGCAGGGCCCGGCCCGGCTTGGCCGGATCGAACCGCGGCCGGCGCCAGGCGAACGCGACGACAGCGAACGTGAAGGTCAGCGTCCACGCAGCCCCGAGCAGCGCATACGTGTAGGGAATCGGGAGATCGGTCGAACCGCCCAGGCCGTGGGCCAGGATGGCGGTCCCGTCCCGGTTCACTGCTGCACTTGCACGCTGGCTATGGTGCGGTTCAGCTGGTGCAGCTCGATCTCGACCGTGCCGGGCACGTCGACGGTGAACTGGAACTGCTGGCCGGCGCGTGGCTCGATCTTGAACGTGTGGTCCGGCGTCGAGTGCACGTGCAGTTCGTCGGCGGCGTCACTGTTGACGCGAACCACGATGGGCTCCTTCACCTTGCTCTGCAGCGATGCGTTGGTCGGGGTCACCTCACCGCCCTTGATGGTCACGTCGATCACCAGGCGATTGGGCGCCTGCTGCTGGTTGGTCATGTCCGACGGATTGACGGTCGTCACCGACGGGGTCGTTGAGGTGGCGCTTTCGGCGGTCTTGGACTTGTCCGAGCCGCTGCATCCTGCGGCCAGGAGTGCTGCAGCGGCGGCCAGAACGATCAGTCTGCTTGTACGCGTGGTCACGGTGAATCATCTTCGCCTGTACTGCCCCGCGTTTCCTGTTCATCCCCCGGTTCTGCGCCGGTGTCGGGGTTGCGGCGGTCGCGGCGGGCGATGTAGACGATCACCCCGACAACCACGACCGCGGGGACGAACGCAGGCAGGGCAAGGAGCAGCGTGTGGTCGGCCAGATATGTCTGGGTCACGTCTGTGGCTGTACGGGTCGCGGGCCGGAGGCCTTGCTGCCGGTCTCCAACTCCTTGGCGTTGATGCGGCCTGCGCCCCAGGTCAGGCCCGCGATCAGCACCAGCGTGCACACGAGGACCACGAGTGACGCGACGTTGTAGAGCCAGGACGGGTGGTTGAGGTTCCGTTCGCGCTGCAGGATCGTGATCTCCTGCACGAAGGGACGCGTCGTCGACTGCAGCGCGGGTGTCTCGGGTGCACCGATACCGGGGTCGGCGGGCAGGAAGATCGGTATCCCGCTCATCGTGGTGCCGTCCTGCACACGCAGCAGGGTCTTCCAGGAGCCCGACACCGGGATCGGCTGAGTGGACCGGTAGCGACCGGGGCCCACCTTGTCGAGCCGGTCCACCACGAGCCCCCGGTGGTGCGCCAGGCCGCCCTGCCACGAGAGGATCGACACCCATTCCGGGTCGTCGCTGATCAGGCCGGGCGGGGTGACCTGTACGTCGGCGGCCACCATCCGCTGCCCGCCGGTGTTGGACAGCTCGGTCAAACTGATGGTGGCTCCGGCATTTTGCGGTACCTCGGTGCGTAGGCCGTTGGCCACCGCGCCGCCGAGCACCAGGACCGTGACGACGATGATCGAGATGCCGATCGCCGGGCGGGGGAGCCGTTGCCCCGTCAGCACGAGGGCTAGCAGTGCGCCGCACACACCCATGGCGATCGCGACGGGAATTGCCATCGCCAGTGCTTCGCCCCACATGCTGTGTGGCCACGGATAGTGGTAGACCGCGCCGATCCACAACGATTCCAGCCACAGCCCCACGGTGGCCACACCCAGCCCGCCGACCGCACCGAAGATGATGGGCCGCTTGACAAGTGGGGTAAGTGCCAGCAGTTCGACCACCAGCGCGGGCCCGAGATACAGCGCGAACCAGCTGATCGGTGCGCCCAGAATGGGGCCGACGATGAAGGCGACGGCACCGCGCAGCGCGACGGCGAACGCGGCCGCGATGAGCGCGGCACCCGGGCCGAGTACGAGCCGCGCTGCGACGGCGGCCAGGGCGGCCGCGCCCGCGATCATCATCGGCTGCAGCACGAGACGGAACTGCTCGACGCCGAAGTCGTACTCGATCTGGAACACCGACAGCCCGATGAACAGGCCGCCGAAGGACAGGAAGTACAGGAACTTGTTGAACTTGCTGTCCTCGGGCGCGTCCGGTCCCATGGCCACCCGGCCCTCGTGCTCGAGCAGCAGCACCGCGATCAAAGACAGGCCCGCGCCGCCGATCAGCATCAGATGTGTTGGACCCCAAAGGGTTACGTCTTGACCGAAGATGCGATGCCAGATGTCGTCGAGCGGAAAGCCGATCAGCGCGTACAGGCCGCACAACGCCATCAGGACGCCGCCCACGGGGGCGTACCAGGTGCGCGTGATCCTGATCGCGGCGGGCCCTGGCTTGTCGTAGGGCAGCACGATGGCCATCGATCCGGCGATGAACAGCAGGAAGAGCCCGACAAGGATGAAATAGTGCGCGGGGTTGGCCAGCGGACCGGGATCGCGGCCTTTGCCGATGTGCAGGCTCACATCCCAGATGAACCCGAACAGCGCGCAGATGATGGTTGCGGTGAACAGGAACACCTGCAGCGCGACCCATGGTGGACGATGGAACTTGCGGCCCAGGCGTTCTGCGAAGCTGCTCAGCCACGTGATACGTCGCATCCGGTGCAGGTATCCCACCCACAACAAGGCAACGCTGACCACCAGCGCGGCAGCCGACATGCCGATGACCTGGTCAAGGGCGGCGCCGCCGCCTTCCGTCCCGGCGGCGGCCCAGTACGAAACCGCTGGGATCGAGACCGCCGGTGAACCCATCATGATCCCCACCCACTGACTATGTCCGGATGACTTGGTCAGTGGTGATGTTGCCAGAACTGGTCAGGTCAAAACCAGACCTTCCAAATCAGCTGTTAGCGGGTACTCCACGGGGTCACAGGGCGTTCGCGCGGCACATCGTCGAGCGTGACCTCGACTCGCTCGTCGAAGAAGCAGATCAGTCCCCGCACGGGCCCGGCGTCCTGCAACGGATCGTGGTAACTCCACGCCACATCGGCGGGGCCGTCCGGCAGCGAGTAGTAGCTTGCCCGACCCTTGTACGCGCAGAAGCTGATCGTGTTGCTGTCGGCGAGCGCCACCGCCACGTCCTGGCGCGGAAGGTAGAACCGAGTCGGCAACAGCGTCTCGAAAAGTAATGTGGGATGGTCGGATTCGGCCAGCAAGCGGCCGTCGAGCTCGATGCGGATGTGCCGGCTGCTGCGTAGGACGTCGATGCGGTGGAACGGGTCGCGCGGGTGGGCGACGATCGGCTCGTCTTCCTCGCGCCACTCGAAGGCGGCGAAGTCGAGGATCAGGTACCCGTCGAGGTCCGGATCGTCGGGCTGATAGGCAGCGGCGGCGCCGGTCTCTTCACCCGCGATCACGTCGTAGGTGGTGCCCGGACAACTATGGGTGGTGAACGGGACGGACGGGTCGAGAAACCCGGGGATCTCGTCGTCGTTGCCCGCGGCGCCCGCAGGCACCAGTCCGGCGGTGAGGGCCGTGCGGGGCACCGCGTAGGTCGGGACAACCCGACGCGGTTCCCACACCAGCACGGCCTCGCAGGTATCGGCGACCGGCTCACCGCCCATGCAGGCACGGATGCGTTTCGCCGTCGGTTGATAGCGAAGCGAGTTCAGACGTTCTGCCAGTAGGTTCGACACCTTGGCGGCCATGCCGACCATTATCGGCCGCTTGGCCGACAACTGTCAGGTACCGACGTAATCCGCGAGGTGTTTCCCGGTCAGCGTGGCCCGGGATGCGATCAGATCGGCCGGGGTGCCCTCGAAGACCACCTGGCCGCCGTCGTGGCCCGCGCCGGGACCCAGATCGATGATCCAGTCGGCGTGTGCCATGACGGCCTGGTGGTGTTCGATCACGATCACCGACTGCCCCGCATCCACCAACCGGTCCAGCAGGGCCAGCAATTGGTCGACGTCGGCCAGATGCAGCCCGGTGGTGGGCTCGTCGAGGATCAGCACGTTGCCGGCCTCACCCATGTGGGTGGCCAGTTTGAGCCGTTGCCGCTCACCGCCGGACAACGTGGTCAGCGGCTGGCCGAGGCTCAGATAGCCGAGGCCGACGTCGCCCAGACGTTCCAGGATCTTGTGCGCAGCAGGGACTTTCGCCTCGCCGCCGGCAAAGAACTCGGTTGCCTCGGTGACCGACATCGCGAGCACCTCGCTGATGTCGCGACCGCCGAAGGTGTATTCCAGTACCGACGCGTCGAACCGGCGCCCTTCACACACCTCGCACAGTGACTCGACGGTGGCCATCACGCCGAGGTCGGTGTAGATGACGCCGGCGCCGTTGCACGACGGGCAGGCGCCCTCCGAATTGGCGCTGAACAGAGCGGGTTTCACGCCGTTGGCCTTCGCGAACGCCTTGCGGATGGGCTCCAGCAGGCCGGTGTAGGTGGCCGGGTTGCTGCGCCGCGAGCCCCTGATCGGGGTCTGGTCGACCGTCACCACGCCGTCGCGCCCCGAGACCGATCCGTCGATCAACGAGCTCTTGCCGGACCCCGCGACCCCGGTCACGACGACGAGCACCCCCAGCGGGATGTCCACGTCGACGTCGCGCAGATTGTGCGTGTTGGCGCCGCGGATCTCCAGTGCACCGTCGGCCTTTCGGACCTCGGGTTTCAGCGCAGCACGGTCGTCGAGATGGCGACCGGTGACCGTGTCGCTGGCCCGCAGCTCCTCCACCGTGCCCTCGAAGCAGACGGTGCCGCCTGCGGTGCCCGCGCCCGGCCCGAGGTCGACGACATGATCGGCGATCGCGATGGCCTCGGGTTTGTGTTCGACGACCAGCACGGTGTTGCCCTTGTCCCGTAATGCGAGCAGCAGTTCGTTCATCCGGGCGATGTCGTGCGGGTGCAGCCCGATGGTGGGCTCGTCGAACACATAGGTGACGTCGGTGAGCGATGAGCCGAGATGCCGGATCATCTTGGTGCGCTGGGCTTCTCCACCTGACAGCGTGCCCGACGGGCGGTCCAGCGACAGGTAGCCCAACCCGATCGTGACGAAGGAGTCCAGCGTATGGCGCAACGACGTCAGCAGCGGTGCCACCGTCCCCCGCGCGTGGCTGGCGCCACTGTACGCGCGGGCGGTACCCCCATTGTCGTCGATGCCCTTGATCCAGTCGGCGAGATCGCTGATCTGCATGGCGCAGACCTCGGCGATGTTGAGCCCCTTGATCTTCGACGACCGGGCTTCCGCCGTGAGCCTGGTGCCGGCACAGTCCGGGCAGACGGCGAACGTCACCGCACGTTCCACGAACGCGCGGATGTGCGGCTGCATGGAGTCGACGTCCTTGGACAAGAACGACTTCTGGATCTGCGGTATCAGCCCGGCGTAGGTCAGATTGACGCCGTCGACCTTGATGCGCGTCGGCTCCTGGTACAGCAGCGCGTCGAGTTCCTTCTTGGTGAACTTGCGGATCGGCTTGTCCGGATCGAAATAGCCGCAGCCCCGGTAGATTCGGCCGTACCAGCCGTCCATGCTGTAGCCGGGAATGGTCAGGGCGTTCTCGTTGAGCGACTTGCTGTCGTCGTACAGCGCGGTCAGGTCGATGTCGCTGACCGATCCGCGGCCCTCGCAGCGCGGGCACATCCCACCGGTGATGCTGAAGCTGCGGCGTTCCTTGGTGGTGCGGCCACCCTTGGAGACGGTGACCGCACCCGCGCCACTGATCGATGCCACATTGAACGAAAACGCCTGTGGTGAACCGATATACGGTTTGCCGATCCGGCTGAACAGGATGCGCAGCAGTGCACCCGTGTCCGTGGCCGTGCCGACCGTGGACCGTGGATCGGTACCCATCCGCTGCTGGTCGACGATGATCGCCGTGGTCAGGCCGTCGAGCACATCGACCTCGGGGCGCGCCAGGTTCGGCATGAAACCCTGGACGAACGAACTGTAGGTCTCGTTGATCAGCCGCTGGGATTCTGCAGCGATCGTGCTGAACACCAGCGAACTCTTGCCCGAACCGGACACCCCGGTGAACACCGTCAGGCGCCGCTTGGGCAGCTCCACACTGATGTCTTTGAGGTTGTTCACGCGGGCGCCGTGCACGCGGATGAGGTCGTGGGTGTCAGCCGGGTGGACCTGGGTGGTCTTGGGGCTCTTGGCCATTCAGCGGATCTCCTGGAGACGGATGAGGTTGCCTGCCGGGTCACGCAACGCGCAGTCGCGGATGCCGTACGGCTGATCGGTCGGTTCCTGAATGATCTCGGCATCCGTCGCCTGCAGCTTTTCGAAGGTGCTGTCGAGATCCTTGGTGGCCAGCAGCAGGCTCGCGAAGGTGCCCTTGGCCATCATCTCGGAGATGACGCGTTGCTCCTCGTCGGTGATGCCGGGGGTGGCCTCCGGCGGGAACAGCACGATGGAGACATCGGGCTGGTCCACAGGTCCGACGGTGATCCAGTGCATGCCGTTGTAGCCGACGTCCTTGCGGATTTCGAAGCCGAGGACGTCGCGGTAGAACGTCCTGGCGGCCTCCGGGTCGTTCTGAGGAAGGAAGCTTGAGCTGATGGTGATGTCCATGTCCGTCACGCTAATTGCGGTTTGGTGCTCGACGCTTCTCGATTCCTGATCGGTCTGGTCACCTGCTTGGCGACGCACGACGGGATGCCCTCGGCCGAGTCGGCCATCTGCTGGCGGTAGGTGCTTGGCGGGATGCCGACGAGTTCGGTGAAGCGGGTGCTGAAGGTGCCCAGCGACGAGAACCCGACTGCGAAGCAGACTTCCGTGACCGTGAGATCGCCGACGCGAAGCAGCGCCATGGCGCGTTCGATACGCCGGGTCATCAGGTAGCTGTACGGCGATTCTCCGTACGCCAGCTTGAACTGCCGGGACAGATGCCCGGCCGACATGTTCACCCCGCGCGCGAGAGCTTCGACGTCGAGCGGCTGGGCGTAGTCGCGGTCCATCCGGTCGCGCACACGGCGCAGCAGCGCGAGGTCGCGCAGTCGTTGCACGTCGGGGCTGTTGGCCACCTGATCGATGCTGCCACAAGTCGCCCGGCGTCAGTCTGCGGCGGCGGTAGGCTGCGGGCGGTGAGACCGGCGCAGCTGGCCGCGCTGGGGTTGCGGCAACGTGACGGGGTCACCTGCGGCCCGACCGTCGCGGTGGTGGCGGGTGTGCTGATGGATCCCGCATACCGCGCGAGGCTGCTCGGTCCTGGCGGCCGGGAGTGGTTCTCCGCCGAGCAGCATCGGGTTCACGACGAGATCAACCGCCTGTGGCCCCGCCGGCTCGGCGCGACCCCGGCAGGCATGGCACGGGCACTGAGCAGACCCGACGTCCCCTACCGTTGGCGACCCTTTCGCGGTACTGACGATGGCTTGGCCGATGTCCTGGGTGCGCTCACCGCCGACCGGCCGGTAGCCATGCTGGTCGGTGGCCACGGAATTCCACGGCACTGGGTGCTGATCGTGGCGGCGGCCGGCAACGCGCTGCAGTGTTACGAGCCGTCATCGGGAATGGTGGTGCCCGTCGAGATCGCGGCGGTCCGCGAAGCGCGTCTCACCGGGCTGGGATTTCCGCGGCCGTTCGCGTTCGTCCTGCCGAGGGGCAGTCGGTGAGTAGCGTCGAAGCCATGGCCCGAAAGTATGCGACGGCAGACGCCGTGGATCTCACAGCCCTACTCGACTTCGTTCGCCCGCGACATCGGATGGTGCTGACGACATTTCGCGCAGACGGCACGTTGCAGAGCTCGCCCGTGACGGGTGGGGTGGACGAACAGGGACGGATCATCGTCGCGAGTTATCCGCAGCGCGCCAAGGCGGCCAACATCCGCCGGACCCCGCTTGCGAGCGTGACGGTGCTCTCCGATGAGTTCAACGGGCCGTACGTCCAGGTCGACGGCGACGCCGAAGTCATTGCTCTGCCCGACGCCGTCGAACCGCTCGTCGACTACTACCGCTCGATCGCCGGTGAGCATCCGGACTGGGACGAGTACCGGCAAGCGATGGTCGACCAGGGCAAGTGCCTCATCCGGCTGACGCCGCGCCGCTGGGGCCCGGTGGCCACGGGCGGGTTTCCTCCGGAGTGACGCCCGGTCGTGGCGCCGGTCTCGGCGTTGACACTGCGCTGACGGCGTGAGCATCTCGAAGTTTTGCGCCCACACCGCAGAGTCAGAACTGCCAGTCGACTGCTCAGCGTCGGCCGGCCGGGCGGTAGAGGTGTCAAATCGGATGCGTTGCGTCTGCTAGCACGTCAAACTATAGTCTGGACACATGTCCAGAGGGTGCGGAGTCGCTGCGTGAGTCCGTCTGCCCTGTTCAGCGCCGTTTCCGCCGACGAGTGAGCTGACTATGCGTATCGCGTTGCTGTCCTATCGGAGCAAGACCCACTGTGGCGGGCAGGGCGTATATGTCCGTCATCTCAGCGCCGGGCTGGCCGAGTTGGGTCATCAGGTCGAGGTGTTCTCCGGCCAGCCCTATCCGGAGATCCTGGACCCCAGGGTCAAGCTGACCGAGGTCCCCAGCCTCGACCTGTACCGCGAGCCCGACCCGTTCCGGGTGCCGCGACTCAGCGAGATTCGCGACCACATCGATGCGCTCGAACTGCTGACGATGTGGACCGCGGGCTTCCCGGAACCCCGCACGTTCACCATGCGGGCCGCGCGGATGCTGGCCCGACGCCGTGACGAGTTCGACGTCGTACACGACAACCAGAGCCTGGGCACGGGGCTGCTGAAGATCGCTCACCTGGGGCTTCCGGTGGTCGCCACGGTGCACCACCCCATCACCCGGGATCGGCAGGTCGAGGTCGCCGCTGCCACCTGGTGGCGTAAACCGTTGGTACGCAGGTGGTATGGCTTCGCGGAGATGCAGAAGCAGGTGGCCCGGCGGATGCCGGAACTGCTGACGGTGTCGTCGTCCTCGGCGGCCGATATCGCCGAGGACTTCGGAGTGGCCCCGGGGCAGCTGCACGTCGTGCCGCTCGGGGTGAACACCGAGCTGTTCAAGCCGTCGGCGCAGCAGGTCAGCGGCCGGATCATCGCGATCGCCAGCGCCGACGTGCCGCTCAAGGGCATCAGCCACCTGCTGCACGCCGTCACCAGGTTGCGGGTCGAACGCAACCTGGACGTCCAGCTGGTGTCCAAGCTCGAACCCAACGGCCCCACCGAGAAACTCATCGCCGAGCTCGGTATCTCCGACATCGTGCACAGCTCCAGCGGGCTGTCCGACGCAGAACTGGCCGAACTGCTGGCTTCTGCCGAGGTCGCCTGCATTCCCTCTCTCTACGAAGGCTTTTCGCTGCCCGCGGTGGAGGCGATGGCCAGCGGCACGCCGATCGTCGCGAGCCGAGCGGGAGCCCTGCCCGAGGTGGTCGGCAACGACGGCGAGTGCGCCCGGCTCGTCCGGCCCGCCGACGTCGACGAGCTGACGGCGGTGCTCGGCCAGTTGCTCGATTCGCCGTTGGAGCGACGCAGGCTCGGCGCGGCCGGCCGGCGGCGGGCGCTCGACGTGTTCAGTTGGGAATCTGTTGCTGCACAGACTGTTTCGGTGTACGAGATGGCGCGTGCCAGGTGCGGAGGGGTGACAAGATGCTGACCGTTGATTTCGACCGGCTCGGGATCGGACCGGGCACATCGGTGATCGATGTGGGCTGCGGTGCGGGCCGGCACACCTTCGAGGCCTACCGCCGGGGCGCCGACGTGGTGGGCTTCGACCAGAGTGTGTCAGACCTCAACGACGTCGAGGCGATGCTGCGCGCCATGCGGGACGAGGGGCATGTCCCGCTCTCGGCCAAGGGTGAGGCCGTGAAGGGCGACGCGCTCGACCTGCCATACGCCGACGGCAGTTTCGACTGCGTCATCGCCTCGGAGATCCTCGAACACGTGCCCGAGGACGACCGCGCCATCGCTGAACTGGTGCGGGTGCTCAAACCCGGTGGCGCGCTGGCCATCACGGTGCCGCGCTGGCTACCGGAGAAGGTGTGCTGGCTGCTGTCCGACGAATACCACGCCAACGAGGGCGGGCACATCAGGATCTACCACGCCGACGTGTTGCGCGACAAGGTGCTGGCCCACGGCCTGGAGCTGACCCACACCCATCACGCCCACGCCCTGCATTCGCCGTACTGGTGGCTGAAATGCCTTGTGGGAACCGACAAGAACGATCACCCGGCAGTCAAGGCGTATCACCAGCTGCTGGTGTGGGACATGATGGGCAGGCCGTGGGTGACCAGGGCCGCCGAGTCGCTGCTCAACCCGGTGATCGGTAAGAGCGTCGCACTGTACTTCACCAAACCGGCGGTCGACGTTGCGACTGCCTGAAGCTCCGGGGGTGGCAGGTGTCCTGACGCCTGCCGCGTGCCGCCAGACCGCAGAGTCGATCGCGGCGACCCAGGAGTCTTCGGGCGCCCTGCCGTGGTTCGACGGCGGGCACACCGACCCGTGGGACCATGTCGAGAACGCCATGGCGCTCACCACAGCCGGACTCATCGAACCGGCCAGGGCTGCGTTCGACTGGTGCCGCACGGTGCAGCGGCCGGACGGCTCATGGCCCATCCAGTTGCGCGCCGGCGTCATCGAGGATGCCAACAGCGACAGCAACTTCTGCGCGTACGTGGCGACCGGGGTCTGGCATCACGTGTTGATCACCCGCGACCGCCGGTTCGCCGAGACGATGTGGCCCGTGGTGTCCGCGGCCATCGACTTCGTCCTCGGCCTGCAAGCCTCCGGCGGCGAGATCTATTGGGCCAGTACACCCTCGGGCCCGGTGCGCGAGGCGCTACTGACGGGCTGCGCGAGCATCTACCACAGCATCCGGTGCGGATTGGCGCTCGCCGACTACCTCGACGATCCTCAGCCGGAATGGGAGGTCGCGCTGGGGAGACTCGGCCACACCATCGTCGCGCATCCGGAAGCCTTCTCCGCCAAGGACACCCACGCGATGGAGTGGTACTACCCGGTGCTGGGCGGGGCGCTGCAGGGAGCGGCTGCCCTGGCCCGTATCGAGGAGCGCTGGAACGACTTCGTGGTACCAGGGCTGGGCATCCGCTGTGTGGATCACCGGCCATGGGTCACCGGCGCCGAGACGTGCGAACTGGTGATGGCGCTGGACGCGATCGGTGACACCCGCCGTGCGCACCAGCAGTTCACCGCCATGCAGCACCTGCGGGAGGGCGACGGATCCTATTGGACCGGACTGGTTTTCGCCGACGGCAAACGCTGGCCCGAAGAACGCACCACCTGGACGGGTGCGGCGATGATCCTGGCGGCCGACGCGCTGTCGTCGACCACGCCCGCCAGTGGCATCTTCCGGGGCGAGGGCCTACCCCGGGGTCTGGAAGGCGACTTCGACTGCGAATGCGTCGTCAGCGACCGCTAGTCCTCCTCGCGTGCGGGTCCAGAGATCCGCTCCAGCACCCGCATCGAACCCACCACGGCCACCTCTCGGAACACCCCGGTGTCGAGCGCGCGCTGATAAATGTGGAACGGGGCCTGGCCGCCGTCGGCGGGGTTGGGGAACACGTCGTGGATGATGAGCGCACCGCCGACCTCGACCCAACGGGCCCAGCCGTCGAAATCCCGCTGCGCCGCCTCCTCTGTATGGCCGCCGTCGATGAACAACAGCCGCAACGGCATTCGCCAGCCCCGGGCCACGATCGGCGACTTTCCGACCACTGCCACGACGTGCTCGTCGAGACCGGCGGCGTCCAGGGTGTGCCGCATGGTGGGCAACGTGTCGAACAGCCCGGTGACGGGATCGACCAGCGAGGCGTCGTGGTACTCCCAGCCCGGCTGGTGCTCTTCGGAACCATGGTGATGATCGACGGTGTACACCACCGCACCGGTCTCCTGCGCGGCCGCACCGAGCAACACTGTCGACTTCCCGCAGTACGTCCCGATCTCCACGCCGACCCCGCCGTCGAGGTAGCGGACCGCGGCGTCGTAGAGAGCGCGTCCCTCGTCGGCAGGCATGAAACCGGTGACCTGCTCTGCCAGCGCGAAAAGGCGCTCGGCGCGCGGTGACAACGGCGATGACACAGTGTCGGCGGAGCTCATGGGATCACAATCTACGTTGCTGGTCTCAGGGCGTTGTAGTAGCGTCCGGACACGTGTCCGATCCGGCCTTGGAGTCGACTCGTCGTCGGCTGACCGCACGGCAAGCCGACACCGTCGAACGTCTGGGCCGCGCTGCGGTCGAGCTGATCAGCCGCGAAGGTTTCGCCGGGTTGACCGTGCGAAGGGTGGCGGCTGAGGCGGGCGTCGGATCGGCGACCGCCTATACATACTTCTCGTCCAAGGAACACCTTGTCGCCGAGGTGTTCTGGCGCAGGCTCGCCGGCGCACCGCCCGCACCGCACACGTCGCCGGACCCCGCGACCCGGGTGGTGGAGGTGCTGCAGCACATCGCATCGCTGGTGGCCGACGAGCCCGAATTCGCCGGTGCGGTGACCAATGCCCTGCTCGGCAGGGATCCCGACGTCGAGGTGCTGCGTCAGCGCATCGGCGCCGACATCCGTGGCAGGCTCGCCGCCGCGCTGGGCCCGGAAACCGATCCCGACGTCATCGAATCGCTGGAGCTGCTCTACTCCGGGGCACTGGTGCGGGCCGGTATGGGTTACGAGGCGTACCCGGCCATCGCGCGCCGACTGGAGAAATCAGCGCGGCTGATGCTCGGCTGAGTCGGCGCGGGGGCCGAGGATGGCCTGCGACGCGGCCACGGCCGGACCGTAGATCTCGCGGATCTCGCGGCCGTCTTCGACGATCATCGCGGTCAGTTCACGCAGTCCGCCCAGCAGGATGATCGCCATCGGGCGGGTCAGCTCGGGCAGCTCGGCGTGCCGGAAGCCTGCGTTCGCGCTGAGATCGATGAGCAGATCGGTGAGTTCACGCATGGCTTCGCGCTGCAACGGGCGCGCCTGGGCGCCGAGCGCGGGCAGTTCCCGGATCCAACTCAAGGTGACGGCAGGGGCGGATTCGATGTGGTCGACGTAAGCGCCGACGGCTTGTGCGATCTGGTCCTGCCACGGCGCGTCGGCGTCGACGGCGGTCCGGATCTCGCCGACCAGGCGCGCGTTGTTGAGCCGCAGCAACTCGATGAAACACGCTTCCTTGCTGGAGAACTGGTCGTAGAAGGTGCGTTTGGAGGTGCGGGCGTGCCGGACGACGTCGGCGACCGTGGTTTCGCGATAGCCCTTGTCGGTGATGGCTGCCGCGAGCCCGTCGAGCAGGCGCAGCCGGAAGGCGTCCGTTCCGGCCGGAGACCCGGAACCCGCGAGTGCAGCAGTCATGTCACCACCCTTGCGTCGCTTGGTACCTGCGAGTACCGTACTACACACGTTAGTGGTACACGGCAGTACCAACATGTGGCTGGAGATGGCATGACCGAAACAGTGACCGTCGTACAACCCGAAATCACCGAGGCGCGGATACCGCCGGGCCCCCGGATTCCCGTCGTGCTGCAGGGTGCCGGGTATGCGCTTGCCCGGCGGTGGATGGTCAAGCGGATCTCGCGGCGCTACGGCGACATCTTCACCCTGCGGCTGCCGATGTTCGGCCGCACGGTCATCGTCGCCGAGCCGCAGCTGGCCAAGCAGCTGTTCCAGGCCAACACCGAGGACGTCGGCAACGTCCAGCCCAACCTGAGCCGCATCCTCGGCTCGGGATCTGTCTTCGCCCTCGACGGCACCGATCACCGGCGCCGGCGCAAGCTGCTGACCCCGCCGTTCCACGGCAAGAGCATCCGCAACTACGAGGCCATCTTCGAGGAGGAAACGCTGCGCGAGGCGGCGAACTGGCCGGAGGGCAGGGAGTTCGAAACCCTCGAGCCGATGATGCGCATCACCCTCAACGCCATCCTGCGTGCGGTATTCGGTGCCGACGGCGAACAACTCGACGAGCTGCGGCGCATCATCCCGCCCTGGGTGACCCTCGGGTCACGGCTCGCCGTGCTGCCCAACCCGACGCGGGACTACGGCCGGTTCAGCCCATGGGCGCGGCTGGCCAGATATCGCAGCCAGTACGACGCGGTGATCGACCAGCTGATCGAACGGATCGAATCCGACCCCGAGTTCGAGCACCGTGACGACATCCTCGCGCTGCTGCTGCGCAGCACTTACGAAGACGGTTCGGCGATGTCCCGCAAAGACATCGGCGACGAGCTACTGACGCTGCTGGCTGCCGGTCACGAAACCACGGCGTCCACGCTGGGGTGGGCGTTCGAACGCATCAGCCGCCATCCCGAGGTGCTCGCCGAACTCGTCGCCGAGGCCGCGACCGACGGCAACGAGTACCGCCAGGCGACCATCCTGGAGATACAGCGGGTCAGGACCGTCATCGATTTCGCAGGCCGCCACGTCTACGCGCCGGCATTCGAACTCGGCGACTGGGTGATCCCGCAGGGCTACTCGGTCATCGTCGCGCTCGCCGCGATCCAGGAACGGCCCGAGGAGTTCCCGGACCCGGGCCGGTTCGACCCGCAGCGGTTCGTCGGCAGCCGCCCCGGCCTGGGCTGGATCCCGTTCGGCGGTGGCACGCGGCGTTGCGTGGGAGCGGCGTTCGCCAACGTCGAGATGGATGTCGTGCTGCGAACGGTGTTGCGGCACTTCGTCATCGAGACCACGACCGCACCCGGCGAGAAGGTGCACTCGCGCGGGGTGGCGTACACGCCGAAGTCGGGCGGCCGGGTCGTCATGCACCGGCGCGCCACGCCGCTGGGGCAGTAGCGGTTACTGGTTGGCGGTCTGCCGCTTCGGCAGCTTCCAGCCCGGCCGCGGGAAGTGGCAGGTGTAGCCGTTGGGGAAGTGCTGCAGGTAATCCTGGTGCTCGGGCTCGGCCTCCCAGAAGTCGACGGCGGGCGTGACCTCGGTGACCACCTTGCCCGGCCACAAACCCGACGCGTCCACGTCGGCGATGGTTTCCAGTGCGACGCGCTTCTGCTCATCGTCGAGGTAGAAGATCGCCGACCGGTAGCTGGTGCCGACGTCGTTGCCCTGCCGGTCCTTGGTGCTCGGATCGTGAATCTGGAAGAAGAACTCCAGCAGTGCCCGGTAGTCGGTCTTGGCGGGGTCGTAGACGATCTCGACGGCCTCGGCGTGGCCGGGATGGTTGCGGTATGTGGGGTGGTCGTTGCGGCCACCGGTGTAGCCCACGCGTGTCGACACCACGCCCGGCTGCTTGCGGATCAGATCCTGCATGCCCCAGAAGCAGCCGCCCGCGAGGATTGCCGTGGAGTAGTTGCTCATTGCGCTCGCTCCTTCAATAGGGTCTGTCGGCCGGTGGGTCCCATTGTGCTCCGCCGCTACCGTGGGACCCATGCGCATAGCTGTAACCGCAGCTCTGGCCGGTTTACTCCTGACAGCCGGAGCCGGGCGGGCCGCCGCGGAGCCGACGGCCGTGCCGGAGGTGGCGCCGGACCCCGCGCGCACGGTCTTCGTCGACGACCCGGCCATCGTCGCCCCGCACGTCACCCGCATCGCATCCTGGGCGCGCAGCGGTGAGGGCCTCGCGGTGAATTTCACCGCGGGCACCCCCGACTGCTTCGGTGTGCACGTCAGCGCGCAGGAGACCGACCAGACTGTCACCGTGGATCTGCGTGGCGGCACGCCACCGGAATCGGTGGGAAGAATGTGTATCGCGCTGGCGGTCCGCGCAACGGTGGACGTGCCGCTGTCCGCGCCGCTGGGGGACCGGAAGGTGCTTGCCGTCGAATGGTAGAACGTGTTCTAGTTCTTGGGTGAGCAAGACGTTCAGCCGCGAGGAGCTGGCCGCGGCGTTCGCGACCTTCGAAAAAACCGTGGACCGCGCCGCCACGACCAAGGACTGGGACGTGTGGGTGGAGCACTACACACCCGACGTCGAGTACATCGAGCACGCGGCGGGCACGATGAAGGGCCGCGACGAGGTGCGGGCCTGGATCTGGAAGACCATGACGAGCTTCCCGGGCAGCTACATGACGGCGTTCCCGTCGCTGTGGCACGTGATCGACGAATCGACCGGACGGATCATCTGCGAGCTGGACAACCCGATGGTCGACCCGGGCGACGGCACCATCATCAGCGCCACCAACATCTCGATCATCACCTACGCCGGCGACGGGATGTGGTCCCGCCAGGAGGACATCTACAACCCGCTGCGGTTTGTGTCCGCCTCGATGAAGTGGTGCCGCAAGGCCGCCGAGCTCGGCACGCTGAGCGACGAGGCAGCGCACTGGATGCAGCGGATGGAGAAGATGGGACGGCAGGCATGACGGCTCTGGTCATCGGCGCCAACGGATATCTGGGCTCGCACGTCACCCGCCAGCTCGTCGAGGCCGGCGAAGACGTCCGGGTGATGGTGCGGCCCGGCGCCAACACGATCGGCATCGACGATCTCGATGTCACCCGGTTTATCGGCGACATCTGGGACAGCGCTGTGCTGCGCGAGGCGATGACCGGCGCCGACGTCGTCTACTACTGCGTCGTCGACACCCGCGGCTGGTTGCGCGACCCGGCGCCGCTGTTCCGCACCAACGTCGAGGGCACCCGCAACGTGCTCGACGTCGCCGTGGAGCCCGAAATTGCTTCTGGCTTACGACGTTTCGTGTTCACCAGCAGTTATGCCACCGTGGACCGACGGCGGACCCGGGTGTCCAACGAGGACGACGTCATCGGTCCGAACCAGATGAAACGCCTCACGCCGTACGTGCGGTCCCGCGTGCTTGCCGAGAACCTGGTGCTGCAGTACGCCCGCGAGCGCGGGTTACCCGCCGTCGCGATGTGCGTCTCCACCACCTACGGCGGCCGCGACTGGGGCCGCACCCCGCACGGCTCCATCATCGCGGCGGCAGCGTTCGGCAAGCTGCCGTTCGTGATGAGCGGCATCGAGCTGGAAGCCGTCGGCGTCAACGACGCCGCGCGGGCCCTGATTCTGGCGGCGGACAAGGGTCGCATCGGGGAGCGCTACCTCATCTCGGCGAAGATGATCAGTAACGCCGAGGTGGCCCGCATCGCCGCGGACGCCGCCGGTGTCGCGCCGCCGGCGAAAACCATCCCGCTGCCGCTCACCTACGCGCTGGCCACGATCGGCACCATCAAAGGCAGACTCAAAGGCACCGAAGAGCAGATGTCGCTGGCATCGCTGCGGCTGATGCGTGCCGAGGCTCCCGTCGACCACGGCAAGGCCGAGCGTGAACTCGGTTGGCGCCCAGGGCCGGTCGAGGATTCCGTGCGAGAGGCGGCTCAGTTCTGGGTGGGTGTGCGCGCGGCCAGACGCGCCGCGAAGCAGGGCTGAACGCCACGCCGGTAGGCGTTAAAGGCTTGTGCTGCAACTGTATTACCGCGCTAGCCTGGCGAGATGACCGAAAAGCTCAAGGTCGACCTGCGCGGCGCGCCGCAGACCATGCTCGCGACGTTCTACGCCAAGGCTCTCGACGCCGACCTGCCCAACTCGATCCTGCACGACACCTGGGCCAGGGACATCGTCGACCGCATCGACTACGACTGGAGTCAGACCACCATCACGGCGACCAAGTCGCCCGCGGTGACCACGCGCAGCGCACACTTCGACCGGTGGGCCCGCCAATTCCTGGCGGTGCATCCCGACGCCGTCGTGCTGCACCTGGGTTGCGGGCTGGACAGCCGGTTCTTCCGGCTGGCTCCCGGGCCTGGCGTCGAGTGGTACGACATCGACTATCCCGACGTCGCGCGGTTGCGCACACAGCTCTACCCGGCCGCCGAGCACTATCACGTCGTCCCCGCGTCTGTGACGGATCCCACTTGGCTGCAGGGCATTCCGGCCGGACGGCCCACCCTGATGATCGCCGAGGGCCTGACCATGTACCTCACCGAGCAGGACGGCATCGCCCTGCTGCGCAGAGTCGTGGACCACTTCGACACCGGCGAGCTGCAATTCGACGCGTTCAACCGGTGGGGCATCAAGGGGGACTGGACCAACGCCGTCGTGCGTCGAGCCGGAGCCCACCTGCACTGGGCCATCAACAAACCCGAGGACATCCTCGACGCCGTCCCGGGTACCCGGTTGCTGGCCTGGACATCACCCTTCGACGACGACTCGTTCGACCACGTGGTGTGGTACTACCGCTGGACCGTCAAGGCGATGGGGACGCTGCCCGCGCTGCGGTACATGGCCCAGTACCACCGCTACGCATTCTGAGGCCTTCACACGAGAAAGGGGCATCCCGTGCGGGATGCCCCTTCTGACTGCGTATGTCAGCGGCCGCTGTGGCGCACCGTGTTGTCGACGCTGGGGACGTTCACCTTCGGCTGGATCTGATCCAGCCAGCCCAGGTGATCGACACCGGCCGAGATGGTCGTCGACGACGCTGTGGCGGGGACGGCGGCCTGCGCTTGCCCGGCCAGGCCCAGCAGGCCTGCCCCCAGCGCGCTTGCGGTGATGACGGCAATCCCGAACTTCTTCATCTCTGTCTCCCTCTTTACCTCCGGCTCCGGGTGGTCCGTGCCGTTCGGACTGTCCAAACACAGTGCTCAGAGGGATAATTCCGGTGGCAGAAATTGATCGGCGGATGGCAGAAACAATGATGTTCACCCGGATTTCCGGGCCCGCGCGACGACAAGTCCTGGCAGAATCTGGCGATGCCCAACGCGATCTCCAATCCGGTGAACGGCCGTGTCTCCCACTGGTTCGACAGACTGCCCGCATACCGGCCCGCGCTCGGCGGCGACCGTGACGCCGACGTCTGCATCGTCGGCGCCGGCTACACCGGGTTGTGGACGGCCTACTACCTGAAGCAGGCCGACCCCAGCTTGCGGATCACGGTCCTGGAGGCGCGGTTCGCCGGGTTCGGTGCGTCGGGCCGCAACGGCGGATGGCTGTCGGGCCTGGCCCCCGGCGACCGGCACAAATTGGCAAAAACCCATGGCCGCGAACAAGTACTGGCGTGGCAGCGGGCCCTCAACGACGCCGTCGACGAGGTCATCGGCGTCGCCGAGCGGGAAGGCATCGACGCGGGTGCGGTCAAGGGCGGAACCCTGGAGATCGCCCGCAACCCGGCGCAGGCCGCCCGCCTGGCCGGCTCCGCAGCCGAGGAACGCCGGTGGGGCAACGACGTCACCGAGCTGACCGGAGAACAAGCAGCACAACGTATCCGGTTTGCCGGTCTGGTATCGGCGTATCACACACCGCACTGTGCCCGGATTCAACCCGCCCGGCTGGCACGCGGTCTTGCCGACGCCGTCGAACGGCTCGGCGTCACGATCTACGAGCAGTCCCCGGTCACCGACATCGTCGCGGGAAGGGCCGTCACGGCCAACGGAACCGTGCGTGCCCCCATCGTGCTGCGCACCACCGAAGGATTCACGCCTGCGCTGCCCGGGCTGCGCAGGCGATGGCTGCCGATGAACAGTTCGATGATCGCCACCGAGCCGATCCCTGCCGACCGGTGGGACGAAATCGGTTGGGAGGCACGGGAAACGGTCGGTGACGCCGCGCACGGATTCTTCTACGCGCAGCGCACCGTCGACAACCGCATCGCCATCGGCGGGCGAAGCGTGCCGTACCGCTATGCGTCGCGCACCGACAAGGACGGCCGGGTGCCGGGCAAGACCATCCGGCAGCTCACCGACGTGCTGCACTCGATCCTGCCGCAGGTGCGTGACATCCCGATTGCTCACGGCTGGTGCGGGGTGCTGGCAGTGCCGCGCGACTGGCAAGCGGGGCTGGCGCTCGATCGAACCACCGGATTGGGCTGGGCCGGCGGCTATGTCGGCCACGGCGTGACCGCGACCAACCTGGCTGGTCGCACCCTGGCCGATCTGGTGCTCGGCCACGACAGCCCGAACACCGCGCTGCCGTGGGTCGGGCACCAATCACGCACCTGGGAGCCCGAACCGCTGCGCTGGCTTGGCGTGCGCGGCCTGTACATCGCGTACAAGCTGGCGGACCGGCACGAGGCGGGTGGCCGGGCGTCGACATCTCCGATCGCGCGGGTCGCCGACGTCATCACCGGCAAGCCGCACTGAGTGGTCACCGTTCGGCGCGCTCCTTGAGCCGCTCCAGCGTCCGCTCGATGTGCTCTGCGTTGGCGCCGCCGCGGTCGGAAACCCCGGTGGCCAGGCCGCCGACGACCTTGAACCACCCCGCGCGCTGGTCCCACGTGGACTCGGTGACGGTGCAGCCGGTTTCGGTTGCGGCGATGTCGTAGCGCCAGTGCGCCACCGGGAACACCAGCGACTTCACGTCGAACGCAAATGTCTTGCCGGGGTCGGCGGCGGTGACCGTGCAGGTGGTGGTCCACGTGCGTGAACCGTTGCGGTTCTGGCCGACGAACACCGAACCGGGCGCGGCCGAATCGCCCTTCTTCCACCGCATGGTGTACGCCTCCTCGGCCAGCGACGCCAGTGTCGGCAGGTCGGTGATCAGTGCATACACCGCTGCGGGATCGGCGGCGATCGACACCGAAGCAGTCACGGAGGCCGGCGCGGAAGCTGTCATGGGCCCGATCGTAACCGGGGAATTCGACGCCTACCGGCCCGCGTTGTGATCTCTATGACAGACCGACCGGTGCTGCAACCGACGGCGGCACATCCCATCACCATCGAACCAACCGGGCGCCGCGTCACCGTCCGGATCAACGGCGAGGTGGTCGCGCAGACCGACGACGCGTTGACCCTGCAGGAGTCGACCTACCCCGCGGTCCAGTACATCCCGTTGGCCGACGTGGTGGCTCCGCTGACCCGTAGTGACACCACGACGTACTGTCCCTTCAAGGGCGAGGCCCACTACTACAACGTCGCCGGCGTCGACGACGCGATCTGGACCTACGAAGAGGCCTATCCGGCGGTCGCCGAGATCACCGGACGAGTCGCTTTCTACACCGACAAGGCGGATGTCAGCGTCGGTGCATAACCTTGTCGGGTGGCGACCGCCAGTGTGGTGTTCGACGGCCCGGCGAGTCCTGGCCTGACGCTGGCACCGCTGCAACGCAGCGGACGCGATCCGTGTTATCGCACCACGTCCGACGGGGCGATCTGGCGCACGAGCCTCATGCGCACCGGCGCGGTGACCGCGCGGATCGTCAAGACCGCACCTGACACCGTCGAGTGCGAAGCCTGGGGCGACGGCAGCGGCGAATTCCTCGACGGGCTGCCCGAACTGCTCGGCGCTGCCGATGACGACAGCGACTTCAACCCTGTCGAGCCGACCATCGCCGCGGCCTATCGGCGCACGCCCCATCTGCGGCTGGGCCGCACCGGTCGGGTGCTTGAGGCGCTGATCCCGGCGATCATCGAACAGCGGGTCTCCGGCATGGATGCCTGGCGGGCCTGGCGTGCGCTCGTGACCAAGTACGGCGCTCCGGCGCCCGGCCCCGCGCCCAGCGGGATGCGGGTGCCGCCGAGTGCAGAGGTGTGGCGACGCATCCCGTCGTGGGAGTTTCACCGCGCCAACGTGGACCCGGGCCGGGCCCGCACCATCGTCGGTTGTGCCCAGCGGGCCGACGCGCTGGAACGGCTCACGGCCGACCGGGCGGTGGCGGGCCTGCGCTCACTGCCTGGGGTGGGTGAGTGGACGGCCGCCGAGACCGTGCAGCGGGCGTTCGGGGACGCCGATGCGCTATCGGTCGGCGACTACCACCTGGCCACGGTGGTGGGGCTGACCCTGCTGGGTACCCCGATCGACGACGCCGCCATGGTCGAGCTGCTGGAACCGCTACGGCCACACCGACACCGCGCCGTGCGGTTGCTGTATGCCAGTGGCATGGCCGGCAATCCGCGCCGGGGCGCCCGGCAGGCGATACCGAATCTGCGGGCGCTCTAGGTCGGCGGTTGACCTCAACGATGGTTGAGGTGCCAGCCTGGGACGCATGCCTACCTGGATATGCACCGGATGCGGTGTCGAACATCCTCACTCCGATGCCCGCCCGCCGGAGAACAGCTGCGTGCTCACCTCGGAGGTGGTCTCGATCGAGGAGCGCGGTGACCTTCCGCCGCACGGAACCTGGACGACGCTGGAAGCCCTTGCCGCACAGCCGCATCACACCGAGTACGCCGATCACGGGCGCGGCGTGCACAGCCTGCGCCGGGTGCCCCGGTTCGCGATCGGGCACCGGTCGTTCCTGGTGCAGACCGCAGGCGGCAATCTGCTGTGGGACGCGCCGAGCTATCTCGATGACGACGTCGTGGAACTGGTGCGCCGGCTCGGCGGTGTCGCGGCGATCGCAGCCAGCCACCCACACATGTTCGGCGCCCAGCTGAGCTGGAGCAGGGCCTTCGACCGAGTGCCGGTGTACGTGAATGCCCTTGACCAGGAATGGCTTCCGCAGCAGGATCTGCTGATCGAGCTGTGGCGCGACGAGATCGAGCCGGTGCCGGGCGTGCGGCTGGTGCACGTCGGAGGGCACATGCGGGGTAGCTCGGTGGCGGTGACCGCGGATGGCACGCTGCTGGCGGGGGACACCATCAGCGGTGGCTTGGCGCGCAACTGGGTGTCCTTTCAGCGCAGCTTTCCCAAGAACATCCCGTTGTCGGCGGCGGTGGTGCAGCGCATCGTGACACGGCTGGACGCCTACGACTACGACCGGCTCTACACCCTCGGCGGCGACGAGATCGACAGTGCTGCCAAGGACGTGGTGCACCGGGCGGCCGAGACCCACATCCGCTGGGTCAGCGGGGAGTTCGACCACCTCACCTAGTCGGTTCCCGGGTACGCCGTGAGCCGGGCCAGCAGCGCCACTTCTCCGTCGGTGCGGACGGCTTTCGCATCGGCCACGCCGCTGCTGCGTCCGACGCGCAAAGTCGTTGCCTCATAACGGGATTCTCCGCCGGCCAAGAACTGGCGCAGATAGTTGACCCGAAGCGACGCGGTCTGCAACAGATGCTGCGCCCGGCCGTCGTTGACCGCGGCGGAGGCCACCAATTCCAGTGCGGTGGCCGAGATCCCGCCGTGCACGATGCCGATCAGGTTGTTCAACGCCGGGTCCGGCAGTTGCCGCAGCACTTTGGCGCCACCGCCCTCGGCGACGTCGACCGCCAGCCGCGCGGCCAACGTCGGCGGCACGCCGGCTGTGTCGGTGTCACGCGAGCTCGGCGGCCACTGGGCGAGATGTTCGGGCGCGCGGATGTGAAACGACCGCACGGTGGCGGTGGCCACCGGGATGCGGCCACACGTGAGTTCGCAGATGCTCATCGACGTCGTGCCTTTGGGGCCGAACGGCCGCGCCGTCGCGGTCACCGGGTGCTCGGTCGCGCGGGCGATGGCGCGTGTCGCGGCGCCGGTGAATTCGATGGCCAACTCGCTGGTGACCGTCCATTCGTCGGGATTGCGGCGCAGGTGATTGGCCAGGCCGCCGATGTGGTCGACCAGCATGGCCAGCGGACCGACGGTCGGCGCGCCGGTCAGCGGGTTCGCCAGGCCCGCGAGCGGGATCGAGGCGACACAGCGGTCGGCGCTTTCTTCCAGTGTTTCGATCTGGAAGCGGCCCAACGGGGTATTCGACGGATAGCGCATTGCGATCAACAGTTACGCCGTCAGCTGTGGTCATATACCCCCCGAGGGTATATGGTGTGGATATGGATATGACGGGCACGGATATGACCGCTCACGCGCAGCACGGCCATTCCGGGCATGAGGGACACGGCGGCCACGGCGATCACGTGGCGCAATTCCGCAGACTGTTCTGGATCATGCTCGCCCTGGCGGTACCGACCGTGGTGCTGTCGCCGATGTTCGCGATGCTGCTGGGCTACTCGATCCCGGACGTGCCCGGCGTCGGCTGGGTGTCGCCGGTACTCGGCACCGTGATGTACCTGTGGGGCGGGCGACCGTTTCTCACCGGCGCAGTCAGCGAGATCCGTTCCCGGGCCCCGGGGATGATGCTGCTCATCGGCCTGGCGATCACCGTAGCGTTCGTCGCCTCATGGGGAGCCAGCCTCGGGCTGGTGCACCACCAGCTGGACTTTTGGTGGGAGCTGGCGCTGCTGATCGTCATCATGCTGCTCGGGCACTGGATCGAGATGCGATCGCTGGCCCAGACCACGTCCGCACTCGACTCCCTGGCCGCCCTGTTGCCCGACGAAGCCGAACGCGTCGAGGGCGACCCCGAGCGCGTCGTCACGGTCACCCCCGACGAGCTTCGCGTGGGCGACGTGGTGCTGGTCCGGCCCGGTGGCAGCGTGCCCGTCGACGGCCGGATCGTCGACGGCGCTGCCGACATGGACGAATCCATGGTGACCGGCGAATCGCGTCCGGTACGCCGAAGTGTCGGGGACGACGTCATCGCCGGCACGGTGGCCACCGACTCAGGGTTGCGGATCAGCGTGACGGCAGTCGGCGACGACACCGCGCTGGCCGGTATTCAGCGGCTCGTCGACGACGCGATGAACTCGTCCTCGAAGGCCCAGCGGCTGGCGGACCGGGCCGCGGGTTGGTTGTTCTGGTTCGCGTTGGGGGCGGCCGTGCTGACCGCGATCGTCTGGACCCTGCTGGGCCAACCCGACCAGGCCGTGGTGCGCACCATCACCGTCCTGGTCATCGCCTGCCCACACGCGCTGGGCCTGGCGATCCCGCTGGTGGTCGCCATCGCCACCGAACGTGCGGCGCGCGGTGGGGTGTTGGTGAAGGATCGGCTGGCCCTGGAGACGATGCGCACGGTCGGTGCGGTGCTCTTCGACAAGACCGGAACCCTCACGCGTGGCGAACCCGCGGTGACCGCGGTGTTGGCATCGGGCCTGGCGGAGCACGAACTGCTGACCCTGGCCGCGGCGGCCGAATCTGCCTCCGAACACCCGCTGGCCAGGGCGATCGTGGAGGCCGCGCAGCGTCGCGAGCTGTCGCTGTCCGCGGCGAGCGCATTCAGTTCATCCCCGGCGGTCGGGGTCAGCGCGACGGTCGACGGCCGGCACGTGCAGGTCGGCGGCCCACGGCTGCTGGAGCAGGAAGGCCTCGAACCCGCCGCACCGGAGCAGACGGCTCGCTGGCACGGCGCCACCGTGCTGCACGTGCTGGTCGACGGAAAGGTGGTCGGTGCGCTGGGGCTGGCCGACGAGGTGCGGCCGGAATCGCGCCAGACCGTCGATGCCTTGCGGGAGCAGGGCATAACCGTCGTGATGATCACCGGTGACGCCGAACCGGTGGCCGCCGCGGTCGCGACCGATCTCGGTATCGATCGCGTCTATGCCGGGGTGCGGCCGCAGGACAAGGCAGCCAAGGTGGCCGAGCTGCAGCATGAGGGGCGTCCGGTCGCGATGGTCGGCGACGGTGTCAACGACGCACCCGCGCTGGCCCAGGCCGATGTCGGAATCGCCATCGGCGCAGGCACCGACGTGGCGATCGCCTCGGCCGGCGTGATCCTGGCGAGCTCGGACCCGCGGTCGGTGCTGTCGGTCATCGAATTGTCCCGCCAGTCCTACCGAAAGATGCGGCAAAATCTCTGGTGGGCAGCGGGTTACAACCTGATCGCGGTTCCGTTGGCGGCCGGTGTGCTGGCAGGGATCGGTTTTGTGATGCCGATGTCGGTCGGCGCGGTGCTGATGTCGGTGTCGACGGTGGTGGTCGCCCTCAACGCGCAGCTGCTGCGTAAGCTCGATCTGCGGCCCGAAACTGCGGTCAAAACGTCGCGCGAGCAAACTCTAAGAATCTGACTAGGCTTTCCTGCAAACCGGATAGCCGCTTATAACGGCTGTATAACGCCTGTGTTAAGTCTATGTAGCAAATGGTCCAGACTGGCCGTTGACTCGGAGTGGACGGGGTGCACCCCTCACAGCTGTTTGTCAGGTACGCGAAATGGCAAGGCGCACAAAGTATTTCAAGACTGCCGTAGGATGGGCGGCAAGATCCGAATGGGATGGGCGGGCAACCTGGTTAGGCTTAGCTAAGTTGGCATGTCGCACGGTGTTTGCCCTATTGTTTTGTCACTTATGGCGTGTTGGACATAGCCGTCGTTCAGTGGTGCACGAACGGCCTCCCTCGCCGAGTGGCTAACGCCAGCTCGTAAGAGAGCGTGGTTGGAGGGCTAGGTGATAATGGCTCCAAAGCAAATCGGGTTGTACAACTCGGCGTACGAACACGGCTCCTGCGGCGTCGCGATGATCGCGGACATGCACGGCCGTCGTTCGCGCGACATCGTCGACAAAGCGATCACCGCGCTGCTGAATCTTGAGCACCGCGGTGCCGCGGGCGCTGAGCCCAACACCGGCGACGGTGCAGGCATCCTGCTGCAGGTGCCCGACGAGTTCCTACGCGCGGTCTGCAAGGAGCAGGAAGGCTTCGAACTTCCGCCCGAGGGCAGCTATGCGACCGGCATCGCCTTTCTGCCGCAGTCCTCGCGCGACGCCAAGCTGGCGTGCGAGGCCGTCGGAAAGATCGTCGAGGCCGAGGGCCTGCAACTGCTGGGTTGGCGCGACGTCCCGCACGACGATTCCTCGCTGGGCGCCCTGGCCCGCGACGCCATGCCGACCCTGCGGCAGGTCTTCATCGGCGGCGCCGAAGGCATGGAGCTGGAGCGCCGCGCCTACGTCATCCGCAAGCGTGCCGAGCACGAACTCGGCACCAAGGGACCCGGCCAGGACGGCCCCGGGCGCGAGACCGTGTACTTCCCCAGCCTGTCCGGCAAGACGATCGTCTACAAAGGCATGCTGACCACGCCGCAGCTGCGCGCGTTCTACCTGGACCTCCAGGACCAGCGGCTCACCAGCGCCCTGGGCATCGTGCACTCGCGGTTCTCCACCAACACGTTCCCGTCGTGGCCGCTGGCCCACCCCTTCCGCCGCGTCGCGCACAACGGTGAGATCAACACCGTCACCGGCAACGAGAACTGGATGCGGGCCCGTGAAGCGCTCATCCACACCGACGTGTTCGGGTACCACAACGACCTGAACAAGATCTTCCCCGTGTGTACGCCGGGCGCGTCGGACACCGCCCGGTTCGACGAGGTCCTCGAGCTGCTGCACCTGGGCGGACGCCCCCTGCACCACGCGGTGCTGATGATGATTCCCGAAGCCTGGGAGCGCAACACCGAGATGGACCCGGCCCGCCGGGCGTTCTACCAGTACCACGGCTCGCTCATGGAGCCGTGGGACGGACCTGCCTCGGTGTGCTTCACCGACGGCACCATCGTCGGCGCCGTGCTCGACCGCAACGGCCTTCGCCCGTCGCGGATCTGGGTGACCGAAGACGGCCTGGTCGTCATGGCATCCGAGGCCGGCGTGCTGGATCTCGACCCCTCGACCGTCGTGCAGAAGATGCGCCTGCAGCCCGGCCGCATGTTCCTGGTGGACACCGCGCAGGGCCGCATCGTCTCCGACGAAGAGGTCAAGGCCGAGCTGGCCGCCGAGCATCCCTACCAGGAGTGGCTGGACGCGGGCCTCTTCCACATCGATGAACTGCCCCAGGGCAAGTACGTCAAGATGCCGCACCACCGGGTGGTGCTGCGCCAGCAGGCCTTCGGCTACACCTACGAAGAGCTCAACCTGCTGATCGCCCCCATGGCCCGCACCGGCGCCGAGGCGCTCGGCTCGATGGGCACCGACACGCCCATCGCGGTCCTGTCGCAGCGGCCACGGATGCTGTTCGACTACTTCCAGCAGCTCTTCGCCCAGGTGACCAACCCGCCGCTGGACGCCATCCGCGAAGAGGTGGTCACCAGCCTGCAGGGTGTCATCGGTCCCGAAGGCGATCTGCTCAACCCGGACGAGAACTCCTGTCGCCAGATCGTGCTGCCGCAGCCGATCCTGCGCAACGCCGAGCTGTCCAAGCTCATCGACGTCGACCCCGACCATGAGATCCGCGGTCGCAAGCACGGCATGCGGGCCGCGGTGGTGAGCTGCCTGTATCCGGTCGCCGACGGCGGCTCCGGCCTGCGTCGGGCCCTGGAGGACGTGCGCACCAAGGTGTCGCAGGCCATCCGCAACGGCGCGCGCATCATCGTGCTCTCCGACCGCGAATCCAACGAATGGCTCGCGCCGATCCCGTCGCTGCTGTCGGTCGCCGCCGTGCACCACCACCTGGTCCGCGAACGCACCCGCACCCAGGTCGGCCTCGTCGTCGAATCCGGCGACGCCCGCGAGGTGCACCACATGGCGATGCTGTGCGGGTTCGGTGCTGCCGCGATCAACCCGTACATGGCCTTCGAGTCGATCGAGGACATGATCGACCGCGGGGTCATCACCGGGCTGACCAGTGACCAGGCCAAGGCGAACTACGTGAAGGCCGCAGGCAAGGGCGTGCTGAAGGTGATGTCCAAGATGGGCATCTCGACCCTGGCCTCCTACACCGGTGCCCAGCTGTTCCAGGCCATCGGCGTCAGCCAGCGCGTGCTCGACGAGTACTTCACCGGATTGCACTGCCCCACAGGCGGTATCGATCTCGACGACATCGCCGCGGACGTGGCGGCCCGGCACGAGCTGGCGTACCTCGACCGTCCCGACGAGTGGGCGCACCGCGAGCTCGAGGTCGGCGGCGAATACCAGTGGCGGCGCGAGGGTGAATACCACCTGTTCAACCCCGACACGGTGTTCAAGCTGCAGCACTCGACCCGCACCGGGCAGTACTCGGTGTTCAAGGAGTACACCCAGCTGGTCGACGACCAGAGCGAGCGGATGGCGTCGCTGCGCGGTCTGCTGAAGTTCAAAGAAGGTGTGCGGGAACCGATTTCGATCGACGAGGTCGAGCCGGCCAGCGAGATCGTCAAGCGGTTCTCCACCGGCGCGATGAGCTACGGCTCCATCTCGGCCGAGGCGCACGAGACGCTGGCCATCGCGATGAACCGCCTTGGCGGCCGGTCCAACTCGGGTGAGGGCGGCGAGAGCGTCGACCGCTTCGACCCCGACGCCAACGGCGACTGGCGGCGCAGTGCCATCAAGCAGGTGGCCTCGGCCCGGTTCGGTGTCACCAGCCACTACCTGACCAACTGCACCGACATCCAGATCAAGATGGCCCAGGGCGCCAAGCCCGGTGAGGGCGGACAGCTTCCGGGTCACAAGGTGTACCCGTGGGTGGCCGAGGTTCGGCATTCGACGCCGGGCGTCGGGCTCATCTCGCCGCCGCCGCACCACGACATCTACTCGATCGAGGATCTGGCGCAGCTGATCCACGACCTGAAGAACGCCAACCCGGCAGCCCGTATCCACGTCAAGCTGGTCAGTGAGAACGGCGTCGGAACCGTGGCCGCCGGTGTCTCCAAGGCGCACGCCGACGTGGTGCTCATCTCCGGGCACGACGGCGGTACCGGCGCCACGCCGCTGACCTCGCAGAAGCACGCCGGTGCCCCGTGGGAGCTCGGCCTGGCCGAGACGCAGCAGACGTTGCTGCTCAACGGGCTTCGCGACCGGATCGTCGTGCAGGTGGACGGTCAGCTCAAGACGGGCCGCGACGTGGTCGTCGCGGCGCTGCTCGGCGCGGAGGAGTTCGGTTTCGCCACCGCACCCCTGGTGGTCTCGGGTTGCATCATGATGCGGGTCTGCCACCTCGACACCTGCCCGGTGGGCGTGGCGACGCAGAACCCGGTGCTGCGGCAGCGGTTCAACGGCAAGCCCGAGTTCGTCGAGAACTTCTTCATGTTCATCGCCGAGGAAGTCCGGGAACTCATGGCGCAGTTGGGCTTCCGCACCGTCAACGAGATGGTCGGCCAGGTCGGCGCGCTGGACACCAGCCGGGCCGCAGAGCACTGGAAGGCCTACAAGCTCGATCTCGCGCCCGTGCTGCACGAGCCGGAATCGGCCTTCATGAACCAGGACCTGTACTGCAGCTCGCGACAGGACCACGGCCTGGACAAGGCACTGGATCAGCAGCTCATCGTGCAGAGCCGTGAGGCCCTGGACAAGGGTACGAAGGTCCGGTTCTCCACCAAGATCACCAACGTCAACCGCACCGTGGGCACCATGCTGGGCCATGAGGTCACCAAGGCCTATGGCGCGCAGGGGCTTCCGGACGGAACCATCGACATCACCTTCGACGGTTCGGCAGGCAACAGCTTCGGTGCGTTCGTGCCCAAGGGCATCACGCTGCGGGTCTACGGCGACGCCAACGACTATGTCGGCAAGGGCCTGTCGGGTGGCCGCATCGTGGTGCGACCGTCGGATAACGCCCCGGCCGATTATGTCGCCGAGAACAACATCATCGGCGGCAACGTGATCCTGTTCGGCGCCACCAGCGGCCAGGCGTTCCTGCGCGGTGTGGTGGGCGAGCGGTTCGCGGTGCGCAATTCGGGTGCACACGCGGTCGTGGAAGGCGTGGGTGACCACGGCTGCGAGTACATGACCGGCGGCAAGGTGGTCATCCTCGGTGCCACCGGCCGCAACTTCGCCGCCGGCATGTCCGGTGGCGTGGCCTATGTGTACGACCCGGCGGGCGCACTGCCGGGGAACGTGAATGCAGAGATGGTCGATCTCGACGCTCTGGACGACGCTGACCGCGAATGGCTGCACGGCATCATCACCGCGCACGTCGACGCGACGGATTCGGCCGTGGGGCAACGGATCCTGGCCGATTGGGATGGCGAGATGAAGAACTTCGTTAAGGTTATGCCGCGGGATTACAAGCGGGTGCTGACGGCGATTGCCGAGGCCGAGGCCGCCGGTTCCGACGTCAACGATGCGATCATGGCGGCGGCCCGTGGCTGATCCGAGCGGCTTCCTCAAGCACACCAAACGCGAACTGCCGGCCCGGCGGCCGGTGCCGCTGCGCCTGCAGGACTGGAAAGAGGTCTACGAGGACTTCTCCCACGAAACCCTGCAGGTTCAGGCATCACGATGCATGGACTGCGGTATCCCGTTCTGCCACAACGGTTGTCCACTCGGGAACCTGATTCCCGAGTGGAACGACCTGGTGTTCCGGGACCGCTGGCGGGACGCCATCGAGCGGCTGCACGCGACCAACAACTTCCCGGAGTTCACCGGTCGGCTCTGCCCGGCGCCCTGCGAGGCGTCGTGCGTGCTCGGGATCAACCAGGACCCGGTGACCATCAAGCAGGTCGAGGTCGAGATCATCGACAACGCCTTCGAGCAGGGCTGGGTCAAGCCGTTGCCGCCGGAGGTGTTGACCGGCAAGAAGGTTGCCGTCGTCGGATCCGGCCCCGCAGGCCTGGCCGCCGCGCAGCAGCTGACCCGCGCCGGGCATGACGTCACCGTCTTCGAGCGCGCCGACCGCATCGGCGGGCTGCTGCGCTACGGAATCCCCGAGTTCAAGATGGAGAAGCGTCACATCGACCGCCGTCTGGAGCAGATGGAGGCCGAAGGCACGAAGTTCCGCACGGGCGTCAACGTCGGTGTCGATCTCACCGTCGAGCAGCTGCGCGAGGACTTCGACGCGGTGGTGCTCGCAGGCGGTGCGACCGCCTGGCGCGACCTGCCGATCCCGGGCCGCGAACTCGACGGCATCCACCAGGCCATGGAGTATCTGCCGTGGGCCAACCGCGTCCAAAACGGTGACGATGTGCTCGGCCCCGACGGCGAACCGCCCATCACCGCCAAGGGCAAGAAGGTCGTCATCATCGGCGGCGGCGACACCGGCGCGGACTGCCTCGGCACCGCACACCGGCAGGGCGCGGCCAGCATCCACCAGTTCGAGATCATGCCGCGGCCGCCGGAGTCCCGTGCGGATTCGACCCCATGGCCGACCTATCCCTTGATGTTCCGGGTGTCCTCGGCGCACGAAGAGGGCGGCGAGCGGGTCTTCTCGGTGAACACCGAGCAGTTCGTCGGCACCGACGGGCGGGTGACCTCGCTCAAGGTGCACGAGGTCGTCATGAACGCGGGCAAGTTCGAGAAGGTCGACGGGTCGGACTTCGAGCTGGACGCCGACATCGTGTTCCTCGCCATGGGCTTCGTCGGTCCCGAGCGTGAGGGACTGCTGACCGAGCTGGGTGTCGAGCTGACCGACCGCGGAAACGTGGCGCGCGACAACAACTTCCAGACCACTGAGCCGGGCGTGTTCGTCGCGGGCGACATGGGGCGCGGACAGTCTCTGATCGTGTGGGCAATCGCCGAGGGCCGCGCTGCCGCAGCCGGCGTCGACAATTACCTGATGGGCCACAGCGCTCTACCGGCGCCGATCAAGCCGACCGCCGCGCCGCAGCGGTAAAGGCCCGGTGGGCAGGGGGATGGTACTGCGCCGTCGTGTGGTCTGCGGCGCAGTCATCATGGCCGTGCTGGCCGTCGCGGTGCACAACCACCTGGTGCCGTTCCAGACGCAGTTCTTCGGGTTGACCGAGAACAACTACGATCTGGACACCTACCGGGCGGCTGTGCACCAGGTCTGGGACGGCAGAGGCCTGTACGACACGCCGGCGCTGCGCGGAGCGTGGTTCGTCTACCCGCCGTTCGCGACCCTGGTTCTCGCGCCGTTCGCCTGGCTCGGCTTCGACGTCGCGAAGTACGCCCTTCTCGCGCTGTCGATCTGCGTGCTGGGGCTCATCGCGTGGCGCATCATGCGCCTGGCCGGCTTTCGCGCCGATGCCCGGTTGGGCGTGATGAGTGGTGCGCTGGCCGTCATCGTCATCGATCTCGAGCCCGTGCAGGCGACGCTCTGGTGGGGGCAGATCAACGTCCTGCTCATGGCGCTGGTGCTGCTCGACCTGTTGCGTCCCGCCGAATCCCGCTGGCGCGGGACGGGTTTGGGTATCGCCGCGGGTATCAAACTCACCCCGCTCGTGTTCCTGCCGTACCTGCTGCTCACGCGGCAATGGCGGGCATCTGCCACTGCCACAGTGACATTCGGTGCCACCGCAGCACTGACCTGGCCGCTGCTGCCGCGCGACAGCGCCTGGTTCTGGACTCACCTCGGCGACACCAGCCACATCAGCCGTCTGGATCATCTGGCGAACCAGTCGATCAACGGCTTTCTCGCCCGGTTCTTCGCCCCGAATCCCCGCCCGGAGTGGCTGTGGATCGCCGCGAGCCTACTGGTGGTTGCCGTCGGTCTGGCCGTTGCGACATGGGCCCAGCGACGCGGTGAACCGGTGCTGGCGGTAGTGCTGGTCGGCTTGATGGGTTGCGCGGTGTCGCCGTTCAGTTGGGCGGCGCACTGGGTGTGGTTCGCCCCGGCGTTCTTCTGGCTCGTGGCGAAAGCGTGCACGACCCGAGGGCACTGGGCCCGCGGGTGGGCCTACCGTGCCGCCGCGCTGGTCGCGATGACGTTCATGTGGACGCTGCACCGCCCCGGACGCAACCACACCACCATGTACTTCAGCGGCGTGTACTGGAACTTCATCGATCTACGCGCTTTTTGGGTCGGCCAGCTCGCGAGCGGCTGGTATCCGCTGGTGTTCCTGTGCTTCACGATCGGCGCGGCGAGCTGGTTGCAGCTGAGCGGGCGTGACGAGATAGCCATGGCGACATCTGATCTGGACGACTACCCGCCGGAGTTTCTCGATGAGCGGCTGGCGCTGACGGATGTCGAGGACGCGGGGTCCGGCGCCGATCGCCTCGTGCAGCCGCGATAGCGGCACAGACGGATTCTCCATAGCGGCGATTACTGACATCTATCGTTGACGCATGGAGCTGCGCCACGTGCGTTACCTGCTTGCCGTCGCCGAGCACGCAAACTTCACGCGCGCCGCCGAGACCCTGCACATCTCCCAGCCGACGCTGTCGCAGCAGATCCGCCAGCTTGAGCGGACGCTGGGGGTGCAGCTGCTGGACCGGTCCGGGCGCGCGGTCCGGCTCACCGATGCCGGCGAGGCGTTCGCCGACCACGCCCGTAGCGCGCTGCGCGATCTCGAAGCCGGTGAGCGCGCCGTGCACGACGTCCGGGATCTGTCCCGCGGCCATCTGCGCATTGCGATGACACCCAGCCTCACCGCCTACCTGATCGGGCCGCTGGTACATCGGTTCCGCACTGCGCACCCGGGGATCACGCTGACCGTCACCGAGACCACGCAGGATCGCATCGAGGCCGATCTGCTGGCCGACCGCCTGGACCTGGGCCTGGCCTTCAGCGGCAGCCATGCGGCGGGTGTCGACAGCTCGCCGTTGTTCATCGAATACCTCGGCCTGGTGGTCGGATCGTCGCATCCGCTCGTCGCCGAATCCGGTTCGGTCGCGGTGAGCCGGCTCGCGGCTCAACCACTCGCGTTGCTCAGCCGGGATTTCGCCACCCGCACGCACATCGATGCGTATTTCGCCGCGTGCCAGGTAGCCCCGCAAATCGCGATCGAAGCCAACTCGATCAGCGCGCTGGTCGAAGTGGTGCGCCGTGGGTCCATCGCGACCGTCTTACCGGACGCCATCACCCGGGCGCACCCTGACCTGCACGCCGTTGCGCTCACACCCGAAATGCCCACACGAACCGTCGAGATGCTCCGCCGCGGGGCCGCCTATCACTCGGCGGCCGCGCACGCGTTCGCCGCGCTGGCCAGGGCCGAGGTGCAACCGGGCTGATCCCGACTATTGGCGATATCGATCGGGCCAATGGGTTACAGGTATTGGACGCTATGGGAGTAGGCCGGGCACTCTCGGCGGGGTCATCAGAACCACGAGACCACGAGGACATCCCATGGCACACGCACAACTCGATCCCACAGCCCGCGAGATCCTGGCGGCCGAAGCCGTCGCTGCCAAGACCGCCAAAGATCTGACCTGGCAGCAGATCGCCGATGCCGCCGGATACTCGGTCGCATTCGTCACCGCCGCGGTGCTCGGCCAGCACGCGCTGCCGCCGGAGGCCGCGGTGGCTGTCGCCGAGCTGCTCGGCCTGGACAGCGGCGCGGCGCAACTGCTGCAGACCATCCCGACTCGCGGATCGATTCCCGGAGGCGTCCCCACCGATCCGACCATCTACCGCTTCTACGAGATGCTGCAGGTGTACGGCACCACGCTGAAGGCGCTCGTGCACGAGCAGTTCGGCGACGGCATCATCAGCGCCATCAACTTCCGGCTCGATGTGCAGAAGGTCGCCGACCCCGAAGGCGGGGAGCGCGCGGTGATCACGCTGGATGGGAAGTATCTGCCCACCAAGCCGTTCTGACCGCCGAGCTGGATGTGCGTTGACGGAGTTTTCTTAATATTTGCCCGCTTTGTTACGCCATCGTGATGTTGGGGCGCAAACACGGCGACAACGTGATGCAGGCCACGCGGAGGCCGATATTTGACGCCACAACAATCACATCAGTATCACCAGAAACATCGGCTTTTTATGCGGCGTGGCTCGCACTGTTTGCCAATGAACAGGTATCTAATGACTTCATGAGAGTGCTGCGGTAACGTAGAGCTACGGGTACAGCTATCAAAACGTCGCAGGAGTGATCACCGTGTACAACATTCCGCTTAGCCGGTCGCGGATGGGTCGAATCGCCTGGTCATGGTTCCGCCACCCCGTGAAGAGCCGTGAATTTCCGGCCAAGAACGAACGCCTGGTGACCCCCGACGAGCTACTTCGCTTCGGGGTCTGAGCCGTCGGCGTGCCAGTGTGCCGCCGGTAGTGTCGACCCCCTGGTCGCATTTGCTTCGTTGAAACTGTCAGGGTCTGACCTGTTATAACGAGTGCTGTCGGCGTTGCCGAGCACAAGTACCCGGAAAACCATCGGCGCCGCCCCCCCCCCCCGCGGCGGGGGGGGGGGGGGGGGGGGGGGGGGGGGGGGGGGGGGGGGGGGGGGCGCGCGGGGGGGGGGGGGGGGGGGGGGGG
>NZ_MVHF01000060.1 GCF_002086485.1 Mycobacterium aquaticum | reverse complement strand
CCTCGTACTCGTCGAACACCGCCAGGACCGCTTCCCGGTCGACGACAGTGTTCGCAAGCATGTTCGAATTCTACCGCCACTCACCGGCCCGCACACCAGTTATCCACAACCTGTAGTTCATCCACAGGCCCTATGACACAACACAATTGCGCGACAGACGGCCGTGCGACAATGCACGTCACAAGAGGGCTCACTCACTGTCCTTTACTCGACCTTGACCGCATGTTGAAACGTCACACCGACGATGTCGGGTGTGAGTACGCTTCCATCGGTGGAACTGGAGGTTTTGGGACCTCTCCAGGTCCGAAAGGACGGTGCGCCCGTCGCAATCCCGGGCGCAAAGCCGCGCGCCATTCTCACGATGCTCGGGCTGCACGGCGGCTCGGTGGTCCCCGCCACCACGTTGATCGAGTTGCTGTGGGGCGACGCACCACCGCGAACCGCCGTCAAAGCCCTGCAGACCCACATCTCGTCGTTGCGGCACGCTCTCGGCGACGGATTCGTCTTGACCGAGGGAACCGGATGGCGCCTGAGCACCACCGAAGTTGATGCCTCACGCTACAAGCGAGCAGCCGGGCTCGGTCGTGCCGCAGCAGCCGCCGGTGACGCCAGCGGTGCAGTGGCTCGCTTCGGCGAGGCTGTGGCCTTGTGGCGGGGAGTTCCGGAGCTTCCCGAAGGCCGGCGCGGAGCGTCTGAGAAGACGCGCTGGGTCGAGGGCCACGCCGCACTGATCGAAGATCGGGCCGACGCGCTGCTGATGACTGGCAGAGCGGCGGAAATCATCGGCGAGCTTGAGGCGTCGGTGGCGGACGCACCCCTGCGCGAAAGACGTTGGGGCCAGCTGATGCTCGCCCTGTACCGTGCCGGCAGGCAGGGTGAGGCGCTGGGCGCGTACCGACGCGCCCGCACGCTGCTGGCCGATGAGTTGGGTATAGATCCCGGACCCGAGCTTCGACGCCTCGAGGCCGCGATCGTTGCACAGGACGACACACTGGACCTCCCTGCGGCACAACATGTTCCCGCTGTAACACGCGCGGTGACCTTCCTGCTCACCGACATCGAGGGGTCGACCGCCGCCTGGGAGGCAGATGCCGATGCCATGGCCGTCGCGCTCGCGCGCCACGACGAGATCGTCGAGCAGGTCGTGACATCTCGAGGCGGTCGGCTGATCAAGACGCGCGGGGAGGGCGATGCGACATTCTCGGTCTTCGACCGCCCTTCAGCAGCGGCCGCTGCCGCCATCGAGCTGCAAGACGCGATCCTCCAGGAGCCGTGGGCGCTGGCCGAACCTATGCGTATCCGCGTCGCCTTGCACACCGGCGAGGCAGAACTCCGCGACGGCGACTACTTCGGTCGATCGGTCAACCGCGCCGCCCGGCTACGGTCCCTGGCCAGGGGTGGCCAGATCCTGTGCTCTGGTGCGACCGCCGAACTGGTGATCGATTCCCTCTCCGACGACGTTGCGCTCGTGGATCTGGGGACTCGGCAACTGAAGAACCTGACTCGACCTGAGCACGTTTTCGAACTTCGCGTCGACACCAACGACAACGCACCGCCCCCAAGCGCTCCCCTGATCGAGCGGCCCGAATTACCCGCCGTACTCACCGGTTCCGGCCCCTTCGTGGGCCGTAGGTCAGAGCTCAGCCACCTCACGTCCGCCTGGCAGTCCGCGCTCAGCAGCGCCACCCGGGCAGTGCTGATCGCCGGCGAACCTGGTGTCGGCAAGACTCGGCTGGCCGGCGAATGGTCCTCTCGGGCATACGAGAACGGTGCTGTCGTGCTGTACGGGCGGTGCGATGAGGACCTCGGCGCGCCGTACCAACCATTCACGGAATCGCTACGCACTCTTGTGCCGTGCGTCGGGGGCAGCCGGTTGCGGGCCATGCGCGGCGTCGAAGCGCTGCTGCCCTTGATTCCTGGATTGCTCGATGCGCTGCCCGACCTTGTCGCACCCGCCCGAGCCGATCCGGACACCGAACGTTACGCGCTGTTCGACGCAGTCGTCGCGCTCCTGGAAGTCGCGTCTGCGACGGCACCCATCGTGCTGGTTCTCGACGACCTGCACTGGGCCGCCAAATCCACCTTGCTGCTGCTGCGACACGTCCTGCGTTTCGGCGACCACGCCCGAGTACAGCTCGTCGGCACGTACCGCAGCACTGATCTCGACCGGTCGCACCCGCTCGCGGCCATGCTTGCCGACCTCCATCGCGACGGCACAGCCGACCGCGTTCAGCTCAGCGGCCTGGGCACCGACGACGTGACCGCGTACGTCGCCGAAGCCGGTTACGACGACGAAGAACTGGGCCGGGCTTTGGCGTCGGTCACCGGCGGCAATCCATTCTTTCTCATCGAGGCGCTGCGTCACGTCGGTGAAAGCGGTGGCCGCTGGGACCCGAGCACCCTACCCCAGGGGGTGCGAGAAGCCGTGAGCCGTAGGCTCTCCCGGCTTTCCGCGGAATCCAACAAGGCGCTTTCCGCAGCCGCGGTTGTGGGCAGCCGGTTCGCCGTGGACCTGGTCGAGCGGGTGCTTGACCAGGAGCTCGTCGATGCGTTCGACGAAGCGTGCACGGCGGGCATCATCATCGAAGAGCCTGGCGGCTGCTACCGGTTCAATCACGCCATCGTCCGGCAGTCGCTGTTGGCCGAGCTGGCGTCCGTGCGGCGCATGCGACTGCACCAGCGCATCGCCACCACACTGGAGAACACGCCCGGCATCGACGACGAGCGGTTGGCCGAACTGGCGCATCATTATTTCGAATGTGCCTGGGCCGGAAATGCAGTCAAGGCCGTCGAATACTGCCGACGTGCAGCCGACCAAGCGATGACCCGACTTGCTTACGAAGGCGCCGCAGAACTCTATGACCATGCCCTGCATGCACTCGAAGAACTCGACGACGAGTTACCCGACCGCGACGACCAGCGCGCCGAACTACTGGTCGCGCGCTGCGAAGCACTGTTGGCCTCGGGTGACGTCGCGTCGGCGGCAAGCGCCGTCGCCCAACTCCAGGAAGCGACCCAACATTCAGCACGCCTCGCGGCGTGGGCGACATGCTTCGACGGACAACTCTCGATGCTGATCCACCCCGAGCGACTCGACGATCTCGAACTCGCGTTGGACAAGGCCGCCCAGCGATTGGCCGAATTGAACGATGGTGCAGGGGAAGCCAAGGCACACACCGTACGCGCGCAGTGTCTCGCCCGGCTCGGTCGGATCGCCGACTGCGAAACCGCTTTGGACCATGCGCTTTCCGCTGCCCGCCGCGCTCGAGAACACCGCAGGGTGAACAACGTGTTGGCGGGAGCACCCCTTGCGGCTCTCTGGGGACCCAATCCGGTTCCGCGCGCAGGTGGGCGCTGTCTTGATGTGGTGCGCCTGTTGCGGATCACCGCCGATTCGCCTGCGGTGGAGGCGACGTCGACGCGGTGTCAGGCCGTACTGGAGGCATATCGCGGCCGGTCCGGTGCCGCAAGACGCATGATCGACTCGGCTCGCCGAACGGTCACCGAACTTGGTTTGCGACATGGGCTCCTCGAGGTCGAGCAGTTCGCAGGCATCGTCGAGCTCATTCTCGACGATCCGGACGCGGCCGAACAGCATTTGCGTCTGGCTTACAACGGCTTTCGTCGGATGGGCCTTGACGCCGATACTGCCGAGACGGCCGCCCTATTGGGGCGCGCGTGCATGCTCCTGAGCCGCGACGACGAAGCCGACGAATTGTGCGCCGAGAGTGAGCGTCTCGCCGGCCATGCGCTGAAGGCCTCGATTGCGTGGCGCGCCCTCCGGGCACAGCTGCTGTCACGGGGCAAAGATCACGCTGAGGCACGGCGGCTCGCCGAGGAGGCTGTGGCGCTGGCCGAACGCACCGACGCGCTGGTCGATCACGGCGATGCATGTTTGGCGCTCGCAATGGTACTGGGTGCCGCAGGTGATCCCTCCGGGATGCAGTCCGCTGCCGAACGAGCCGCAGCCCTGTACGAGCAGAAGGAGGCTGTAGCCCTTGTCGAGAAGGCACGTCGACTTGTCGGCAAGAGCGTCCAGACCACTACACCGGCGCTGCCTGAGCTAGCGAGCATCGACCTCGATAGCTCATGCGTCCGAGCAGGCGAGCGTGTGTTGGCAGCTGTCGACCGAGGGGCGTGGGACGAATTCGAGCAACTGTTCTCGGCTGCGGCCACTGTCGAAAGTCGTCGCAAGATCGTCGGTTTCGCGCCGGTCGACGTGCCGTCTGACTGGGTGCACCAGAACAGACTCAACCTCGAGACCGGCGGCATGCGGGTCACCGCGACGGTAGTCGCTGTTCGAGGTGAGCGCCTTGCCCTTTCCCGATTGAGAGTTGGCACCGCCGACATGAGCGCTGGGGCGCCCGAGGACGAACTTCTCCAGATATATGGCATCGACAACGCCGGCCGAATCGCTCTGCAGATATGGTTCGACCTCGACGACTTCGACGCTGCCATCGCGGAACTGGACGCTCGTTACCTTGCCGGGGAAGCCGCCCCGCACGCGCACACGTGGTCCGTCATCGCTGACGCCTATGTCAGTCTCAATCGGCGCGAGCTTCCCGCGGTGACGCCGGATTGGGTAGACATCGATCACCGACAGGTGCTCACGGTCGACTCGGGCGAATTGGGAGTGTCGCTCAACGCATTGTGGGACATCACGTCGCAAGCCACCATCTATGTCGAAGCAGTGCATCGACTCACTGAAATCGGCGCAGTCACAACTCACGTGTCAGCAGCGACCTCGAACGAAGGGTTTGACGCCGAATGGCGAGACATCGCCTTGCTGACGGTCGATGGCGACCGGATGAGTCGCGCTGAAGCTTTCAACGAGGCGGATCTGGTCCTCGCGGTCGCAAAACTAGAAGAGCTCAGCGCCCCGAGGGCGCGACTGGAGAATGCTGCAACCCGGGCTTACGAGCGCATGAAGGACTGCTACTCCAGCAGCAACTGGGCCGCACTGACCGAGATGCTGGCTGAGAGCGTTTTCAACGACGACCGTCGCATCGTGGTCAACGCGGGTATCCAACGTGGTCGTGACGCCGTGATCGCCGAAATCTTGGCCATCGCCGACGTCGGAGCGACGAATTGGACGTCGGACCCCGTGGCGGTCCGCGGCGATCGCATCGTTCTCAATCGTGCGCGAGCATCGAGCGGCGAGCTACCGGAGGCGTTCCACACCGATGTCCTCGACGTGGTCGAAACCAACGCCGACGGACGAGTTGTGGCGCGCGTCGTCTTCGATCCCGACGACATCGACGCGGCATTCGACGAACTCGATGCTCGCTATCTTGCCGGTGAGGCGGCGCCGTTCGCGCGAACCTGGTCGGCAATCATGGCGGGCTACGCCGGATTCAACCGCCGCGAAATTGCCGCGACGACACCTGGCTGGGTGAACATCGACAACCGTCGCGGAGCAGGTTTCCAACCTGGCGACATGATCAGTTATATCCAAGCCGCATGGGACGACTCACCTGACACCAAGATCCACATCGTGGCGGTGCATCGGTTGACTGACCGCGGCGCAGTGGTCACCCATGTCGCGCAAGGGGTCTCGCAGGACGGCTTCCACGCCGAGTGGAGGGACACCCACATTCTGCTGGTCGACGGCGAAATGGTAAGCCGCTGTGAACTATTCGACGAGGCAGATCTCGACGCTGCGCTGGCCCGGTTCGAGGAGCTGCACCCGACGACCGGGCGTCTACACAACACCGCAAGCGACATGTACGAGCGCTTCCATAAGTGTTTCGCTGCACCTGATCTGGCGGCGATCGAGGCGATGCTGGCCGAGAGCTTCTACGGTGACGATCGCCGGCACCTCGTAGGCTCCGGAATTCGGCTTGGTCGGGATGCCGCACTTCAGGACGCCCGCGCGATCACCGGCCTCGGCATCAGGGTCGCCGCGGCGACGGTCATTGCGACGCGTGGAGAACGCCTCATGCTCAGGCGCTCGCGTTACGTGGGCCAACCGTCCGCCGCGATTGATGTCTACGTCCTCGAAGTCGTCGAGTTGGATACCGACGAGCGAATCGCCGCGGTGGTCACCTTTGATCCCGACGACATCGATGCCGGCCTGGCCGAGCTCGATGCCCGCTATCTCGCCGGCGAAGGCGCCGCCCACGCGCGCACCTGGTCGGCAATCATGGCGGGCTACGCCGCGTTCGACAAGCATGAGCTGCAGCCGACCGCGCCTGACTGGAAGATCGTCGACCGCAGGCGCACGATCGCCTTCGCTCCTGGCGAGCAGACGTCCCACATCCAGGCCATCCATCGCCTGAGCGAATGCGGTGCGCTCGTCACACAGGCGGTACACGGGACGACGCCGGACGGCTTCGACGCCGAATGGCGCGAGATCGCGCTCGTCACGCTCACCGGCGACCGGATCAGCCGCTGCGAGCTGTTCGATGAGGCAGACTTCGCCGCTGCACTGGCCCGGTTCGAGGAGCTCAGTCGCGAAGCATCGGTGACGTGAGATCCCCGATACTCTGGCGCCCATGGACTTCCGTGTGTTCGTCGAACCCCAGCAAGGCGCTACGTACTCCGATCAGCTCGCTGTCGCCCGCGCGGCCGAAGCGCTGAACTACTCGGCATTCTTCCGGTCCGACCATTACCTGGCGATGAGCGGTGACGGCCTGCCCGGGCCGACCGATTCCTGGGTGACGCTGGCGGGCATCGCCCGCGAGACCTCGACCATTCGCCTGGGCACGATGGTCACCTCGGCGACCTTCCGCCACCCGGGTCCACTGGCCATCTCCGTCGCTCAGGTCGACGAAATGAGCGGTGGCCGTGTCGAGTTGGGTATCGGAGCGGGCTGGTTCGAGGCCGAGCATCAGGCGTACGCCATCCCGTTCCCGCCACTGGGCGAGCGGTTCGACCGGCTCACCGAACAGCTACGCATCGTCACCGGCATGTGGGACACCCCGGTCGGAGACAAGTTCGACTTCGACGGCAAGCACTACACCGTCGTCGATTCACCGGCCCTTCCCAAGCCCACGCAGTCGCACCCACCGATCATCATCGGAGGCGGCGGCCCCAAGCGCACGCCGGCCCTGGCCGCGGAATTCGCCGCCGAGTTCAACATCCCGTTCGTCCCCCTCGACGTCCTCAAGGCACAGTTCGCCCGGGTCGCCGACGCAGTTGCGGCTGCGGGGAGGGCCCCCGACTCGCTCACCTACTCCGCGGCGTTCGTGCTGTGTGCGGGACGGAACGACGCCGAGATCGCCACCCGAGCGGCCGCCATCGGTCGCGAAGTCGATGAGCTTCGCAGCAATTCGCCGCTGGTCGGGACGCCCGCGGAGATCGTCGACAAGCTGGCTCCGTTCGTCGAAGCGGGCGTGCAGCGGGTCTACCTGCAGGTGCTCGACATGGCAGATCTGGACCACATTGAGTTCTTCTCCAACGAGGTCATCAGCCAATTGAACTGACAGGGGCAAGACCAGGTGACGCGATTATCATCGGACCCCGTGACCGCCAAGGACGACGACGAGCGGGCTGATGATCAGCCCTGGCATCATTCGACGTCGGCGGTCGCGGGTGCGAGCGCCGCGGCCCTCGGCGTCATCGCCCTACTGGTATGGGCTGTGGTGAGCCTGACCAGCAGCGCGAACAGTCCGGAGGAGGCACCGACCCAGTTCGTCGACCCGACATTCTCGTCGTCGACGCCGACGGGGTCCACCACGACCACGACAGCCACAATCACCACCACCCCGCCGGTGAGCACCTCCGAGATCATGGGGCCGTCGGACGCCGCCACCACCTCGGGCTCCGACACCTCGTCATCGAGCGACACGTCGACGACCGGCCCGTCGACGACCGGGGAACTGCCCACCACCCGGACTCACGCCGGCGACCCCAGTACCAGCCGTCCGCGGGTCCGCACGAATGTGACGCGCACGCTCTATCCGCTGCCGGGTAACTGAGGCCACCGGTATCAGCCGAGTGGGTCGTCCAGCGCCAGAACCTTATTGCGCTCGCGTCGCACCTCTCGCTGCCCGACCAGATAGAACACGATTCCCGTCGCGATGAACAGCGCCATCGGAATCAGCTGGCCCAGTTCGTAACCCAGGCGGTCGCCGGCGAACCCGGCAGGCAGCGCGTCGTCGGGGGTGCCGGGAGAGCCGAAGAGACCGAGACCGGCGCCCGGGTAGAGCAGCTGAATCAGGGTGAAGATGACCACGAGTGTGGCTGCCGCCGAACACAGATACCGGCCGACGGTACCTCCGGGGATGCGGAACGGTCGATTGGCGTCAGGGTATTTGCGATCCAGGACCATCAGCGCCGGGAACATCACCAGATAGGCCACCATGGTCATCGAGATGGCAAGGTTGAGCCCGACACTGAAGTATTTGCCGATGTCACCGGACGTGAAGTTCAGCGCCGCAATCATCACCACGGTCGCCAGGATTCCGGCCAGGACGTTGATACGCACCGGGGTGCCGAACCGCTCGGAGATCTGGCCCAGCCACGCCGGACCGCTGCCGTCCGAGCACGCGGTGGCCTGAGCGCGGCTCTCACCGATCGCCCAGCTCACTCCGCTGGTGAAGAGGGCGACGATGACGCCTGCGGCGCAGACCACGCCGATAACCTCACCGGCACCGGTCAATTCGACGGTTCCGTCGGGGCCGACATGGCCTCCGTAGATGGTGAAGACGAGTTTGGCGGCGTCGAGGAATCCGCTCAAATGGCTGACCTGGTCCCGCGGCAAGACCACCAGAATCGCCACCACGGGAGCCGCCACCATCAGGAACGCGGCCATCCCCGAGCGCATGACACCCAGCGGGATGGTGCGTTGCGGGGCTTCCATTTCCTCGGCCGCTGCCGAGGAGACCTCGAACCCGACGAAGGTGAACACGATCAAGGGTGCGAGTGCGAGGAACCCCAGATACGACGGGGAGAAGTCCGATGCGGTGAGCGGTTGGATTCCGTGGATGACGCCGTAGATCACTGTCGACACGAAGAAGAATCCGAGGAGGACGATGCGTGCCACGGCACCGGCGATGGGCACCCAGCGACCTGCTTCCAGCGAGACGGACACCGCCAAGACACCGGCCCAAACGAAAACCAGGCCGAAGACGTACGTCCACGCCCCTGGTAAGGGATGGATGAAGGTTTGGAAGGTGGCCAGTGCGACGACCGCCAAAGCACCGCCGACCCACACCGGGTTGGACAGCCAGTACACGAACTGCGCCACCGATGCCACGCCGCGACCGAATGCCATACGCACCCAGGTGTATTGGCCGCCTTCGAGGGGAAATGTCGAGCTGAGCTCGCTGACGATCAACCCGTAGGGCACAAAGAACACGACCGAGAAGACGAGCAGCCAGGCGAACGCCTCGGGCCCGGATGCCGCCAGGGCGCCGATGGTGTCCAGACCGACCAGCGAACACAGCAGCAGGAAAAAGACATCGAAGCGGCGAAGCCCTTGCCGCAGCCGCCCTCTGGGACGCTCGATCTCTGGTTCTTCGATGATTTGTTGCGTCAAAGCGGTTTCTCCTGGTTCTGCACTGTCCATGCACGCCCAAGTGCACCGGGTGCGTGAGATGCCAACAACAACTGACTGCTCAATCAGTAAGCAGGAGAACTCTGCGGCGCGGGTCACAATTTGTCAAGACCGCGAGCGTCATCACTGCGCCACCTGCGCAGATGCCGCCGGGTACGGTGCCGATGTGGTCCGATCACAGAAACAGTCCCCTGGCCGCGCCGACGACATCGTGGCCACGACCATCGAGTTCATCACCGAGAACGGCGTCGGCCAGCTTCGCACCGTCGACATTGCCAAACGCCTCGGCGTGAGCACGGGCCTGATCTTCTATCACTTCGAGACGCTGGCAAATCTGGTCGAACACGCGTTCGCCGTTGCCGCCGAACGTGATTTGACCCAACTCCGCAACACCCTCGACCGGGTCGCGACCGAGCCGGTGCTCGACCGACTGCGCGCGGTCTTACATCATTACGGGCCTACCGGGAACGCCCTCGGCTGGCGGCTGTGGATCGAATCATGGTCAGCCGGCCTGCATGACGAGAACTTGCGGAAAGTCGTCAAGAACATGGACTCGCAGTGGCGGCAGACCGTGGCGATGCTCATCGCCGAAGGCGTGGGTTCGGGAGAGTTTCACACGCCCGATCCGCACGGGGCGGCCTGGCGCCTCACGCTGCTCCTCGACGGCCTGGCAGTTCAGTCGGTCGCGCTCGGCGGGGCGGTGACCACGGAGGAGATTCACCGCTGGACCGAGGACGCCCTGCGCAACGAACTGGGGCTGCCGGCACCGTCCGCATAGCGCGGCGCCGAACCAAGCAGGACTTGACGTGACCTGACCCACTCTCCATACTGACTGCCTAGTCAGTCACTTTTGGGGAGTCTCATGTCTCTTTCTTTGCCCAACGCCATCGGTTCGGTCGAGCAGGCCGACGACTCGCCTGTCTTCGAGGCGATCTGGACGGACCCGATCACGGGCGCTCGCGGATACCTCGTGCTGGACCGGCTGGTGCGCGGCATCAGCAGTGGCGGCCTGCGGATGCGCAAAGGCTGTTCGCTCGACGAGGTCCGGGGATTGGCCCGCGGGATGACCCTCAAGGAGGCCATCCACTACGAAGAGGGCGCCCGCTACGTTCCGCTGGGTGGCGCCAAGGGCGGTATCGACTTCGAACCCTCCGATCCCGCGGCAGAGTCGGTGCTCTACCGCTACCTGGAAGCGATGAAACCCCTCATCGAGCAGCGCTGGACGATGGGTGAAGACTTCGGCGTGCGCCAGGAGACCGTCGACAAGTGCATTGCCCAGATCGGTCTGGGCAGCTCGGTGGACGCGGCCTACCGACACGTCGACGATCCGGAGCAGGCGCAGGCCCGGATGCGGGTCGCGTTCGGCACAGACGTCGACGGCGTCAAGCTCGATGAACTGGTCGGCGGCTACGGCGTCGCCGAAGCAGCCCTGGCCGCGATGGAATTGCACGACCTGCGACCGGATGCCTCCACGGCGTTCATCCAGGGGTTCGGGTCGATGGGCGGGGCGACCGCGCGGTATCTGCAGCGGGCCGGTGTCCGGGTTGTGGGCATCGCCGATGTGCACGGCGTCGTCGCCAACCCCAATGGACTCGATGTGGAACGGCTGCTGCTGACGCGCACACCCAGCGGCGGGGTCAACCGCGCAGAACTCGGCCCAGACGATGTCGAGTTGCCCGGTGACCGCTGGCTGTCGGTGAAGGCCGACGTGCTGGTCCCGGCCGCCACCTCCTACTGCATCAATGCCACCAACCAGCATGAGGTGACGGCGAAACTCATCGTCGAGGCGGCCAACATGCCCGTCACCCCGGACGCCGAAACCGACATGGCCGCACGCGGAATCGTGATCGTGCCGGATTTCGTGGCCAATTCGGCGACCAACGCGTGGTGGTGGTGGGTACTGTTCGGCGACATCGACGGAAGTGCCGAGCAGTCCTTCGCCAAGATCTCGACTCGCCTGCGCGAGTTGAGCAGCGAGATGTTCGCGCTGTCGGCCGCCGACAAGATCACCGCGCGTGCCGCCGCGTACACCATGGCCACCGACCGACTCGACAAGCTGACCACCGCTTACCCCAGTTAGCCAGCGGCCCAACGCGATCTGGCACCACCTCAGGAAGGACTCATGAGCACCGACACCGAAGCCACGATCGCGCCCGCCGGCCGGCGCCGCAGCGGCGGCCAAGCATTGGTCGACGCGTTGACCCTCCACGGCGTCGACGTGGTCTTCGGCATCCCCGGAACCCACAATCTGCCGGTCTACGCGGCGCTCGGCGGCGCTGGCATCCGGCACGTTCTGACGCGCCATGAACAGGGCGCGGGCTATGCCGCCGACGGCTACGCCAGGGTCAGCGGCAAGCCCGGGGTGGTGATCACGACCACCGGCCCGGCCATCCTCAACGCTGCAGCCGCTGCGGCCCAAGCGTATTCGGATTCGGTGCCCGTCCTGTTCATCGCGCCGGGTCTGCCTCTGCACCACCCGAGCGCGGGCAACGGGTACCTTCATGAGGTCAAAGACCAGTTCCGCGCGATGGATTCGATCGTCGGGCATGCGCAACGCGTGACCACGGTCGAAGAAATACCGTTGGCGGTCGCACAGTGCTTCGCCGCGATGACGAGTGCGCGTCCCCGGCCCGCGTACCTGGAAATCCCGCTGGACCTCCTCGATCTCGAGGCCACCACGGCGCTGGTACCGCCCTACGAAGGTCGCCCGGCTCGCCCGAATGCGGAGTCGATTCAGGCGGCGGCACAGCTGTTGGACGCCGCCGAGCACCCATTGCTGATCGTCGGCGGTGGTGCGTCGGGTGCGGCCGACGAAGTCCGTGAGCTCGCCGAAGCACTGCAAGCGCCGGTGATCACCACCGCGAACGGCAAAGGTGTTCTGCCCGAGACACATCCGTTGTCACTGGGCGCCGGGGTGCATCACCCCACCGTCAAACAGTTGGTCGCCGCCAGCGATGTGGTCGTGGCGGTCGGCACCGAACTTGCCCCGTCGGACTGGTGGTGGGGACCGATATCGCAGCAGAGCACCGTGATTCGCATCGACATCGATCCGACGTCGGCGGCCACGAACATCTCCCCCGCAGTCGCTCTTGTCGGTGACGCCGCCGAGACCATCTCCTCGCTGCTCACCGGCCTGCGCACCGCAGGACGCACCGATGGTCGCGAATCTGCCGCGCAGTGGCGCCGATTACTCCGGCAGGACGCCGCACGGGAAGGCGGCGCCTACCTCGAGCTGTGTGCCGCGTTGGACGCCGCGCTCGACGACAGCGCCCTCATTGCCGCCGACAGCGCGATGGCCTGCTACTACGGCGCACTGTCGAACCTTCCGCTGCACCGGCCGCGGTCGTTTCTGTATCCGACCGGGGTGGGCACCTTGGGCTATGGGCTACCGGCGGCGATCGGTGCCAAAATCGCGGCGCCACAACGCAAAGTGGTCGCGTTACTGGGCGACGGCGGTGTCATGTTCACCATCGCCGAGCTCGCGGCCGCCGCGCAGGCCGGTTTGGCCGTACCCGTCGTCATCGTCGACAACGGAGGCTACGGCGAAATCCGTAACGAGATGGCCGACCGCGGTGACACCGTGCATGCGGTTGATCTGGCCAGCCCCGACTTCGCCGCGCTGGCGCGATCCCTCGGCTGCCACGGGGTGTCCCTCGAGTCCGCCACACTGTTGGCCGACGCCGTCGGGGCCGCACTGAATGCCGACCGACCCACGCTCATCCACCTACGCGTATCCGGTCGAGAAACTGAGTCCGCCTAACATCGGTTGGCGTGTCGAACTACTACTCCGACGACAACGAGCCGACTCAGTACGCCCAGAGTTACAGCGACTACGGCGACTACGGAACGCAACCCGAGCCACCTGCTCCTGAACCCGTCCCCTGGTACCGCAAACCAGCTGCCCTGGTCGGGCTCGGAGCACTCGGCGCCATCGTCGCGGCCCTGGTCGTCTACGCGATCGTGCAGCTGTTTTCGTCGGGCGGCGACACGAAGCCCGCGAGCGTGACGACAACGTCCTCGACCACGTCATCGACGACGGCGACCACCACACCGGCCCAGCAGACCACCGCGGTAGCGCCGCCTGCCACGCAGACCGTCACCGAAACCCAGGCACCGGACACCCCGACCGCCACGGATCCGGGCACGACGACCGCGACCACGACGACCGAGGCGCCGGTCACCACCACGACGACCGAACCATCGGTGACGGTCAGCACGAGCACCACGGTCGTCACCAACACCGTGACCATTCCGGAGTTCCCCCGCAGGCAGGGCAACTAGCAGCGATTACGGCGCAGGCACCGCAGACGTCGTCGGCTCCGTCGAATGCGACGGCTTCGGCGGTGAGCTGGGCGCAGCCGTCGGCTCCGGCGCCTGAGTCTGTGTCGGCGGAGGCGGCGGCGCAGTATGCGTATGCGTCGGCTCGGGCGTCGGGGTCTGGGTCGGTTCCGGCGTCGGCGCGGGGGTGTGCGCCGGCGGCGCGGGCGGCGTGAACGTCGGGATCGGCAACTGCGGCACCGGTAACTGCGGTACCGGCAACTGCGGCAGCGGCAGCGCCGGGATGGGCAACTGCGGGATGGGCGGCAGTTCGGGGGCCGGCGGCACCGCGGCCGGTGCGGGGATGTCGGCCGGCGCCGGGTCGGCCGCCTGCGGCAAAGCCGGGGCGGGTGCGGCCTGCGGCGCGGGAGCCGACGCCGCCTGCTGGCGCTGGACCGAATACGGCGCGGACGACGGCGACACCGCGGGGGCGGGCGCGGGCACCGCGGGATCCTGCACGACGACGGTGCGGGTCGGCGGTGCCGCACCGACCTGGGCAAGTGGCGCTTCCGCCGGCGCGAGCCCGGGCGCCGCCGCCGGGCCACCTGCAGGCGTGGCGTCCAACTTGTCGGCGTGGGCCGACAACAACAGGCCCGCGGTGCCGACAACCGTGAGCAGTGCCGCTGCGCACACCACGATGCCGCGGTACCACGGGGTGCGGGCCGCCGCGGCGGGCTCACGCGGGGCTTCGGCGAACACGAATGCGGGCCTTGCGGAATCCTCGGACACCGATTCGGGGATGTAGTCCATGACCTCGGCGGCCGGATCGCTGACCGACCAGGCCAGCGCGGCCGGTGCCAGCGACGAGGCAGCCACCGTGCCGGTCGTCGATGCGGCGACAAAAGGCGCCGCGGTCACCGCCCGCGTCGCTGCTGTCTCGGCCTCGCCGCGGCGGGCCAGCAGACCGGCACCGATCGCGGTCACCACCTGAGCCTGCGAGACGGTGGTCACCGACATCCGGAAGGCTTCCGAAAGACGCTGCGTCACAAGGGGAATCCGCGCCGTTCCACCGACGGTCACCAGAGCCGCCAGCTGTGCCGGGTGCACGCCGTTGCGCCGCAGCAGATCGTGCAGTGCCTCGATCACCCCGCGCAGCGGCGCATCGACGACCGCCTCGAGCTCGGCACGGGTGAGCCGCAGCGTGCTCCCCGGTGCCGGGCCGGGCAACCCGGTGGCGGCCTCGTAGCTCAACCGTTCCTTGGCCGCCCGCGACTCCTCACGCAGCCGGGACAGTGCGGCCACCGCCGCCGTGCCCGAGGCGTCGGCGTCGAGGCTGCTCAGCACGTGGCGCAGCAGCTCCTGATCGACGAGATCACCAGAGAAATCGTCGTACCGCACGGTCTGTCCGATCGGCGCGAAACGCGCACCGGCATCAGCGAGGGTGAGGCTGGTTCCGGTGGCCCCGAAATCGGCCAACGCGACGATGCCGCGGGCCGGCAGCCCGGGATGCGCCTGCATCGCCGTCAGCGCCGCAACGGCGTCGGACACCACCCGCACCCCGGGCATCGCGGCGCGGGCCGCATCGAACGCTGCCGGGCCCCAATACGCAGGCACCGCCACAACGGTGCGCTCCGGACGCTGCGCAGGGCTGGCGATCCGGGTCAGCGATTCGACCGCCGCGGCCAGCAACTGCTCGCCGCGGTGGGCCGAGCCGTCGGCAGCGAGCAGCGGGATGGGATCACCGACCCGCTCCACGAAGCCGCTGATGACAAGACCGTCTCCGTCCAAGACGCCGACCTCAGGCATGCGGTCCCGGTACAGGGTCAGCACGCTACGCCGCACGATCGGCGCCTGGTCAACAACCGCTGTCAGGTTGGATGCACCAACCGACAACCCCAGGCAACCACGCATACCTTCTATGTCGGTCGAGGGCCCTGATTCGTTGCACCCGCCGATGCGCGATCCGCCTCCGGCTCCTCGCTGGCGTCAGCGGTTGCGGGCCGAATACTCGGCAACCAGCGCTTCGGCGCTGCGCACCGCCGCCCGGCACGCGCGGGTGGTGAACGGGTCGTTGAGCGGGTGCTCGGCCCGCCGACGCCAGCGCTGCGCGGCCGCGAACGCCGCGCGCGGCCCGTCGTAGGGCGTATCGGGCTGCAGACCGAGCCGGCTCGCGGCGTCGGTGCCCGACCCGCCGATGATGCGCCGCAACGAGGCCATCTCGTCCTCGTTGAGTGTCGTCGGCCGCCCGCGCAGCTGGCTGAGCAGCCGCAGCTCCTCGAACGCGTGCGTGTCGGCCAGCAGCGGGTCGATGTCGGCCAGGATGTAGGGCGTCGCGTAGATCGGGTTGTGCTGCACGAACTGCCGCAGCGACAGCAACGCGGTGTGCGCCTTGAGCAGATCGGAGCGCTGCGCGAACTGCTGGTCGATGACGTCGCGCAGCGCGACCAGGCCACTGCGCTCGAGCAGTTCGTCGGCCAGCGCCACCGAATCCGTGATGCCAGCACGCAGTACCGCGATGGAGATCCTGATGCCGAACATGCCGAACCGCTCGAGCAGCGCCGCCCGCGTCGCTGCGTCCACGGGCAGCGAACTGTCTTCGCGCACAAAGCGATCCACCGACAGCATGGCCTTGTTGATCTCGGTGGCGTCGACCCCGGCGAGCTTCTCCAGCGCCACGAACTCGCTCTGCCGCAACGTGCGGGCGGTCAGTGCGAGCAACCCCGACACCGGCACCACGGCCTGGCAGATGCCGGTCTTGTCCATCTCGGCGGTGAACCGCTTGGCGACGTCCTTGGCCGACATCATGGCGTCGATGCGGCCTGCGCCGATCTCGTCGGCCCGCGATGCCACCCCGATCACGCCGAGCGCGCCCGCCGACCCGCCGACCAGCTCACCGATCTGTTTGAGCAGCGCGATATCGGCAGCGTTGAGGGTGCGCAGCAGGAACACGACCGCGTCGACGCGTGGCACCCCGTCCTCGGGCACCAGCAGCCGATGCGTGCGTTCGGAGACGTCGCGCGACAGCGACGACGTGCCCGGAGTGTCGATGATCGTGGTGTCGATCAGCTCGGCGGCAGGCCATTCCACGTCCAGGTCGACCACGTCGACGGGATCCAGCGCCGAAAAACTGAACGTCAGGCCCCGGTCGTGGGGGTCGCGCGCGATCGGCACGTTGGACCTGCGGCCCCCGCGGTGGTTGGCCGTCACCTTCGGGGTGGGGCCGTGCCGGAACCACGTGACGATGCGCGTCGCCTCGGTCGCGTCGGTGGGTGCGATGTCCTCCCCCACCAGAGCGTTCACCAGCGTGGACTTGCCTGCCTTGAGCGTGCCGGCCAGCGCGATGCGGATCGGCTGGTTGAGCCTGCGCCCGATCCGGTCGAGTTCGTTGTGCACGTCGGGTCGGTCACGGTACGCCGGGTCGCCCCGGTACGCCTGGATGGTGCCGCCCAGAATCGTCCGTACCTGATCGCTCGTGCTCACGCTGCGAAATCCGACCCTTCCACTTAACCCCGCGAGCCTAGCGGGCGTGCCTGGGCGAGGTTCCCAGCATGCTCGACCACCTGCTTGAGGATGTTGAGCTGACGCTCCAGTTCGGCCACCCGGCTGTTGCGTTCGTTCTCCTCGACCTTGGCCGCCGAGAGCGTGGCCTGCAGGGATTCGTTGAGTGAACGGTTCGTCTGGTTGGCCACCTCGCGGTAGTGATCGCGCAGCTGACGCTGGATGGCCTTGAGCCGGTCGCGGGATTCCTTGCCCACCACGAACGCCACGTCGTCGACGAACTTGCGCACGTTGGCCTTGGCCTCACCGCGCACGCGCAGCATCCGGTTCTCCATGTCCTCCTTGTAAGCCTTGCGGCCCAACAGGAGTCCGGCACCCAGCGACAGCGGGTTGAACATGCCGAGACCGGCGAATGAGGTGATCATGCCGAACATCAGCACACCGCCGTAGGAACCCCGCATACCGGTGACGAGCTTGTGCCCGGCCCGGATGGGCCCCGCCTCGAGTTTTTGTACCGAGCTGAATTCCCCGAAACCAGCACCCATTTCGCGGGCGTCGATCTGCGGCAGGGCCACCGCGTCCAGACCGGCCTTGGTGAACGTGTCGGCCACCTCGGCGGCCAGCGCCTCGGCCCGCTGATAGGCCCACACGAAGTTGTCGCCGACCGCGGTGGCCACCGCGTCCTCCAGCTCGGCGCCGATCTCGGCCCAGTGCGCAGTGGGATCGACCTTGTCGAGCATCTTCTCGGTGTGTGCGCTGATGGTCCGGAACCGTTGCCGCAGATCGTGATCCACGTCTGCGGTGAGATCGGCGATACCATCGTTGAGCACCTGCTGCCACAGCGCGCTCTGCGCGAGGGCGTCCTGCGCTTCCTGCTTGCGCCGCTCCAGCTCGCTGGTCAGCTGCGCGCGAACCTCCGGATCGTTGATCGCCGCCAGCTCCGTTTCCACCGCGAGCATCAAATGCTCTGCGGCGGAGCGGATGTCGTCGACCACCTGATCGCGGATGCGGTCGTTCTCGCGAGACAGCACCCGTTCGGAGAGGAAGTTGACGATGGCCGGGAAGTTGGACTCCTCGTTGAGTTCCTTGTCGTTGAGCTGAATGGCGTGGCTGCGCAACACACTGGAAACCGGAGTCACCGGGACCGCCAAACCCGCGCGCTGCAGGTGCGCCGTGTTGGCGGCGACGATGTCCCGCCAATGCGGGTACAGATCGGTCTTGGTCGCGACAATCGTTGCCACCGGGCATATTTCGAGTGCCTGACGGATGAACCTCAGCTCGGGCTCGGTGAACTCCTGGCTGGTGTCGCTGACCATGAGCATCGCGTCGGCGTCGGGCAGCAGGCCCAACGTGGCCGACAGGTGCGGCTGCCCGTGCCCGCCAACGCCGGGGGTGTCGATGAACGCAAGCCCGCCCTGCAGCAGGGGGCTCGGGGCGGTCACCTCTACCCGCAACACCTGCCGCCCGCCGGCCTGCGGGGCCCGGCGTAGATCGTTGCGCAGCTCACCCGGCGGGATGTCGATGAGTTCGGGTTCCGCCCCGTCGGGCCGGGCCACCACGAGCCGGGCCGACGGTTGCTCGCCGTAGGACACCATGGTGGCCAGCACCGTGCTCTCGTCGTCGCCGACCCGGGCCACCGGCATGTTCAGCAGCGAGTTGAGCAGCTGACTCTTGCCCTGTTTGAGCTGGCCGGCGATCACCACCCGGATGTGCGGGTCGGTGATGCGCTCCTTGGCGCGGCCCAGGCTCTGCACGAGGTCGCCACGGTCTCTGGCGCCGGCAATCCTGCTGGTGTGGTCGATCAGCTCGACGATGATCGCGACTGGTCTGGCCGGCCCGCCGGCCGCCACTTTGCGCGGGTCATTCGGTTGCGTCATAGGGAAACCCTCCGGCCTCTAACGGTAAACGGCGAACTGGCGGGGACCGTTGCGGTCCCCGCCAGTGGCGGTGCTGTTCCGATCAGAAGCCGTGGAACCCGGCGTGCGGGTCGACGGTGTTGTGGCTGGCCACATCGTTGGTGGTGGACACGTTGGTGTGCAGGCCACCCACCTGGTGAACCGAATCGTCGGTCACCGAGCTGTGCACCGAGCTGTCGCTGTGCACCGTGCTGGTGTTGCCCACCGAGCTGTCGTGCACCGACTGATCGGACAGCGACGTGTGGGTCGACGACGCGGTGTGCACCGACGAGTCGATGGAGCTGGTGTTGCCGCTGCCGACGTCGTGACCGGCGGTGGTCTGGTTGCCGCCAACCGCGTGGCTGTCGTTGCTGGTCACGATGATCGAGCCGGCGTTGCCGCCGTCACCGCCGCTGGCGTGGCCGCCGCTGCCGCCGATGTTGAGCAGGCCACCGCCGCTGCCGCTGGCGCTCGCGCCACCGCCGTGGCCACCGCTCATGTCGTTGCCGCTGATGACCGGGCCGTCGTTGCCGGAGATGATCTGACCGCCGGCATGCTGCGAGCTGTCCGAGATCTCGTTGCCCTGGCCGACTGCGACGTGCGAGCCGGAACCGGCCCAGACATCGCCGTTGTTGACGGTGTTGCCGTGGCCGAGCACAGCGCCGTCACCGGTGACGATCGGGCCACTGGAGTGACCGGTGTTGACCACGCCACCGTTGGTGGCGGTGTTGGTCGTGGTGGTCTTGTCGCCGAGGGTGATGTCCCCGAAGCCCAGGTTGAACGCACCCTGCTGAGCGTTGGCGCCCGCGTCCTGGTTGGGGCTCATGATCGGCACGTTGTTGTGGCTGGCCAGATCGGTCGAGTTGCCGCTCATCAGAGAGGTGTCGGTCTGCGGGGCGAAGGTCGGCTGCGAGGTGAAGGCCGTCTGCGGGGAGAACGGGGAGGCGATGTTGTGGTAGTCGGCGACCGCGCGCTGCAGGCCGTAGACCGGGTCACCGTTGCCCAGCGCCAGGCCGGCCGGAGCGGCGGTGGCGGCCACGGAGGCCAGCTGCGCGGCGGACACGTTCGGCAGGCCGGCGTCGCGCAGCGCGCCTTCCGGGTCGGCCACGTAGGCGGCGGCAGCGGCGGGGCTGCGGAACAGGTCCATGATGAAGTCGATCAGAGTGGTCATCTCGGTACTGCCTTTCGTTGTGTCTTGCCTGAGGTTCTGGTTCTCGTTCCGGGGTGTCCCGGCGAACTGGTGACAACGTTATGGGCCCCGCAAGCCCCCGCAAACGGGGCAGGATCCCCTCCCTCCCACAGGCCCACCGGGGCTGACCAATGGGGACCCATTAGGGGATTAGGGGATCGCTAGGGGTTCCTGAGGCAAATATGGTCGAAGCCTGGGAGATCGCCCATTTATGCACGTCAACGTCAAAAAAGCGCACAACCTCGGAGGTTGTGCGCTAATTCGCTACGGTTAGATGGGCCGCGTTCAGCTGAACAGGTCGAAGCCGGCCCCACCATCGTCGTGGTGGTGATCGTCCACCGCGGGGGCTGCCCATTCGGTGCCGAAGTCGGCCTGAGGGGCCGGAGCGTCATCGATGACGGCGTCGCTGAGCTGCAGCGATGAATCATCCAGCGGCTGCGCAGTGATCCCGCTGTCGGTGAAGTAGTCATCGAGCGCGGCCGGCGCGACGTGATCGGGCTGGGTGATCACGTGGTCCACGGCGTGCCCGGTATCCGCGGGCGCAGCAGGCACATGGTCGCCGAAGGCGTCGAACGCGGCCGTGGCCGCACCGCTTGCCCAGACGTTGCCCGCGGGTTCGGTGCCGAACCCCTCGCCGCCGGTGAGCGATTCAGAGACCACCGGGATGAGATTGTTGACGTCGACGCTGGTCACACCGGTCAAATGGGCGTCGGAGATGGCTTGCGACGGATCGGCCGCGTAGCGCGCGGCCGCGTCGGGATCGCGCACGAGTGACATGACAAAGTCGAGGAGCGAATTCGCCATGACACCTTCCTTACTGTCTTGTGACCATCTCGGCCCCGTCTCGTGACGGCTGTCATCGATGCTATCCACCAGTGGCGTCACTGGGATCGGTGTCCAACCCACCCCCTTGGCGGTCCAATTAGGGGGTCGGCTGTTAGGGGATTCTGGCGACTAGGGGATGGACCCTCGGCACTGGGGGCCAGCCGCTATCGTGGGGACGGCCCAGACAACACAGGAGTGACGCCTGATGACCGACGCACTGGGGTTGTCGATCGGGACAACCAACCTGGTGGCTGCCCGCGAAGGGCGTCCGCCGGTCGTTCGCCGCTCGATTCTCACGCTGTTCGCCGATCGAGCTCCCGAGGTCGGCGACATCGGCGGTCGGCCCGATCACCAGGGCCTGGCCCTGACGGGATTCGTCGAGCGGGTGGGCGATCCCGTGCCGATCGTCGCCGCCGACGGTTCGCAACATCGGGGTGAGCTGGCGCTCGCCGAGGCTCTCGACGCGATGGCCGGTGCCGCCGGTGGTGGTTCTCCGGTCACGATCGCCGTCCCGGCCTACTGGGGGCCCGCCACTGTCGGCGCGCTGCGCGGTGCTCTGCGCGGCAAGCCCGCCTTGGCCCCCGACGGTGTTCCCGCCGAACTCGTTCCCGATTCCCTGGCCGCGCTCGCGGCGTTGCGGGCCGGCCCCGGTCTGCCCACCGAAGGCGTCGTGGTCCTGTGCGACCTCGGCGGCAGCGGCACCAGCGTGACGCTGGCGGACGCGAGCGCGGGCCTGTCCCAGATCGGCCAGACCGTGCGGTACCCGGACTTCTCCGGCGACCAGGTGGATCAGGCGCTGCTCAACCATGTGCTCAGCGGTGTCGCCGCTGCGGGCAATGCCGACCCGGCCGGCACCGCGGCGGTCGGCTCGCTGGCCCGGCTGCGGGCTGATTGCCGCCAGGCCAAGGAACAGTTGTCGGCCGACACCGTCGCCGTCGTACCGACCGACCTTCCCGGGTTCACTTCCGATGTCCGGGTGACGCGCTCCGAGCTCGAGCAACTCGTCGCCGAGCCACTCACCGGCCTACTGAACAGCGTGTCAGACACGTTGCAGCGCAACAACATTGCGTTGTCGAGCGTGACAGCCGTGGCGACGGTCGGTGGCTCGGCCGCGATCCCGCTGGTCACCCAGCGCCTCTCGGAGCACCTGCGCGCACCCGTCGTCACGTCACCGCAGCCGCAGCTGACCGCCGCAGCCGGTGCCGCGCTGGTGGCCGACGTCGTCGCCGACGCGGGCGCCCCGACCGGCATGGCCCCAGGGGTTTTCGCGGCCGACGCTCCGACCGGTCTGGCACCCGGGATCAACCCCGCGGACGCCCCGACCGGCATGGCGCCGAGCGCGTGGGCCGTTGGCGCGGCCGGTGCGGCTGCGGCCGAGTCGGCGTCCGACGGCGCCGCGTCCGCCCCGTTCCGCTCGCTCGCGTGGTCGCAGGACGACGACGCACCCACCGACGAACCGGTCCCCTACGCCGGACCGGACTACAACTACAACTACGAAAGCGGCGGGACGGGCCCCACCTCGGCCCGCCCGCAGATGGCCTTCGCCCACGAAGAAGAGGCGTTCGAGGCCGAGCCCGGGCCACTGCCCTGGTACAAGCGACCGGTCATCCTGTTCGCGGCGGCCGCCGCCGCGGTCCTGCTCGCGGCGGGTGGTCTCGCCGTGACGCTGACCAGTTCGTCGGGCGACTCGACCCCGGTGACCGAGACCAGCACCACGGTCTCGATGCTGCCGCCGGTCACCACGGTCACCGTCGGTCCGGACGGTCAGGGCACCACCACCGTCATCACCCCGACGACCGTCATCACCCAGACGCACACGCCGACGGACACCGCCACGTCGGGCACCACGACGAGTGAGTCGCCCACCACCACGACCACGAGTCCGACCACGACAACCACGACGACGACAACCACCACAACGGCGCCCACCACAACGACAACCACCACCCAGCCGACCACCACACAGCCCACTACGACCCAGCCGACGACAACGCAACCGACCACCACCAAGCCGCCGACCACGACACAACCGCCGGTCACCACGACCGCGGCCGGCGGCGGCGCCTAGTCGGCCATGTCGCACCCGGCGCCGGACACCGGCATGGACCTGCCGCCGGCCGCCCGCCGCGCCGTCGCAGCTGTGCTCGCCGCGCCGACCGCTCCGACGAAGCTGCTGGTCACCGGTGGCATCGGGACCGGCAAGACGTCGGTGCTTGCCGCTGTGCGCGGCGCGCTGCGCGCTGCCGGGCGGGTGGTGCTGACCCGTCCACCCCGCCCCGCCGACGCCGCAGATTCGGCGTACGTCGTGGACGATGCGCACCTGCTGGGCGACGACGAACTCGCTGCGTTCGTCGAGCACATCACCGATCCGGCAGCGACCGTGGTGGTCGCGACCGCACCCCTGGCGCACCGGCCGGCGCTGCGCGCACTGGCCACCGCGCTGCAGCGGGAAAGCCCGGAAGTCATCCTCGGCCCGCTGCCCGCAGCCGAGGTCAACCACATCCTCACGACCGCGCTGGGCGCGCCTGCGTCGTCCGAAACCGTCCGCTCGGTCTTGATCGCGACCGCCGGCCTGCCGTTCCTGGTGACCGCGGCCGCGCAGGCGACGAATCCACCCGAGCAGTCCGCCCGGTTCACCCTGATCGATCGCTTGCGCCGCATCGACGAACGCACCCGAGACACCCTGCTGATCACGTCACTGAGTCAGGGGCTCGGCCCCGACGACGTCGCCGCGGCGTTGGGCTGCAGCGGCACCGACGCCGTCGACCTCGTCGACCGGGCCAGGGCCTGCGGCCTCGTCGAACCGTCCTACGACCGCCGGTTCGTGCGGCTGGTGCACGAGAGCCTCGCGCAGATCGCGGGTGCCGCGCGTCATCACGAGATCGAGACATCGCTGCTGAATTCGCAACTGGCGATGTCGACGCTGTCGGCGGACCTCGCGGTGCAGCTGGCCGAGCATGGGTTGCGCGACGACCGGTTGGCCGATGCACTGATCGAGCGCGCCGTCGAGGTCCACGGTCGCCCGGCCCGCGCGGCAGCGCTGTACCGGGCCGCCGCCAAAGCCGGATCCATCTCGGGCAGTGTCCGGCTGGCCGATGCACTGGCCCTGACGGGTGATTGCGCGACGGCCGGACGGATGGCCGATGAGCTGCTGGAATCCGACGATGCCTGCCAGCGGGCCGCGGCGGTCCGCATCGCCGCGAGCGTCGCCGCGCACGACGGGAACGCCGTGGCGGCAGCCGACCTGTTCCGGTGGCTGGGTCCGTATCCCGACGCCTCGGTGAGTGCGGCGGCCGTCGTCGTGAGTGTCGCCGCGGGCGACCTGCCGACGGCACGCGCTGCGCTGACGGCCGAGCGCACGGGTCCGCCGACGGCCGCGGCCCGCGCCGCGCACAGCCTCGCCGAGGGCGTGCTCTCGTCGCTGGATCAGCCGTTCGCGGCCACCGTCGCCCGGCTCGGGCAGGCCCTCACGAGCGAGCATCATGGTGGCGCCGTCGCCCCAGACACCCCGTCGGCGCTGGTCACGCTGGTCGCGCTGCACGGCGGCGATCCGGTGCGCGCTCGCAGTGTGATCGGCAGGGCCGTGCGGGCCGAAGGTGCCGACGAGGTGCCTTTCACCGGGCACCGGCACCGGCTGCTGCAGGGCTGGGTGCGCATGCAGGACGGCCAGCTCGGAGCGGCCACCGCCGACGCGGCCGCGGCCGACCACGGCCTGCACCGGCGGGATGCCTTGTGGGCCGCCGCGCTGCGTACGGCCATCGCGCGCCGCGCCGGTGACAGCGGCGCCGTGCAGCAGCACTGGTACGCAGCCATGGAGGTGCTCGCCGAGTACTCGATCGACCTGTTTTCCCTGCTCCCGCTCGGTGAACTGTGGGTGGCAGGGGCGCGGATGCGCCAGGTCGACCGGATGCAGCACGCTCTGTCGCAGGCATTCGATCTGTTGGATTCGTCGGGTAAGCCGGTGCTGTGGTCGGTGCCGCTGCACTGGGCGGGTGTGCACGCCGGGATCCTGGCCAATTCCCCGGCCGCGGTGGCCCCGCACGGGCAGGCACTCACCGCGGCCGCCGGGCAGAGCGCGTTCGCGCGTGCCCTCGCCCACGCGGGGCGCACCTGGCTTCGGGTGCTGGCCAACCAGGTCGACACCGACGAGGTCACCGTGGCAGCGCGGGCGTTGGCGCAATACGGCCTGACCTGGGACGGCACCCGGCTGGCCAGTCAGGCCGCGCTGCAGACCCCGGACGCGAGGGTGTCGCAGGCGATGCTGCAGCTGGCCCGTGACCTCAAGCAGAGCAGCGCGGTCGACGAGTCACCGCTCCCGGATGTCGCAGCCGTCGCGAAGGCTCCCGTGCCTGCGGCCCAGCCCGGAGCGAGCTCCGCGGCCCGGCTGTCCGACCGGGAACGGGAGGTGGCCGAGTTGCTCCTCCTCGGTATGCCGTACCGCGATATCGGCAGCCAGTTGTTCATTTCGGCTAAGACGGTCGAGCATCACGTGGCCCGGATCCGGCGGCGGTTGGGGGCCGAATCGCGGTCGGAAATGCTGTCTATGTTGCGTGCGATGCTGGCTCCGCAGAGCTGACTGCAGCGACCGATCGAAGGTCCGAAAAACGAAGAATTTCGTCGGGCGCCCTGGGCGTGTCGCAGCCCGGTTTCGGCCCGCCGACCACGCGCGCCAGCGCTAAGTTACCCACAAGTAACAAGCCCTCCCCAGGGGCCGGAAATCGACTTAGGACAACCTTAGTGGCGCCGGTTCTGTGGTTGATGTCACTATAAGCAGGCACTGAGCTTAAGTTACCGATCAGTAACATGGACTTTGTTACCGGCGAGTAACCACGAAACTGGGAGGCCCCCGTTGGAAAACAGCCTGGAGCATATGCTCACGACAGGCCGGTTGATCCTTGCATTGTTGGCAACAGCGATCGTCTTGGTCTTCGCCGCCAAGCGCATCATGTGGCTGACGAAACTGATCAGCTCGGGGCAGAAGCTCGGTGACGAACGCGGCCGCAAAGACGATCTGGTCCGTCGCTTCCTGAACCAGAACAAGGAAGTCTTCGCGCAGTCGAAGCTGCTGAAGTGGTCCATCCCGGGTCTCGCGCACTTCTTCACGATGTGGGGCTTCTTCGTCCTGGCCACGGTGTACCTCGAGGCCTACGGGGTCCTGTTCAACCCCGAGTTCCACATCCCGCTGGTCGGCCGCTGGCCCGTTCTGGGCTTCCTCCAGGACTTCTTCGCGGTCGCGGTGCTGGTCGGCATCATCGTCTTCGCGATCATCCGGATCCGTAAGAATCCCGAGCAGCTCGGCCGCGAATCCCGGTTCTACGGCTCGCACAACGGCGGCGCCTGGACCATCCTGATCATGATCTTCCTGGTCATCCTGACCTACGCGATCTTCCGCGGCGCTGCGGTCAACGTGCTCAACTACGAGGGTCGCGCCGCCTTCCCGTACCAGTCCGGTGCGTTCTTCTCCGACGGCATGGCCGCTCTGCTGGCTCCGCTGGGCCACACCGCCAACCTGTGGCTGGAGACCCTGGCATTGATGGCCCACATCGGCGTCATGCTGGCCTTCCTGCTGATCGTGCTGCACTCCAAGCACCTGCACATCGGTCTGGCGCCCATCAACGTGACCTTCAAGCGCCTGCCCAACGGTCTCGGCCCGCTGCTGCCGATGGAGTACAAGGGCGAGAAGATCGACTTCGACGATCCCGCCGAGGACGCGGTGTTCGGCAAGGGCCGCATCGAGGACTTCACCTGGAAGGCCAACCTCGACATGGCGACCTGCACCGAGTGTGGTCGCTGCCAGTCGCAGTGCCCGGCCTGGAACACCGGCAAGCCGCTGTCGCCCAAGCTCGTCATGATGAACCTGCGCGACCACTTGTTCGCCAAGGCTCCGTACATCATCGAAGGCAAGCCGATGCCCGAGGAAGGCTCGGTCGACTTCGCCAAGGCCGAGCGCGAGCACCATGGGCACGCTGTGCCAGAAGACGGCTTCGCCCGCATCGAGGGCTCCGGCCCTGATCAGGCGCTGCGCCCACTGGTCGGCACCCTGGAGCAGGGCGGCGTCATCGACCCCGACGTGCTGTGGTCCTGCACCAACTGCGGTGCCTGCGTCGAGCAGTGCCCGGTGGACATCGAGCACATCGACCACATCGTCGACATGCGCCGCTACCAGGTCATGGTCGAGTCGGAGTTCCCCGGTGAGCTCGGCGTGCTGTTCAAGAACCTGGAGACCAAGGGCAACCCCTGGGGCCAGAACGCCAAGGACCGCACCAACTGGATCGACGAGGTCGACTTCGACGTTCCGGTCTACGGCCAGGACGTCGAGAGCTTCGACGGTTTCGAGTACCTCTTCTGGGTCGGCTGCGCCGGCGCCTACGAGGACCGCGCCAAGAAGACCACAAAGGCCGTCGCCGAGCTGCTCGCCGCGTCCGGCGTGAAGTTCCTGGTCCTGGGCACCGGTGAGACCTGTACCGGTGACTCGGCTCGCCGCTCCGGCAACGAGTTCCTGTTCCAGCAGCTTGCCGCGCAGAACGTCGAGACCATCAACGAGCTGTTCGAGGGTGTCGAGACGGTCGACCGCAAGATCGTGGTGACCTGCCCGCACTGCTTCAACACGATCGGTCGCGAGTACCCGCAGCTGGGTGCCAACTACACCGTCGTGCACCACACGCAGCTGCTCAACCGCCTGGTGCGGGACAAGAAGCTGGTTCCGGTCAAGTCCACCGGCGGCCCCGAGGTCACCTACCACGACCCGTGCTTCCTGGGTCGGCACAACAAGGTGTACGAGGCTCCGCGTGAGCTGGTCGAGGCCTCGGGCGTGCAGCTCAAGGAAATGCCCCGGCACGCCGACCGCGGCCTGTGCTGTGGTGCCGGTGGCGCGCGGATGTGGATGGAAGAGCACATCGGCAAGCGCGTCAACGTGGAGCGCACCGAAGAGGCGATGGACACCGCCTCGACCATCGCGACCGGCTGCCCGTTCTGCCGCGTGATGATCACCGACGGTGTCGACGACGTGGCAGCCGCCCGCAACGTCGAGAAGGCCGAAGTGCTCGACGTGGCTCAGCTGCTGCTGAACTCGTTGGACAAGAGCTCCATCACGCTGCCGGAGAAGGGCACGGCCGCCAAGGAGTCCGAAGCCCGCGCGGCCGTTCGCGCCGAGGCCGAGGCCAAGGCCGAAGCTGCTGCCGCAGCCGCGGCACCGGCTCCGGCAGCGGCCGAACCCGAGGCCCAGCCCGCGGCTCCTGCCGCGTCGGCGTCGACCGACACAGCTGCCAAGCCGGTGACCGGCCTTGGCATGGCAGGCGGTGCGAAGCGTCCAGGGGCCAAGAAGGCCGCTGCCGCCCCGGCAGCGTCCGCGGCACCGGCAGCCGAAGCACCCGCGGCGCCGGTCAAGGGCCTGGGCATCGCGGGCGGCGCCAAGCGTCCGGGAGCCAAGAAGACCGCTGCCGCCCCGGCAGCGTCCGCGGCACCCGCGGCCGAAGCTCCTGCGGCACCCGCCACTCCGGTGAAGGGTCTGGGTCTGGCTGCCGGTGCCAAGCGTCCGGGTGCCAAGAAGACCGCCGCTGCCGCTCCGGCTCCGGCTCCGGCCGCGCAGGCTCCTGCTGAGGCCGCTCCGGCAGCCGCGGCCCCGGCCAAGCCGGAGCCACCTGTGGTGGGTCTTGGCATCGCCGCGGGCGCACGTCGCCCCGGCGCCAAGAAGGCCGCGCCGAAGAACGACGCCGCGCCTGCCGCTGCGGCCGCCGCCCCAGCAGCACCGGCGGAGCCGGCCAAGTCCGAGGAACCGGCCAAGCCTGAGCCCCCGGTTGTGGGCCTGGGTATCAAGCCGGGCGCCCGTCGCCCCGGCAAGCGCTAGATCAGTACCCCGCAGTGGCCAGTTATGACACAGGTTCGCCATGAATTGTGTGTCATGACTGGCCACTGGCGTTTTTGTGGCATGGACCGCAAATTGCAAAACAACTGGACGACGGTGAGACCATGGTGGACGTGACTACCCATCAGCTGCCGTGGCAGGGTACCGGGCACCACCCAAAGCCACGTGTGTTCGCCCAATCGACGAAGTTGCAGGATGTCCTGTACGAGATTCGCGGGCCGGTACACGAGCACGCCTCCCGGCTGGAAGCTGAAGGCCATCGCATCCTCAAGCTGAACATCGGCAACCCGGCGCCGTTCGGCTTCGAGGCTCCCGACGTGATCATGCGCGACATCATCCAGGCACTGCCGTACGCGCAGGGCTACTCCGACTCCAAGGGCATTCTCAGCGCCCGCCGTGCGGTGTTCACCCGCTACGAGCTGGTCGAGGGATTCCCCCGGTTCGACGTCGACGACGTGTTCCTCGGCAACGGTGTCTCCGAGCTGATCACCATGACCCTGCAGGCCCTGCTCGACAACGGCGATCAGGTGCTGATCCCCACCCCGGACTATCCGCTGTGGACCGCGTCGACCTCGCTGGCCGGCGGCACTCCGGTGCACTATCTGTGCGACGAGACGCAGGGCTGGAACCCCGACGTCGCCGACCTCGAGTCCAAGATCACCGATCGCACCAAGGCGATCGTCGTGATCAATCCGAACAACCCGACGGGCGCGGTGTACAGCCGCGAAACCCTCACGCAGATCGCGGATTTGGCGCGCAAGCATCAGCTGATGCTGCTGGCCGACGAAATCTACGACAAGATCCTCTACGACGACGCCAAGCACATCTCGATGGCGTCGGTCGCGCCGGACGTCCTGACCCTGACATTCAACGGGCTGTCCAAGGCGTACCGCGTCGCCGGCTACCGGTCCGGTTGGCTGGTGATCACCGGCCCCAAGGAGCACGCGAGCAGCTTCATCGAAGGCATCAGCCTGCTGGCAAACATGCGGTTGTGTCCGAATGTGCCTGCGCAGCACGCCATTCAGGTGGCGCTCGGCGGTCATCAGAGCATCGACGATCTGGTGCTGCCCGGCGGCCGGCTGCTCGAGCAGCGCGACACCGCCTGGTCCAAGCTCAATGAGATCCCGGGGGTGTCCTGTGTGAAGCCCTCCGGGGCGCTCTACGCGTTCCCGCGGCTTGATCCCGAGGTCCACGACATCCAGGATGACGAGCAGCTGGTACTCGACCTGCTCATGCAGGAGAAGATCCTGCTGACGCAGGGCACCGGATTCAATTGGCCCACACCGGATCACCTGCGCATCGTCACTCTGCCGTGGTCGCGTGACCTCGCTGCCGCGATCGAACGTCTCGGCAACTTCCTGGCCAGCTACCGGCAGTAGGGCCCAATCCGGCGCAGTAACCGGACAGCTCGGCGCTCTACCCTGTGCGGGTGGCGCATTCCCACTCGCACTCGCACTCACTCAGTGGCGGTCCTGCCCCGCTGGGTCCGTTGGCCGCCAAGGTCGTCGTCGGTCTGCTGATCGCCATCGGTATCGCGGTACTGGCCGGGCTGGCCCTGCTGTGGCCGAGCCAGCAGAAGGTGGCCATCCCGCTGCCGTTCCAGAACGCGGCGGGCGGTGCAGTGACGACCGAGGCCGGACATGTGCTCTCCAGCCGGATGGCCGACTGCGGCAGCCCGTCGACCGGCGGGGTGCTCACCGCGAATCCGACGCCTGCCCCGCCGGGCGGCGGCCAGTGTGTGCAGAACCTCATCGCGATCGATTCGGGGCCCAACAAGGGCGCGAACACCCTGCTGGAGTTCACCAAGGGTCCGGGGCAGCCGCATCTTGCCGTTGGTGACAACGTCCGGCTGAGTCGGCAGGTCGACGATGCGGGGACGACAACGTATGCGTTCTTCGACTTCGAACGCACCTGGCCACTGGTCGCGCTGGCCGCGGTGTTCGCGGTGGTCATCGTCGCGGTGGCGCGGTGGCGCGGACTGCGCGCGCTGATCGGCATCGCCGTTGCGTTCGTGGTGCTCGTGGTCTTCCTGCTGCCCGCGCTGCGCGACGGCGCCGCGGCCGTCCCGGTGTCGCTGGTGGCCTCTGCCGCGATCTTGTATGCGGTCATCTATCTCGCGCACGGGGTGAGCCTGCGGACCAGTGCAGCGCTGCTGGGTACCCTGGCCGCCCTGCTGCTCGCCGCGTTGTTGTCGTGGGGGGCAATCGAAGTGGCGCACTTGACGGGTCTTTCGGAGGACCAGAACAACGAGGTCGCGGCCTACCTGGGGAACGTGTCGATCACGGGTCTGCTGTTGGCCGGGTTCATCATCGGCTCACTCGGTGTGCTCAACGACGTGACGGTCACGCAGGCCTCGACGGTGTTCGAGCTGGCCGAGCACGGCGGCACGCGGCGGTCGGTCTTCTTGGGCGCCATGCGGGTGGGCCGCGATCACATCGCCAGCACGGTGTACACCCTGGTGCTGGCCTACGCCGGCAGCGCGTTGCCGCTGCTGCTGTTGTTCAGCGTGGCCAACCGGTCCCTGGGCGACGTGCTGACCGGTGAGAGCGTGGCCATCGAGATCACCCGGTCCGCGGTGGGCGGTATCGCCCTGGCCCTGTCGGTTCCGTTGACGACGGGTATCGCGGCCGTGCTGGCCACGCCCGAGCAGCATTCACACCGTTAGCGCTGCGCGTCGCGCAGGATCTGTTGCAACCTATCGAACGGATCGCCGGCTCCTGGATCGAGTCGCAGTCTGTCCTCGGGGTTTTCCGGTGCCGCGCCCGAGGCCGGTGGCGGCGCTGCGGCCGGCGGGACGACCGGCGCCGGCGGGGGTGGCGGCACGGCAGCCCGCGCGGCGGCGATCTTGCCGTCGAGGCGGGCCGCGCTCTGGTCGCGCACCGCACGGCGGGGCTCGTCCGGATCCTGGTTACCTGCGAAGCAGCCCTGCGGGGCCTGCTCGACGAGTTGGCGTGCACTGAGGTAGTGATCGAGCGCGCCGCGACCATCCAGGGCCGCCATCGAGCGGTCCCCCATGGTCTCCCGGACCAGGACGAGATTGACCCGGGCAGGGCATGATTCGGCCCCGCCGGCCGCCAGTGCCGCGGAGAATTGCCGGTCGGCGTCGTCGAGGCGGTTCTGCAGCACCGCCAGGGTGCCCGCCGCGAACGGCGCCTTCGCCGGTTCTGCCACATTGAACACCGACAGCCCGGCGACGTCGCGGTGCAGCGCGTCGGTGTCATAGGCCGTGAAGTGCGACGCCGCCAAACTGCCCGCGATGATCACCGAAAGGCATTTGAGGACGACGAGAACCACGACGGCCACGACCGGGGCCGAGTACACCAGTAGCCGCCGCCGCGTCGTCATGGCGGCTCCGGTGTGACCAGCCGGGTCCGGACGAATTGCCGTAGCACCAGATACAACTCGACGAGGACGAGCCCAGCCGCGCCCATTCCCAGGATCCAGTACGTCTCGAACCCGGTCGCAGCGGCGGGTGCGGGCGCGGTCTCGTGCCCCGGGTTCTCGGCCCACCCGGTGAGCGGCCCGTCACCGCCACGCGTGAGCAGTGGTACGCCCAATTGTCCGGCAACGGCCTGCAACGCTGCCTGGCCTGCCGCGTCGTAGGCCAACACCGCACCGCCGTCGATCGCTCCTGCCGGCGGGTCGAATGCGCGTGCCTGCTCTTGTGATTCGGGTGCTCCCGCCCCGAGGTAGAACACCAGATTCTGCGCTCGCGGATACTGCTGCACCGCACTGAACAGTTGGTAGCGCAGCACTGTGGACGCGGCACCGACGTCGGCCCGGGCGGCCTGGGCGGGGGTCGACGCGTAGGGCGCGATGGCGTCGACAACCGGTTTCAGGCTCCAGTTATCCTGCGACAAAGGCCAATTCAGCGCCGGCCGGGACGCGAAGGAGATGACGGCGAACCGCGCGTTCGGGTAGCGGTCCATCAGGGCGGCGATGTCGTCACGTGCGGCCGCCAGCCGGGTGCGGCCCCGTCCGTCGGAGATGCCCATGTCCGCAGACCGGTCGACCAGCACGAAGATGCTCGGGTCATGAGCACCTGCGACCGCGGGTGGTGGGGTGGCCCCGCCGATCACGGGGCGGGCGATGGCGATCGCCAAAAGCACTGCCGCACCGACCAACAGAGCGATTCGCCGGCCGACGGTCCCCCGCTGACGGACCACGACGAGGGCAATGAGGACGACGACCGCGCACAGCGCCACGATGGCCGGGACCTCCGGGGACTCCGGAGACCGGGCGGCGCCGGCTCCCGGCGCAGCTGGGGGTGGGTGCTTGCGGATCTGCTCGAGATGCGCTGTCACATCGGAATCCGCCGAAAACGCTTGGCCTCCAGTGGTGTGGGCCAGGTCTGTCGTCGGTCCGGTGGAGGCCCCGGTGGTGAGAACATTGACCTGCACCCCGGCCTTGTGCGCCAAATCGGTCACGCGGTCGGCGGTGAACAATGCCGGAGCGCCGCCGGAAGTGGTCTGGGGGCCGATATAGATCAGCGAACGCCGTTGGTCGGCCGTGCGATCAAACGGTGGCAAGCCCGTCACGCACATCGCGATCACGTCTTCGACGCTCGGCGCGTAGTCGGCATAGGACACCGGCGCCACCAACGACGGGCTGCCCTGCGGCTGGGCGTAGTCTGCGAATCGCGCTGCGGCGTACTGGTAGTCGCGGGTGAGTGGCACGATGCGCCGGTTGGCCGAGGTCAGCCCGATGCGTTGGGTGCCGAACGAGGGGATTCGGTCGGCGAAGTACTTCAGTGTCGCGGCCACCCCGGGGCTGTCCTGCGGGCCGCCGACACACACCATGATGTCCTCGGGTGCCGAGTTCTGGGCGTTGCGAGCCCAGGACGGCAATCCTGTCGGACGCGCAGCGACCAACACCGACGCCACGAACGCGACCACCAGCAATGCGACCGTGGCGACGATGGTGACGGTGCGTCGCCGCACCGCTCGCCGGTATTCCGGCAACCGGGTGAGCCGACCGGTATTGGCCAAGGGCCGCAGCTCTTGCTGCGACACCTGCCGGGGCCACAGGACCGCGAGGCCGATGCACCCGGCGAGTGCGAGGCAACCGGCCATCGCCACCACCCACCAGATCAGGTCCATTCGCGAATCAGCTCCTCGGTTGCCGCGCTGAGTGCACCGACGTCGACCGCGGACCGATGATTGAACTGAACATCGGTGAGCTCGAACAGGATCGGCGCGGCCGGCGCGAGCGTCCCGACGGTCATGGCATCGACCTGCATGTACTCGGCGTCCATCCCCGTCGCGGCGTGCAGGAAGGAGCGCAGTTCGCCGCTCATCGCGGCGCCGGCCCGGGCTGGTGCCAGTTCCCCTGCCCGATAGCGGCTTCCGATGGTGCGCACCGCGCGGACCGCGCGGCGCCGGATCAGCTCGTCGCGCGCGGCGCCCAGCACCGGGATATCCCGCAGTCGGCGTCGAGACGTCAACGCGAAAACTACCGCGTACCAAACGATCACGCCGAGCGCCAGCATCACCGCGGTCCACAACCAGGCCGACGAGTACGGTGACGGGCCGATCAGGTGCGAGAGCAGATCATCGGGCACGCGCATACACCCCGGTCATCGTGGTGAGTGCCGGCAAGATACGCGCACTGCCGGTGATTCGCGCGTGCGGTATCCGTTGCAAGGTCAGGAACTCGGCCAGCTGGTCGCGCCGTTGCGCTTCGGCTCGCCGATAGGCCTCGATCACATCGGCGTCCAGCTCATCGAGAATGGGCCGCCCGTCGGTGATCTCGTAGCTCTTCCGGTGCTGGGCGTCGGGGTGTACGGCCGGCATGTCGGCGACCATCGCCCACAGCACGTCGTGACGTGCGGTCAACGAACGCAGCACCTCTTCGAGCCGGTCACTGATGTCCGGCTCGTCGCTGACCACGACGATCAGCAGCCGGTGCCGGTAGTGCCGTGCCACCCAGCTCAATTGGACGACGATGTCACTTGGCGCGGGATCGGCCGCGGCGTGCTGCTGGTAGCGGTGCAGCATGCTCTCGATGTGAGTCTCCCCGCGGCGCAGCCGGATGTCGACGCAGCCGCGACGGTCGCCGAGCACCATGCCGATTTCGTCGGAACGCGGCAGGGTCATCAGGCCGACAGCGCCGATGACATGCAGGGCCACAACATATTTCAGTTCACCCGACGGCGCCAGCGCCCGGCTGTTGCGCCCGGCGTCGGTGACGACCAGGATCTTGTGGTGCTTCTCGGAGACGAACCGCTTGACCAGGGTGTGCCCGGAGCGCGCGGTCGCGGTCCAGTCGATGTCGCGGACGTCGTCCCCCGGTACATAAGGCCGTAACTCGTCGAACTCCAGGCTGCGCGTGTGGATCAGCGCGTAGTGGCCGCCTTCGAGCAGACCGCCCGCGTCGCGGCCGACATACGCCTTGGCAGAGTCGAGGTACTTGCCCATGACGGCCTCACGGCACCCGCACCGCGCGCAGTACCGCGTCGACCACAACATCGGGCGTCACGCGCGCACTGGCGGCCTCGAAACCGAGGATCAGCCGGTGCCGCAGCACGCGGTGCGCGAGTCGCGCGACGTCGTCGGGCACCACATGGTCACGACCCCGCAGCACCGCCATGGCACGTGCGGTTCGGCAGAACGCCAGCGTGGCGCGGGGGCTGGCCCCGTACTCGACCAGACGCGCCAGGTTCGCAGGCAGGTGCCGGCCCGGTTCCCGGGTGACGTTCACCAACCGGCTGGCGTACTCGACCAGGCCGCGATCCATGTACACCGATGCGACGATGCGTTGCGCGCGGCGGATGTCGTCGACCGTGACGACGGCGTCCGACGGGTGGTCGCGGGCGTAGAGACCGGCGTCCATTCGCGCGACGATCTCGATCTCATCCTCGACCGACGGGTAGCCGACGATGTCCTTGAGCATGAACCGGTCGGTCTGAGCCTCCGACAGCGGATACGTGCCCTCCTGGTCGATGGGGTTCTGGGTGGCGATCACCAGAAACGGCTCGGGCAGCCGGTATTCGATGCCGCCGATGGTGGTCTGCCGTTCCTCCATCGCCTCCAACATGGCGCTCTGGGTCTTGGCGCTGGACCGGTTGATCTCGTCGAGCAGCACGATGTTGGCGTGCACCGGGCCGAGCCGGATGCTGAAGGCCGCGTCCGGAGCGGCTCCCGCGTCGTAGATCTGGGTGCCGATGATGTCGCTCGGCAACAGATCGGGAGTGCATTGGATGCGATGGAAGGTGCCGTCGATCGATTCGGCGACGACGCGTGCCGCCGTGGTCTTCGCCAGCCCCGGAACGCTTTCGATGAGCAGGTGGCCGCCCGCGAGCAGGCACACCAGCATCGATTCGCGCAGGTGATCCTGCCCCACGACACGCGTGGTGAAGGCCGATGTCACCGCGTCGATCGTGCGCTGAGCTTCGGCGGCGTCACGCGGGTCAGCGTGCAATCGCGGTGCCGTCATGCCCGGAGAAGTACCCGGACATGCCCCTTCTCACGCCTCAGACAAGATCACTCTCGGTCAGGTCGGTCGCCGCGAGCGCCGCCGCCAGGTCGCGGTGATGGAACACCGAGGTGACGTGGTCGCGTACCACCCGGAACGCCGACGCCGAGGTGTCGGTCTCGCCGTCGGAGTCGGCGATGGTCTGCTCGACGACCACCACGCCGTCGTGCACGAACATCTGGCCGGCCGTCACGGTTTCGCCCAGCTCCTGGGCCCATTGCCGCAGGGCAGCGCGACCTTGTGCGGCCCCTCGGGCGTCACCGAACTCGATGTCGTCGCTGCACAGCCGGTCCAGGGTGTCGAAGTCCCGCGCGTTGAGCGCGTCGTGCCAGGCCAGAACCGTCGCGATCTCGGATGTGGTCATGAACGAAACGTACGCCACTCAGAACGGCGTGTGCTCGAGCCACCGGTCCCAGACCGCGGTGTCGCCGAAGGTCTCCAGCCCGAGATCGGCCACCGTGCCCCGGCGGGTGAGTGCGAGGAGCAGGTTCGTGGCGCTCCCCCGCACCGCGACGCTGCCCTTGGAGTGGTCGTGCGACCACGAGATCTCCCCGTCCTCGTTGTAGGCGGTCCACTCTCCGGAGGGGCCCAGCCCGTCATCGGTGGCGTGCAGGTGCAGCGTCTGTCCTGGGTGCAGTGGTGTGTGGTGCCCTTTCGTCGCCTCCAGGCATGTCCGGTCGAGCCACTCGCTGATCGCGTCGGCCGCCAGGTCCGGTGGAAGGTCGAAGGCGACCCCGAGTGCCAGTGCGGCGTCGGCGCGGTGAACGGCGACCTCGTGCAGGCGACGGCGGATCCACCAGCCGGTCGGTTTGGGCCCCAGAAACGTCCAGACACGTGCATCGGTACCGACCTGGTCGACGGCTTTGAGGATCAGCTCCGCACCGTCGTTGAGCCAGGTGACCGCCTCAGCGGTGTCGTCGGGCGGGCGCCCGTCGCGGACCTCGCGAGGATCCAGCGCGCTGGTTCTTCGGTCGGCGATTATCTGTGCTGCCCAACGGTTTCCGCGACCGACATGGCGGAAGAGCTGTTTGAGCGTCCAGTCCGGACAGGTCGGGATGTGCGTCTCGGGAGCGCCGGTGGCTACCAATTCCCCGAAGGCGCGGGTCTGATCGAGCAGAGCGGCTCGGAAGTCCACATCACGAACTTACCGCTGCACGCGCGGTCCCGAGCGCGATCGGCAGAGTCGACCATCCGCGCAGCACACGGGTGTCGCGCCGGACGCCACCGCCCGCCAACCGGGCGTCGGGGAAGCGCTCGAAGAAGGCGCGTAGGCCCACCTCGCCCTCGGCGCGGGCCAGCGCGGCACCCAGGCAGAAGTGCCGTCCGCCGGAGAACGACAGGTGCCGCCCGGCGTTTTCGCGTTCGATGTCGAACCGGTGCGGGTCGGTGAACACCGCAGGGTCGCGGTTGGCGCCGGCCAGGTGGATGACGATGAGCTCGTCGGCCTGTACGGCGGTGCCCGCGACCACGGTGTCACGCGCCGCCATGCGTGCGCTCATCTGAACCGGAGAATCGAGCCGCAGGATCTCTTCGACTGTGTTGGGCCACAATTCGGGTCGCGCGGCCAGTGTCTGAAGATGCTCGGGATGGTCCAGCAGCATCCGGATACCGTTGCCCAGCAGGTTCACGGTGGTCTCGAAACCGGCCGCAAGCACCAGTCCGGCCAGGGCCTTCAATTCGTGCTCGGTGAGCGGTTCGCCTGCCTGCCCGCCGTCGGACGCGGCGATGATCTGGCTCATCAGATCCTCGCCCGGATTGCTCCTCAAGTGCCGCAGGTGACCGGTGAGCCAGTGATCGAAACCGGCGATGCCCTCGTTGACCCGCTGATACTGCGGCCACGACAGGCCGATGTCGAGGCTGGGTGCGGCCAGTTCACCGAAGTGCAGGATGTTGGGGCGGTCGGACTCGGGGACCCCGAGGATGTCGCCGATGATCGCGACGGGCAGTTTGGCGCAGTACCGATCGACCACATCTGTGGGTGCGCCGGTGTCCCCAAGTCCGTCAAGCAGTTCGGCCGCGGTTTCCTCGACGCGTTCGCGCAATCGGGCCACTGCACGGGTGGTGAACACCGAGGACACCAGCTTGCGCATCCGGGTGTGGTCGGGTGGTTCGATCGACAGCAGCGACGGCGGTTCGATCGGGTGCAGCAGGCCTGTATCGGTCTTGTCGACGACCCAGCGCAGCGGTTTCGGCAGATTCGCTCCGAGCTTGCTGACGCGGAAGTCCTCTGACCGCAGCAGCTCATGTCCGACGGTGTGATCGAACGTCAACAACACCTTGCGGCAGCGGATCACCGGGCCGCGCACACGCATCTCGTCGGCGAAGGCCGTCGGATCCGCGCGCACCCCCGGATCGGCGATCAGCCTGGCCTGGGGGTCCCCCTCGCGCATGCCCATCGCGGAGAGACCGCGTATGACGCCGTGCAGGGCAAACCAACGGATCCGTTCCCGCATGACCCGAGCCTACGACCGGCGGGATTGTTGGACAAGTGTCAAACAGTGGCCGCCGCGCGGCCCAACGCATGGACCTGCCACCCGGCCTGCCGCCACCGCTGCACATCGAGGCAGTTACGGCCGTCGACAACGACTTTCGCGCGCACCGTACCGGCCAGTGCGTCGGGATCCAGATCCAGGAACTCCTGCCATTCGGTGAGCACCAACACCGCATTGGCCCGCTCGCACGCCTCGACGACCGACGTCGAGTAGTTCAGCGTGGGAAAGACCCGCTGCGAGTTCTCCATCGCCTTGGGGTCGTAGACGTTCACTGTCGCCCCGTTGAGCTGCAGCATGCCCGCCACGTTCAGCGCGGGCGAATCCCGCACGTCGTCGGATTCGGGCTTGAACGCCGCACCCAGCACCGCGATGTTGGCGCCCAGCAACGACCCCCCGCACGCCCTGGTGGTCAGCTCGACCATGGCGGTGCGGCGCCGCATGTTGATGCTGTCGACTTCGCGCAGGAAGGTCAGCGCGTGGTTGGCCCCGAGCTCACCGGCCCGGGCCATGAATGCGCGAATGTCCTTGGGGAGGCAGCCGCCGCCGAAACCGAGGCCCGCGTTGAGGAAGCGCCGCCCGATGCGCGGGTCGTAGCCGAGCGCGTCGGCGAGCAGCGTGACATCGGCGCCGGCGGCTTCGCACACCTCGGAGATCGCGTTGATGAACGAGATCTTGGTGGCCAGGAAGGCGTTTGCCGAAACCTTGACCAGCTCGGCGGTCTGCAGGTCGGTGACCAGGAACGGCACGCCGTCGGCGAGCAGCGGTGCGTACAACTCGCGCACCGCGGCCTCCGATCGCAGTGAATTCTCCTGCACCCCAACGACAATGCGGTCGGGGTGCAGGGTGTCGTGCACGGCGAAACCCTCGCGGAGAAATTCGGGGTTCCAGGCCACCTCGACGTCGACGCCTTCGGGGGCCAGGTCGCGGGCCCGCTTGGACAGGTCCGCGGCGGTGCCCACCGGAACGGTCGACTTGCCGACGATCACCGCCGGGCGGCGCAACCGCGGCACCAGGCTGTCGATGACGGCGTGCACGTGGCGCAGGTCGGCGCCGTAGTCACCCTTCTTCTGCGGCGTGCCGACGCCGAGGAAGTGCACGTCGGCGAAGTCGGCGGCTTCCTCGTAATCGGTGGTGAACCGGAGTCGCCCGGCGGACAGGTTGTCGTTCAACACCTTCCGCAGCCCGGGCTCATAGAACGGGATGTCGCCGGAGGCCAGCTTGGCCACCTTGCCCGGGTCGATGTCGACCCCGATGACCTCGTGGCCGAGCTCTGCCATACCGGCGGCGTGGGTGGCCCCGAGGTAACCGGTTCCGAATACGGTGCATCGCATACTGCCTGAATAGGCCGCGCGAATGAGCGAGCCGCTACGTCACCCTGAGCGGCAAACCAACGTCAGGTAACGGTTGGTGGTGGCTAGTGTCCGCCACCGAACGGCCACGGCCAGATCGAGCCGCCGCCGTTGCCACCGCGGCTGCCACCGTCATCGCCGCGACCACCCGAACCGGGGTTCCAGCCGTTGTCGCCACCGCGTCCGCCGGAACTGGATCCGGGGTTCCAGCCGCCGTTGTCACCGCCACGTCCGCCGGAACTGGAACCGGGACCCCAGTCTCCGGAGCCGCTCCCGGAATTGCCCGGGTACGGATAGTCCGGGTTCTGCCGCGACGGCGGCTGCCACGGGTAGTCGGGCTCGTCGACAGGCTGACGCTGCCACGGCGGCTGCCACGGCGAGCGACGCGGCGGTTCGATCACCGGGGGACGCAGGAGCGGCGGGAGCACCACCACGGGCGGGATGTACCCCGGCGGGTTGTAGATCGGCGCGGGGGCAGGCAGGACCGGCACCGGTGCCGCGGGAGGTGGAGG
>NZ_MVHF01000005.1 GCF_002086485.1 Mycobacterium aquaticum | reverse complement strand
GGGGGGGGCGTCGGGGGGGGGGGGGGGGGGGCGGGGGTCGGGCGAGCCGCCGTCGCCGGCGACGGTGCGCCGGGTGTGGCTGCCGGCCGGGCCGGGCCGGGGGTGGGTGCACCGTTGCCCTGGCCACGAGGCCTGTCGCCGGGCTTGGCGCTGGGACGCGCCTCAGGCTTGGACTCGGTCTTCGAACCGAACGATTCGCGCAGCCGACGCGCAACCGGCGCCTCCACTGTGGAGGACGCCGACTTGACGAACTCTCCCTGCTCTTTGAGCTTAGCTAGGAGTTCCTTACTTGTGACACCGAGTTCCTTCGCCAACTCGTGTACACGGGCCTTACCTGCCACTACTTCTCCTCATCTAGAGGCGACAGCGGTGGTAGGCGCCGCGCCTCGGGTTAGCTATGACGCATGGTCATCGGGACTTCACGGTGTGCTCATGTTCTTCGCTACCTGTTCTTCTGAGCGGGCGGTCGAGGCTGACAACTCTTCGACATACTCGACCACCGCGGAGGTGTCCGGTGAACCGGCGATGCGCAACGCTCGTACGAATGCCCGCCGCTGGATTGCCACCTGTACGCACTGCCGGTCGGGATGCAACCAAGCACCACGCCCGGGCAGGCTGGCCGCTGTGTCAACGGTAACGGCACACTGTCCATTCCCGTCGATCACCGCGACTACACGAAACAACTCGTTGGCCAACTCTCGCTTCCGGCACCCGACGCATGTCCGCACCGGTCCGACAGAACTGCCGGGGTTGCGTTGACGCGTGGAGGCCGGAGACTCGCGCTGGATCACGGCTGAGTCTACCGCCCCGCGGGCTGTGCTCCGAACCGACTGCCTTCCTAACGCTCGGGCACCGCGCGCGGCGCAGGGTCGGAGTCAGGTTGCGGTGCAGCGTCGCTGCGGATGTCGATGCGCCATCCCGTCAATCGAGCCGCCAGCCTGGCATTTTGCCCCTCCTTGCCGATGGCCAGAGACAGCTGGAAATCTGGCACCACGACCCGCGCGGCGCGGGCTGCCTCATCGATCACCGTCACCGACACGACCTTGGCCGGCGAGAGCGCGTTGGCGACGAATCGAGCCGGGTCGTCGTCGAAGTCGATGATGTCGATCTTCTCGCCGGACAGCTCGCTCATGACGTTGCGGACACGCTGGCCCATCGGGCCGATGCAGGCGCCCTTGGCGTTGAGACCCGGTACCCGCGACGCGACAGCGATCTTGGACCGGTGGCCCGCCTCCCGAGCCACCGCGACGATCTCCACCGATCCGTCGGCGATCTCGGGCACCTCGAGCGAGAACAGCTTGCGGACCAGGTTCGGGTGGGTGCGCGACAACGTGATCAGCGGTTCTCGGGCGCCGCGGGTGACGCCGACGACGTAGCAGCGCAGCCGGTCGCCATGTTCGTAGCGCTCCCCCGGCACCTGCTCGGCCGCGGGGATGACGCCTTCGGACCCCTTGGTCTCGCTGCCGATGCGCACCACGACCAGCCCGCGGGCGTTCGCCCGCGCGTCGCGCTGGATGACGCCGGCCACGATGTCGCCCTCGTGGGCCGAGAATTCGCCGTAGGTCTTCTCGTTCTCCGCGTCGCGCAGCCGCTGCAGGATCACCTGACGCGCGGTGGTTGCCGCGATTCTGCCGAACCCTTCGGGCGTGTCGTCCCATTCGTGGATGACGTTGCCGTCTGCATCGGTCTGGCGGGCCATGACCTTGACCGCACCGGTTTTGCGGTCGATGTCGATGTACGCGTCGGGCTCGTGACCTTCGGTGTGCCGGTAGGCGGTCAGCAGGGCCGATTTGATGGTCTCCACGACCACGTCGACCGTGATGCCCTTGTCGGCTTCGATGGCATGCAGCGCCGCCATGTCTATGTTCATGCTCAGGCCCCCTTCCCCGTTTCTCCGGCCAACTCCAACTCGCGCGGGCTTGGCGGTGAAAACTCCACTTGGACAACCGCTTTGACAACGTCGGCCAGCTCGATACGGCGCACTGCGAAATCTCGCCCGTCCCTGACCACGATCTCGACCGACTCGGCATCGCTCTGGCCGACCCGGCCGGTCAGCTGTGCGCCGTCGGCCAACGTCATCTCGACCTTGCGACCGCGAGCCCGACGAAAGTGCTTGTGCTCGGTCAGCGGCCGGTCCACCCCGGGGGACGTGACCTCCAGCACATACGGCGTGTCGCCGCTGCGGTCGAGCTGATCCAGCAACTCCGAGGCTGTCCTGGACAGCTGCGCGACAGAATCGAGGTCGAGGCCGTGGTCGCCATCGGCCACGATGGTGATGCGGGGCGGGCGCGCGGCAGCGTCGACGACAACCTGGTCGATCTCGTATCCGGCGCGCGCGAATTCGCCGTCCAGTAGCTCGATCACCTGCTTCTGCGACGGCAAATCCGCAGACCGCAACTTCGGATCCGGTGCCACGGCGAGCTCCTCATCTTGAGTTGTCCGGACACGATTCCGGGACGAAGCCCTGGCAGGCCCCCCGGAATCGACTTTCCACGATACGCCAGGGCCAAGGCCGCAACGGGCGAACCAAGGTCGGTGGGCAGCGAATGTGCTGTGCGGCATCACACGCCTTGGCGCTGTGCCAGCGCTGCGCTAAGCAATGGCAGGATGTTGCTCGTGCCGAGCGCCCTACCGAAAATCAGCCGGCGGCGGGCATTGGTCTCGGCCGCCGCCGTGGCCGTGCTGGGCGTCGCTGCCGCCGGCTGCGCCGACCCTCCACCTTCGCCCGACCTCGCGGATCTGGCAGCTCAGCTGGACCGGGCCCGCGCCGACAGCAAGCTGGCCTCCGACGCCGCCGCGGCTCAACCGCCGCAGTCCGCGCAGGCGCGGGCGTTGACAACCGTGGCATCCGAACGCTCGGCGCATGCTCAGGCGCTCACCGACGAACTGGTCCGGATGGCCGGGACGAAGGCGCCGACCGCGCAGCCGTCGGCGCCGTCGTCCACCACGGCACCCCCCTCGGGCGCTCCGGCGCCCGCGCCGACGGCAGCCGACGTGATCAACGCGCTCAAGCAGTCCGCACAGGAGGCGACGACGCTGGCCGCCCGGCTCTCGGGGTACCGTGCCGGGCTGGTCGGATCGATCGCCGCGGCGTGCACGGCCGCCTACACCGTGGCACTGGGCGGTGCGCAATGACGACCACCGAACCGCCGCCTGCCGGACCGGCACGCCCGGCTGATCCGGCCGACCGTGCCCTCTTCGACGCCGTGGCCACCGAGCACGCCATCGTCTACGGCTACGGCCTGGTCTCCGCGCACTCCACGCCTGACGACAACGCGCTGGTGGCCGCCGCCATGGCCGAGCACCGAGACCGTCGCGAAGCCGCGATCACCATGCTGGGAGCCCGGTCGGTCCCTCCACCACTGCCCGCGGCCGGATACCAGGTACCGATACCCGTGGCCAACCCCACCGACGCGGCGAACCTCGCGGTCCGAATGGAACAGGACGCCGCGGTGGCCTGGCGCGCGGTGCTCGAGCAGGCCACCGACAACGCTGACCGCGCCTTCGCGGTGACGGCGCTGACGCAGTCTGCGGTGACGGCGGCGAAATGGCGCGCCCAGCTCAACGCCTGGCCCGTGACCGTCGCTTTCCCGGGCGGCGCCGAATCCGGCTGATCCGGCGCCGCCGCGGGCGGTACTCGATTGCTCTTGGCGGGCGCGTCAGCCGGCCAACGCCGCCGAGATCTCGGTGACGGCGTCGTCCACGGCGATTTCGCGGTTCTCGCCCGTCAACCGGTTGCGCAGCTCCACGGTGCCGTCGGCCCAGCCGCGACCCACCACGACGATCCACGGCATGCCCAGCAGTTCAGCGTCCTTGAACTTCACCCCGGGCGAGGCCTTGCGGTCGTCGAAGAGCACCTCGTGGCCGAGCCGGTCCAGGCCTGCGACCAGCTCCGTGGCACCCGCTCGAGCCGCCTCGTCCTTGTTGGCCACAACGACGTGCACGTCGAACGGGGCCACCGAAGCGGGCCAGCGCAACCCCAGCTCGTCGTGCTGCTGCTCGGCGATCACCGCGACCATGCGGGACACGCCGATGCCGTAGGAGCCCATGGTCAACCGGACCGGCTTGCCGTCCTCGCCGAGCACGTCGGCGGTGAAGGCGTCGGCGTACTTGCGGCCCAACTGGAAGATGTGGCCGATCTCGATGCCACGCGCCGACGTCAGCACACCGGCGCCGTCGGGCGACGGGTCGCCGTCGCGGACCTCGGCGGCCTCGATGGTGCCGTCGGGGGTGAAGTCGCGGCCGACGACCAGGCCGACGACGTGCTTGTTGGGCGCGTCGGCGCCGGTGATCCAGGCCGTCCCCTCGACGATCCTGGGGTCGACCAGATAGCGAACACCGTTCTTCTGCAAGGCTTTCGGGCCGACATATCCCTTCACCAGGAACGGGTTCCTGGCGAAGTCGGCCTCTTCGAGCAGGGCGAACTCGGCCGGCTCAAGCGCGGCACCCAGGCGCTTCTCGTCGATGTCGCGGTCGCCGGGCACGCCGATCGCGAGCAGTTCCCACTCGCCACCGGGTTCGCGGGTCTTGAGCAGGATGTTCTTCAGGGTGTCGGCCGCGGTGACCTCGCGGCCCGAGAACTCGTCCAGCCCAGCTGAATTGGCCCAGTCGACCAATGTCGCGATGGTCGGGGTGTCGGGGGTGTCGTACACCACGGCCTCGGGTTGCCCCTCGATGGGCAGCGGCGCGGGAGCCCGGGTGACCACGGCTTCGACGTTGGCGGCGTAGCCGGATTCCAGGCACCGCACGAAAGTGTCCTCACCGACTTCGCTTTCGGCCAGGAACTCCTCGGAGGCACTGCCGCCCATCGCACCCGACATCGCCGAGACGATCACGTAACGCACGCCCAGCCGTCCGAAGATCCTCTGGTAGGCCTCGCGGTGGGCGTGGTAGGCGTTCTTGAGGCCGTCGTCGTCCACGTCGAACGAGTACGAGTCCTTCATCACGAACTCTCGGCCGCGCAGGATGCCCGCGCGCGGCCGGGCCTCGTCGCGGTACTTGGTCTGGATTTGGTACAGCAGAACCGGGAAGTCCTTGTATGAGGAGTACTCCCCCTTGACCGTCAGCGTGAAGATCTCCTCGTGGGTGGGCCCGAGCAGATAGTCGTTGCCGCGGCGGTCCTGCAGCCGGAACAGGGTGTCGCCGTATTCGGTCCACCGATTGGTGGTTTCGTACGGGCCACGCGGCAACAGGGCGGGCAACAGGATCTCCTGGCCGCCGATGGCGTTCATCTCCTCGCGGACGATCTTTTCGATCCGGCGCAGAACCCGCAGTCCCAGCGGCAGCCAGCTGTAGATGCCGGGGCCGACCGGGCGTACGTATCCGGCCCGGATCAGCAACTTGTGGCTGGGCACCTCGGCATCGGCGGGGTCGTCGCGCAGGGTGCGCAGAAACAGCTCTGACATACGGGTGATCACAGCCGACAACCTTAAAGCGTGGTGCTCAGTCCCTGCCCTGCCAGGTACAGATGCAGGCCTCGTTGCCCTCGGCGTCGGCCAGTACCCAGAAGCGCGGCGCGCGGCGGTCGCTGAGCAGCGTGCCACCCGCGGCCAGCGCCGCCTCGACGCGGGCCTGCGCCATGTCGTGGGGTACGTCGATGTCGAGATGGATCCGATTTCGCTGCGGGCGGGGTCGGTCCATCTGCTGAAACGAGATCGCCGGGCCGCGGCCGAACGGGTCGACGAGGCCCGCGTTGAGGTCCGACTGCTCGACTTCATCCTGGTACCCGGTGACGGCTTTCCAGAACGGCCGCACGGCCGCGATGTCGAGCGCGTCGATGGCAATCTCCAGGGCCTGCACGGCCCCGCCGGTGGTCATCTCGAACCCACGGGCGGCCAGTGCTCGCGATACCTCGGCGGCCAGCTCGATGTCACGGTCGCTCACCCAGCCGGTTTCGGTGCACTGCAGTCGCAGCACTGCCCGGTCGGCCCGGATGTCGACGGTCAGATGGGTGGGCGCGTCGGAACCCGCGGCCTCGACCGCATGCGACGCGGCGGCCACCGCATCGGCCATCGACGGCGCCAGCACCTCGGTGTAGACGGCGCCGAGGACCAGGCGCCAACCCAAGTCTCCGACGGCGTCGGAGATCTGTTGACGGGTCGGACGGCTCACGGCGTCATTCGACGTCGAGCTCGCCCGCGTCCATGGCGTCCTTGACGTCCTGGGCATGGGCCACCTGCTCGGCGGTGTACCCGATGAACAGAGCCGCCCCGCCGACCAGGACCGCCACCGCCGCGACCCACAGCAGCCCGTAGGTGTAGCCGGCGTCCAGCGCGGCCAGCTGCGCGGGATTCATGTTCTTGACGGGCCCGGTGGTGCCGCCCAGGTACAGCGTGCGCGAGGTGATGACCGCCTGTATCACCGACAACACCAGCGGACCGCCCAGGTTCTGCAGCATCAGCGCGATCGCCGACGCGGGACCGATCCGGTCGAAGCCCACTCCGGCGATGGCGGCCAGGGTCAGCGGCACCACGATCATGCCGATGCCGATACCGCCGATGGTGATGGGAACCACGAGGTTCGGGAAGTACGGGATGCCCGCGTGCAGCGTCGAGCCGTACAGCATGGCCCCCAGCACCAGGATGCCGCCGGCGATGACCAGCACTCGCGGCGAGAAGAACCGCACGGCCTGCGAGGCCACGCCGAGGCCGATGCCCATGCCGACCACGAACGGGATGAACCCGATACCGGCGTGCAGTGCGCTGTAGCCCAGGATGTCCTGCACGTACAGGCCGATCAGCACAGTGAGGGTGAACAGCACGCCACCGGCCAGGAAGATCGCGGCGAAGGTGGCGACGCGGTTGCGCTCGTGGAAGAGGTCGAACGGGACGACGGGGTTCTCCGCGTTGCGTTCGGCGATGAGGAAGGCCAGCCCGAAGATCGCCGCGGCCGCACCCGAACCGAGCGTGACGGGCGAGAGCCAGCCCCGCTCAGGCCCCTGCGTGAACGCGAACACCGCCGCGGTGCAGGCCAGGGTGGCCAGCAGCGCACCGGCCGCGTCCAGCTTCATGCGCTCACGGTTGGTCTCGCGCAGTGCGGTGCGGGCCAGGTAGAGCATCACCAGGCCGATCGGCACGTTGACCATGAAGGCCCAGCGCCAGGACACTTCGGTGAGAGCCCCACCGACCACCAGGCCCATCACCGAGCCGATGGCGGTCATCGCGCCGAACACCGCGGTGGCCAGATTTCTCGCCGGTCCCTTGGGGAACGTGGTGGCGACCAGCGCCAGGCCGGTGGGCGACGCGATGGCCGCACCGATGCCCTGCAGCAGCCGCGCGGTCACCATGGTGGCCTCGTTCCACGCGCTGCCGCACAGGATCGAGGCGATGGTGAACAGCGCGACACCGACGATGAAGGTGCGCTTGCGGCCGATGGTGTCACCGAGGCGACCGCCGAGCAGCATCAGACCGCCGAAGGTCAATACGTAGGCGGTGATGACCCAGCTGCGGCCGGCATCGGAGAGACCGAGCTCGTCCTGGATCCGCGGCAGCGCGACGATCGCGACGGTGCTGTCCATGGTGGCGAGCAGCTGCATGCCTGCGATGGCGATGACTGCCGACAGAAAACCCCACGACGGGACCCATGCCGGGAGCCGTGAAGCGATCCCGTCACGCTGGTCACCGTCGTTGCCTGCCGCCTGGTACATCGGCAAAACCCGATCCTCCCCGGCGTCGCGGTTCATAGCTGCGCGCTCTGCGTCATTGAGAGCCGTCATAGCCGGTTACCTTACAGTAATCTTAAGAATCCTTTAACTGGCGAACGCTGCCACAGCCCCGATCACGATGATCGCGGGAGGCCGGATGCCGTCTTCACGGATCTTTTCCGGCGCGTCACCGAGAGTGGCCCGCAACGTCCGCTGTGCCACCGTGCTGCCGTGCTGCACCACAAGAACAGGCGTATCCGCAGGTCGGCCCCCGTCGAGAAGCGCCTTGGCAAACAACTCGATGCGTTCGACGGCCATCAGCAGCACGATGGTGCCGGTCATCTGGGCCAGCGCATTCCAATTCACTAACGATTCGGGGTGCCCCGGCGCAACATGCCCGCTGACCACCACGAATTCATGCGTCAGACCGCGATGAGTGACGGGAACACCGGCCAGCGCAGGAACTGCTATGGCACTCGTCACACCCGGCACGACAGTGACCGGAATGCCGGCGTCGGCGCACGCGATCACCTCCTCATAACCCCGCGCGAACACGAACGGGTCACCGCCCTTGAGCCGCACCACGAACTTGCCGGCCCGGGCCCGGTCGACGAGCACCTGGTTGATGGCGTCCTGCGCCATCGCCCGCCCGTAGGGAATCTTCGCCGCGTCGATCACCTCGACGTGCGGGCCGAGTTCGGCGAGCAGGTCCTGTGGCGCCAACCGGTCGGCGACGACGACGTCGGCGCGGGCCAGCAACCGCCGCCCGCGCACCGTGATCAGTTCCGGATCGCCGGGTCCGCCGCCCACCAACGCCACGCCGCTCGGCGCCTCGCCCGTCGCCTCGGCGGTGATCACGCCGCGCTGCAGCGCCTCATGGATGGCCGAGCGGATGGCCGCCGAACGGCGGTGCTCACCGCCCGCAAGCACACCCACCGACAGTCCGTCGTACTCGAAGGTCGCCGGCGTGACCGCCGAACCCTCGCGGGCGATGTCGGCGCGCACGCAGAAGATCCGACGCTGCTGGGCCTCGTCGGAGATGGCCGCGTTGACGGCGCCGTCGTCGGTGGCCGCGATCACGTACCAGGCGCCGTCGAGGTCGCCCGGCTCGAAATCGCGCAGCGCGAGGGTGATGCCAGGGTCCGCCTGGGCCAGTGCCTCCACCGCAGGGGTCGCGGCGCGGGCGATGACGTGGACGTCGGCGCCGTGGGCGATCAGCAACGGCAGTCGGCGCTGGGCGACGGTTCCGCCGCCGACGACGACCACCTTTCTGCCCGACAGGCGCAGGCCGACGAGGTAGGCGTTCTCTGAGTTCATTTTGCTCCTCGCGTCCGCGGCGTCATTGTGCTCCTCGCGTGCGCGGCGTTCATTTTGCTCCTCGCTTCCGCGGCGTCACGCGCCGAGCTTAGAGCCTGCCGCCGCCGCCACGAACCGGGTGATGGCCTGCGGGTGGGCCGCGGGATGGGTGTGCAGGTAGCCGGCATGCACCCCGCCTCGTACCGCACCGTCGGTGACAGGCCGGCGCTGCGCGTCGGTGAACGCCCACGCCGGGTCGAGCGGGTCGGCGAAAGTGACTGCGGTGCGGTGGAATTCGTGTCCGGTGACCCGGTCACCCGCGACGTGCAATACGGAGTCGACCACCGCGACGGCGTCCCGGTATCCGAGGGTGAGCCGTTCGGTGAACCGCGCCGAGCCGGGCAGCACCCCGCACATCGGCGCCCCGTCGAGATCGTCGAGCAGATACGTCAAGCCTGCGCACTCCGCGTGCACCGGGGCACCACGGCGCGCGAGATCGCGAATCTGCTCGCGCACAACGTCGTTGGCAGACAACTCGGCAGTGAACTGCTCGGGGAAGCCGCCCGGCAGCAGGAGCGCGTCGGTGCCCGGCGGCAATGGCTCGGTCAGCGGGTCGAACTCGGCCACCACCGCACCGGCTCCGCGCAGCAGTTCACCGTGCTCGGTGTAGCCGAAGCTGAACGCCTTTCCCGTCGCCAGCGCGACCGTGATCTCGCCTGTCGAACCGGCGCCGTCGGGGGACCACGGCTCGGCCGCCACATGCGCGGCCGCGGCCGACCGCACCGCGGCCAGGTCGACGTGGCGTGCCACCAAGGCGGTCATCGCGGCCACCGCAGCAGTTGCCCGACGACCGTGCTCGACGGCCGTGACGAGGCCGAGATGCCTTGACGGAACGGCCAGTTCGTCGTCACGAGGGATCGCCCCGAACACCGGGACGCCGGCGTGCTCGCAGGCCTGCCGCAGCACCTCCTCGTGCCGAGGCGAGCCGACCCGGTTGAGGATCACCCCCGCGATGTGCACATCCGGGTCGAAGGTCGCAAAGCCGTGCAGCAGCGCCGCGACGCTGTGACTCTGGCCACGCGCATCGACGACCAGCACCACAGGTGCGCCCAGCAGGCCTGCGACCTGTGCCGTGGAACCCCGAGGCGTGCCGTGCATTCGGTCGTCGATCCGCCCGTCGAACAGGCCCATCACGCCCTCGACCACGGCGATGTCAGCTCCGGAGCTGCCGTGCCGGTACAGCGGGCCGATCAACTCGGTGCCGACCAGCACCGGGTCGAGGTTGCGTCCCGGCCTGCCTGCGGCCAGCGCGTGGTAGCCCGGATCGATGAAATCGGGGCCGATCTTGAACGGGGCCACTGGGTTTCCGGCACGGCGCAGCGCGCCGATCAGACCCGTCGCCACCGTGGTCTTCCCGCTGCCCGACGCGGGTGCGGCGATCACCACCGCCGGCGTGGTGGCCGTGCTCACCCCAGCACCGCGAGCGTGCGTGTCTGTTGCCCGACACGCCCTTGCCGTCCGGCTACCACTCGATGCCCTTCTGCCCCTTACGGCCGACGTCCATCGGGTGCTTGATCTTGGTCATCTCGGTCACCAGGTCGGCGGCATCGATGAGATCCCGTGGCGCGTCGCGGCCGGTGATCACGACATGCTGCGTACCGGGGCGCGCGGTGAGGGTCGCGACGACTTCGGCCACGTCCACCCAGCCCCACTTCAGCGGGTAGGTGAACTCGTCGAGCACATAGAAGTCGTGCTGCTCGGCGGCGAGTCGGCGCGTGATCTCGGCCCACCCGTCGGCGGCTGCGGCGGCGTGGTCGACGTCAGAACCGTGCTTGCGGGTCCACGACCACCCCGAGCCCATCTTGTGCCATTCCACCGGCCCGCCCGTGCCGTGCTCATCGTGCAGTCGGCCGAGCTCACGAAACACGGCCTCCTCCCCCACCTTCCACTTCGCGCTCTTGACGAACTGGAACACCGCAACCCGGAAACCCTGATTCCAGGCCCGCAAGGCCATGCCGAACGCGGCAGTGGATTTCCCTTTGCCCGGCCCCGTGTGCACGGCCAGAAGGGGCGCGTTGCGACGGGCTTTGGTGGTCAGCCCATCGTCGGGAACGGTGAGCGGCTGGCCCTGTGGCATGGACGGTCCTCTCTCTCGCGCTATGCGGCGTCGGCCCGCGCCGTGACCAGCCGGGTCAGGCTGTCGGCGTGCAGGTGCTCCAAGCGCACAGCCGGGGCACCGAGCTGTTGGGCCAGTTGCTCGGCCAAACCCAGCCGCACAAAAGACGTTTCACAATCGACCACGACGGCCGCAGCCCCCTCGGCGACCAGCAGAGCCGCCGCCGCGCGGGTCCGGCCCAGCGGGTCGGGGCCTCCGGTGGCCCGCCCGTCGGTGAGCAGTACGACCAGCGGACGTCGCGCGCGGTCGCGGGCCCGCTCCCGCACCACCACGTCGCGGGCGGCCAACAAGCCTTGTGCCAGTGGGGTTTTGCCGCCGGTGTCGAAACGCGCCAGCCGCCGGCTGGCGATGTGCACCGAGGACGTCGGAGGCAGCAGCACCCGCGCATCCTGCTGACGGAACGTGATCACCGCGACCTTGTCCCGGCGCTGATAGGCATCACGCAGCAGGGACAGTGTGGCTCCGCCGACCGCCGACATGCGATCCCGCGCGGCCATCGACCCGGATGCGTCGACGACGAAGATCACCAGATTGCCTTCCCGGCCTTCGCGAATCGCGCGCCGGACATCGTCGGGCGCCGGGCGGGGCCGGCCTGCTTGGGTCTGGCGGCCGGCAGTGGCCAGCAGCGTGCCGAACACGTGCAGACCGTGCCCGACGCCGGATTCGGCGGTGGCCGCGATGGGCGCCCCGGTGCGGTTGCGTGCGCGCGACCGCCGGCCCGGCGCACCCTCACCGACCCCAGGCACCACCAACGCTTTGGTGCGGAACACCGCCGCGGGCGGTGCACTGGGACGGTTCGGAGCAGCCTTCGAATTACCTTGCGAGGGTTGGTTTTCCGGAGCGGATCCTGGTTCGCCGCCACCACCGCCGGGCGGATCGGGATCGAACTCGGGATCCTCACCCCCGTCCGGTCGCGACGCGGCCTCGGCCGCCTGATCCATGGCCTCGTCCAGCCGCTCGGGATCAAGCCCGGGGTCGTCGAACGGGTCGCGGCGCCGTCGGTGCGGTAGCGCGAACTCGGCAGCCACCCGGATGTCCTCCTCGTCGACGGTGATTCTTCCCGTCGCTTCGCCCGCCCCGGCCGCCGCGGCACGCCACGCAGCATGTGCGACCGCGGTACGCGCCACCACCAGATCGGCTCGCATGCCGTCGACGTCGAAGGCCGCGCACAGGGCAGCGATACGCCGTAACTCGTTGTCGGGCAACACCACTGAGCTGATAGCCGCCCGCGCCCGGGCGATGCGTCGAGACACCTCGGCGTCGGCGTCGGCGTAGCGGCGCACGAAACCCTCCGGATCGGTCTCGAATTCCATCCTGGCCCGGATCACCTCGACCCGTACATCGACTTCACGCGAGGCCGCGACATCGACGGTCAGCCCGAACCGGTCCAGCAGCTGCGGCCGGAGCTCACCCTCCTCGGGGTTCATGGTGCCGATCAGGACGAACCGTGCCTCGTGCGAGTGCGAGATACCGTCGCGCTCGACGTGCACGCGGCCCATCGCGGCGGCGTCGAGCAGAACGTCGACCAAATGGTCGTGCAGCAGGTTGACCTCATCGACGTACAGCACGCCGCCGTGCGCACGGGCCAGAAGGCCGGGCGAGAACGCATGCTCGCCGTCACGCAGCACCTTCTGCAGATCCAGCGATCCGACCACGCGATCCTCGGTCGCACCGATCGGCAACTCGACCAGTCGTGCGTCGTCGTCGACCGCGGACAACACCGCCGCCAACGCCCGCACCGCCGTCGACTTGGCGGTGCCCTTCTCGCCGCGGATCAGCACGCCGCCGATCTCGGGCCGCACGGCACACAGCACCAGCGCCAACCGCAACCGGTCCTGCCCGACGATCGCACTGAACGGGTAGGCGTGGGTCATGAAGGGTCCGTTCGGGTCACATCGGCTCCTCGCGCGAGCGCTCATCGGTTCGGGCTCCGGGGCGGACCATCGGGACATGCGGAATGCCGTCGTCGAGATACTCGTCGCCGTCGCGCACGAAGCCGTGCCGGGAGTACATATCTTCGAGATAGGTCTGGGCGTCGATGTGGCACGGGTAGTCGCCGACCTCGGCCAACGCGGCCTGCATCAGCCGGGTGGTATGGCCTTTTCCGCGGGCGTCCCGTTTGGTACACACGCGGCCGATGCGAAAGGCCTTCTCCCCGCCGGGATGTTCCTCCATCAGCCGCAGCGTGGAGATCACCTCACCGTCGGGGCCTTCGAGCCAGAAGTGCCGGGTCTCGGCCAGCAGGTCGCGGCCATCCAGTTCGGGGTACGGACAGGCCTGCTCGACCACGAACACCTCGATCCGCAGCTTGAGCAACTCGTAAAGCGTTGCGGCGTCGAGATCCTTGGCCCAACTACGGCGCGGGGCGATCGTCATATGCCCACCGCCGTCACACGCCGGCCGGGGCGTCGAGCTTCAATGCCCGGGTGCCCCATGCCCACACCTCCTCGTAGAGCTTGGGTTCGTTGGACAGCTTGGTACCCAGCGACGGGACCATCTCCTTGAGCTTGGGCGTCCAGCCCGCGTACCGGTCGGCGAAGCACCGCTCGAGCACGTCGAGCATGGCGGGCACCGCGGTGGACGCACCGGGCGATGCGCCCAGCAACCCGGCGATGCTGCCGTCGGCCGCCGACAACACGGTGGTGCCGAACTCCAGCACACCGCCGGCGCCCTTGCGCCGGATGACCTGCACGCGCTGCCCCGCGATGTCCAGCTCCCAATCGGAATCGACTGCGCTGGGCGCGAATTCACGCAACGTCTCGACGCGGTCGGCCTCGCTGAGCAACAGCTGGCCGACGAGGTAGTTGACCAGGCCCATCTCGGTGAGCCCGACACCGAGCATCGACATGATGTTGTTGGGCTTGACCGAGAACGGCAGATCGGTGATCTTGCCCTGCTTGAGGAACTTCGGCGACCATCCGGCAAACGGGCCGAACAGCAGCCACTGCTTGCCGTTGATCACGCGGGTGTCCAGGTGGGGCACCGACATCGGCGGGGCACCCAGCGGCGGAAGACCGTACACCTTGGCCCGATGCCCGGCGGTGAGCTCCTGGTTGTTGGTCCGCAGGAAGGCCCCGCCGACCGGGAACCCGCCGAAGCCCTTGGCTTCCGGGATGCCTGCCTTCTGCAGCAGCGGCAGCGCCCCACCGCCGGCGCCGACGAACACGAACTTGGCGTTGATCTTGCGCTTGAGGCCGGTGCGGCGGTTGGTCACCTTGAGCGTCCAGCTGCCGTCGGATTCCTTGCGCAGGTTCTCGACCTCGTGACCGAACAGCGTGTCCATGCCGCGCTGCGCAGTGAAGCCGATGAGCTGGCGCGACAGCGAGCCGAAGTCGACGTCGGTGCCGGCCTGGGTCCAGTTGAGCGCGACCGGATCGGAGAAGTCGCGGCCCTTGGCCATGAACGGCAGTCGCCGGGTGAATTCGTCCTTGTCGTCGATGAACTCCATCGAGGCGAACAGCGGATTGCCGACCAGAGCGTCGTAGCGGCGCTTGAGGTAACCGACGTTCTCGGCGCCGTGTACGAAGCTGACGTGCGGGATCGGGTTGAGGAAGCTGCGCACGTCGGTGAGCACGCCGTTCTCGGCGGCGTAGGCCCAGAACTGCCGCGACACCTGGAACTGCTCGTTGACGTTGACGGCCTTGCTGATGTCGATGGTGCCGCCGGTGCTCTCCGGTGTGTAGTTCAGCTCACACAGCGCCGAATGCCCCGTGCCCGCGTTGTTCCACGGGTCACTGCTCTCGGCGGCGGCGGCGTCGAGGCGCTCGATGAGGGTGATGGACCAGTCCGGCTCCAGCAGGCGGATCAGCGCGCCCAGCGTGGCGCTCATGATCCCCGCACCCACCAGGACGACGTCGGTTTTCTCGGTCCCAGCTACCTTTGCGTCAGACACCTGAATCGCACGTCCTTCGTTCGCAGCGCCCGTCATCGTCGACGGCTGTTCTTCTGCCAAGATTATCGTGACCCGACCGCCCGGTGAGCGGGCGTACCAGTGCTGTCGGTCACCCGGGTGACCACGGCCGCCGGTTAGGGTGAAGCCGTGACGTCACGGGAACCCGCCTGGGTGCCGGATGTGCTACCCGGCTTCTGGCAACAGACCATCACGCTCGGCCCGGATCCCGACGGTGAGGGCGACCTGGTCGCCACTCTGGTGCGCCGGGGTGACGGCGGCCCTGCCGAGCATGCGGTGCTGGCCCTGCACGGGTACACCGACTACTTCTTCCACACCGAACTCGCCGACCGCTTCGCTGAGCGCGGTTTCGCGTTCTACGCGATCGATCTGCACAAGTGCGGACGGTCCCGGCTGGAAGGCCAAACGCCACACTTCACCACCGACTTGGCCAACTACGACACCGAACTGGTCCGCGCACTGGAAATCGTCGCGGCCGACACCGAAGGTGCCAGGATCTGCCTGTCCGGCCATTCGGCGGGCGGCCTGATCGTCACGCTGTTCGCCGACCGGTTGCGGCAACGGGGCGAGCTGACCACGCACAACGTGGGCGGCCTGATCCTCAACAGCCCGTTCCTGGACCTGCACGGCCCGGCAATCCTGCGGACCGCCCCGACCTCGGCCGCGCTCATCGCGCTCGCCAGGGTGCGGAAACTGAGCGTGGTCCGCAAGCCCACGGAAGGCGGTTACGGCACCAGCCTGCACCGCGACTACGGCGGTGAGTTCGACTACAACCTCGAATGGAAGCCGTTGGGCGGCTTCCCCATCACCATCGGGTGGATCAACGCCATCCGGCGCGGGCAGGCTCGGTTACACCGCGGCCTTGACGTCGGCGTGCCCAACCTGATCCTGCGCTCCGACCACAGCGTCGCCGAATCCCCCGACCCCGCGGCCATCCAGCGCGGCGATGCGGTACTCGACGTCACCCAGATCGCGCGTTGGGCCGGTTGCGTGGGCAATCGCAGCACCATCGTCCCGATCGTCGACGCCAAGCACGACGTCTTCCTCTCGCTGGCGGAACCGCGGGCGGCCGCCTACCTCGAGCTCAACCGGTGGTTGGACAGCTACCTGAGTTCGCAAACTCATTCCAGCACAACACCTTCCGGATAGAGGCCCACGTGGAACACTACGACCTGACGATCATCGGCACCGGATCGGGCAACAGCGTCCTCGACGAGCGCTACGCCGACAAGTTGGTCGCGATCTGCGAGCAGGGCACCTTCGGCGGCACCTGTCTGAACGTCGGCTGCATCCCCACCAAGATGTTCGTCTACGCCGCCGAGGTCGCCCACACGATCCGCGACAGCGCGAAGTACGGCATCGATTCCCACATCGACAAGGTGCGCTGGCCCGACATCGTGTCGCGGGTGTTCGGCCGCATCGATCCCATCGCGGCAGGCGGCGAGGAATACCGCCGCTCCGCCGAGAACGTCACGGTGTACGCGAGCCACACCCGGTTCGGCCCGAAGTTGCCCGACGGCCGTTACACCCTGCGCACCGAGGACGGCGACGAGTTCAGCAGCGATCAGGTGGTGATCGCCGCCGGTTCGCGCACCTTCATCCCGCCGGCCATCGCACAGTGCGGCGTCACGTACTACACCAGCGACGACATCATGCGGATTCCCGCGCTGCCCGAACATCTGGTGATCGTCGGCGGCGGGTTCGTGGCAGCCGAATTCGCGCATATCTTCTCGGCGCTGGGCGTGCGGATCACCATCGTGTTGCGCGGAGCCGGCCTGCTGACGCACCTCGACGAGACCATCTGCCATCGGTTCAGTGAACTGGCCGCCGCGAAGTGGGACGTGCGCACGCACGAGAACGTGATCGGTTCACATCAGGATGGCGAGCGGATCGTGCTGCACCTCGACGACGGTGAGACCCTGCCTGCCGACACGCTGTTGGTGGCCACCGGCCGGGTGCCCAACGGGGATCTGCTCGACGCAGAGCTGGCCGGGGTCGAGATCGACGACGACGGTCGGGTTGTGGTCGACGAGTACCAACGCACAACGGCGCGTGGGATTTACGCGCTCGGTGATGTGTCGTCGGAGTACCAGCTCAAGCACGTCGCCAACCACGAGGCCCGCGTGGTGAAGGAGAATCTGCTGCGCGACTGGGACGACAGCGCCACTTTGATGGCCTCCGATCACCGGTTCGTCCCGTCGGCGGTGTTCACCGAGCCGCAGATCGCCACGGTCGGCCTGACCGAGGCCGAGGCCAGGGAGGCCGGGCACGACATCGTGATCAAGGTGCAGGACTACGGCGACACCGCCTACGGATGGGCGATGGAGGACACCACCGGCATCGCGAAGCTGATCGGCGAACGTGGGACCGGCCGAATCCTGGGAGCGCACATCATGGGCTACCAGGCGTCGTCGATCATCCAGCCACTGATCCAGGCGATGAGCTTCGGCCAGACCGCCCAGGAGGTAGCGCGCGGGCAGTACTGGATCCACCCGGCGCTACCCGAGGTGATCGAGAACGCGCTGCTGGGGCTCGCCGACTAGGTCTGGGTGCTCCAGCGTTCCTCGATGCGGCCGAACCGCCAGATGGCAAGGGCGGCAATCCAGCTGACGACGAAGATGCCGACGATGGCGAAGCCCGCGAATTCCAGGTCGGCCGACCCGATCACCGCGAGCGGACCCGAGGTGATGCCGAGGCGGTCCACCAGCAGACCGGCCAGCACGATGACGCCGATGACCAGCGCGACGATCACCGAGAGCACCGTGACCGTGAGGTTGTAGTACACCTTGCGCACCGGCTGCAGAAACGCCCAGCCGTAGGCCCGGGTCATGAAGATGCCGTCGAGGGTGTCGAACAGGCTCATGCCCGCGGCGAACAGCACCGGCAGCACCAGCACGGCGTACCACGGCAGGGTGAATGCCGCCGTTCCGGCCGCCAGCACCAACAACGCCACCTGGCTGGCCGTGTCGAATCCCAGCCCCATCAGGAAGCCGACCAAGTACAGATGCCACGGCTTGTTCACCCGCCCCATCACGCGGCCGAGCAGGCGGGCCAGGAAACCGCGCCGGTTGAGCTGCCGTTCGAGCTCCTCCTCGTCGAGCTCGCCGGTGCGCATGGCGCGGAACACCTTGGCGATCCCCACGGCGGCAATCAGATTCGTCAGCCCGATCAGGATCAGGAACGTGCCGGCCACCAGTGACCCGATCAGGCCGAGGGTCTGCAGCATCGGCGAGCCCTCGTCCTGCACCGGGCCGACCAGCGCCCGCACCCCCAGCGCCAGCAACAACGCCAGGCCGAACACCACGCTCGAATGTCCCAGTGAGAACCAGAAACCCGCGGACAGCGACCGGGTGCCTTCTCCCACCAGTTTGCGGGTGGTGTTGTCGATGACGGCGATGTGGTCGGCATCGAAGGCGTGCCGCGCGCCGAGCAGATAGGCGGTGACGCCGAGGCCCACACCGAACACCCCGGCCGAGCCGAGGGTGATGTGTTGCGGTGCCACCCCGACCACCAGCACACCCCAGCCGATGATGTGCAGTAGGGCCACGAATCCGCCTGTGGCGGCGATCGACATCCAGTCGGCGCGGTCGAACCGAGTGGTGGTGGTGCTCTCGGTCAAGGTGCCGATGCTCATCGCCCGAGCGTAGAACTCACCTTTTCATCTGTCTAGATAAACAGATAATTCATCCGTGCCGGGCGCCGAGCCAGTGCAGCAGATCGTGGACGACCTCGTCCTCTAGGCGGTAGCTGACCATCCGCCCCACCCGCACGGAACTCACCCAGCCCTGATCGCGGAGCACCCGAAGGGCCTGCGAGACAGCATTTTCAGAGCGTCCCAGCGCGGCGGCCAGGTCCCCGACGCAGATGCCGGGCGCCCGGTGCAGGCACAACAGGATCTCGAGCCGATGCGGATCCGAGAGCAGGTCGAAACGCCGCGCCCAGCCCGCGGTGTCGACGTCGGCCAGCGCCGAGGCCGCCCGCTCGACCTGCACCTGGTTTTCGAGCTGGTCCACGCTTTGAATGTAGCCCAGGAATGAGCCGAGGGCGCTCAGCCGTAGACGAGCCTCATCACGCCCGCACGAAGGTGCGCATAGTGCCGCCGTTTTGCGGTGTGTCGGGCAACAGACACGCACGGTCGCGGTGCTGCGGTGCTGGGGTGCTGCGGTGGTGCCCGACGTCAGTCCAAGAAGCCGTGCAACAGAGCGGCTGATCCGGCCACGTGGGCCAGCATGGCTTCTGCGGCGCCGTCGGCGTCGCCGGCCAGGATCGCGATGACGATGGCTTCGTGCTGTTCGTCGGAGTGGGCGATGTTGCGTGCCAGCAGAGGGATCTGGTCGAGCAGGGCATTGAGCCGCATGCGGTTCTCCGCGACGAGCGGCACCAGCGACGGTGAGCCTGCCGCTTCGGCGATCGCCAGATGCAACCGGGAGTCCAGCCTTCGATAGTCGTCGGGCGATGCCTCGCGGACATCGGCAAGGCGCGAGAACAGGCCGTCGCGCTCGGCTGCGCTCAGCGTGCGCCCGGCTGCCATCCGGGCCGCGCCGACCTCGAGGATCTCGCGCAGCCGCAGCGCGTCGTCGATCTCCTCCCGGCTTGGCCGCGCCGCCTCGGTGGTGTGCCGCGGCAGCTGCTCGGATAGGAACGTGCCGCCGTAGCGGCCGCGCCGCGCCACCAGGTAACCGGCATCGGCCAGCGACTTGATGGCCTCCCGCACGGTGTCGCGGCTGACCCCCAGCCGCGCGGCGAGCTCGCGTTCGGGCGGCAGCGACTCTCCGGGGGCCAGCACTCCGAGGCGGATGGTCTCCAGCAGCCTGCCCACGGTGTCCTCGAATGCGTTGCCCAGCCGGACCGGCCGCAGCAGGGCGTCGGCCGTCTCCACGGTGGGGGCGGTCGACTGCTGCGGATCCGGATCGGCTGTCATAACGAGCTATCAGGGTGTCACAGCGGTGTCACGTAGGCCGAGCTGATGCCACCGTCGACGAGGAATGTCGAGCCCGTGATGAACGACGCGTCGTCACTGGCCAGGAAGGCCACCGCGGCCGCCAGTTCCTCGGGTTCGGCGAACCGGCCCAGCGGGATGTGCACCAGGCGCCGCGCCGCGCGCTCGGGATCCTTGGCGAACAGCTCCTGCAGCAGCGGCGTGTTGACCGGCCCCGGGCACAGGGCGTTGACCCGGATACCGCTGCGGGCGTACTGGACGCCGAGCTCCCGCGACATCGCCAACACGCCGCCCTTGGACGCGGTGTAGGAGATCTGCGAGGTGGCCGAGCCCATCACCGCGACGAACGACGCGGTGTTGATGATCGACCCTTTGCCGGCGGGCACCATGTGTCGCAGCGCCGCGCGGCACGACAGGTACACGCTCTTGAGGTTGACGTCCTGCACGCGCTGCCACGCCGGCAGTTCGGTGCTCTCGATGAGATCGTCGTCGGGCGGCGAGATGCCCGCGTTGTTGAACGCGATGTCGACGCTGCCGAAAGTCGACGCGGCCGTGTCGAAGAGGTTGTCCACCGCGGCCTGGTCGGCGACGTCGACGGCCACGAACAGCCCCTCGAGCTCGTCGGCGGCGGCCTTGCCGGTGGCAGGGTCGATGTCGCCCACCACGATCGTGGCGCCCTCGGCACGCAGCCGCTTGCCGGTGGCCAGGCCGATACCGCTGGCACCGCCGGTGATGACGGCGACCTTGCCTGCCAGACGCTGGGTGAGATCCATCTAGAGCTCCTCTGCTCGATCTTCGACTGCGAAAAAGACGTTCTTGGTCTCGGTGAAGGACAGCGGCGCGTCCGGCCCCAGCTCGCGGCCCAGGCCCGACTGCTTGAAGCCGCCGAACGGGGTGTTGTAGCGCACCGACGAATGCGAGTTGACGCTGAGATTGCCTGCTTCGACCGCGCGGGACACCCGCACGGCGCGCGAGAGGTTGTCGGTCCAGATCGAACCCGACAATCCATAGGGCGTGTCATTGGCGAGTGCGACGGCTGCCGCCTCGTCGTCGAAGGGCAGCACCGTCACCACGGGGCCGAAGATCTCTTCGGTGACCGTCCGGTCGGAGGGCTGCGGCGTCAACACCGTTGGCGGGAACCAGAACCCGGGGCCGTCGGGAGCGGAACCACGGAATGCTACCGGGGCGTCGTCGGGGACGTAGGAGGCCACCGACTCCCAGTGTGGACGTGACACCAACGGCCCCATCTCGGTGGCACGCACCGCAGGATCACCGACCGCCACCCCCTTGACCGCAGGCTCCAGCAATTCCATGAAACGGTCGTACACATTGCGCTGCACCAGGATCCGGCTGCGGGCACAGCAGTCCTGACCGGCGTTGTCGAACACTCCGTACGGCGCCGTGGCAGCCGCACGCTCGATGTCGCAATCGTCGAACACGATATTGGCGCTCTTGCCGCCCAGTTCGAGCGTGACCCGCTTCACCTGCGCCGCAGCGCCGGCCATCACCCTCGTACCGACCTCGGTGGAGCCGGTGAACACGACCTTGCGCACGCCGGGGTGGGTGACGAAGCGCTCCCCCACCACGGCGCCCTTGCCGGGCAACACCTGGAACAGGTCGGGATCCAGACCGGATTCGGCGGCCAACTCACCGATCCGAATCGAGGTCAGCGGTGTCCATTCGGCGGGTTTGAGCAGTACGGCGTTGCCCGCCGCGAGTGCGGGGGCGAAGCCCCATGCCGCGATGGGCATCGGGAAATTCCACGGTGTGATGACGCCGACGACGCCGAGCGGCTCGTTGAACGTCACGTCGATACCGCCCGCCACGGGAATCTGCTTGCCGCTCAACCGTTCCGGGGTCGCCGAGTAGAACTGCAGCACGTCGCGGACATGCCCGGCCTCCCATTCGGCCTGTCCGATCGGATGCCCGGAGTTGGCCACCTCGAGCGCCGCGAGCTCGTCGACATGGGCGTCGACGGCAGCGGCGAAGGCCCGCAGGGCCCCGGCCCGCTCCGCAGGCGCCAACCGGGCCCACCGCCGTTGCGCGGCCGTGGCGCGGCCCACCGCGTCGTCGACCGCCGCCTCGTCGAGCAGGTCGACGGTGCGCAGCACCTCCTCGGTGGCGGGATTGATGACTTGCGCAGTGCTCATGAAACCCTCTCTGTCGCATACGATTTGGCGGCCTCGACTAACCCTGCGAAAAGCCGGACGTCGTCGAGGCGTTCCTCGGGATGCCACTGCACGGCCAGTACGAACTGGTCACCGGGAAGCTCTATACCTTCGACGACGCCCTCGGTGGTGTCGCGGGCACTGACCACCAGGCCGTCACCGAGCCGGTCGATGGCCTGGTGGTGATAACACTGCGCATCGGAGTGCGCCCCGATCAGGCCGGCGAGCCGGGTACCCGGCACCGTCTGCACAGACGACGTACTGAACACCGCGTTGCCCCGCTGATGCCGGGTATGACCGAGCACGTCGGGCAGATGCTGATGCAGCGTGCCGCCGAGCGCGACGTTGAGCACCTGTGCGCCACGGCAGATTCCGAGCAGCGGCAGCCCGCGCCGCAGTGCGGCGCGCACCAGGGCGAAATCCCATTCGTCGCGGTAGCCCACGGGTTCATCCGTCGAAGGATGACGAGGCTGACCGTAGGCCGCCGGGTCCACGTCACGCCCGCCGCTGATCACCAATCCGTCGATCCCGTCGAGCACCCGGTCGGCCACCGCGGCGCCGTCGGGTTGCGGCGGCAGCAGCACCGCGGTGCCCCCGCCGCGGTTCACTCCTTCGATATAGCTCGCGGGCAGGAAACTGGCGGTGACGTCCCACACTCCGGTCCGCGCCTGCTGCAGGTAGGTGCTCACACCGATCACCGGGCGAGCCTGCGGGTGCGCGTCAGAGCCGTTCAAAACCTCGCACCCTTTCCCAATCCGTAACCGCGGCATTGAAAGCCGCCAGCTCGACCCGTGCGTTGTTGAGATAGTGTTCGACGACGTCGTCGCCGAACGCCTCGCGCGCGATCTCGGACTTCTCGAACAGCGCGGCCGCTTCGGCCAGCGTGGTCGGCAGCCGCTCGGCACCGCTGGCATAGGCGTTGCCGGCCAACGCCTCGGGCAGTTCGAGTTCCCGCTCGATGCCGTAGAGACCGCCCGCGATCAGCGCGGCGATGGCCAGATATTGGTTGACGTCGCCGCCGGGTGCCCGGTTCTCCATGCGCATGCCGTGGCCGCGGCCCACCACCCGCAACGCGCACGTGCGGTTGTCCAGTCCCCAGGCGACGGCGGTCGGCGCGAAGCTACCGTCGGCAAACCGCTTGTAGGAGTTGATGTTCGGCGCATAGAACAGGGTCAGCTCGCGCATGGTCGCGAGCTGGCCGGCGATGAAGCTGCGGAACATCGGCGACATCCCGAGCGGGTCGGCGCTGTCGGCGAACACGGCACTGCCGTCGTCCCCGCGCAACGAGATGTGAATGTGGCAGCTGTTGCCTTCGCGTTCGTCGAACTTCGCCATGAACGTCAGGCTCTTGCCGTGCTGGTCGGCGATCTCCTTGGCGCCGTTGCGATAGATGGTGTGGTTGTCGCACGTGGTCCTGGCATGGTCGTAGCGGAACGCGATCTCCTGCTGGCCCAGGTTGCACTCCCCCTTGACGCCCTCGCAGTACATGCCTGCGCCCTCCATGCCGAGGCGGATGTCGCGCAGCAACGGCTCCATCCGGGTCGACGCGAGCATGGCGTAGTCGATGTTGTAGTCGCTGGCCGGCGTAAGGCCCCGATAGCCCGCCGCCCAAGCTTCGCGAAAGCTGTTGTCGAACACCATGAATTCGAGTTCGGTACCCGCGTAGGGCACCAGTCCGCGCTCGCTGAGCCGGTCGATCTGGCGGTCGAGGATGGCGCGTGGCGCTGCGGCGACCGGGCGGCCGTCGAGCCAGAACAGATCCGCCATCACCAGCGCGGTTCCCGGCAGCCAGGGAATCAACCGCAAGGTGGCGAAGTCGGGCCGCATCACCATGTCGCCGTAGCCGGTCTCCCAACTGGAGGAGGCGTAGCCGGACACCGTGTTCATCTCGACGTCGACGGCCATCAGATAGTTGCAACACTCGGCGCCGTGGGCGGCGACGTCCTCGACGAACAGCCGCGCCGACACCCGCTTGCCGGTGAGCCGCCCCTGCATGTCACAGAACGCCAGGATCACGGTGTCGATGTCGCCTGCGGCGACCATTTGCTCCAGATCGCCTTGTGCCAGCATGCCGCGGTTCAGGCTCATTGCGCACCTTCCTGCCCGTCGGTTACGTGACGGCAAGTCGACCATTGCGACCACGACGGACGGGCGATCGCCTCCTTAATATGCACGATTTTCCGGTCGAAAGGTAGGACAACAGACCAATAAGGCTCTATTGTCCTGGAATACCGCCCACCGCCCTGCCATGAGGAGGCGCCATGCCCGAGGGGCACGAAGAACTCACCGAAGACCTCACCGACGACGAAAAACATCTCGCGAAACTCGGCTACGTCCAGGAACTCCATCGGTCCTGGTCGGGATTCTCCAACTTCGCCATCTCGTTCTCGATCATCTCGATCCTGGCGGGCTGTTTCACGTCTTTCGGCCTCGGCTGGAACAACGGCGGCCCGGCCGCCATCGCATGGGGCTGGCCGATCGTCTCGGCCTTCATCCTCGTCATCGGGTTGTGCATGTCCGAACTGGTTTCGGCCTATCCCACGTCCGGCGGCATCTACTGGTGGGCCTCGAAACTCGGCGGCCCCAAAGCCGGCTTCTACACCGGCTGGCTCAATCTCATCGGGCTGATCGCCATCCTGGCGTCGGTTGCCTATGGCAGCGCGACCTTCCTGGATCTCACCCTGGGCACGTTCAGCGAATCCTGGCTCGCCGGCTACAGCCTGACCCGGGTGTTCATCATGTTCCTGATCATCCTGGTGGTCTCGGCGGTGATCAACATCTTCTCGTCGCACCTGCTGGCGGTCATCAACAACATCTCGGTGTGGTGGCATGTCGCGGGTGCGGCCGCGGTCATCGCGATCCTGTGGCTGCTGCCCGCGCAGCACGCCAGCGTCTCCGACGTGTTCGCCAAGACGATCAACAACTCCGGCCTCTTCTCGGGCGCCACGTCCGGGTGGGGCTGGCTCCTGTTCGTCCTGCCGATCAGCGCCATCCTGACGCAGTACACGATCACCGGCTACGACGCGTCCGCCCATCTGTCCGAAGAGACCAAGAGCGCCGCGAACGCCGCAGCCAAGGGGATCTGGCAGTCCATCTTCTACTCGGCGATCGGCGGCTGGATCCTGTTGCTGTCCTTCCTCTTTGCCGTGCAGAACGCCGATGAGGTGTCGGCCAACGGCGGCGCGGTCGCGACGATCTTCACCCAGGCGCTCGGCTCCAAGTGGGCCGGCGCCGTACTGCTCATCTCGACCGCAGGTCAGTTGTTCTGCACCACGGCCTGCCAGACCAGCGCCTCGCGCATGCTGTTCGCGTTCAGCCGCGACCGGGCCGTGCCAGGACACCAGTTGTGGTCGAAGGTCAACGCCACCAAGGTGCCGGCCAATGCCGTCATGGTCACGGCGACCATCGCGGCCATCATCACGCTGCCCGCAATCGTGCCCGTGAAGATCCCGGTGAACGGTGTGGAAGTGCCGTCACCCGTCGCGTTCTTCGCGGTGGTCTCGATCGGCGTGGTCGGCCTCTACCTGTGCTTCGCCGTGCCGATCTACTACCGGTGGAAGGCCGGCGACTCGTTCGAGCAGGGTCGGTGGAACCTGGGCAGCAACTACAAGTGGATGGCGCCGATCGCCATTGCCGAGATCATCGTCACCGCGATAATCGCGATGTTCCCGACTTCGCTGGGCGGCATGCCGTGGGACCCGAGCTTCGAGTGGAAGTTCGTCAACTACACCCCGCTGCTCGTCGGTGGCGTGCTGCTGCTGCTGTTCGTCTACTGGCACGTGTCGGTCAAGCATTGGTTCACCGGACCCATCAAACAGCTGGAGACTCCGAAAGTCTGACGGACCCGGGTACGCACCTCGCCCCCACGCGCCGGTGCGTACCCGATACGCATGTTTCTGACCTGCAGAGACAGGCTGCGACACGCCGCGAGTGAGACACCGGCGCGTAATGCTTGTAGGGTCGAACTGATGTGTGGAGCCACCGGAGAGGTGCGTCTCGATGGCCGTACGCCGGATGTTTCGGCGGTGTCGGCCATGGCAGAGGCGATGGCGCTCAGGGGGCCCGACGCGGCCGGAGTTTGGTCGCAAGGTCGGGTCGCCCTGGGCCACCGCAGACTGAAAATCATTGACCTGACCGAAGCAGGCGCCCAGCCGATGGTCGATCCCGAACTGGGGTTGGCCCTTAGCTGGAACGGCTGCATCTACAACTACCGCGACTTGCGCCGCGAGTTGTCCGGACACGGATACCGGTTCTTCTCGCACAGCGATACCGAGGTGTTGCTCAAGGCCTACCACCACTGGGGTGATCGGTTCGTCGAGCATCTCAAGGGCATGTTCGCGTTCGCGATCGCCGAGCGTGACACCGGCCGGGTGCTGCTGGGGCGCGACCGCCTCGGCATCAAGCCGCTGTACCTGACGCAGGACGCGCACCGCATCCGGTTCGCCTCGACGCTCCCGGCGCTGCTCGCGGGCGGAGGCGTCGACACCCGGATCGACTCGGTAGCGCTGCACCACTACCTGACGTTCCATTCGGTGGTGCCGCAGCCGCGCACCATCCTGCGGGGCGTCAGCAAGGTGCCGCCCGCGTCAGTGGTGGCCATCGAACCCGACGGCGCCGTCCGCACCACCACCTACTGGTCCCCGGACTTCAGCCGGCGCGCCGACCGTGCCGACTGGTCCGAACGGGACTGGGAAGACGCGGTGCTGGAATCGCTGCGCAAGGCGGTCGAACGCCGACTGGTCGCCGACGTCCCGGTCGGCTGTCTGCTGTCGGGAGGCGTCGACTCGAGCCTGATCGTGGGTCTGCTGGCCGAGGCCGGCCAACACGGATTGGCCACGTTCTCAATCGGTTTCGAGTCCGTCGGCGGCGTGGCCGGTGACGAGTTCAAGTACTCCGACATCATCGCCGACCGCTTCGGTACCGCCCACCACCAGATCCGCATCGACACCGACCGCATGCTGCCCGCGCTCGGCGACGCGATCGGCGCGATGAGCGAGCCGATGGTCAGCCACGACTGCGTGGCGTTCTACCTGCTGAGCCAAGAGGTCGCCAAGCACGTCAAGGTGGTGCAGTCCGGACAGGGCGCCGACGAGGTGTTCGCCGGCTACCACTGGTATCCCCCGATGGCCGAGCCCGGCGCGGCGACGCTCGAGGGAGCGGTGGCCGGCTACCGTCGCGCGTTCTTCGACAGGGACACCGTCGGGGTGAACGCACTGATCAGCGAGGCGTATCGGGCCGCGACGGCGGACCCGAGCGGCGCGTTCGTCACCGATCACTTCGCCGCGCCCGGCGCACAGACCGGAGTCGACCGGGCCCTGCGCCTGGACACCACGGTGATGCTGGTCGACGATCCGGTCAAACGTGTCGACAACATGACGATGGCGTGGGGGCTGGAGGGCCGGGTGCCGTTCCTCGACCACGAGTTGGTGGAGCTGGCGGCGACCTGCCCGCCCGAGCTCAAGACCGCACACGGCGGCAAGGGTGTGCTCAAACAGGCTGCGCGCCGGGTGATCCCGGCCGAGGTCATCGACCGGCCCAAGGGGTACTTCCCGGTGCCCGCCCTGACCCACCTGGAAGGCCTCTACCTCGACATGGTCCGCGACGCGCTCTACGCACCGGAAGCCAAGGAGCGCGGGCTGTTCCGGCCGGCGGCCGTCGACCGGCTGCTGGCCGATCCGAACGGTCGGCTCACGCCACTGCGCGGTAACGAACTGTGGCAGATCGCCCTGCTGGAGCTGTGGCTGCAGCGGCACGGCATCACGGGAGCGGCCGCATGACCAGCGTGGACCCCGACGCAGGAAACCGCGCGGCAGTGCATGCCGACGACGACCACACCGAGGCCATCACCCTCGGCCTGCACGACGCGTCGCCGCAGCATCTCGTCGATGCCATGGCCGACGACGTCGTCCTCGAACTGGGTTGGGGCCGACTGATTTTCGGCCAGACCTTCGCCGATCCGGAGACGCTCGCCGAGGTGCTGGGCCACGAAGGCCCGGGCCGCCGCGACATCTGCATCTACGCGCGCGAGTCGCACGTGTTGATCGCCCGCTCGCCCGCCGAGTTGTTCATCGACCCGAGCCACACCTACCGGTTGCGGTTCACCGAGGAGTTGGCTCCGCCCGAACCCATCGGGTTCTCGATCAGGACGCTGCGGGTCCGCGACGACGCCGACGAGATGAATCGCGTCTACGTGCGGTGCGGCATGGTGCCCGCACCGGTCGAGGTCATCTGGGACAACCACATCCGCAGTGCGGCGGTGTATCTCGTGGCGGTTCGCGACGACGACGGCTCGGTGATCGGCACCGTGACCGGTGTGGACCACCACAAGCTCTTCAACGATCCGGAGAACGGTTCGAGCCTGTGGTCGTTGGCCGTCGACCCGACCGCCGGGCTGCCCGGCGTGGGCGAGGCACTCACGCGCACCCTGGCCGGCATCTTCCGCGACCGGGGCCGGGCCTACATCGACCTTTCGGTGGCCCACGACAACACCGCGGCGATCGCGCTGTACGAAAAGCTCGGATTCCAGCGGGTGCCGGTGCTGGCCGTCAAACGCAAGAACGCCATCAACGAGCCGCTGTTCACACATCCCCCGGAGACCGTCGACGACCTGAACCCGTACGCGCGCATCATTGCCGACGAGGCGATGCGTCGCGGCATCTGGGTCGAGGTGCTCGACGCCGGTGCGGGTGAGATGCGCCTGTCGCACGGCGGGCGCAGCGTCGTCACGCGGGAGTCGTTGTCGGAGTTCACCTCCGCGGTGGCCATGGCCCGCTGCGACGACAAACGCCAAACCCGGCGCATCGTGTCCGAGGCCGGTATCACCGTCGCCAAGGGCCGGCTGGCCACCTTCGACCACGGCGATCACGAGTTCCTTGCCGAGGTCGGCGACGTCGTGGTGAAACCCACGCGTGGCGAGCAGGGCAAGGGCATCACCGTCGGCGTCGACGGTGACGACGAACTCGACGCGGCGCTGGACCGGGCCCGGGAGCAGTACCCGGAGGTGCTCATCGAGCAGCGTGCGCCCGGCGACGACCTTCGGCTGGTGGTGATCGACGGCAAGGTGGTGGCGGCCGCGATCCGCCGCCCCGCCGAGATCACCGGAACCGGCGCGCACACCATCCGCGAGCTCATCGAGGCGCAGAGCCGCCGCCGGGAGGCCGCGACCGGTGGTGAGTCACGCATTCCGATGGACGACGTCACCGCGGGCACCGTCGCAGAGGCGGGGTGGTCACTCGACGACGTGCTGCCAGAGGGTGAGCGGCTGCGGGTGCGCCGCACGGCGAACCTGCATCAGGGCGGCACCATCCACGACGTCACCGCCGAGGTGAACCCCGAACTGTGCCGGGTGGCGGTGACGGCGGCCCAGGCGATCGGCATCCCGGTCACCGGCATCGATCTGCTGGTGCCCGATATCACAGGCCGCGACTACGTGTTCGTCGAAGCCAACGAACGCCCAGGGTTGGCCAATCACGAACCACAGCCCACCGCAGCGGCTTTCGTCGATTACCTGTTCCCGGGACAACCGGGCCTGCCGCAGGCGTGGACGCCGTCACCGACGGCGTGAGCACCGGGCGCCGGGCTACCAGGTGCTCGTGCGCATGACGATCTCGGCGGCCAGCTGCGCGGTCGACTCCTGCGCGTTGCGCCGGCCGAGCATCTCGACCAGGCGGAAGTCCCCGTAGACGTAGCGCTGACTGGCCTTGGCCACCGCGCGGGCCGCCGGCGTGCTGACCAGGGCGGTGGTGTTCATCTCCACGGCGGGACAGTCCTCGTCGCGGATCACCCCGGTGAGGTCGGCGACGCGCGGGTGCCCGCGGTCCACGACCACCAGGCTGGTGAACCGGTCCAGCCGCGTCGCTGCCAGCTCCCAGGCCAGCTCGCCGCCGAGCCGGTCGCCCACCAGGACCGACCATTTGACGTCGACAGCGTCGAGGATGCCGACGATCGACTTGGCGGTCAGTCGCGGGTCGGGCGCGATGATGACGGTTCGCAGTGATGCCGTGTGCAGCCGTTGGCATACCGCGCCGTATGCCGCGGGACCGTGATGGCCGGCGCCGAGCAGCACGACCACCGAACCCTTCTCGGGGCCTGCCACGTCGACGGGCACCGAGAACCCGTCGATCGTCGGCACGGTGGTCAGCATTGGGACAACCTACCGCCCACGTGCGGCGAGCGGGTGGAAATCAGCGGGTCCTTGACGCGAGCGTAAACGGTTCTGTCAGCAGTGATGTCATCGCGCTTGGATGCGGTGCACCTGCTGGTCGAACGCGTCGAGGAAGGTCTGCGGCAAGGTGGCCTTGACGGGTATGGAGGGGTTCTGGGTCGGGAAGGTCACGCCGAACACCGACCAGGAGCCGATGTTCTCGAACGCGAAGAAGGCGCTGCTGTCCGACCCGCTCAGCTGCATCGTCTGTTGGTAGACCAACTCCGCGGGCCGTTGCGTCTCCAGCTTGGTGGTGGTGATCGGGATGCCTGCGTCGCTCGGATCGAAGAAGGTCCGGAATTGCGCGCACCGCTGCGCGGTCGCATCGATCTGGTCCATCGGTAGCGGCGAGGTCAGCACGGTGATGACCATGCGGGCACCGTCGTAGGAGAGCACATACTTGCCTGCACTGCCCGGGCCGCGTTCGGCCGAGCGGGCGATCACCCGAGTGAGCCCGTCAGAGCAACCCTGCGGATTCGACAGCATCGACGGCGGCCCGCCCGCCCCATCGGGCTGGCCCGGTTTTTCGACGATGCGGTCGTACTGCACGCCCGCCGGGAAATCGGCGGAGGTCAGCAAGACCTTCTCCAAGGTGGCGCCCGGCCAGGTGGGCGTCCCGGACACGACGGTCGCACAACCGGTGAGCAGCAGAAGCGCCAGCAACGGCACACCCACCCGAGCCCCGATCATGGGCCCAGGCTACCCAGTCGGCCCGTCCAGCGCCGTCCTCATGGTCGGTCGGCTCGGCGGGCCGTGGGTGAGCAGATCCATGACGGCATCGACGTCGAGATGCTCCGCCAACAGATCGGCCATCAGGTCCAGCTGAGCATCGCGGCGCGCGGCCACGTCGATGTCGTCGGCGACGACGAATCCGGTGCGCCCCGCGGCCCGCGCAACCTCGGTGAGCCAGGACCTGCGCACCGCGTCGTTGTCGAGCAGGCCGTGCCAGTGCGTGCCGTACACCGCACCGCGGCGGATACCCACGTTGCCCAGCCAATCCTGTTCGGCGTTGCCGACGACCCGGCCGTGATGGATCTCGTAGCCGTACAGCGGAGTGTTCCAGCGCCGCAGGGTTTTCTCGCGATCGAACACGATGTCGGCGGCCAGCAACCCGAGGCCCGCGACGCTGCCTGCGCGTGATTCCACGGAGTCCTCGATCCGGCGGCACAGCATCTGAAATCCCCCGCACACGCCGAGCACCGCCCGGCCCTGCGCGGCGTGCACTCGGATGGCCTCGGCGAGGCCGCGTTCGGTCAGCCAGGCCAGGTCGCCGACCGTGGCCTTGCTGCCGGGGATCACGACGACGTCAGCCCCGGCGAGATCCGTCGCGTCGGCCACCCACCGCACGTCGACGCCCGGCTCGCAGGCCAGCGCCTCTATATCGGTGGAGTTGGAGATGCGCGGCAGTCGGATGGCCGCGACCGTCAAAGACTGCTCACCGCGCGGCGGTTGGGGCGGCCCGACCAGTCCGCCCGGGCGCACCGACACCGAATCCTCGGTGTCGAGCCAGATGCCGTCGTGAAACGGGATCACGCCGTAGGTCGGCCTGCCGGTCATCGCATGCAGCTGCTGCAGGCCGGGCTCGAGCAGCGCCGGGTCGCCGCGGAATTTGTTGACGACGAATCCGGCGATGAGTGCCTGGTCGGCAGGTTCGAGGACCGCGACGGTGCCGTGCAGGTGCGCCAGCAGTCCGCCGCGGTCGATGTCGCCGACGAGGATCACCGGCAGATCAGCGGCGCGGGCAAGACCCATGTTCGCCAGATCCGTTGCGCGCAGGTTGATCTCGGCGGGCGACCCGGCACCCTCGCAGATCACCACATCGAATTCGGCTCGCAGCGCGGCCAATTCGTCGGCCACCGCGGCCGCGAGCCGGTCCCGGTGGGTGAAGTAGTCGCCTGCGGCCACCGATCCCGCGACCCGACCCCGAAGGACCAGCTGAGAGGTGCGATCGGAGCCGGGCTTGAGCAGGATGGGGTTGAACCGGGTGTGCGGCGCGAGCCCCGCGGCGCGAGCCTGCATCGCCTGAGCTCGGCCGATCTCGCCGCCGTCGACGGTCACCGCCGAGTTGTTCGACATGTTCTGCGCCTTGAACGGCGCGACCCGCACTCCCCTGCGCGCGAGCAACCGGCACAGGCCCGCGACCACCATCGACTTGCCTGCGTCGGAAGTGGTTCCGGCGACCAGCAGTGCGCCGCTCACTTTTCTTGGGCGAGCAGACGTGAAAGTCCACGACACGCCGGAGAAAAGGGGACCTCCGCGACTGCTCGCCAGAGAAACGTCACGGCAAGGTCAGGATGTCGGCGCCATCCTCGGTGACCACCAGCGTGTGCTCGAACTGCGCGGTCCACTTGCCGTCCTTGGTGGCGACGGTCCAGTCGTCGTCCCAGATCTCGTAGTCCAGGCCGCCAAGGTTGATCATCGGCTCGATGGTGAACGTCATACCGGGCTCGAGCACGGTCTCGACGGCGGGCTGGTCGTAGTGCAGCACCACCAGCCCGTTGTGGAAGGTGGTGCCGATGCCGTGGCCGGTGAAATCGCGAACCACGTTGTAGCCGAACCGGTTTGCGTAGGACTCGATGACCCGCCCGACGATGGACAGGGCGCGCCCGGGCTTGACGGCCTTGATGGCCCGCATGGTGGCCTCGTGCGTGCGCTCGACGAGCAGGCGGTGTTCCTCGGAGACGTCGCCTGCCAGGAAGGTGGCGTTGGTGTCGCCGTGCACGCCGTCGATGTAGGCGGTGACGTCGATGTTGACGATGTCACCGTCCTCGATCACGGTCGAATCCGGGATGCCGTGGCAGATGATTTCATTGAGCGACGTGCAGCAGGATTTGGGAAAACCCTTGTAGCCCAGGGTCGACGGGTAGGCCCCGTGGTCGATCATGTACTCGTGGGCGATCCGGTCGAGTTCGTCGGTGGTCACCCCGGGCGCAACGGCCTTGCCCGCCTCTGCCAGCGCCTGCGCCGCGATGCGCCCGGCGACCCGCATCTTCTCGATCACCTCGGCCGTCTGCACCCACGGTTCGCTGCCTTCTTGCACCGTCGGCTTCCACGCATACTCGGGACGCGGGATCGACTTGGGCACCGGCAGGGTCGGTGACAGCACGCCGGGGCGCAGGGCAGAACGAACAGACATAGGGGTCAGGGTACCGATCGGTGGGTACAGCGCACGCGGCAGCGCCGACGTGGACCCGCGACAAAAACGCTAGCCGCGCTGGCCGCGGCCGAACCATCCCTTGCGCGGACCACGGATGTCGACCGATCCGCACACGACCCGGCCGGTGAGGATGACGTGCGGGGTGCCGTCTGCCGGTGCGTCGCGGCGGCGATCGGTGGCACTGCCGACAATCACCTCGACATCGTCGATGGAGGCACTGGCGCCCTCGGGCAGCCGCATCTCCAGCGAACCGAACTTCAGGTCGAGCTCGACGACCACCATCGGACCGGCGAACCGGGCCCGGGTCAGATCGAGTTCCACCGAACCCATGCGGCGTACGAGCGCGAGCCGCGTCGGGACCGTCCATTCACCGTGGCGTTTGAGCGAGCCCATGACGCCTCGTAGCTCGACGCGGTCGGCCGCGGATGTGACGATCGCCGCAGGGCCGGGCAGATCACCGACCAGCGCGTCGAGATCGGCCTGCAGCCGCGCGCGGGACACGAGTGCCGAGCGCTCCTCGAACTCGTCGATGGCGATCAGGCCGAGCGCGACGGCGTTGTGCAGCCGCCGCAACGTGCCGTTGCGGTCGGCGTCGGAGACGCGCAGCTCCACCGATTGCTCATTGATCCCGGTCATGACCCGTCCAGATTACCGGGATTGGTGCTACCGCAGGTACCGCAGATCACGCCAGGTAGTCCGGCGGCAAGCCCTGGAACATCGTCTTGCACATCCGCACCGCGTACTCCGAGCTGCCACCGCCCACGATCAGGGCCGCGAAGGCCAGGTCCCCGCGGTAACCGGCGAACCACGCGTGGGAGCCGCCGTCGTATTCGGCCTCACCGGTCTTACCGCGCACGTCGCCGAACCCGTTGATCTCCTTGGCCGTGCCGTTGGTCACCACCAGCTGCATCATCGGGCGCAGGCCGTCGATCATCTTCTGCGAGATCGGGGCGCCCGCGTCGTCGATGGTCGTCTGGTGGCCTTCGATCAACTGCGGCACCGGGGTCTTGCCCGCGGCCACCGTCGCGGCCGCGAGCGCCATGCCGAACGGGCTCACCAGGACCTTGCCCTGGCCGAAGCCGTCCTCGGTGCGTTCGGTGAGGCTCACAGTCGGAGGCACCGAGCCGGACACCGTGCTGATGCCGTCGACGTGGTAGTCGGGGCCGATGCCGTACTGCTTGGCGGCCTCGTTGAGCGCTCGCGGCGGCATCTTGCTGGCCAGCTCGGCGAAGGTGGTATTGCACGAATTGGCGAATGCCCGCGACATCGGCACGACACCGAGGTCGAACGCGTCGTAATTGGTGACGATGCGGTGCCCGATCTCCAGGGTGCCGGGGCAACCGAGCAGGGTGTTCGGGTTGGCCATGTCGCGATCGATGGCGCCACCCGCGGTGATGATCTTGAAGGTCGACCCGGGTGGAAACAGGCCGGTGGTGGCGATGGGCCCGTCGGCGTCGGCGGCCGCATTCTGCGCGACGGCCAGGATTTCTCCGGTCGACGGTTTGATCGCGACGATCATCGCCTTGCGCCCGGTGGTGTTCACCGCGTTCTGCGCGGCGTTCTGCACGGCCCGGTCCAGGCTGATGGTGACCGACGGTGCGGGGTTGCCGGGCACCTCGTTGAGGACGTCGACGTCGACGCCGTTCTGGTTGACGGTGACGACGCGCCAGCCGGCCTGCCCCGCAAGGTCGTCGACCACGGCCTTCTTGACCTCGTTGACGATCGCGGGCGCGAACGTCTCGTCGGTCGGCAACATCTCGTCCTGCGGCGTGACGACGACGCCGGGCAGCGCGGCGATCGCCGGTGCCACACGGTCATGGTCGGACTGGCGCAGCGTGATCAGGCTCAACGGCTGGGCCGACGAGCTCGCCTGCTCGGCCAGCTGCTGCGCGTCCAGCGTCGGGTCGAACGGGCGCAGCGCGTCGGCCACCGCCTTGGCCGTCGACATCAGCGCGACGCCGGCGGATCTCGCGTCCAGCCCGTAGTGGTAGAGGTAGCCCGGCACCAGCACGTCGGTGCCGCCGTGCTCGTTGACCGAGGCACGGCGGGGCTGGTCGGCGCGCAGCGCGAAGGTCTGATGCTCACCCAGCCGCGGATGCAAACCTGTTGCGCTCCAACGGACTTCCCAGCGCCCCTCCTCGCGCACCAGGTTGAGCTGGCCGTCGTAGGTCCAGGTGCGGTTCTTGGGCAGATGCCAGGTGTACCGGTAGTTCACGCTGCCGGTGTCTTGCGCGTACTTCGACCCGGTGATCTGTGCATCGAGCCGGGTGGCCTGCAGTCCGGACCACGCCTCGGTCAGCGCGGTCTTGGCCTCGGCCGGTTTGTCGGACAGTGCCGCTGCCGCCGCGGCGTCGCCGGTAGCCAAGGCCGCGAAGAACTTCTCGGCGGCCGGTTCGGGTCCATCCGGACGCGGCGTACACCCGCTGAGCGCGACGGCCGCCAGAACCGTTGCCACGGTCAGCAGACTGGCGGTCCGTGTTACTGATGATGTTCGCGTTGCCATTGAGGCTGATGTTATGAACGTGCAGACCCGAATGGTTGGAGGCGCACCGTGATCGAACCGAGACGCGTACGTGAACCCACCGTTGTCGCGACGTTCTCGGGGCGCGTCGCGCGTCTGGAGCTCAGTCCATCAGCACGGTCGCGAAAACGCCGACCTGATCGAAGCCGATCCGCGCGTAGGTGGCGCGCGCGACCGTGTTGTAGTCGTTGACGTAGAGACTCGCGACGCGACCCGAGGCGACCACCGCGGCCGCCAACGCCGCCGTGCCCGCGGTGCCCAGGCCGTGACCGCGCCAATCCGGGCGCACCCAGACCCCTTGGATCTGGCCGACAGCCGGTGACTGCGAACCGATTTCGGCCTTGAACACCACTTCACCGCGTTCGAACCGGGCCCAGGCCCGGCCCGCCGCGATCAGCCCGGCGATGCGACGGCGATACCCGCGGCCGCCGTCGCCCAGCCGCGGATCGACGCCGACCTCACCGATGAACATGTCGATGGCGGCCACCAGGTACGCGTCGAGTTCCTCCATCCGCACGGGCCGCACCGCCGGGTCGACCTGGCACTGCGGCATGGAGGTCAAGGCCAGCAGCGGCTGCTGCTCGCGCACGTCGCGGGCCGTACCCCACACCGATTCCAGCCGCTGCCACATCGGCAACACCAGCTGCGCGTGGCCCACCAGCGACGAGCACCGTCGCGGCGCACTCATGGCCTTGTCGGAAAACGCCTTGAGGTCATCGAGACTGCCGCGCAACGGGATCAGATTCGGGCCTGCATAACACAGTGATTCGGTGACGCGGCGCCGCGTCCACAGTTCGCCGCCGATGGCGCCGGGTTCGACCCCGAACTCGGCGACGCGCGAGGCCACCATGCACGATCCGACCGGGTCCTCGTCGAGCACCTGCAGCACGGCGGCGGCGTCGCGTGCCACCGAGACCCGTCGCTCGTCGACAAGGCGGAAAATTGGCGGAGCCGACATCGGCGATTCTCTCTGCTCAACCCGGGACGGTGGTGACCCTGCTCACAAGGTCACATTCAGCTTACGGTCACCACCGGGGAACCGCTGGCATCACCCGTACCTTGTTCGGCAAGTCGCATCGCCTCTTCGATCAGCGTCTCGACGATCTGAGCCTCGGGCACGGTCTTGATGACCTCGCCCTTGACGAAGATCTGGCCCTTGCCGTTGCCGGAAGCCACACCGAGGTCGGCCTCGCGCGCCTCGCCGGGACCGTTGACGACGCATCCCATCACCGCCACCCGCAGCGGCACCTCGAGCCCGTCCAGGCCCGCGCTCACCGCGTTGGCCAGCGTGTACACGTCGACCTGCGCCCGCCCGCACGACGGGCACGACACGATCTCCAGGCCCCGCGGCCGCAGGTTCAACGACTCCAGGATCTGGTTGCCAACCTTGACCTCCTCGGCCGGCGGGGCCGACAGCGACACCCGGATGGTGTCCCCGATGCCCTCGCTGAGCAGCGCCCCGAACGCGACCGCGCTCTTGATGGTGCCCTGGAACGCCGGGCCCGCCTCGGTGACCCCGAGGTGCAGCGGGTAGTCGCACTGGGCCGCCAGCTGGCGGTACGCCTCAACCATGATCACCGGGTCGTTGTGCTTGACCGAGATCTTGATGTCGCCGTAGCCGTGTTCCTCGAACAACGAGGCTTCCCACAACGCGGATTCGACCAGGGCCTCCGGGGTGGCCTTGCCGTATTTCTTGAGCAGCCGCGGGTCCAGCGAGCCTGCGTTGACGCCGATGCGGATGGGGATGCCCGCATCGCCTGCCGCCTTGGCGACCTCCTTGACCCGGCCGTCGAACTCCTTGATGTTGCCCGGATTGACGCGGACCGCCGCGCACCCCGCATCGATCGCGGCAAAGATGTACTTGGGCTGGAAGTGGATGTCGGCGATCACGGGGATCTGGCTGTGCCGGGCGATCTCGGCGAGCGCGTCGGCGTCCTCCTGCCGGGGACACGCCACGCGCACGATGTCGCAGCCCGACGCGGTCAGCTCGGCGATCTGCTGAAGTGTCGAGTTCACGTCATGGGTCTTGGTGGTGCACATGGACTGCACGGCGATCGGGTGATCGCTCCCGACGCCGACATTGCCCACCATCAGCTGGCGGGTCTTGCGCCGGGGCGCAAGCACGGGCGGCGGCGGTGCAGGCATACCCAAACCGATGGATGTCACAGTGCCTCTCCTACTGGAAGATGCTGAGCGGGTTGACCAGGTCGGCGGTCACGGTCAGCAGCATGTAGCCGACCACGACCGCGAGCACCACGTACGTGGCAGGCATGAGCTTGAGGTAGTTCACCGGCCCGGCGGCGACTTTGCCGCGAGCCGACCGGATCATGTTGCGGAGCTTCTCGTAGGTGGCGACCGCGATGTGGCCGCCGTCGAACGGCAGCAGCGGAACCAGGTTCACCGCGCCCAGCACGAAGTTCAGCTGCGCCAGGAAGAACCAGAACGCCACCCACAGCCCGGCCTCGACGGTCTCACCGCCGATGATGCTCGCGCCGACGACGCTGATGGGCGTCTCGGGATCACGCTGCCCGCCGCCGATGGAGTGCACGAGTGCGCCGACCTTGGTCGGGATCTTCGCCAACGACTTGCCCAGCTCGACCGAGAGGTCGCCGGTGAACGTGAACGTCGCGGGCACGGCCGTCAGCGCGTTGTACTGCGTGGGGCCGAACTGGGCCGCGCTCACGCCGATCGTCCCGACCTGGGCCGGGGTCGCCTCGCTGGAGCCGTCCTTGGCGACGAAGCGCTGAGTCTGGGCGACGTCGACCGTGGTGGTGATCGGCTTGCCGTCGCGCTCGACGGTGATCTGTATCTGGCCGGTGGCCTTGCGCACTGCTGCGGCCATCTCGGAGAAGGTCTTCACGTCCTGGTCGCCGACCTTGACCACGGTGTCGCCGGGCTTGATACCCGCCTGCGCGGCGGGGCTCGGGCCGATGCAGGGGCCCTGGTGCCCCTTGCTGACTTCGCTTGTCAGACAGCCGGTTTCGCCGATGACGGCACCGGTTGGCGCGTGCAGGTTGGGCAGGCCCCAGATCACCGCGATGCCGTAGATCAGCACCAGTCCGATGATGAAGTTCATGGCGGGCCCGGCGAAAAGAACCGCGACGCGCTTCCACACCTTCTGCCGGTACATCGCGTACGGCCGGTCCTCGGGCGCGATCTCGTCCATGGACGTCATACCGGCGATATCGCAGAATCCGCCAAGCGGGATGGCTTTGATGCCGTATTCGGTCTCCCCCAGCGCGTTGGGCCGCTTGGTCGACCACAGCGTGGGGCCGAAGCCGACGAAGTACCGCCGGACCTTCATGCCGGTGGCCCGCGCGATCCACATGTGACCGCATTCGTGCAGGGCCACCGAGACCAGGATGGCCAGCGCGAACGCCGCGATACCCAGTGCGAACATCATTTGTTGACGAGACCTCTTCTGGTGGATTCCCGCTCGACGGCCCGCTGCGCCTGATCCCTGGCCCAGCGTTGTGCGTCGAGTACGTCTTCCACGGTAGCGGGTTCGGCGGCCCACTGGTCGGCAGCGTGCAACACGTCACCGACGGTTTGCACGATCGCCGGGAACCGGATACGTCCGTCGAGGAACGCCTCGGCCGCCTCTTCGTTCGCCGCGTTGTAGACCGCGGTCAGGCAGCCACCACATTTGCCCGCTTGACGCGCAAGGTCCACAGCGGGGAACACGTCGTTGTCCAGCGGCAGGAACTCCCACGTCGACGCGGTGGTGAAATCGCACGCGGCCGCGGCGCCGGGAACCCGGGCCGGCCAGCCCAGGGCCAGCGCGATCGGCAGTTTCATGTCCGGCGGGCTGGCCTGGGCCAGGGTGGAACCGTCGGTGAACGTCGCCATCGAGTGCACGATCGACTGCGGGTGCACCACCACCTCGATGCGGTCGTAGTCGATGCCGAACAGTAGGTGGGTCTCGATGAGCTCCAGGCCCTTGTTGACCAGGGTCGCGGAATTGAGGGTGTTCATCGGCCCCATCGACCAGGTCGGATGCTTGCCGGCCTGTTCGGGCGTGACGCTGTCGAGATCGGCCGCCGTCCAGCCGAGGAACGGGCCGCCCGATGCGGTCAGCACGATCTTGGCGACCTCGTCGGGTGTGCCGCCACGCAGGCATTGCGCCATCGCCGAGTGTTCAGAGTCCACGGGCACGATCTGGCCCGGCGCGGCCGCCTTGAGGACCAGCGGCCCACCCGCCACGAGCGATTCCTTGTTGGCCAGCGCCAGCCGAGCGCCGGTGCCCAGCGCTGCCAGGGTGGGTTTCAGGCCGAGCGCGCCGACCAGGGCATTGAGCACGACGTCGGCCTCGGTGTTCTCGACCAGGTGGGTGACGGCGTCTGGACCGGTGTAGGTGACGTCACCGACCTGCGCGGCGGCGGCCGGATCGGCGACGGCGACGCTGGTGACGCCCGTTTCGGCGCGTTGCGCCGCGAACAACTCCGGGTTACCACCGCCTGCGGCCAGGCCAACCACTTCAAAGCGGTCGGGGTTGGCGGCGATGACCTCCAGCGCCTGAGTGCCGATAGACCCAGTACTGCCGAGAACCAGCACGCGCAGCCGCGCCGTATTCCCCTGGTCGCTTCGCTCCCGCTCGCCGGATCCCGTCACCGCTACATTGTGCCGCGCTGAAGGTGCCTGCCCCAACCGCCGTCTACCGCGTGCGCGCCGACGGGTCCGCGGTCGCGTCGATCTTGACGATCAGACCGTCGCGAATGGTCAGGACGACCACGGCGAAGAGCCTGCGGTTGGCGTATGCCAGCAGCACCGGCTCGCCTGCGGGTCCGCCGACCAGCGTGGCGCCCGGCCCGAGGTAGAGCAGCAGGTTGGTGGCGACGGCGTCGCGGCCATGGTTGACCTGCTGAGGTGGCGCCGGATCGGCCAGGATGGTGCCGACACCCCACACGCTGGGGTCGAGCACGGCGCCGAGCGCCCGGACGTCGCCGTTGGCGCAGGCCTCGATGAACTTCTCCAGGACGACGCGATGTTCGTCTGCCGTGACACCACCGGTCTGCAGGTCGGTGTCGACGCGGTGTGGCGTGAGACCGGCGAACTTGATCCGGGCCCGCCGGGCCAGCTGTCGGCACGTGCCGACCGGTCTGCCGACGGTTTCGGCGATCTCGTCGAACGGCACCGCGAACACGTCGTGCAGCACGAACGCGACCCGCTCCCCCGGGCTGAGCCGGTTGAGGACCTCGAACAACGCCGTGCGTACCTGGTCGTCGAGGGTGGCGCGGTCGGCCGGGTCGGGCTCCGCCGACACCGCTGTCTCGACCGTCCCCGGCTGCTCGAGGCGCGCCCGCGCCGAGCGCACCTGGTCGAGACACAGTCGTCCGGCAACCACCGTCAGCCACGCGCGGACATCGTCGAGCTGCCCGGCGTCGGTGCGGGCCAGCCGCAGAAACGCTTCCTGCGCAACGTCTTCGGCCTCACCGATGTCGCCGAGCATCTGGTAGCACAGGTTGACCAGGTACGGGCGGTGCTCGCGCCACGCCGCCTCGACCAGTGAATCGTTCATGTCGTTAGGACGAAATGCCGGTCCCGAAAGTTACCGGCTCTCCGCTGTAACTTTTCCGACGGCCACCCCGTCCTTGATCGCATGAACACAACCATTCTCGTCACGGGCGCCACCGGCAATGTCGGGCGTCCACTCGTTTCCGAACTCGTCAGCGCGGGCGCCCGGGTACGTGCCGTCAGCAGGCATCCGGCGACCGCGGGCTTTCCCGCGGCGGTCGAGGTGGTGCCGACCGCGGCAGCCGGGCTGGCCGGGGCCGACGCCGTCTTTCTCAATTCCCGCGCGCTCGGCGCCGAGCTCGCCGCGACCGTCGAACAGGCCCGCGCGGCAGGGGTAGCTCGGCTGGTCGCGCTGTCGGCGATCAATGCCGATGACGACGATGCCCGCCAGCCGTCGCGGGTACGCGGAGACCGCAACCGCGAGTGCGAACAGGTGGCGGTGGCGTCGGGCCTGCAGTGGGTGAGCCTGCGGCCGACGATCTTCGCATCCAACTTCGCGGGAATGTGGGCGCCGCAGCTCGCCGCAGGCGATGTGGTGACCGGGCCGTATGCCGACGCCTCGATCGCGGTGATCGCCGACGCCGACATCGCGGCCGTGGCGGCCGTCGCACTGCTCACCGACGATCTTGTGGGGCAACGCATTCCACTGACCGGTCCGCAGGCGCTGACCAACACCGAGCTGGTCGCCGCCCTCGGCACGGCGCTGGGCCGGCCACTGCGCTACCAGGAGGTGCCGCCCGACGCGGTACGCGAGCGGTTCCGCGCAGTCGGCTTCCCGGCGGCGTTCGCCGACGCGTACCTGGCGCTGCTGGCCGACACCGTCGGCAGCCCGGCACTGGTCACCCACGAGGTCGACAAGATCCTCGGCCGTCCCGCAACACCTTTCGCCCGCTGGGCTGCCGACAACCGTGACCGGTTCAACACCGAGTAGAGGAGCGAACATGTCCGAACCCACCCCGCCCCGGTGGCTCAAACCCATGAACAAGGTGATGATGGCGGTACAACGCCTGGGCATTCCGACGGGCCCCGCCATGGTGCTGACCGTGCCGGGGCGCCGCACCGGCCAACCACGCAGCACTCCGATGACCCCGTTCGACCACGATGGGGGCCTCTACACCGTCGCCGGCTATCCGGGGTCGGACTGGGCGGCCAATGCCCGGGCCGCAGGGTCCGGCACCCTCACCAGAGGACGACGGTCCCGCCGAGTCCACATCGTCGAACTCAGCCCCGAAGAGTCCCGCCCGATCCTGCGGACGTTCGCTGCGAAGGTGCCCGTGGGCGTCGGATTCGCCAAGCGCAGCGGCCTGGTGGTCGACGGCACACCCGACGAATTCGAGGCGCTGGCAGGGCGATTGACGGTGTTCCGGTTCGACCCGGCCTAGGAGTTGTGGCCGGCCGGTGCCTGCGATGCACGGCGAATCGAGATGTCGCCGGATCCCGTGCGGGCGCGCACCACCAAGGTCTCATCGCCCGCGGCGGGTCCGTCGGAGGCAGCCAGCCGGTTGTCGACCGAGCCAGAGCCGGTCGTGAGCTCAAGCCGTGCAGCGGTGCCCTCGGGGATGCCGACCTCGACCTCGCCGCTGCTCGTGTGCGCGCTGAGCGCACCGGCCGCAGCGACGGCGACGGTGACCGAGCCCGAGGCCGCCTGGACCTTGAGACTGCCGCGCAGCGTCCCGACGCTGAGGTTGCCGCTCGCCGCCTGGAATGTCACGTCGCCCTCGACGTGGTCGATGCGCGCATCGCCCGATGCGGTCGCGATGCGCGCGTCACCCACCAACCTGCCGATCGCAACATCGCCGGATGCGCTGTCCGCCTTGAGTTTTCCGGTTACGGTGTCGACACGCACGTCCCCGCTGGCGGTGGCGAACCGGCAATCGGAGTAGCTGCCGTCGGCCTCGGTGTCAGCTGAGGCTGCGGATACCCTCAGCCGGGATCCGGCAGGCAGGGCAATGTCGATGCGGACCGCTCCCCCGCGGCCGAGCGACAGGATGCGCCGGCCTGCGCTCACGGTGAGCGCGCCGTCGCGGTAGTCGACGCGTGCCTGTTCGGCGATGCGGACGTCGGAGGGCCGGTTCGGATCGCGGGGCGCGACCTCGACGACAGTGTCGTCCCGGTCCGAGGCACTGACGCGGACAACGCCCGCCACCACCTCGACGTCGGCCGAAATCGGTTCGGGTGTATGGAATGTGGACATCGGAATCTCCTTGTCGGTGGGGTTCGGGTCGATCGGTTCAGCGGACCCAGCCGCTGAAAGACTTGCCGCCACTGCGGGTTCGGCCGGCGGGAGCACCGAGCCTCGCGCTCGCCGAGCGCACCAGCCAGGCATTCACCGAGATGCCCTCGCCACGCGCCGCGGACTCCACACCGGCGCGCAAGCTCTCGGGAAGCCTCAGGGTCACCCGCCAGGTGCCGCCGGAGTCGTCGTCGGGAACGTCAGCACGTGATGACGCCGACGGCACGGCCGGTTCCGCGGGTTCGGGAAGTTCCACCGCGAACTCCGGATCCCTGCCGGCCAGTCGGACGTGCACAGCCCCGGGGGCGAGCTCCCGCGTGATCTGTTCGGCCGCCTCGGAAAGCGCTTCGAGCAGTGCGAGCCGCAAGGCCGAGTCAAGCGGCGCGGTCAACCGCTGCGCGAGCGCTTCGGCGTCAGCACCGCCCGCAGCGGCCGCCACCGCCAGTTCGTGTCGGACGGCATCGACGTACGGCTGCAAATCCATGGTGTCATGATGACACCATAGAGACGTCATATCAAGTGTCATCATGGTGCGCGGGGATGCTGCAGCCTCCAGGCCGTCCGGGTCGGGCACCATCGGAGGCATGCCCACCTTGCTGTGGTTCCGGCGGGATCTGCGCCTGTCCGACCACCCCGCCCTGCTGGCCGCCGCGCAGGACGACGCCGAGGTGCTGGCCTGCTACGTGCTCGACCCGCGGCTGGCCGCAACCTCGGGACGTCGTCGCCTGCACTACCTCTACCGGTCCTTGCACGAGCTGCGGGAGCGCCTCGGCGGGAAGCTCCTGGTGGTGACAGGCAGGCCCGAGCAACAGATTCCACGCCTCACCCGTGCCGTCGGGGCGGATGCGGTGCACATCTCGCAGGACCATTCGCCGTTCGGGCGGCGACGCGACGAGGCCGTGCGCACCGCGCTCGCCGGCGTGCCGCTGTGCGCGACCGGTTCGCCCTACCTGGTCTCGCCGGGGCGCATCAGCAAGCAGGATGGCACGCCGTATCAGGTCTTCACGCCGTACTACCGGGCGTGGCGCGACCACGGATGGCGCGCTCCTGCTGCTTCCGGACCCGATTCGGCGCGATGGATCGACCCGGCCGGGCTACCCGGCGCGACCCAGATCCCTGATGCCCCGAGCCGGCCGGACGCGCCGGCGGGTGAGCTCGCGGCCACGGCGCAGTGGCGGACGTTTGTCGAGACGTCACTGCCGGGCTACGCCACCGACCGCGACCGTCCCGATCTCGACACCACCAGCCGGATGTCGGCACACCTGAAGTTCGGCACCATCCACCCGCGCACGATGGCGGTCGATCTCGGCTCGGCCGCCGACGCGTATCTGCGGGAGTTGGCTTTTCGTGACTTCTACGCCACCGTGCTGCACCACTGGCCCGAAAGCGCCTGGCAGAGCTGGAATCGCGGCATGGCCGCGATCGAAGTGGATGACGGCCCGGACGCGCGGCGGGCGTTCGACGCCTGGACTGCCGGGAGGACCGGCTTCCCGATCGTCGACGCCGGGATGCGACAGCTCGCCCAGACCGGTTTCATGCACAACCGGGTGCGGATGATCGCCGCGTCGTTTCTGGTCAAAGACCTCCACCTACCGTGGCAGTGGGGTGCGCGATGGTTTCTCGACCAGCTCACCGACGGCGATGTCGCCAACAACCAGCACGGCTGGCAGTGGGTCGCCGGGTGCGGCACCGACGCCGCACCGTATTTCCGGGTGTTCAATCCGACGGCGCAGGGCGCGAAGTTCGATCCCGCCGGGGACTACATCCGGCGTTGGGTACCCGAGCTCGCCGACGTCGCCGACGTGCACAAGCTCGGCTCGGCACGGCCCGCGGACTACCCCGACCCGATCGTCGATCACGCATCAGAACGGCTCGAAGCGTTGCGCCGGTACCAACAGCTGAGATGACCGGTGCCGGTCGACATACGACGCAGTGTCGTATGCCAGAATGTCTGCAGTCCCTGCCCGACTGTGAGGAGCAACCGTGGCCAGCACCGAAGTGGAGCGACACAACGGCGTCGACGTCGAGGATGTGCCCTCGGCGGCATGGGGTTGGTCGAAGGAGAACATCAAGGTCATCCACATCGGTGGCGTGCTCTCCGCACTTTTCCTGCTCGTGATGATGCGCGGTAACCACGTCGGCCACGTCGAGGACTGGTTCCTGATCGGGTTCGCGGCCCTGATCCTGCTGCTGGTCGGTCGCGACTGGTGGCTGCGTCGCCGCGGCTGGATTCGCTGACCTGACACCGCGCGGCGTCTCCAGCGCCGCAGCCACATCGTCTTCAGCAGACCGGGACCATATCGTCGGCGAACAGCGCCGCCGGTCGGCCACCCAGCAGCAGTGTCTCCACCGCGCCGCTGGTCGTGATCGAATCGCTCACTGCGGCAAGAGCATGCGCCTTGAATGCCTGCGCGGCCGCGCTGAGCCGGTACTGCGTGGCGTGTAAACCTCCGCCGAATCGACCCAGCGCACCGGCGCCCCAGAACGCGACCTCGCCGTCGCCGCGCCGCATGGATGCGAGGACCTGCGAGCGCACGTCGTCGTCGGCGTCGAACAGGTCCGCCGCGATCACTGTCGTCACGATCCGCTCATGCGTTGTCGCGGGCCATTCACCGTGCAGCTCAACGGCTTTGATGCCGAGAATGCGCAACGCGCGGTCGTCGCGATGGTCCGGCAGCGCGACGGTGACGCCCCAGCCCGCCATCCGCCGGTCGAAAAGCCAGCCGCCGATGCTCGCGACGACGTCGGCGGCGTCTCGGGCCTGCACGTTCAGTTCGTATCGCAGCACCTGGGCAGGCCGCACCCGTGGCTGGGATCTCGTAGCGATCGGCGTATCGGACAGCGTCATGGTCTCACCGTCATTCGTCACCCTCCGGCTGTGTCACCCGTCACCAAACAGCGTGACATTTCTCCATCAATCTGTAAAGCTCCTATCGTCTCTGCCATCGTGGCCGGGCGATGTCCGGATCGGAGGTGACGCGGTGAGTCTGGTGGCCGGACATGGCCCGTTGAGCCCGCAGCCCGCTGGGTGGTTCACTCCCCCACTGCCCGGCGCGGTGGTCTACATCGAGCCGCATCCCCGGCGGATCCAGGCGTTTGTGGGTGGCGACGCCACGATCGACACCGAGCGCGCATTGCTCGTGCACCGCGCGGGTCACGCACTGAGCTACGCGTTCCCGCAGGACGAGGTCGGTGGCCTGCCGAGCCATCCGGTTGCCGAAGCCCCCGGGTATGTGGCGGTGGCGTGGGACGCCGTCGACGCGTGGTTCGAGGAGGGCCGCCGGTTGGTGCACTATCCGCCGAACCCGTATCACCGCATCGACTGCCGACGGAGCGGACGTGGGCTGCGGGTGGCGGTCGACGACACCGTGCTGGTCGACACCGACGACACCGTGATTCTGTTCGAAACCGCTTTGGCGCCAAGGCTCTACGTCAACCCCGCACTGGTGCGCACGGACCTGTTGCACCGCAGCCAGACCACCAGCTACTGCAATTACAAGGGCACCGCCACGTACTGGTCGGTGACATTGGGCGGTACCGTGATCGCCGACGCGGCCTGGAGTTATCCCGATCCGCCGCCGGAGTCGTTGCCTGTCAAAGGATTTCTGAGCTTCGACGCCACCAAGGTGCGGGTACTCGCCGAGCTCCAGGGCTTCGAATTCTGACAAGGGGAAGGCACACACTTGGGCATCGTGACCACCAGCTCCCAGACGGTGTATCGGCAGTCCGCGGAGACCGTGTACGACTTCGTGACCAATCCGGCCAACTGGACCAGGACCTATCCGGGCGAGCCGCGGATCAGCGGGCTGCCCTCGGCCCTGCCGTTGCGGGTCGGTGACACCTGGCAGGAGTCTCATCCGAGCGCCGATCGGATCTTCACCTGGCAACTCGGCATCGCGACGCGCCCATGGCGGTGGGTGTTCACGTCGGTTGGACGGCTCGGCGTCGACAGCAACGGTGCCGGCGGGCTGGAAGGGCGGATGACGGTCGAGTACCGCTTCACCCGGCCGGGTGAGAATCTGACGTTGTTCAGCCGCACCATGACGATCGAGGCCGACCGGCATGCACCGCTGCCGGACGGTTTCTTCCGGATCGTGAACCCGGCTCACATCGACGCCTACCACGCCGCGGTGGCGCGGGAACTCGGCGCCGGTTAAGTGGCGACGGGTCCGTCGAAATCGTCCGACAGCGCGGCGGCGAGTTCCAGGATCCGCCGCTGGAACCGCGGTCGGAGCAGGTCGAGGTGGATCTCGGTGCCGCAGGCGATGTGCTTGTCCCAGGGCAGCACGAACACCCGGCCGGGAGGCAGGTGCTTCTGAAACTGCGTCACGAGCGCGCCGGTGTCGACGTTGGGCCGGCGTGAGCCGACGTGATTGACCACCACGCACGTCCGGTTCAGCAGGTCACGGTGGCCGTTCTGCCACAGCCAGTCGAGCGTCACCGCGGCCTGGCGGGCGCCGTCGATCGAGGCGCTCGCCACGATCACAGCCCCCGAGACGCTGCTCAGCGCGGCGCGGGCCGCGGGCTGGAACATGTCCGCGGCGCAGTCGGCGATCACCAGGTTGTAGTGCTGCGAAACGATGTCGGTGGCGGCTTTCCAGTCGGCGTCGTTGAACGCGCGGGACGCGGCGCTGTACTCGAGACCGGACAGCACCTCGAGCTTCGATTCGTTCATGCTGGTGAATCCGCGGATGTCGTTGTAGCGCGACAGATCTTTGGCGGCGAGCAGATCCGACACGGTCGCCGCTGACTGCCGCCCGACCCGGTCCGCGAGGTTGCCGCTGGCGGGGTCGGCATCGATGGCAAGGATCCGGTCACCGCGCACCTTGCTCAGCGTCGAACCGAGCGCGACCGCGACAGCCGTCTTCCCGACGCCGCCCTTGAGGCCGAAGACGCCGATCTGGTACGAGTCCCTGGCGTTACGACGGATGCGGGCATACAGGTCGAGTTCGTAGAGCTCGTCGCGCGACAGTCCCAGATTCAGCCGGGTGGTGCGGTACAGCAGCCCGCGCCAGCCACGCTGGGAGTGCATCTTGACCGTCGGACGCACGCCGACGCGCGCGAGATTGTCGACCGCCCGGTGCTCGCTCAGACCGACTCCGCTGTTGGGACCTGCCCAGCCGTCGACCGCCTGCAGCCCGTCCTGCAGGGGCCACGGCGGCCGCGGCGGGATCGGCTGGAGCTTGGCGGTGATCTCGGCCTCTGTCGGATCCGGCGCCACGACCGAGAGCGCGGGCGCCTGGATCACCGGCGGGGCTCCCGTCGGCACGTCACCGTGCCGGGAGCCGCCGTTGGTCACCGAGGTGACTGATCCACCGAACAGGGCGTCGGCGTCGCCGTACGGTGCAGGTTCCCTGGCGTGTTTGGGGTCGCGGGAGTACCCGAGCCGGTCGTTGTCGGCCGACATAGCTACCTCTCAATCGGTCAATCGCGCTGTAGCGCCAAACCCATCGTCCCACGGCGTAGTTGACACATTATTGTCCAGCCCGTTAACCGGACGCCACCTGAAGACCGGCCGCGCGGTCGAGATCACGACAGCCCGCGCGTCAATGCGGCGCCCTGCATGGTGTGCAGGTGCCGGGTCATCTCCCAGTGCGGCAAAAGCGAATCGAAGCCGTGACAGGTGCCGGGAAACACATGCAGTTCCGTACTGACCCCGGCGGCCAGCAAACGTCGTGCGTAGCCGAGCGCCTCGTCGCGCAGCGGATCGAGCTCCGAGCAGGTGATGAGCGCCGGCGCGAGTCCGTCGAGCGTCGCGGCGCGCGCCGGAACCGCAGCGGCCGCACCTTCCCGCCCGGCCAGATAGTGTCGCCACATCGCGGCGGCGGCAGGTGCGTCGAAGCCGGGGGTATCACCGAATTCGGCCTTCGAGCCGGTCGGGCGGTCGTCGAGCGCGGGCTGGTGCAACAACTGGAACACGATCGGCGGAGCCGATCCCGCGGCCGAACGCTGGGCCAGCACTGCGACCAGGGCACCGCCGGCGCTGCTGCCCGCCACGGCGATCCGCGTGGCGTCGACGTCGAGGTCGTCCGCACGCGCGGCCACCCACCTCAGCACCGCCATGGCGTCGTCGAGCGCCGCCGGGAACGGATGCTCGGGCGCCAGCCGGTAGTCCATGGCGATCACCGTGCACCGGCCCTGCCGGGCGAGTCCGACGCACTGGATCTGGTCGACGTCGAGATTGCCGAGGACGAAACCCCCGGAATGGCAGTAGACGACGGCAGGCGCGGGCGACGGCCCGCCGCGGTAGATGCGCAGCGCGAGCGTCCGCCGGCCGAGCATGATGTGGGCATCGGCGATCGCGACGCCCGAGGTGTCCAGCGTTCGCGCAGTGTCGCGGCGCCGCTGATCCAGCGACGCGCGCACCGCACCGAGATGTTGGGCCGACAGATCGGTGCGCGCCCCGGCAAGGTGATGCAACGCCGGGTCGAGGCGATCCAGCCAGGACACCGGCTATCCCTGCGCGCCGACGGACGTGCTGTGCGCGGCCGGGGTGGTGGTCGACGCGGGCGGGACGAAAGTGTATTCGGCAGAACGGAATCGACGCGTCATCGTCCAGAACGCCCGGGCGCTGCGCGGCCACTGGGTCACCACCCGCCCGCTGGGTGCGCGGAAGTAACTGCTGCATCGGGTCAGCCACACCGTGCCCTGCATCCACCGGTCGACGTCGGCGATGAACCGTGCCATCGCCGCAGGCGCCACCGCCACATACGATTTGCGTTTGCGCCGAAGATGTTTCAGCGCCCGCACCACGTAGCGCGCCTGGGCCTCCAGCACGAATATGACGCTGTTGGAGCCGACGTTGGTGTTCGGCCCGTACAGCATGAAGAAGTTCGGGAAACCGGGCACAGCCATGCCCAGATACGCGAAGGCGCCGTCGCGCCACGTGTCGTGCAGGCGCGTGCCGCCCTCCCCGACCACCTCGATCTGCCCCAGATAGTCGGTGGCCGCATAACCGGTCGCGCATACCACCACATCGACGTCGAGTTCGCGGCCGTCGGCCGTGACCAGCGACCGGGCCTTGAGCGCGCGGGCGGGGCTGGCGATCACCTCTACGTTGGGACGCGTCAGGGCGGGGATGAAGTCCGAGGAGAACACCAGCCGCTTGCAGCCCAGCGGATGATCAGGGGTCAGCACGGAGCGTAATTCTGGTTCGGCGACAACAGTTTCCAGCATCTTCAGCGCGACGTCGCGGAACTCCTTGGTCTTGTCGCTGCCGTGCTCGATCACCGAGATGTTCGCCTCGCTGCGCAGCCACAGCCGCGTCCGGTAGATCCTCTTGGCGAACGGCACGTGGGCGAAGAGCCAGCGCTCACGGTCGGTGTAGGCGCGGTCCGGCTTCGGCAGGATCCAGGTCGGTGACCGCTGCACGGAGTACACCTTGGCGGCGACCTTGGCCAGTTCCGGCAGCAGTTGCGAGGCCGTCGACCCGGTGCCGAGCACCGCGACCCGCGCGCCGTCCAGGCGCACGCCGTGGTCCCAGCGGGCCGAATGCATGAGGGTGCCGGTGAAGGGTTCTTCCTCGACGAGATTCGGCATCACCGGCCGGGTGAACAATCCCACCGCCGAGACCACCACGTCGAACCGGTGGTGTTCGCCGGTCGCGGTCGTCAGCCGCCAGGTCATGGTGGCGGCGTCCCAATGCGCAGCGGTCACTTCGGTATTGAGCTTCAGGTGCGGGCCCAGCCGGTGACGCTGCGCGCTGCGCTCGAAGTAGGCGAGGATCTCCGCTTGAGAAGACCACAGCCGCGACCAGCCGGGGTTGAGATCGAACGAATAGGAGTACAGGTGCGATTTCACATCGCACGCCAGTCCCGGGTAGGTGTTGATCCGCCACGTCCCGCCGACGCCGTCCTCGCGGTCGAAGATCGTGAATTCGTCGAAACCCGCCTTCTTCAAGAAGATTCCGAGCGCCAGCCCACCGGGTCCGGCGCCGATGATTCCGACTGATGGCGATGTGGGCATCCGCGTCATCCGATCTGCAGGCATTGGCCGCCGTCGACGACGAGTTCGGAGCCCGTGATGAACGAGGCCTGCTCGGAGAGCAGGAACGCGACCGCGTCGGCGATTTCGGTCGGCTGCCCCAGTCGGCCGAGGGTGGCTCGCTGCGCGAGCCGCGCCTGGGTGGTCTCGTCGAGCATCGGCGTCTGGACCGGGCCCGGGAACACCGCGTTGACACGGATACCGTCGGGACCGAGTTCGGCTGCGGCCACCTGGGTGAGTCCGCGCAACGCCCACTTCGACGCGCCGTACGCCGCGTGGTGCGCAAAAGGCCGGATCGCGCCGGTGCTGCACGTGTTGACGACGGCGGCTCCCCGGGCCCGCCGCAGTGAGTGCAGCGCAGCCTGGATGCCGAGGAATGGGCCGAGACAGTTGACCCGCCAGGAGTTTTCGAAGGCCCCCGGTGTCTCGTCGGCGATCGAGGCCCGGTGCAGCACCCCGGCGTTGTTGACCAGGGCGCTCAGCGCACCGAACCGGGAAACTGTCGCGTCGACCGCCGAACGCCACTGCTCGGGCGAGGTCACATCGAGTTCGACGGGCAGCACTTGATCACCGAATTCCGCTGTACCCGTGATCAACTCGTCGATCGCCAGATCTGCTGCGGTCACCCGGTAGGCGTCGGCCACCAGCCGGCGCACGATGGCCGCGCCCTGACCGCGGGCGGCGCCGGTCACCAGGGCGACCCGGTCTGCTGTGGCGTTCAGTTGTAGCCTCCTCTTTCAGTGGTGGCCGCCGCCTGCCCCATTGCCTCGCTGAGATGATCGGCCGCGCCGCGGCGCAGCGCCTGGGACTCCGACGCGAGCGTGATCATCCGGAAGCCTTCCTGCGCGAACAGGTTTCCGAGCTGTCCCGTGCCGGCGTGGATGCCTGCCACGAGCCCGGCCGCGGTGGCGGTCTTGCGGACCCGGGCGATCGCGGCGCGGACGTCGGGGTGAGTCCCGGCGTCGGCGGGCCGCACGCCCATCGAGATCGCCAGGTCGGCGGGCCCGACGTAGAGCCCGGCCAGTCCGGGCACGGCGCAGATTTCGTCGACGGCCGCGAGCCCCCGCGCGGTCTCGATCAACACGAACACACTGACCCGGGCTTCCAACGCGGCCGGGTCATGGCCCAGGCTCGCGCGTAACGGGCCGAAGCTGCGCACCCCTGCGGGCGCGTAGCGGGTGGCGGCCACCGCTCGTGCGGCCTGGTCGGGGTTCTCCACCATGGCGACGATCACGGCGTCGGCCCCGGCGTCGAGCACCCGCCCGATCGGAGCGGGATCCGCCGACGGCAGCCGCACCGCTGTGGCGATCGGCAGATGCTCGGTGCGGCGCAGCAGCATCGCGACATCGGCGTCATCGAGATAGCCGTGCTGGACGTCGAATCCGACGTAGTGGTAGCAGGCGGCGGCGAATTCCTCGGGACCGATGAGCGTGGGGGCCACCACCCAGCCGCCCCAGAGTTGAGAGTGTGAGGCCAGCGCCTCGACGAATCTACTCATGCGCAGATCGCTATCTTGACCCGCTCCGGCACCGGCCGACAGGCCAACTCGAAGGCGCTCTGTACGTCGTCGATCCCGAACGTGTGGGTGACGTAGCCGGGCAGCAGATCGGGATGCGCGGCGGCGAATTCCCCGGCCCGCCGCAGCACCCGCCGGCGGTCCAGTGTCACACCGGATTTCAGTGTCAGATTGTTGCGCAGCATGGTTCGCATGCTGATCGGGTAGCAGTCGTCGTCCGGGACGCCGAAGTAGAACACCGTGCCGCCGAACGCCGCCGCCGTCAGTGCGTGGTTGAGCGTGGCGACCTGATGCCCGACGGCTTCGATCACCACATCAGCCCGGTCGGTGGCGCCGAGGTGGGTGACCCACCGGTCACTGGTGGCACGCACCGCGGTGTCCACCCCGAACTGTGGGCCGAGCCCGGACCGGTCGACCGGGTCGACACCCGTGACGTGTGCTGCACCGAAAGCCTTTGCCACATAAGAGAACAGCAGGCCGATCGAGCCCTGCCCGATCACCGCGACCTGCCGGCCGGCCAGCTCAGGCAGCTGCTCGACGGCGTAGAGCACGCATGCCAACGGCTGCAACCCGACCGCCAGCGCCGGGCTCAGAGCCGGGTCGTAGGGCACCAGCCCGTTGCCGTCGGAGACCACGCGGCCCATGAGACCGTCGAAACCCGACGCCCAGCCGACCACCCGGTCGCCCGGCCGATGTTCGGGGTGTCGACTGGCGAGCACTTCGCCGACGATCTCGTGGACCGGAAAACCGTTGATCCCTGCGGCGTTACGGCCGGTGTCCCCCGCAAGTCTGCCCTGGGTGCCGCGGAAGCCCGGCAGGTCGCTGCCGCAGATCCCGGCGGCCAGGAAATCCAGCAGCACCTGCCCGTCGGTGAGCGATTGCGGCGCAGGCTCCGCGACGTCGATGCGTTCGAAGGTGTATGGCGCGACGAGGCGATGACACCACATGGCTATACCTCCACCGGAATGCTGTTCCAGCCCCATTGGAAGCTCGACGGTGGGCGCGACGCGGCCTGTTCGTCGATGTGACAGTCGGGCACCCGCTTGAGCCACTCCTCGATCATGATCGTGATCTCGAGGCGCGCCACGTGCACGCCGAGGCAGAAGTGTTGTCCCCGACCGAACGACAAGAGCCGCTCGATGGGCCGGTTCCACACGAAGTCGTCCGGCCGGTCGTACTCCCGTTCGTCGCGGGCCGCCGAGGCCAGCAAGGTGATGACGCGTTGGCCGGGTTTGATGGTGGTGTCGTGAATGGTGTACGGACGCCGCACCGTTCGAGCAAACCACTGCGCAGGTGCACCCCACCGGATGATCTCCTCCCGGGCGATCGGCACGTTGCCGGCCAGATCGGAACGCACGGCTGCCAGTTGGTCGGGGTGGCGGTGCAGCTGCCAGAGCCCGGTCGCGGTGATCTTCGGTACGGTTTCTGTGCCACCGATGAACACGCCGAGCATCTGCACAGCCGCTTCCATGTCGGTGAAAGCCGAGCCGTCGGGCAGTCTGAAGTCGATCAGGCTGTCGGCGATCGGCACGGTCCCGTCAGCGCCTTCGGCCCGGCGGCGTGCCACGATCGGGGTCAGGTAGGACAGGTAACCCGGACGGGCGTTGCCGATCTCGACGCCTTCCCCCGGTTGGGCGAGGCTGCCCGCGTTGACGGTCGCCAGTACCTCCGGCGCGAGATCGGCAGGCAATCCGACGAATTCGCACACCATCGCGGCCGCGACGATGCCTCCGTAGTCCTGGGTGAGATCGAGCGTGCCCCGCGGCAGCAGTTCATCGAGGCGCTCGTTGGCCAGGGTGCGGATCCGGTCGGCCAGCTTGGCCGCCGAGCGTGGCCGGAACTGCGCCGAGGTGCACCGCCGGACGTTCTCGTAGATCGGCGAATCGAAATTGGCGTGAAACTGCATGGGGTGCAACGGCGGATCGGCCACCGGACCGTCGTTGTGGTCGGCCAGCACGGCCGCGGCGGGCAGGGTGCCCTCTGAGGCGACGAAAGTTCCGTCGGTCACGCCGAGCACCTCCCAGATGTCGTCGAAGCGGGACAGCGCGTAGGTGTCCCACTTGTCGATGTAGTACACGGGGTGCTCGTCGCGAAGGGTCCGGTAGTACGGCAGCGGGTTGGCCATCACCTTGGGGTCGAATGGGTCGTAGGTGAAGTCCGATCGGGTCATCGCGCGCCTACTTCAGCGGCGACGGCGGTAAGGCCGCGAGGATCGAGTCTTCCCACCCGTCACGCAGCGCGGGGGCGACGCTCATCCAGGTGACGATTTCCGCAGGCGGACTGTCCTTCCACGACGGGTAGTGGTTTTCGAAGCAGTCCCAGTCGCCGTCGAGGGCCCAGTAGTGGATCACTTCGTTGAACCGGAACGTGGTGATGAAGGAGCCCAGCCAGCGCTTGCCCGTCGATTCCGACCAGGGCACGTAGAGCCGCTGCAGCTCGCGGATGTAGTCGTCCTGGCGGCCCGGCTTGGTCTGCATGATCTCCTGGATCACCAACCCCGCACCGAAGTTCTCCGCCCGCAGCTGCGCCAGCGTCCGGTTGTACTTGCCGGCGTACATGATCCGGCCCTCACCGCGCGCGCCGAGCTCCGACAGATACGCCGACCACTGCCGGGCCGGTTTCTCGTGGCTGCCGCCCGCGGCCTGGGCTCGGCCGATCCGGGCGTAGTCGGCGAAGGTGTCGATTTCCCAGATGACGGTCACCTGCGGCCAGTGGCCGTTGTAGGGCGTGGTTTCCCAGACGGCGAAGAGGCGGGCGCCGAGCTCGGCCATCATCGGGTGGTAAGTGTCGCTGAACCTCTGGGTGAACCCTTCGACGTTGCCCGCTCCCAGGTCGACCGTCTCGTGCAGATACAGCAGCGTGTGGCCGTAGAACTTCTTCATCGGCGCACACCCGTGGTTGACAGTGGCACCCTGCGAGCGTGACACTCAAGGCGTGTTTTGTAAAGGTGGGTGGCGATGACGGTCGAAGCCGGACCGGTACGGACGACACAACTGGCCAACGGATTTTGTTTCGGCGAGGGTCCGCGCTGGTTCGAGGGGCTGCTGTGGTTCTCCGACATGCTCGGCGAGGCCGTGCACACGGTGACCCTCGGCGGAGCGTCGACGACGCTGCCGCTGCCCGGACATGCGCCGTCCGGCTTGGGTTTTCGGCCTGACGGCGCCCTGCTGATCGTCTCCACCGAGCGCCGTCAGGTGCTGGTCTACGACGGTGACACCGTCGAGCTGCTGGCCGATCTGAGCGCGGTGGTTCCGGCCCCGCTGGGTGACATGGTGATCGACGCGCATGGCCGTGCTTACGTCGGTTCGCAGGCTCGCTTCGGGGGCGAGCGCAGCGACGGGGAGTGTATCGGGGGCGAGCGCAGCGACGGGGAGTGTATTGGGGGCGGTGTCATTGTGCGCATCGACCCGGATCGCACGGTGCACGTCGTCGCCGATGCCCTCGATTTTCCCAACGGCATGGCCATCACGCCCGACGGGACCACCCTCGTCGTCGCGGAATCCACCGGGTGCCGGCTGACGGCCTTCACCATCGACTCCGAGGGCGGGCTGAGCGGCCGCCGGGCGTTCGCCGACGGGCTGGACGGCCCGCCGGACGGGATCGCGATCGACGCCGAAGGCGGGGTGTGGACCGCGTTGACGCTCGCGCACGAGTTCCAGCGCATCGTCGAGGGTGGTGCCGTAACCGACCGTGTCGACGTCGGCGAGCGCACTGCCATCGCGTGCGCGCTCGGCGGCCCCGAGGGACGGACGCTGTTCCTGGTGACCACCACCGACGCGTACCCGCAGCGGTTGATCGGCACGACGCTCTCCCGCGTCGAGGCGCTCATGGTCGATGTGCCCGCGCCGGGCGATCACGAGCACGGCCACCACCACTGACAGGGCGGACATGTCGGATTCGTACTACGAGTTGATCGACGAGGATCGGCTCGGCGAGAAGTTTCGGGCCACCGACATGGTGCGCGGCACCTGGTCGGCCGCCATCCAGCACGCCGCTCCGGTGTCGGCCCTGCTGGTGCGGGCCCTGGAGCGCTGCGAGCGCCGGGCGGACACCCGCTGCAGCCGGGTGGTGGTGGACCTCATGGGTGGCGTGCCGTCCGAGGGCGAACTCTGGGTGAGCGCCCAGGTGCAGCGACCCGGCAAGCAGATCGAGTTGGTGAGCGCCGAGATGCTCGCGCCGGGGCCCGACGGCACCCCGAGAACCGTTGCGCGCGCGAGCAGTTGGCGCATGTTGCAGCTGGACTCCACGGCGTTGACTCATGCTTGCGCCGCGCCGCTGCCACCGCTGGAGCAGGCCCGCAGCCGCGACATGGCCAAGCACTGGGAGCCCAACTACGTGCACAGCCTGGATTGGCGGTGGCTGACCGTGCCGCAGGCGCCAGGGCCCGGCGAATCGTGGCTCAAGCCCACGGTGGACCTCGTCAAGGGCGAGACCTTGACGCCACTGCAGCGGTTGTTCACCGTGGCCGACGACGCCAACGGCATCGGCTCCAAAATCGACATCCGCGAATGGACGTTCCTCAACACCGATCTCGTGGTGCACGTGCATCGGTTGCCCGAAGGCGACTGGATCGGCATCCGGGCCGACACCAACTACGGGCCCGACGGTATCGGCACCACGGTGGGCACGCTGTTCGACCAGACCGGCCCCGTGGGCGCCATCCAGCAGTCGGTCCTGGTGCGTCCCCGCCGCCCACCTTCTTAGCGCGAACAGACGCGAAAGTCCGCGACACGCCGCGTTTCCGGTACCGCCATGTCTGTTCGCGAGAAAAAGTGCCCTACCGGATGTGGGCGGGCACGCGCTTGATGCCGTGGACGAAGCTGCTGTAGAGCAGCTCGGGTTCGCCGAACTCAATGCTCTTGATGCGGGTCAGCAACTCGCGGAACAGGTTTCGCAACTCGGCCTTGGCGAGTTGATTGCCCAGGCAGAAGTGGGGCCCGCCGCCCCCGAAGCCGATCTGCGGGTTCGGTGACCGGCTCAGGTCGAACCGCTGCGGATCGGTGAACACCGACTCGTCCCGGTTGGCCGAACAGTAGAACAAGCCGACCTTGTCCCCGGCGCTGATGGTCTGCCCGGCGATCTCGACGTCCGCAGTGGCGAACCGGGCGAACTGCAGCACGGGCGTCGCCCACCTGACGAACTCCTCGACCGCGAGCCCGATCCGGCCGTCGAAATCCTCCAGCAGCCAATCCTTTTGGTCCGGATGGGCGGCCAGCGCCATCATCGCGTGCGTCGTGGTCTGCTTCGTGGTGTCGTTGCCCGCAGAGGCGAGCAGGATGAGAAACGCGCCGATCTCCTCATCGGTGAGCCGGTGCCCGTCGACTTCGGCGTTGACGATGCTGGTCATGAGGTCGTCACCGGGATTGGCCCGGCGGAACTTGGCCAGTTCGACGCCCGTGGACGAGATCAGCATGATCTCGTTGATGGTGTCCATCGCGCGTTCTTCGATGCTGGAGTACTCGTCGTCGCTCATGCTGAACAACTTCTCGGCGGCCTTGGCGAGTGCGGGTTGGTCTGCCGCGGGCACCCCGAGCATGTCGGAGATGGTCCTCATCGGCAGCCGCGCCGAGCAGGCCTCGACGAAGTCCACGTCGCCGGCCCCGACGAGATCGTCGACCACCGCGACGGCGTTGCGGTGGATCTGCTCCTCGATCTTGCGGACGTTGCGGGGCGTGAACGCCGAGCTGATCAATCGGCGGTAGGTGGTGTGCTCGGGCGGGTCCATCGTCAGGAAAAACGACGCGAACTTCTGCACGTCGGCCGGCATCGGGTCCAGCGCCACCCCACGCGCGGAGGTGAACAGCTCCGGGTGCTGACTGGCGAACTGGATGTCAGCGCGGCGGGTCAACGCCCAGAAGCCGGGTTCGGAGATGTCGAAGAGCGTCGGCAACGGCTGGTGCCAACTCAACCCTTCATGCGCCCGCAGCCGGGCGAAGGTGTGGTCACGTTCGGCGAACGGTCGGCGCCAGAAGTCGTGGGACGTGATGTCGAATGGACTGCATGTGCGGGCCTGCGGCGAGCCGGCAACGGTCACGTGGATTCCTTCCGCGGGGCGGCAACGAAATCCAGCGTGACAGTTGAAGGATAATTTGTAAAGCAGTGCGTTGGCTGGAATCGGGTCAGCGCAGCATCGGATCCGCCGCCTGAACCGCCTCCACCTCCGCCATCACCGGCGCGTAGGCCCCGGAGTGACTGACGGTCAACGCGCTGGTGATGATGGCGCGGTGCAGCGCGGGCTGGACATTGGACCAGCTCACCGCGGCCAGCCGCCGGCGCGCCGAGGCCGAGCCGAGCAGACGGGCATCCATCAGCCCCGAGATCAGCCCCGCCATGAACGAGTCCCCGGCGCCGACGGAGTCGCCGACCTCGACGGTCAGCTGATCGAGGTGCAGCATGTCGCGATTGTGGGCCAGCAGCGCGTAAGCGCCCCAGGGGCCGCGGGTCACCACCACCATGGCGGGACCGCTCTTGACCCACCTGCGCATGATGTCTTCGACGGGCGTCTGCGGATACAGCCACGCCAGGTCTTCGTCGCTGGCTTTGACCACGTCGGACAGGGCGACCATCCGTTCGACGCGGTCCACCACCGCGTCGGGCGATTTCATCAGGGCCGGGCGGATATTCGGGTCGTAGGACACGGTGCAGTGGCCCTGCATCCGCGCGGCGACATCGACGACGGCGGCACCGCCCGGTTCCAGCGTGACCGCGATGCTGCCGGTGTGCAGATGCCCGAACGACGACAGGTCCGGTAGCGGCGGCACCTCCCAGGTCAGATCGAAATCGTAAGTGGCGTGGCCGTGTTCGTCGACATGGGCGAACGCGACCGGCGTCTTGGTCGCGGAGTCGGTGCCTGCGACGACCTCCAGGCCTGCGTCCTGCGCGCGGCGGCGCAGCATGTCACCGCGCTCATCGGCGCCCCAATGGGCGCAGATGCTGGCCGGGTGACCGAGGGTGGCGACCCCGACCGCGACGTTGAGCGGGCTCCCGCCGACGTGTTCCTCGATGGACCCGGGCCGGATGACGACGTCGATCAACGCCTCACCGAGGCTGAGCACGCGGCCGGTCATCAGTGCCCCCTCGCGGTGAGCGGACCGCCCGGTTCATGGGTGAGGCCGAGCTTGGCCTCCATCTCCTCCAGTGGCACACCCTTGGTTTCGGGCATGACCTTGAGCACCCAGGCCAGCTGGCCGAGCATCGCGATGAAGAAGATGCTGAACGCGACTCCCCCGCCGAACGCCCCGATGATCGGCGGGAACGCGAACGACGTGATCGCGGCGAACACCCAGTGCGTGAGGCTGCCCAGCGACTGGCCGCGCCCACGGATCCGGTTCGGGAAGATCTCGGAGATGAACACCCAGATCACCGAGCCCTGCCCGAATGCGTGCGCGGCGATGAACACCATCAACCCCGCCAGCACCAGCACCGACGAGGTGGTGGTGAACGCGCCGCCGCGAGCGTCCTCGTAGTAGAACATCACGCCCGCCAAGAAACCCAGCGAGATGAGGTAGCCGATCGAGCCGACGATCATCAACCTGCGCCTGCCGATCTTGTCGATCACGGTCAATGCGGCCATCGTCGCAACCAGATTCATCGCACCCACGGCCACACTCATCCAATAGGCGGCACTCGTGCTGGCGCCGGCCTGCTGCATGACGCGCGGGGCGTAGTACAGGATCGCGTTGATGCCCGACATCTGGTTGAAGAACGCAATGGCGATCGCCAGCAGGATGACTTTGCGGTGCCCGGGAGTGAAGAACGGCACCGACGGCGCGTTCTCCGCGGCCGCCAGCGACGCACGGATCTCCGCCATTTCGAAGTCGGCCTCCTGCGGGGTGGAGCACAGCCGGTTGCAGGTCGCGCTGGCCTCATCCCACCGCCCCGCCGTCGCCAACCAGCGTGGCGTTTCGGGGACCGTCGGCAACAGCAGCAGGAACACCACCGCGGGAAGCACCATCACGCCGAGCATCCAGCGCCACGCGTGCTCACCGTCGGCCAGTGCGCGCACGACGGCGTTGGACGCATAGGCCAGCAGGATGCCCAGCACGATGTTGAACTGCACCAAACCGACCAACCGTCCGCGGTGGGCGGCGGGGGCCACTTCGGCGGTGTAGATCGGGGCGCACACGCTGGCCGCGCCGACACCGAGGCCACCGAGGAACCGGAAGGCCATGAGCGTCTCCACGTTGGTCGCCAGGGCCGAGCCCACCGCACCCAGCACGTAGAAGATGCCGATCGCGTAGAGCACCTTCTTGCGGCCGTACCGGTCAGCGGGACGTCCCGCGGTCAGGGCTCCGACGATCGTTCCGATCAGCGCAGTCGTCACGGTGAAGCCCAATTTCGCATCGCTGAGCGCGAAGACGTGCTGGATCTGCTCCTCCGCGCCGGAGATGACAGCGGTGTCGAACCCGAAAATCAGGCCACCGAGCGCAGCGACAACAGCGCTGCGAATCACCAGAGGTTTCATGAAAGCTCAAACTAGAACCCTGCGTGGTGTGTTCGCAGGGCAATTGCGGAGTCTAGACCAATTTTTACCACTCGCGTGGCAATAAATGTGGTTTCCGTTGTGTTCGGTTGGCTTTCGTCGCGCTGGGCTGAATTACCCACGCGCGCAATCTTGCCCGATGTTGTGCGACTAAAACGTGTTCGTCTGCGAATGCCTGGGAGTGCCTGCGAAAAGATCGCCGCGTGTTGATTTCGCCGACCCCGCACAAATGTCGAGTTGCGCCTTTACGATTCAGTGTCCGCACGGAATTGGGCGCGTTGTTGTTGTGCAGAGGAGTTCTGAAGATGGCCGATCCAAAAGTTCTCGGCATCGTCCTGGCCGGCGGTGAGGGCAAGCGCCTCTCACCGCTGACACTGGACCGTGCCAAACCGGCGGTGCCGTTCGGCGGGTTGTACCGATTGATCGACTTCGCGTTGTCCAACCTGGTCAACGCGGGGGTGCTGCGCATCGCGGTGCTCACCCAGTACAAGAGCCACAGCCTCGACCGCCACATCACCACCACGTGGCGGATGAGCAGCATGCTCGGCAACTACGTCACCCCGGTGCCCGCCCAGCAACGCCTCGGCCCCCAGTGGTACACGGGTTCGGCCAATGCGATATACCAGTCACTGAACCTGATCTACGACGAAAAGCCGGACCTGGTCATCGTTTTCGGCGCCGATCACGTCTACCGCATGGACCCGCGCCAGATGATCGCCCAGCACCTGGAGAGCGGCGCGGCGGCGACCGTCGCCGGAATTCGCGTACCCCGCAACGAAGCGAGCGCCTTCGGGGTGATCAAGACCGGCCCCGACGGCCGTCAAGTCGAGGCATTCCTGGAGAAACCGGCCGACCCGCCGGGCCTGCCCGACGCCCCCGACGAAACCTTCGTCTCCATGGGCAACTACCTGTTCTCCACCGACGTGCTGCTCGATGCCCTGCGCGCCGATGCCGAAGACTCCTCCAGCAAGCACGACATGGGCGGCAACATCATGCCGATGATGGTCGACCGCGGGCTTGCCCAGGTCTACGACTTCCAGAGCAACGAGGTGCCCGGCGCCGCACCCAGCGACACCGGATACTGGCGCGACGTCGGAACCCTCGACTCCTACTACGACGCCCACATGGACCTGTGCGCCCTGGTGCCGGTCTTCAACCTCTACAACCACCAATGGCCCATCCTCACCCACATACCGCCACACCCGCCGGCGAAATTCGTCCACGAGGACGATGGCCGCGTCGGCCGCGCTGTCAACAGCGTGGTCTCCAACGGCGTCATCGTCTCCGGTGCCCTGGTGCGTGAGTCGGTGCTGTCCCCCGGAGTCCGGGTGGAGGAGCACGCCCTCGTCGAACGCTCGGTGATCATGGACAACACCGTCATCGGGCCACACGCCGTCATTCGCAACGCCATCATCGACAAAGGTGTCGTGATTCCCGCCGGGGTTCACATCGGCGTCGACAAAGACCACGACCGCGCCCGCGGATTCGTGGTGTCCGACGGCGGCGTGACCGTGCTCGGCAAGTTTCAGGAGGTCACCGGCTGAGCCGCGGTCCGTGGTCACGGCGACGCATCCTGCCCCCGCGACACATTCGCTACCGTGGGGCCCATGGCCGACATCTCCGCGCTGAGTTTGCAGCAGCGGGCCGCGCTGGGTAGCGGGGCCACCTTCTGGACCACCACGGCTGTCGACGGCGTCCCGTCGATCGTGCTGACCGATGGCCCACACGGCGTGCGCAAGCAATCCGGCAGCGCCACAGATCATCTCGGCCTCGCCGCCAGCGAGCCTGCCACCTGCTTCCCGCCCGCGGTCGGGCTGGCCCAGACGTGGGACCCCGCTCTGGTGGAACGCGTCGGTGCCGCCCTCGGCGATGAATCCCGCTCGCTGGGAGTGCAGGTCCTGCTCGGCCCGGGCGTCAACATCAAGCGGGATCCGCGTTGTGGCCGCAATTTCGAGTACTACTCGGAGGATCCGCTGCTGGCCGGCACGCTCGGGGCGGCCTGGGTGCGTGGCGTACAGAGCCGGGGCGTGGGCGCCTCGGTGAAGCACTTCGCGCTCAACAACGCCGAATACGACCGGATGCGGGCCAGCTCCGACGTCGACGACCGGACGTTGCGCGAGATCTATCTGCGCGCGTTCGAGCAGGTGGTGCGTGAGGCGCAGCCGTGGACGGTGATGTGTTCGTACAACCGCATCAACGGGATCTACGCCGCCGAGAACGCCTGGCTGCTCACCGATGTGCTGCGTGACGAATGGGGCTTCGACGGGCTGGTGGTCAGCGACTGGGGCGCGGTGCGGGATCGGGTCGCCGCGGTGGCGGCCGGGCTGGATCTGGAGATGCCGACCACCGGCCGGGTCAGCGACGCCGATGTCGTCGCGGCCGTGCAGGCCGGAGCACTCGACGAGGCCGTCGTGACCCTGGCGGCGCAGCGCGTCGCCCGGCTGGTGCAGCGCACCACCGAAAACACTGCCGGCAACGCTTCTTTCGACGCCGCCGCGCACCACAGCCTGGCGCGCGAGGCCGCCGCAGCGGCCGTGGTACTGCTCAAGAACGACGGCGGTCTACTGCCGCTGACACCGTCCCGGCTGGCCGTCATCGGGTCGTTCGCGCAGGTGCCGCGGTATCAGGGTGGTGGCAGCTCACACGTCAACGCGACCCGGTTGGACATCCCGCTCGACGAGATCCGCAGGCTCGCCGGGCCGCACGAGGTGACGTTCTGCCCCGGCGGTTCGACCCCGGATGCGGTGGCCGACGCTGTCGCCGCGGCCGAATCCGCCGACACCGCAGTGCTGTTCCTCGGGCTGACGGCCGAGGAGGAGTCGGAGGGCTTCGACCGTGAGCACATCGACCTTCCGGGCGATCAGCTGAGCTTGCTGCGCGAGATCGTCGCGGTCCAGCCGCGCACGGTGGTGGTACTGGCCCACGGTGGCGTGGTGCGTCTCGATACCGTCGCCGAACTGGCCCCGGCGATCCTCGACGGCGCACTGCTCGGCCAGGCTGGTGGCGGCGCCGTCGCCGATGTGCTGTTCGGCGTGGTCAACCCGTCGGGACGGCTGGCCGAGACGGTGCCGCTGCGGCTGCAGGACACCCCCGCCTACCTGAACTTCCCGTCCGAACGGGGCCATACGCTCTACGGCGAACGGATGTTCGTCGGCTACCGCTGGTACGACGCGCGAGGCCTGGACGTCGCGTTCCCGTTCGGACACGGGCTGTCCTACACGCGATTCGAGTACTCGCAGCTGCAGGTCGACGACGATCTCACGGGCCTGCGGGTGAGCGTGACCAACACCGGCGAGCGGGTCGGCCGGGAAGTCGTCCAGGCGTACGCCGCGCTCCCCGCGTCGGAGGTGAGCCGACCGCCTCGGTGGCTGATCGGCTTCGCCGGCGTGACCCTGGCTCCGGGCGAGTGCCAGGTCGTCGAAATACCGGTCCGGCGAGCCGATCTCGCGTACTGGAACGGCCGCTGGGTGGTGCAGGGTGGTGACTACCGGGTGTCGGTCGGCGCGTCGATCCGCGACCTGCGAGCGGAGGCGACGGTCCACGTCGAGGGCGATGCGGCGACGACGCCGTTCACCAGGGAGTCGACGCTGGGTGAGTTGCTGGCCGATCCGATCGCGGCCCCGGTGGTGATGGCCGCCGTCGCCGACGTCATGCCCGCCGGCGACAGCGCGGCGGGGCTCGGGGTGGATCTGCTCCGGATGGCCGCATCCATCCCGATCGAGCGCATGGTCGGATTCTCGGGCGGCAAAGTCAGCCGAGCCCAACTCGACGAACTGTTGGCCGCGATCAATTCTCGGCGGTCCTGACCGCTCGCAATTCGGCCAGTACCTCCTCGGTGTGAGCACCGAGTTCCGGGGCCGTCGCCCGCGGTTGCCATGGTGTGGCGGAGAAGTCGGCCGGGCTGGCGACCATCGGCATGCTTGAAACTCCTTCGGGCACATCGACGATGCCGCCCGCGGCGCGGAACTGCTCGTCGGCGATGACGTCGTCGAGGGTGTTGACGGGTGACCAGAAGAAGTCGGGTTCGGCGTCGAAGCGCTGCCCCCACACCGCCAGCGGCGCCGTGGCGAAGATGGCATCGAGGTCGGTGATCAGCTCACGCGCATGGGTGAAACGGTCACGCGCCGTGGCGAACCGCGCATCGGTGAGCCAATCCTCGCGGTCGATCACCCGGCACAGCGCGGGCCAGTGCCGGTCGCCCTGGAGTCCCACGATCCAGAAACGTTTACCGTCGGCGGCGGAATAGTTGTTCATGCACGGGTTGGCCATCGTCTCGCGCTGTCCGATCGCGATCTGCCTGCCGGTCATCAGCAGGGTGTTCAGATCGAAGCTCACCGTGTAGGCGCCTTGGCGGTACAGCGACGTCGTCACCAATTGTCCTGTGCCGGTGCGGTTTCTGGCCAGCAGGGCCGCGCACGCCGCGGCCGCCAGCGTCATCCCGGCGCTGTGGTCCCCCATGCCGCCACGCTGGAACGGCGGCGTGTCCCCGGGGCGGGTGAGCAGGTCGGCCAGCCCCGCGCGGGCCCAGAACGCGGCCACGTCGTAGGCGGCGCGGTCGGCATCCGGACCGGCCAGGCCGTATCCGGTGACCAGTCCGTACACCAGTCGCGGGTTGTGCGCGGCGACCGTCTCGAAGTCCAGCTGCATGCGCAGCAGCACCGCGGGGCGGATATTGGTCAGGAAAACGTCTGCGGTACACAGTAGTTCGAGTGCGATGCGACGGCCCTCGGCACTGCCGAGATCGAGCACGACACTGCGTTTGGACCGGTTGTCCATCTCGAAGGGCGGGTTTGAAACCGCCCCGAGGTCGGGATCCAGCCCGAGCATGCGGCCGAAGCTGCGCGCCGGATCGCCGGTCGGCGGTTCGACCTTGATGACGTCGGCACCCCAGTCGGCCAGGATCGCGCCTGCCGCGGGGGCCGCCACCCAGATGCCGAGCTCGACGACCCGGAACCCGTCCATCGGACCCGCCATCGCAGTCCTTCCCGAAATACTATTTACAATATGGACAAAATTTGTAAACTTGGCGAATGCTCACCCAGGTCCGTCGTCTCGCCCCCGCCGTCGGCCTGGCTACCCATCTCGGGCACGGGGTGCAACGTATCGCAACCGACGGCACCATCGGGCACATCCGCGCGCTTCCCCGCCGCGTCTCCGATCTCGACGCGGCGTACCTGTCGCGCCTGCTCGGCCGAACCGTCACGGCCGTCGCGGTGCTCGCCGGCGATGCGGGCACGTCGTCACGCGCACGACTGGCCCTGACCGGGTCCGGCGTTCCCGAGTCGGTGTTCGTCAAGATCCCTGCCGAGACGGCGGCGACCCGGCTGATGGGTGAGCTCGGCAGGCTGGCGCACACCGAGGTGCGGTTCTACGACCAGTTGTCGGCCGGCCTGACCGGGGTCCCGCGCTGCCATGGATCCGGGTTCGACCCGTTGACCGGACGCTTCGTGCTGGTACTCGAGGATCTCGCCGCGGGGCCGTGCGAGTTCCCCGACACCCTGCATCCGCTCGACAAGGACCAGGCCGGGTTGGTCGTCGAACTGCTGGCCCGGCTGCACGCGGCGTTCTGGGAGCGGTTGCCGTCGTGGGCATACACGGCCTCCGGCGACCACACGTCCCTGCTCACCGGTCCCCTGCTCAAGCTGTCCAGCCGCAAGCTCGCCGACCGCACGGACATCGACGTGGCGAGCGGACGCTTCATCGACGAGCACTACCGGGCGGTCGCGCGGTTGCTCGACCGACCACCGCACACCGTCACGCACGGCGACGCACACCCGGGCAATGTCTACTTCCGCGACGGCGCGGCGGGACTGCTGGACTGGCAGGCGGTGCGACGCGCACATCCGGGCCGCGAACTCGCCTACACCCTCATCACCAGCATGACGACCGACGACCGGCAGGCCGCCGAACACGACCTGCTCGACCGGTACCGCCATGCCCTGAGCGCGGCGGGCGGGCCGGACCTGGCTGCCGACGAGCTGTGGCAGCGCTACCGGATGGGTGCGCTCTACGCGTACACCGCGGCAGTCATCACCGCGGGCATGGGTGGCATGCAGACCGAGGACATCGCACTGGCGGGCACCCGGCGCGCGGTGGCGGCGCTTGCCGACCTCGATACTGTGGCATTACTCAAGAAATTGCTGTGATGGCCCTACCATTTGGGAAACCATCGTCGACCGAGGCTTGGAAGTGAATGAACCAGTACCCGCTCAGCGGGACGTCGAGGACACGTCGACGCGCCACCGGATCCTGGTGGCGACCGCCGAGGTGCTCGCCCGCAGCGGACAGACCAAGCTGAGCCTGTCGGAGGTAGCTCTGCAGGCGGGGGTTTCACGTCCGACGCTCTACCGGTGGTTTGCCGACAAACAGGAATTGCTCGACGCCTTCGGCCACTTCGAGCGCGAGATGTTCGACTCCGGCATCGGCCGCGCGACAGTCGGGCTGCGCGGAACCGAAAAGTTGGATGCCGCTTTGCGATTCATCGTCTCCTACCAGCAGTCCTATTCGGGCGTGCGGCTGGTGGACATCGAACCCGAGGTCGTCATCGCGCAACTCGACCACATCATCCCGGTGATGCGGGCCCGCCTGCAGCGGTTGCTGTCCGGCCCGAATGCCGCGGTGAAGGCCGCGACCGCGATCAGGGTGGCGGTTTCGCACTACATCGTGCGCAGTGACGACGGCGACCAGTTCCTCGCACAGCTGCGGCACGCCGTCGGGATCAAACAGCCCGACGGGAGTTAGCGCCACCACCCGCCCTGAGCGACCGCTCAACAAGTTTCGCTCCAGGGGGTGACACTCGCCACTATTTTTGTAAAGCTGTTCGGCATGACCCAGGTGCACGACACCATCGGTGTGCTCGCCGGCGACGAACGCATGCTCATCGACGGCGAACTCCAATACACCGGCAGCGGCGCGACATTCGATGTGATCCATCCGGCGACGGAGCAGGTTGTCGGCCAGGCCACCGACGGCAGCGTGACAGACATGGAACGTGCCATCGGCGCCGCGCGCAGGGCCTTCGACGAGACCGACTGGAGCCGCGACGTCGAGTTCCGCCACCACTGCCTGATGCAGTTGCACGACGCGCTGCAGGCCGAGAAGGAGCGGCTGCGCCGGATCTTGGTGACCGAGGTCGGCTGTCCGGTCACCGTGACCGGCTCCCAGATCGAGGAACCGATCGGTGAGGTCAAACACTGGGCCGAGCACGGGAAGGGTTTCTCCTACGTCGTCGACACCGGTGTGCATGCCACGCAGTTGGGGCCGGCGCGCCGCATGATCGCCTACGAACCGGTCGGCGTCGTCGGCGCCATCACGCCGTGGAACGTGCCGTTCTACCTCAACATCGCCGAGACCGTACCCGCGCTGATGGCGGGCAACACCGTCGTCCTCAAACCCGCACAGCTCACCCCGTGGTCGGGCACCGAGCTGGGCCGCATCGTGTTCGAGCACACCGACATTCCCGCAGGCGTGTTCAACGTCGTGGTGGGAGGCGCCAACGAGGTCGGCGCCGCGCTGGCTGCCGACCCCCGCGTCGACATGATCACCTTCACCGGCTCGACGGCCACCGGGCGCGCCATCCTGGCGGCCGGGGCGGCGACGGTGAAGAAGACGCTGCTGGAGTTGGGCGGCAAGTCGGCCCATATCGTGCTCGACGACGCCGATTTCAGCTCCGCGCTGCCCATCGCGGCGATGATGGCGTGCGTGATGAGCGGGCAGTCGTGCATCCTGCCGAGCCGGATCCTGTTGCCGCGCAGCCGTTATGACGAGGGCATCGAGATCCTCAAGGCTGCGATGGAGAACTTCCCGGTCGGCGATCCGTGGACGCCGGGCATCATGCAGGGCCCGCAGATCAGTGCCACCCAACGCGAGAAGGTGCTCGGGTTGATCTCTGCGGGCATCGCCACCGGCGCCAGGCTGGTCACCGGCGGCGGCATTCCGGAGAACCTGCCCACCGGCTACTACGTCGCCCCCACCTTGCTGGCCGATGTGGATCCCGACTCCCGCGTCGCCCAGGAGGAGATCTTCGGCCCGGTGCTGACGGTCACGCCGTACGACTCCGACGACGAAGCGGTCGCCATCGCCAACAACTCGATCTACGGACTTTCCGGCGAGGTCTCCTCCACCGACCTCGACCGCGCGTTCGCCGTCGCGCGCCGGATCCGCACGGGCAACGTGACGATCAACGCCCGCAGCCACTTCGGCATCAACAGCCCGTTCGGCGGCACCAAACAGAGTGGGCTGGGGCGCCGCAACGGCGAGGAGGGCTTCAAGGAGTACTTCGAGTCGAAGACCATCGGCATGCCGGCGTGAGTGAAGCTTGCGAGCGAATCACCCCTGACCGCCGACACTACGGTTTGTGCCGCGAAAACACCGAAAACGCGACATAAACCGTAGTCTCGGCGGGAGAAGATCAGCCCTCGGCCGCCAACTGCCCGCAGGCAGCCGCGATCTCGCGGCCCCGGGTGTCGCGCACCGTGCACGAAACCCCCTTGGCCTGAACGCGTTTGACGAACTCCCGCTCGACCGGTTTGGGACTGGCATCCCACTTGCTGCCCGGCGTCGGATTGAGCGGGATCAGGTTCACATGCACCAGCGGTCCCAGCTTGCTGTGTAGCTTCTTGCCCAAAAGGTCTGCGCGCCAAGGCTGATCGTTGATATCACGGATCAGCGCGTACTCGACCGACACCCGCCGACCGGTCACGTCGGCGTAATAGCGTGCGGCGTCGAGGACTTCGTCGACCTTCCACCGGTTGTTCACCGGGACCAGGGTGTCGCGGAGTTCGTCGTCGGGGGTGTGCAGGGACAGCGCGAGCGTGACGCCGAGGCGCTCGTCGGCCAGCTTGCGGATGGCAGGCGCGAGCCCCACGGTCGACACCGTCACCGACCGGGCGCTGATACCGAAACCGTTGGGTGGCGGCGCGATGATGCGGCGCACGGCGGCCAGCACCCGGTTGTAGTTTGCCAGCGGCTCCCCCATGCCCATGAAGACGATGTTGGACAGCCGGCCGTCATGTTCGTCACGCATGGCCGACGACGCGGCACGCACCTGTTCGAGGATCTCGGCGGTCGAGAGGTTGCGCTTGAGCCCACCCTGGCCCGTCGCGCAGAACGGGCACGCCATCCCGCACCCGGCCTGTGACGAGATGCACACGGTGTTGCGCTGCGGGTACCGCATCAGCACCGACTCGAACGTCGTCCCGTCACCCGCGCGCCACAGCGTCTTGCGGGTCTCACCGGCGTCGCACTGGATCTGCTTCACCGGGTCGATGAGCATCGGGAACAACGCCTCGGCGACCTGATCGCGCACGGCGGCGGGCAGGTCGGTCATCTTCTGCGGGTCGGCGATGAGCCGGCCGTAATACTGATTGGCCAGCTGTTTTGCCCGGAATTTCGGCAGCCCCAGCTCGGCGACGGCGGCGGCGCGGCCCTCCTCATCGAGGTCGGCGAGATGCCGCGGCGGCATGGCGCGTCGCGGTGCGTCGAAGACTAGGGGCAGGGATCCGGTCATGATTCTTTGTCAGTATCTCATCTCAACGTGGCCGAAATTGATTGGACGAGCACCGCGGTGCGTCAGCACCATGGCGGTATGGCCACAGCGAGCACCACCAGTCCCATGCCGTTGCGGACCGCGTCCACCCTCACGTTCTTCTACGCGCTGGGCTATCCGATTGGCGCACTGGCAGTTTCGGCCATGTCGCCGATGGCGGTGCTGGTGTTCCGGTTCGGCGTGGCGGGCGCGATTCTGAGCGGTTGGGCGGTGGCGGCGCGGGTGAGCTGGCCCACAGGACGCACGCTCGTGCATGTGCTCGTCAGCGGCTTGCTGGCGCAGGGCGTGTTGTTCGGCTGCCTGTACCTGGCGCTGTTACATGGGGCTCCCGCGGTGCTGGGCGCGGTGATCATCTCGATGAATCCGGTCGTCACGGCACTGCTGGCGGCGGCGTTCCTGGGTGAAGGCCTGACGTGGCGGCGCGTAGGGGCACTCACGTTGGGCGTGCTGGCGGTGCTGCTGGCATGCGCCGGCCGGCTCGTGATGGTCGGCGGCGTCGACCCGGTGGTGCTTTTACTGCTGGTGTCACTGGTGTCGGTGGCCGCCGGCGGGGTGTATCAGCAACGGTTCTGCTCGGGCGTGGACTTCCGGGCCACCGCGGCGCTGCAGAACGTGGTGTGCGTGGTGCCGGTGGCACTGCTCGCGGCGACGCTGCCGTTCACCGTGACCAATCCGTGGAAGGCCGCCGGCGCGGTGGCCGCGGTGGTGCTGTCCAATGCGCTGCTGGGGATGACGCTCTACGTGCGGGCCGTCAACGACCACGGCGCGGCGGCGGTGGCGATGCTGTTCAGTGTCATCCCGGCGGTCGCGGGCCTGCTGTCGTGGGTGATGCTGGGCCAGCGTCCCGATGTCGGGATCGTGGCGGGCCTGGCAGTCGGAGCGGTGGCGTGCTGGCTGAACGTGTCGGGTCCCGCGGGCAGGAGCGAAGTGACCCGGGATTCAGGCCAGCAGGGTCAGCACGATCCAGGTGGCGACGGCTGAGGGCAGCACCGAGTCGATGCGGTCCATGAGACCGCCGTGGCCGGGCAGCAGGGTGCCCATGTCCTTGATGCCGAGGTCGCGTTTGACCTGGGATTCCACCAGGTCGCCGAGCGTGCCGGTGATGACGAGCATGATGCCGAGCGGTATGCCCACCCAGGCCGGTTTGTCGAGCAGGAACCGCACAGCCAGCACCGAGACGACGATGCCGAGCACGAGCGAGCCGGCCAGCCCCTCCCAGGATTTCTTCGGGCTGATCGCCGGGACCATCGGGTGCTTACCGAACAGCACCCCCGCCGTATAGCCGCCGACGTCAGAGGCCACCACGCCCAACATCAGGCAGAACACCCGGCCTGCGCCGTCGGGCGGGTAGATCAGCAGCACGCCGAACGCGCCGAACAGCGGCATCCAGGCGGCCAGGAAGATCGTCACCGAGACGTCGCGGGTGTAGTTGGCCGGTGCCGCCGACAGGCCGCCGGACAGCAGCCGCCAGATGAGGCACAGCACCACTGTGCCGCCGAAGCCACCGAGCGCGCCGGCCGCACCGAACGGCCAGGTCAGCCAGACGATGGCCTGCCCGCCGATCAGCAGCGGCACGACGGGTACCGAGTAGCCGCCTTCCCGCAGTCGTCGGACCACCTCATGGGTGGCCACCGCCATCGCCGCGGCGACGACGCCGACCCAGACCTTGGGGGCGAACAGCAGAATGGCGATGACGGAACCGCCGAGGCCGACGCCCACGGCGATCGCTGCCGGCAAATTACGCCCGGCGCGCCCCGTCTTCTTCACGGCCTCGTTCGTCGGCTCTGAAGCCGGTGTGTTTGCCACGGAACCCGCCTGCTGATCGGTCACTAGACCTCCAGCAGTTCGCCTTCTTTGTGCTTGACCAGATCGTCGATCTGGGCGGTGTAGGTGTGGGTGGACTTGTCGAGGTCCTTCTCGGCGCGTCCGACCTCGTCCTCGCCCGCCTCGCCGTCCTTCTTGATGCGGCTGAGCTCTTCCATCGCCTTGCGGCGGATGTTGCGCACCGACACCTTGGCGTCCTCGCCCTTGCTCTTGGCCTGTTTCACCAGGTCGCGACGGCGCTCCTCGGTCAGCTGCGGGATGGAGATACGGATGACGCTGCCGTCGTTGCTGGGGTTGACGCCCAGGTCGGAGTTGCGGATCGCGTCCTCGATCGGCTTGAGCTGCGAGGCCTCATACGGCTTGATGACCACCAGGCGCGCCTCGGGCACATTGATGCTCGACAGCTGGGTGATCGGTGTCATCGAACCGTAGTAGTCGATGTTGATCCGCGAGAACATGCCAGGGTTGGCGCGCCCGGTACGGATGGACGCGAGATCGTCGCGCGCGACCGTCACGGCCTTTTCCATCTTCTCTTCGGCGTCGAAGAGAGTCTCGTCGATCACTTTGGGTTCTCCCGTCGCTGTCGCACCTGTCAGGTGGTGACCAGTGTTCCGATCTTCTCACCCGCCACCGCACGAGCGATATTGCCGTCGGTGAGGAGGTTGAACACGAGAATCGGCATGCGGTTGTCCATGCACAGGCTGAATGCTGTCGCATCGGCCACTTTGAGTCCGCGGTCGATGACCTCGCGGTGGCTGATGGCGGTGATGAGCTCGGCGTCCGGGTTGGTGCGCGGATCGTCGGTGTACACACCGTCGACCGCCTTGGCCATCAGCACCACCTCGGCGCCGATCTCCAGCGCACGCTGGGCGGCGGTGGTGTCGGTCGAGAAGTACGGCAGGCCCATGCCTGCGCCGAAGATGACCACGCGGCCCTTCTCCAGGTGCCGCACGGCGCGCAGCGGGATGTAGGGCTCGGCGACCTGGCCCATCGTGATGGCCGTCTGCACGCGGGTGTCGATGCCTTCCTTCTCCAGGAAGTCCTGCAGGGCAAGGCTGTTCATCACGGTGCCGAGCATGCCCATGTAGTCCGAACGGGTGCGCTCCATGCCGCGCTGTTGCAGCTGGGCGCCACGGAAGAAGTTGCCCCCGCCGATGACGACCGCGACCTGGGCGCCTGCGCGAACGATCTCGGCGATCTGGCGGGCCACCTGGTGCACGACGTCGGGGTCGAGGCCGACCTGGCCACCGCCGAACATCTCACCGCCGAGCTTCAGCAGAACCCGCGTGTAAAGGGGGCGAATAGGTGCTGCGGCCTGGCCGGCGACATTCGGATCCGCCATCGGTTTCCTCGGCACTCCTCGCATTAGAGAGCCATCCGGGGATACCCCAGGACGGCAAACCCATCCTGCCTTATCGAGGCGTGCGAGCGAAGCCCGGGTCAGATCCTGGGGCGAGCGAAGCGACGGGGACGAGCCGTCCGGGTGCCGCCGGCCGGCTGATGTCAGCCCAGGTGCGCCTGCAGCAGCCAGGCGGCCACGGACTTGCGATCGCCGCCTTCGTCGCGGATGTCGGTGCCTGCGAAATCGGCGAAGTTCGCGAATGCGGCAGGCACGTTGGCGTGGATCCGGGCCGGGCGGACGTCGTCGATCACCCAGTATTTGCCGACGATCTCTCGCAGCTCGTGCTCGGTGACCGGATTGGCCGGGCCGGTGTCACCCATGGTCGCCTTGTCGAACACCAGCACGAAGTACGACGCACCGGGCGCGGCGGCCCGCACGATCGACTGCTGGTAACCCTCGCGCAGCTCGACGGGCATCGAGTGGAACAGCGTGCTGTCGACGATGGTTCCGAATCGGCCGTCGTAGCCGGTGAACGAGCTGATGTCGGCCACGTCGAAGGTCGCGTTGGTCAGGCCGCGCTTGGCGGCTTCGGCGCGGGCCAGCTCGATGGCGGTCGGCGACTGGTCCAGGCCCACGGTGGTGAAGCCCTGCTCGGCGAGGTACAGCGCGGTGGCCGCCTCGCCGCACCCGGCGTCGAGCACGTCGCCGTGGAACTTGCCCTCGGCGATCAGTGCCGCGATCTCCGGCTGCGGCTCTCCGATGCTCCACGGCGGGCGGACACCCGCGAACTCGGGAGCCTCGCCGCGATAGGCGGATTCGAATACTTGCTGCGCTTCTTGTGGTGAGGTCATAGGTCCGGTATATCAACGTGGTTGATATGTGTCAATATGATTGACATGGGTGACATCCTCGCCGACCAGCCGCTCGGTTTCCTGATCTACCGCGTGACCGCGGTGCTGCAGCCGATCGTGGCCGCGCGCTTGCAGCCGCTGGGATTGACCCTGCCCGAATTCGTGTGCCTGCGGGTGCTCTCCACCGCCCCCGGACAGTCCAACGCCGAGCTGGCCCGGCACATCAACGTCTCGCCGCAGGCCATGAACAACGTGTTACGGGGACTTCAGGAGCGCGGCGTGGTGCGGCGACCGGCCAGCGTGGCCTCAGGACGTGCCCTGCCTGCCGAGCTGACGCCTGACGGCGCTGCCCTGCTGAAACAGGCCGAGGCCGTCGTTCACGCCGCCGACGTGGCGGCGCTGGCCAATCTCAGCGCCGAGGAACTACACGAACTCAAGCACCTGCTGGCGCGCGCCGTCGATTGAGGCTGACTATCCTCACGCAATGAAAATCGTGCTCGCCCCGGACTCCTTCAAGGAGTCGATGACCGCGTCACAGGCCGTCGCCGCGATGCGCGACGGTGTGCTGTCGGTGTGGCCGGACGCCGAATGCGTCGGGGTGCCCATGGCCGACGGCGGCGAGGGCACCGTCGACGCCGTCGTCGACGCCCTCGACGGTGAGCGCATCGGGGTCGACGTGTGCGACGCGCTGGGCCGCCCCGTACTCGCGCACTACGGCTTCATCGCCGACCAGCGGCTCGCGGTGGTGGAGATGGCGGCCGCGGCGGGACTGGAACTCATCGCCCCGGCCGATCGGGACGTGTTGCGGGCCAGCACCTTCGGCGTCGGACAGCTCATCACCTCGGCGCTCGACCACGGTGCCACCGACCTGTTGATCGGGCTGGGCGGGTCGGCGACCAACGACGGCGGTGCCGGCATGCTCGCGGCGCTGGGTGCGGCGTTCTACGACGCCGATGATGCGCCGCTGCCGCCCGGTGGCGCCGCCCTGTCCCGGCTGCAGCGCATCGAGCTGTCCGGCCTCGACCCTCGGCTGGCCGAGGTTCGGATCAGGATCGCCTCCGACGTCACCGCTCCCCTGCTCGGCGAGGGCGGTGCCAGTGCGGTCTTCGGGCCGCAGAAGGGCGCCACCGCCGACGATGTCGAGGTGCTGGAGCGCGGGTTGAGCCGCCTGGTGGCGGTGACCGAGTCGACGCTGGGCGCGGCTCACCCCGAGCGGGCCGGTGCCGGTGCGGCCGGCGGGCTGGGCTTTGGACTGATGGATTTTCTCGGCGCCGAATGCCATCCGGGCGTCGAGATGATCGCCGAGACCGTGCGGCTGGATCAGGCGGTGGCCGGCGCGGACTGGGTGTTCACCGGTGAGGGCAGTGTCGACGCCCAGACCATGCTGGGCAAGACCCCGTTCGGTGTGGCGCGCGCCGCCGTGCGAGCCGGCGCCAGGGTGGTGATCTTCGCGGGGCGGGTAGCGCCAGACGCCGACGTGCTGCTCGCCCACGGCGTGGACCGCCTCGTCGGGATCACCGCTGCGGCAACGCCGATCGAGCAGGCGCTGCGCGAGGGCGCGCAATCACTCACCCGCGCGACTGCCGCCGTGTGCCGGGAGATCGCGGGCTGATCCTGTCGCGAGCGACTAGAGAATCGCGGCGGCGACGATCAGACCGAACGCCAGGTATGACGCCGTCACCACCAACACCTCCGGCGTGAACTTCTCCTCGGCCAGCACCCGGCCGATGTCGACGCCCTTGGCGAACTCGATGAGCCGCACCGAAACCGCTTGTGCGGCAATGCCCAGCAGGCCGAACACCAGCGTGGTGATGAGGCCCTGGATCAGATCACCCGAGGAGCTGTAGATCGCCAGTACGACGATGAGCGCCATCGAGATGACCCCCGATGCGGTTATCGCCGCCGCGTTGGGGCGACCGGCCTGCACCAGGGCACGCAGCGGACCCGGTGTGGTCCAGTCGATCACGAAGAAGCCGAGCACCATCAGCGCAATCCCCACGATGGTGTAGAGCACGATCGCGGCCGCGCCGTGGCCGACGACCGACCAGTAGTCACGGCTGAGCGCGACGACGGACACGTCAGGGGTCATGAAGAGTTTTCCTTCCGGAGTCACTGCGGAATTCGGTGTGGCACAAAGGCGGCGCCGTCATCGGTGACCAGCCCGGAGGTCTCGCGGATGCCCAGCCCGGCAGACTCGTCGCCGACGATCCACGCGCCCAGCGCGGGGCGCATGTCGTCGAACTGCGGTAGCGGGTCCAGCAATTGGTAGACGTAGCCCTCTTCGCCGTACACGCCGCCGGTCTCGGTTTCGAAGCCAGCGCCTACGATGTTGATGTTGGCGCCCTCCCTGCCGAGCTTGGGTTTGCGCACGTACTCGGTCAGCTCATGTGGGTCATCGATGTAGGCGGGCAACAGGTTCGGGTGGCCGGGGAACATCTCCCACAGCACGGCCAATATCGCCTTGTTGCTCAGCAGCGTCTTCCACAGCGGCTCAACCCACATCGTGGCAGGCAACAGGTCGACCGCCTTCTGGCCGAAATCGTCGTCGAGCAGCCATTCCCACGGGTACAGCTTGAAGATCGACGACATCGGGGCTTCCTCGAGGTCGACGAACCGGTGCAGATCTTCGTCGTAGCCGATCTCCTCGATCGCCAGCCCGACGGTGTTCATCCCCGCCTCGGCAGCGCATTCCTGGATGTAGGCCAGCGTGACGTTGTCCTCTCCCGACGCGTCCGCCGACGACCAGGTGAAGTGAGTCTCGCTGCCGGGCAACAAGTCCCGGATCTTGCCCCACCGCTCAACCAGCTTCTCGTGCAACGAGTTCCACTGATCGTCTGCCGGAAAGACGTCGGTCTTCCAGTACCACTGCAGGATCGAGGCTTCCAGCAGCGTGGTGGGCGTATCGGCGTTGTACTCCAACAGAACCGGAGGCCGACGCCCGTCGTAGCGCAGGTCGAAGCGTCCGTACAAGTGCGGATCGCTGCGGCGCCAAGACTTTTCGACGTGCTCCCAGCTCCATTCCGGCAGCCCGAAGTCGCGGTACCGCTCCATCAGGACCACCTGCTCGACGGCCTGCAGGCACATCGAGTGCAGCACCTCGACGCTGGCCTCCAGGGACAGCACCTCGTCCATGTCGAACACGTAGTGCACCGATTCGTCCCAGTACGGGCGGGCGGCGCCGGACCCGTCACGCGCGGGCGTGCCGAAACACATTCCCTGAGCGGCGACAATGCCTTCCCACCCCGGCCTCGGGGCGTGCCTTTCCCTGCGCATCAGCTACCTGAACTTCCGCCGCTCTTGGAACCGAACCCGCCGCGGCTCACCGACGATCCGGACTTCGTGATCGATGTCCCGGATTTGGTCTTCGCCGTTGTGCCCTTGGGGATCTCGATGGTGCCGCCGCGGGCGATGGTGCCGATGCCGCCGCTGGACCCGCCGTAGTAGTAGCGGTAGGGCGACCCGGCGTAGATGAACGTGCTGTGCGACCCTGCGTAGCCGCGGCTGCAGTACTCGTCGGGGACCACTTCGTTGGTGCCGTCCTTGACGCAGGAAGCGGCGACCTCGTCGTCCTGGTGCAGCAGGTGGTAACCGAGCGCGACGGCGCCGACGACACCGACCACCGCGACCGAGCCGATCAGCACCTTGCGACCGGTGGCCTTGCGTTGCTCGCGCTTCTCTTCTTGCAGCGCGGCCCACTGTTCGGCGGCCTCGCGGGCCTTGCGCGCCTTGTCGCGCTGGCGGGCCTCGGCGACGGTCGGGGGCCGGGGCTTGGTGACGCCCGGCTCCTGCCAACGGATCGAACCCTGTGCAGGTGCGGGCCGGTACTCCTCGCCCGGTTGGACGACCCGGCCCGGCTGATAGTCCTCGCCCGGCGCAAACTGCTCACCCGGCTCGTTCTCCGGACCCGACCCCATGCACATCCCCCGTTTCGGCGATACTCGCCGGTCATCATAGGAGAATGCAGACCGCGGTGTACCTCCACTCAGGAAAGAGCATAGGACGCCCGGCGCCGGCGCGCCGACACTGATATCTCGGGTCGCTGCCGCGGTGCGTCACCACGCATCAGTGGTGGTGGCACGCCGCCGGCGGCGACGGCGGCACGTCCAGCGCCGGATTGCCGTCGAAGAAGCCGACCGGCTTGAGCTTGAAGCCGGTGTAATGGCATGGCATGACCGGCCAATCCTCCGGGCATACGACGTGATGAGCGCCGACGGTGTACCAGAGCACGATGTCCGTGTCGGCCAGTGGCGCGTCGTCGGCGATGTACTGTGGCAACCCCTGGGCCTCGGCGCACTGGTACATGTAATCGCCCGCCGCGTAAAGCTCTTTCGGGTCGTAGCGGGTGACCCACAGATTGTGCTGGACGAACCGCGCCCGGTCGTAGATGACCGACCCCTCCTGGACCATCACCGGCACGATGTCCTTGGGCATCAGCTTGTACCCCACCGGAGCACCGAACTCGTTGAGCTTCGACGGGTTGACCACCTTCCAGTACCGTCCGGTCGAGTGCTCCCAGTCCCGCGCCCCGACGGACTCCGAGGCCACCAGGGTGTCCCGGGTGATCCACGCATTGTGGTGCGGATTGAGCGCCGGGTCGGGTTCGGGTATCGAGTCGACCTCGTAGACGCTGTTGCCCGGCCCGTCGATGCTCATATCCATGCGGAAATTGAAGAAGTGCTGGTGGTTGGGCCCGTACATGCCCGGCGCCACCATCTTGCCCCAGCGCGGGGTCTCGCCCTCTGCGATTGAGCCGGTGGTCAGCACACCGGTGAGCTTGACTTCCATCTCGATGGACGCATCGTTGTAGAGGTACCAGAAGAAACCGTACTCATAGTTGCCGACCGTGCAGATCATCGAGATCACCAACCGCCGGGACCGCCGCACCTCGACCTCGCCGGTGCGGAAATCGGTGTGTTTCCAGGAGATTCCGAAGTCTTCCTCATGCATGCAGATCGCATTGGGGATGGTGACCGCGTTGCCGTCGGAGTCGTTGACGACGCCGTCGAAATAGAAGATCTCGCCCAGGCAATCACAGCCGAGCGTCAGCGGGTTGGCCGAGAAACCCATCCCGACCTCGCCCATGTCGAAGACGTTCTTGTTCCAGTGCGTGGGCGACGAATCCCCATAGGGCACCACCATTTCCGAGAGCGCGGCCCGGTACATGACAGGCCGCACCGTGCCCCGGTCGTTGTAGGTGACCTCGTGCAGAACCAGACCCTCCCGCGGATTGAATCCGACACGCAGGGACCACTTCTGCCACTTCACGTTCCATCCGTCGACGCTGAAGCTCGGACCGTCGGGCTGACTGATCTCGATGGTCTTGACATCATCGCGGAACCGGGTGAATGCCGGTCGGTTGTCCGCACTGAACATGAACTGATCGGAGTAGTTGCCGCCCTTACTGGGCAGGGGGACCACCCCGTGGTCCTCGACGTCGATCACCGTCATCGAATCGAGGTCGAAGGTGACGATCAGGCCTTCGACGGGCCGGGCATAACCGTTTTCCGACGGCGCGGCACGCATGAACGTCAGCGGGCGGCAGATCAGTGGTGAGTTCTCGTAGTGATCCTGGGCTCCGTAATAGCCCGCGGGCCACGGGTCGATCATCGCCAGGCTGAAATCCGTCACGCCACGCTTGCGCATGCCCTCCTGCCACCGCGGGTCCTCGCGAACCTTCTCCTCGACACCGGTCATGTGCTCGACCAGGTAGGACGGGAATCGGCCGGGAATCGGTGTCCAGGAATCGATTACCCTGGCACCGATATCGACGACCGCCTCGTAGATGAGCTTGGCCGCACCGTCATAGGCGATGACGGACGCCCGCCGTGGCGGTTCCGGCGCACCCTCGAAGGTCAGCGTCGCGGTCTTCGCCGGCTCCGCCAGTTGGATCATCACGAATTTCAGTGTGGGACTTGCATATTCCGACCCCGTGACGACGGCCGCCGCCGCCTCGATCTCGGGTCCGGTGAGTGGGTCGAGCGGGTAGCGGATGGCGTCGGGGACGCCCGGGCCCGGTGCGGTCAGCACGGTGCTGTCCATGCTCATTTGGACATGCCCTCCTTGGTGAGGTCGAGAACTGCAAGATGCGCCAGCGCGTCGTCCGAGCTCGTCTTGTGCGCCGCCCGGCGGCCGAGGACGTAGACGACGACGCCGAGGGCGAACATGCCGAGTGCGATGCTGCCGGTCCACGCCATCCAGGTGCCGTCGGGCACGTCTTTGATCCACGATTTGGCAAACGAGTAGTAGATGCCACCGATGGTGCCGACCGTGCCGACGACGATGGTGATCCAGACTCCGACCGAGCCGCCGGGAATCCGCCAGAACTGTTCATTTGCATAGCGATCGGCGTATTTCCGCCGCGCGATCACGACCGGGATCAGGAAGAAGAATCCGGAGATGAGCCATGCGATGGACAGGCCGCCCTGCAGGAACACGGTGACGTTCGCCATGCTGCTCTGCGAGTACAACCCGACTATGAGCAGTGACGAGAGCACGCCCTGGATCAGCACCGCGGTCACGGGATTACGGGTACGCGGGTTGAGGTGAGTGAAGATGCGGGGCAGGTGCCGTTCCAAGCCGGAGACGAAGATCAGTCGCGAGTACGTGACCTGATACGACATCAACGCCACGAACACGATGCACGCCAACACGATCGCGGCCACCTCCATGACACCCTTGGGAGCGGCAGTGCCGAGCATCCCGATGACGCCGGTGACCGGGTCGATCTGGTCCGATGGCAGCACCATGATGGTGCCGAGAGTGGTCAGCAGATAGATGATCACCAGGGCCGCCGACCCCCACACCACCATTCTGGGACCACTGCGGCGTACCGACAGGAACTCCGCACCCATGTTGTAGGGGGTTTCGACACCGACGAGGTACAGCAGCACAGTGCCGTAAAGGAATCCGGCGCCGGTGAAGTCGGGTACCAGCGCGGCCTTGGCACTGAACGGCGTTGCGAACCCGTTCCGCGCTGCATAGACGACGCCGGAGATGAAGATGACCGCGGTGAGCACCCAGTACACGATGAAGACGGTGTTCATGATCCGCTGGTTGGCGGCCAGTTTGGCCAGGGCCAGGCCCACGACCGCCCACAGCAGCACCAGTTGAAGAATGATGGTCAGGGTCAGTCCGAGCTGGGCGTGGAAAGCCAGCAACAGGAACTGCAGGATGATCGCCGGGGATGACGCGGAGTTCAGCACCACCGGGATCCAGGACAGGTAACCACCGATGAATCCCCAGGTTTCACCCATGGTGCGGGTGGCCCAGATATAGACGCCGCCTTCGCCGGGCCACAGGTTACCCAGTTCGGCGACCGCCATTCCGGCCGGCACCAGGAACGTCAGGATGCCGAGCACCCACATCGGGATCGCCGTCCAGCCGCCGGCCGCCATGATCGACGAGCCGGTGATCCAGCAGATGATGAACACATACGTGGCGACGAGCCCGAAAGTGGTCATCACCTTCGGCAGTACCTGCTCAGGGACCAACTCGGTGGTCAACAGCTTGTCGCGCTCAGCGGTGCGCGCAGCCTCGAGTTCTTGGGTCATAACGTGTCTCCTGAAGTTGGCGGAGTTGTCATTCGACGATCTGTCCGTCTCTCATGCGGACCACCCGGCTGGCTTGGTCGGCCACCGTGGGATCGTGGGTGCTCGCGACGACTGTGACCCCCAGCGTCGTGCACAGGTCGCGCAGCATGCGCACAACCGTCTCCCCCGTGCGGTGGTCGAGATTGGCGGTTGGTTCATCGGCGAGCACCAGGGTCGGGCTGCTGATCAACGACCGTGCGATCGCGGTGCGCTGCTGTTCGCCGCCGGACATCTTGGTGGGCTGATGGTGCACCCGGTGCCCCAGCCCCACCAGCTCCAGCAGTTCGATCGCTCTCTTACGCAACGACTTCCGGTCGTACGGCTCGAACATCAACGGCAGTTCGACGTTTTCGACGGCCGAGAGGAACGGGATCAGGTTGTAGCTCTGGAAGATGAATCCGATGATGTCGTGGCGCAATGCCGCGAATTGGCTCTCGGTCAACTGGGCGGTATCGCGGCCACTGATCCTCACCGTGCCCTTCGTCGGGCGGTCCAGCCCGCCAATGATGTTGAGCAGAGTGGACTTACCGCTTCCGCTCGGTCCCATCAGGCAGACGAATTCCCCTGGCATAACCTGAAGGTCGGCCGACACGAGCGCCTTGACCACCTCGTCGCCGAGCTTGTGCAGTTTCCAGACATCGGCGATCTCGATGACGGGCGTCTTCGGGGATCCGACGTCGGAGGGTGCGGTGGCCTGGGTGTCGTCCAGTGCAGTCATCGTCGGGTTAACCTCCAGCAGTCAGCGATCGGATGGGTGGACGCGACGCGGCGTTGTAGGTGGGGAGGAAACTGGTGGCGACCGCGGCGACGATGCTGACGCCGAGCGCGACGAGGGCACCGATCGCCAATCCCCCGAACGAGACTCCGCTGGGCGCCAACCGGGTCATCGCCACCACGATCGCGGCCAGCGTGGCAGCGCCGGCTCCGACGAGTGCGCCGAGTACCGCTGCGACAACCGGTTCGACGAGCAGGGCGGCCACCACAGGACCGCGCGCGATGCCGTTGGCGCCGAGCACACCGAGTTCACGGGTGCGGTGCGCGACGGTACGGGTGGTCGCCACCGCCACCTCCACCACACCGACGAGCAGCACCGTCACCGCGATGAGCATCACCGCACGGTTGATCTCGTCGGCGTGACCGAGGGCGGCCGACTGCGCACGAATGCCTGACGACATCGCAAAGACGAGCACCACCAGGAAGGTCCCGGTTGCGGTGGTCACCACGGGCAGCACCATCTCGCGCAGACGCCTGCGGGCGGACAGGAAGCCGTAGGACAGGCCCTTGCTGATCATCGGAGTTTCCCGTCCCTCACGCTGCCCCTTGTGCTCGTCACCGTGCCCCCAGTAGGTCAACCGGTCGCTGTTGCAGCAGCCGGTGCACCGGCACCAGCGCGCCGACGATGGCCATCGCGGGAAGGAACGCCGCGACCATTCCCGAGGCCTGACCCCAGGCCGTCAGCGTCGCGATGCCCGGAACCGTCAGCGCCACAGCAACACCCGCACCGAGCACGCCGAGCACGTAGGCCGCGACAAAGACCATGGCCGACTCGACCAGGAAGAAGTACAGCACTTCGTCGGCCAGCCCGATGCTGCTCATGATCCCGAATTCACGTTTGCGTTCGGCCACCGCGGCCAGGAAGGACGACACCGCGATGACGAAGCCGAGCACGAGACCGACGGTCGAGATCAAACCCAGGGTTGAGCTGGTGACCTTTCCCGAAAACAGGGCTGAGTACTTCTGTTCGAAGGTCAGCGGGCCGGAACCGCCGACGGTGTCGTAGACCAGTCCGGTACCGCCCGGGTCGGGCTGTACCGACGGGTCGGTCGCTGACGGCAAACCGACTGCGGCACCGAATGTCTCGCCGAGGCCGCGGCGCTTCTCGGCGCCGGGCGGGGCGTGCACGGTCCACCACCCGTTGTCACCGACCAGCGCATGTGCCAACTCGGTGGACACCTTCAGCGACTCACCGGAGCCGGACACCACCGCGGTGAGCTTCCGTCCGCCGACATCGATGGTGCCGCCGGACGCGACACTCAGCCGGGCGGCCAGATCCGGAGCCAAAACCGCTTCGGCGGAGGGTACTTCAGAGCTACCGCGCACCGAGACGCTGGTATTGCCGACCGTCGTGACGCCCGAGAGAATCCGTTGCGCGCGCCACCCGGCGGGCACGGTGATCACCGGAGCGGCGCCGTCGGCCACCAACGCCCGCACGTCGTTGTCGTAGTGCACCCCGGCGGCCGGTACCACCCACAACTGGGCGCCGCCCACGACGTCGTCGACCGAATCGGCGCCGGTGATGGCCAGACTCGATGCGATCGTCCGGACGATGGTCACGCATGCGATCGCCAGCGCGATGCCGAGTACCGACAACACGAACCGTTCCGGTCGGCGGCGAATATTGGCCAGCGCGAACCGAATCAGACAGCCGAACGTGTTGCCGGTCGTTGTCTGGATCTCCGGGGCCCGACGGGTCGTGGACATTCGTGTCGGTACCGAAGTGGCGGTTTCCACAGTGGGAAATGCTGCGAGCCACGTGTTTCACCGATGACCATTCGCGGTATCGCGCGAGTTAACAGGACCCGGTCGAAGTTACGTCGTGATGTCTCCACCGCAACTGAATCCGTAGCAGATACGTGCATGCACCCGCAGAATCCGGCTACTCAACCGCTTTTCGGGTGCTTTTTCGTCGCCGCGGAGCGGGATCTTGTATGCGCGCCCACGGCCGGGCTTCTTCGAGTTCGTAGGCCAGTTCCAGCAGGCGCGCTTCGCGGCCTGTGGTGGCCGAGAACATCATGCCGACCGGCAACCCGTCGGCGGTCTGCGCCAGCGGCAGCGATATCGCCGGGTCCCCGGTGGCGTTCTGCAACGGCGTGAAAGCCACCCACTCGATGAGCCGGTCGATGATCTGTTGATAGTCGGCGGTCGGGTCGAGCTGGCCGATCGGCAGCGTCGTCTCGGCGAGCGTCGGCATGAGGACCACGTCGTAGCTGTTCGACAGTCGTTCGGTGATGCGGCGGGAACGCGCCAAGCGGGTGATGGCGACCGGCAGCTTGTAGAGATGGCTGCCGGCCAGGCGTTCGAGCCCGAGGGTCAGGTTGTCCAGCCGGTCACGGTCGAAGCTCGGCCCGAAGCTCCGCCTACCGCCGCGCACCAGGGCGTACGCCAAAAACGCCCAGTACAGCAGGAAGTCGTCCTTGAACTGGGCAGGCACGGGATTGCCGATCCGAGTGACCCGGTGGCCGAGTTCTTCGAGCAGTGCCGCCGTCTTGAGGGTGTACTCGCACATCTCCGGGCTGGCGTCACGGGCAACGGATTGCGTGCAGACCGCGATGCGCAGCCGTTGCTTGCCGGGGCGGCTGACGTCTCCGATCGGCGGCAGCTTGGGGTTGCGGTACACCCGCTCCATCTCCCGGTAGAACGCCGCGGTGTCGCGCACCGATCGGGTCTCGACACCGTCGGAAACGATCCGCAGCGGCATGCGGCGGAATTCGGCGTCCTGGGGCAGTCGGCCGCGGGACGGCTTGAGTCCCACCAAACCGTTGCAGGCGGCCGGGATCCGGATCGAACCGCCGCCGTCGTTGGCGTGCGCGATGGGCACGACACCGGCGGCGACGAAGGCCGCCGAGCCCGCTGACGACGCACCGGCGGTGTAGTCGGGATTCCATGGATTTCGTACCGGTCCGAGCCGCGGGTGCTCGGCCGATGCGCTGAAGCCGAACTCGGACAACTGCGTCTTGCCCAGCGGCACGAGACCTGTCGCGAGGTAGGCCCGCGCAAAGTCGCCGTTGGCGCGCTGCGGTCGCGGCTCCCACGCGTCCGTGCCCTGCATGGTGGGCATGCCCTCGAGCGCGACGTTGTCCTTGATGAAGCTCGGCACACCGTCGAAGTAGCCGCCGAAGCGGCTGGGAGCGGCCACCCGGGTCCGGGCCCGATCGAACGCTTCGAACGCCAGCCCGCCCAGGGTGGGGTTGACGGCCTCGGTGCGGGCGATGGCGGCCTCGACGAGTTCGGCGGCCGAGACTCGGCCGGCCCGCAGTTCTTCGACGAGTCCGACCGCGTCATGCTCACCGAGGGCATCGTCGCCAAAGGCGCTGAAACGACTCATGGGCCGACGGTACCAAGTGGTACCGCCGGCCCATGAGAGCGACTACGTTGCTAGGCCTGACCGACCTCGAAGCGAGCGAACCGGGTCACGGTCACGCCGGCCTCGTCGAGCAGAGCCTTGACGGTCTTCTTGCTGTCGGACACCGACGGCTGATCCAGCAGCACGACGTCCTTGTAGAAGCCGGTGACGCGACCCTCGACGATCTTGGGCAGGGCCTGCTCGGGCTTGCCCTCGTTGCGGGCGGTCTCCTCGGCGATGCGGCGCTCGTTGGCCACCACGTCCTCCGGCACATCCTCACGGGTGAGGTATTTGGCCTTCAGAGCGGCGATCTGCAGCGCCACGGCGTGCGCGGCCTCTTCCGAAGCGCCCGTGTACTCGACCAGCACACCGACGGCCGGCGGCAGGTCCGCCGCACGCTTGTGCAGGTAGGTCTCGACGGTGCCGTCGAAGTAGGCGACCCGACGCAGTTCGAGCTTCTCGCCGATCTTCGCCGACAGGTCCGCGATGGCCTGCTCGACGGTCGTGTCGCCGGCCTTGGCGGCCTTGAGCGTCTCGACGTCGGTGGCCTTCGACGCGGCGGCAGCCGCCACGACGAGATCGGCCAGCGCCTGGAATTCGGCGTTCTTGGCGACGAAGTCGGTCTCGGAGTTGAGCTCGATCAGGGCGCCGTCCTTGGCGGCGACCAGGCCCTCGGCGGTGGCGCGCTCAGCGCGCTTGCCGACATCCTTGGCCCCCTTGATACGCAGCAGTTCGACAGCCTTGTCGAAATCGCCCTCGGCCTCGACCAGCGCGTTCTTGGAGTCGAGCATGCCGGCACCGGTCAGCTCCCGAAGCCGCTTGACGTCGGCGGCGGTGTAGTTAGCCATGTAGGCAGTCCTCCTTGGACTGAAGAAAATCAGGAAGCGTCAGTGGATGATTCAGATGCGGGAGCACCTTCGGCACCGCCCTCGGCGGGGGCCGCGGTCGCCCCGGCGAGCAGTTCCTGCTCCCACTCGGCGAGCGGCTCGGCGCCTTCGGCGTCCTGCTTGGCCCCACCCTGGCCGGCGCGGGCCTGCAGACCCTCGGCAACCGCGGAGGCGATCACCTTGGTCAGCAGAGCTGCCGAGCGGATCGCGTCGTCGTTGCCCGGGATCGGGTAGTTGACCTGGTCGGGATCGCAGTTGGTGTCGAGGATCGCGATGACCGGGATGCCCAGCTTGATGGCCTCGTTGACCGCCAGGTGCTCCTTGTTGGTGTCGACGACCCAGATCGCCGAGGGCACCTTCTGCATGTCGCGGATACCGCCGAGGCTGCGCTCAAGCTTGTTCTTCTCACGCGTGAGCATGAGGATTTCCTTCTTGGTGCGACCCTCGAAGCCACCGGTCTGCTCCATGGCCTCGAGCTCCTTGAGGCGCTGGAGGCGCTTGTGCACGGTCGAGAAGTTGGTGAGCATGCCGCCCAGCCAGCGCTGGTTCACGTACGGCATGCCGACGCGGGTGGCCTCATCGGCGATGGACTCCTGCGCCTGCTTCTTGGTGCCGACGAACAGCACGCTGCCGCCGTGGGCGACGGTTTCCTTGACGAACTCGTACGCCTTGTCGATGTAGGTCAGCGTCTGCTGCAGGTCGATGATGTAGATGCCGTTGCGGTCGGTGAAGATGAACCGCTTCATCTTGGGGTTCCAGCGTCGGGTCTGGTGCCCGAAGTGTGCGCCGCTGTCGAGCAGCTGCTTCATGGTTACAACAGCCATAGTGAGCCGATGTCCTTTTATTGTCGGTTGTCGCCCGGTATCGGTGATGCCAGGCCCTGGTGTCCACTGGTTGCCGGGCCCGCCCTGGAATCCCAGGTCAGGACCGCCGGCATCCGGTTACGACCCCCGCTGGGGCGGTCGTGGCGCGAACACGCGAAGTCAGCCCGCTCGGCGAGCTGCGGGTAGAAGTTTACACGCTGCGCCGGGGTGCTCTGTCCCTGCGCGACCAGGGCTTCGCGGCGGGGCGCTCACTCGTGGTCGAGGTTATCCACAGACCCGCGACTTCGGGCTTCCCACCGCGGAGCTGCCACGCTGAACTGATCGGATGAAGACGCTGGCTGCCGCGCTGGCCGTCACCGCACTCGCCTGGCCGGTCACCGCACGCGCCGAAGGCACGCGGCTGCAGTGGCCGGTGATACCGCGGCCCACGGTGACCCGCACGTTCGACGCACCGTCGCCGAACTGGAACCGCGGTCACCGCGGGGTCGACCTCGCCGGGACGACGGGACAACCCGTCTACGCCGCAGGCCCGGGCACAGTGGTGTTCGCGGGGGTACTCGCCGGGCGACCCGTGGTGTCCATCGCCCATGCCGGCGGCCTGCACACCAGCTATGAACCGGTGCGGGCCACGGTTCGGCGCGGGCAGGTGGTCACCTCCGGACAGCTGCTGGGCGAGCTGATGGCGGGCCACGCCGGCTGCCCAGTGGCCGCGTGCCTGCACTGGGGCGCGATGTGGGGGCCGGCCGCGCGCGCCGATTACGTCGATCCGCTGGGGCTGCTGGCCGAGACCCCGATCCGACTCAAACCGCTGGCCGGTTGAGGCGAGCGTGCGTGTCTGTTGCCCGGCACGCCGCCGAACGTCAGCGGTTTGCGCACCCTCACCGCCGCGACCGGAGCGGCCTATCGTCAGAACCATGACCGCCGCGTCGGAATCCCACCGCAATCGACCGATGCGTTTCGGCCTGCACACCGCACTGCCCCGGGGTAGGGCTTTCACCGAATTCGTGGTCTCCGTCGAACAATCCGGGTTCGACGTACTGACGATTCCCGATCATCTGGTGGCGTCGATATCCCCCTTCGTCGGCGCCGCGGTGGCATGCGCGGTCACCTCATCGCTGCACACCGGCACCCTGGTGCTCAACAACGACCTGCGGCACCCGGTCGACACCGCGCGGGAAACCGCATGCCTGGCAGCGCTTTCCGGCGGGCGGTTCGAGCTGGGCCTGGGCGCGGGCCACATGAAAGCCGAATACGACGCGGCCGGGCTGAAATTCGACCCCGGCGCCACCCGGGTGGATCGGCTGATCGAGTCCGTCGAGGTCATCCGGCCACTGCTGGCAGGCAAGGCCGTCGACGTCGACGGCGCGCACTACTGCGTGCGGGCCGACGCGGGCGAACTCGTCGCGCCACCGGGAGTCGATGTTCCCCTGCTCATCGGCGGAAATGGCACACGCGTGCTGCAATTGGCGGGCCGGGCAGCCGATATCGCGGGCTTGGCGGGGTTCAGTCACAACCATGACGCCACCGAAGTACGGCTGACCCATTTCGATCCCACCGGCCTGCTGGACCGGATCGGCGTCGTCCGTGACGCCGCGGGTGACCGCTTCGACGCCGTCGAGCTCAATGCGTTGCTGCAGTTCGTCGTGCACACCGACGACCCAGCTGCCGCCGCAGCCGAGCTGGCCCGGCCCTTCGGCGTTCCGGCGGACGTGGTGCTCGAATCTCCGTTCGTCCTGCTCGGCAGCCACCAACAGATGGCCGAAGCGCTGGCGGACCGGCAACGCCGCTTCGGCATCAGCTACTGGACGGTGTTCGACGCTTGGCCGGGCCGCGAATCCGCGCTGCCGCACCTGGCCGAGGTGATCAAGCTGTTGCGTTAGCGTCCAAGAACTCGACCAACGCGTCGAGTACGGCGTCGGGCCGGTCGCGCTGCACCCAATGTCCCGCCCCCGCAATGACTTTCAACCGTGCGTTCGGGATCAGCGCCGCGGCCGCACAGGCCCGGGCGACCGGCACGCCCGGATCGCGCTCGCCGTGGACGATGAGCACCGGGCACGTCATCGACGCCAGCCGCGCGGTGTAATCCGTGCGCAACCGGTTCCACTGGACCTGGTCGCGCTGCCACTGTTCGAAGCCTTCGAATCCGGCCGGTCGGCCCGCAGCCGCCATGACCTCGTCCATCAACTCGTCGGTGAGCTGCTTCGGGTCTGTGATCAGCGCCTGCATGCTGCGGGCCATCGCGCTGCGGTTGCCGCCCACCCACGTGGTCGCCGCGCCCAGCAGGCCGGTGCGCAGCGCAGCCCAGGTGAACAGTTGGCGCACACCGGACAACGGCCCGTCCGACAGCCGGGGCATGACACCGTAGCTGCCGAGCAGCATCGCGGCGGTGACCCGGTCGGGCCGGTCCAGCACGTGGCCGATGGTCATACCGCCGCCGAGTGACAGACCGCCGATCGCGTAACGCTGCAGGCCTAGTGCGTCGACGAATTCTCCCACGTAGGCGACCAGTCGCTCCTGCGTCGCCGGTAGCCGCGCGGGTCCGCTGTGCCCGTAACCGGGATGGTCCGGGGCGATGACGCGATAACCGGCCTGGGCCAACCGCGGCCCGATCCCGGCCCACGACAGCGACGCGTTGTCCACCCCGCCGCCGTGCAACAACACGACTGTCGGCACCGGACGGTCTGGCGCCCAGCTGAGATAGGAGACCGGTCCGGACGGAAGGTCTACGACCGACCGCGTCATGCCCTCGGGTGGGCCTGATCGTGCACCGCGCGCAACCGGGCCACAGTGACGTGGGTATAGAGCTGCGTGGTCGCCAGCGTCGTGTGGCCGAGCAGCTCCTGAACGACGCGTAGATCGGCGCCGCCCTCCAACAGATGTGTGGCCGCGCTGTGCCGCAGGCCGTGCGGACCGATGTCCGGCGCGCCCTCGACCGCGGCCACAGTCTGGTGCACCACGGTGCGGGCCTGCCGCGGGTCCAGTCGACCACCGCGCGCACCCAGCAGCAGCGCCGGACCGGAGTCTGCCGTGGCGACTGCGGGTCTCCCGTCGGACAGCCATGAGGTCAGCGCCTGCTGGGCCGGTTCGCCGAATGGCACCGTGCGCTGCTTGTTGCCCTTGCCAAGGACCCGCAGTACGCGGCGTTCGCGGTCGACGTCGTCGATGTCCAACCCGCACAACTCGCTGACCCGGATACCGGTGGCGTAGAGCATCTCGACGATCAGCCGGTCACGCAACGCCAACGGATCCCCTTGCTCTGCACCCGATTTCAGTGCGGCCATGGCGTCGAGCGCCTGATCCTGACGAAGCACCGGCGGCAGCGTGCGGCGCGATCTGGGAGTCTGCAGCCGCGCCGCCGGATCGTTGGCGAGCAGCCCGCGCCGGTAGGCCCAAGCGGTGAAGGTCTTGATCGACGACGTGCGGCGGGCCAGCGTGGTGCGCGCCGCGCCTGCCGCGGACTGGGCAGCCAGCCAGGACCGCAGCGTCGGCAGGGTCAGGGTCTCCAGGCCACCACCGGTGTAGTCGAACAACGACCGTAGGTCACCGCGATAAGCCCGCCGGGTGTGCTCGGAACGACCTCTCTGCAACGCGAGGTACTCGTCGAACTCGTCGAGTACAGGTCCGAGCCTCGGATCGCTGCTCTCCTGCCCGCCGGTGTCCATGGTCCTACCGTGACAGAAGCCCGGACCCCATGCACCCGACGCGCCGCCGTCCGGCGGCAGTTCTCTGTTGCTTTCCCGCCCAGCGTCAGAGCGCGGCAGGCATGGGTGCCGGGTTTGCGGCGATCTCGTCGAGGACGCGAATGTTGCGGGCGACGTCGCGACTCTCCCGCGCCGCGATCGCGTCGATCGCCGTCTGGATGAGCCCGACAACGCCGGGCGGGTCATAGACGAGCGCACCTTGCCCGGCCACGGCGATGTCGCGGAACCGGATCGTGACCGGTCGCAGGAAACCCGGCTCGAGCGCCAGTACCGTCGCGAATCGCCAGGCGTCGTCACGGAAGGCCGTGACCGACTGGTCGATCAGGAAGATCTCGTTCTTCATGAGCACCGCGTAGACGTCGGCCAACGCCGGTGAGAGCTCGTCGATGTCGGCGACGACGCCGCTGACCTGGCTTGCCAGGACCGCGTTGATCCGATCGAAGTCGGTCTTCATGTCGCGGGTCGCCGTATCGACGGCTTGCGCGACGATGCCGAGGTCAAGGCCGATGTGCGCGTTGACGCCGGCGAGCATGTGCTGCAACATGATCGGCGCCGGCCGGGCCGCGGCGTCGAAGGTCAGCCGCCATGACCGCGTCGGTTTGGCGTACCCGTCGGGGTGAAAGTAGCCGTTCAGCGCATCGAAGTAGCGGTTGGCGAACGTCACGTCCAGTCGCGCCAGCCGGGGACCGTCCTCGAACACCCCGCCGGACACCGCCGCCTTCACGGCCACCGTGATCCGCTTGTACAGGGCGGCGAAGTAACCGAGCCGGCTCGACGCTGCGATCGACCAGTCGATCACAGCGTCGATGTTGGCGACGACCTCATCGAGAGTCGTTGCGGGTCGCAGTGGCGCGAGCGGTGATGGCGATGGCATCACATCATGCTCGCCGTGCCGACGGCCGCGGGCACGAGTAGCCGACTACCTGATCCGCTATTCGACTCGGCGCAACGCGTCGGGCGTGAGGTCGGCCAGCGTGGGATAGCCGTCGACCCCCATGATCAGGTCAGCCTCGGCGAGCAGCGAGCGCAGCACGTGCACAACGCCGTCCGTCCCACCGAGGGCCAGCCCGTACACATAGGGCCTGCCCACCCCGACCGCGGTCGCGCCCAGTGCGAGGGCCTTGACGATGTCCGCGCCGTTGCGGATGCCGGAGTCGAACAACACCGGCAGCCCGTCGGCGGCCTCGACCACCCCCGGCAGACAGTCGATCGCCGGGATCCCGCCGTTGGCCTGGCGTCCGCCGTGATTCGAGCAGTAGATGCCGTCGACTCCCCCGTCCTTGGCCCGGCGCGCATCGTCGGGATGGCAGATGCCCTTGACGATGAGCGGCAGTGTGGTCAGGGACCGCAGCCACGGCAGGTCGTCCCACGTGAGCGGGTTTCCGAACAGGCTGACCCAACGCAGCACGGTGGCCTGCGGGTTCTGCTCAGGTGGCTGGGCCAGCCCGGCGCGGAACACCGGGTCGGTGGTGTAGTTGGCCAGACACTTGCCGCGCAGCTGGGGGAAGTTCGAGGTGGCCAGATCGCGGGGGCGCCACCCGGGCACCCAGGTGTCCAGCGTGACGACGATGGCCTTGAACCCGGCGGCCTCGGCGCGTTGCACCAGGCTGGCCGCCAACTCCTTGTCCGTCGGGGTGTAGAGCTGGAAAAAGCCAGGAGTGTCGCCGAATTGCGCGGCGACATCTTCCATCGGATCTTCGGTCAGCGTCGAAAGCATCAACGGCACACCAGTTTTCGCGGCGGCACGGGCGGCGGCGAGATCACCGTGTCCGTCCTGGCTGCTGATGCCGAGCACCCCGACCGGAGCCATGAACAGCGGTGACGGCAGCGTGAGGCCGAACACCTCGACGCCGAGGTCACGCTCCTTGTGCGCGTTGAACATGCGGGGCATGAGACCCCATCGGTCGAACGCGCTGCGATTGACCCGTTGGGTGCGTTCGTCGCCGGCCCCGCCTGCCACATACGACCACACCGACGGCGGCATGGCGGCCTGCGCCTTGGCCTCCAGTCCCGCGTAGTCCATCGGCAGACCCGGCATAACACCGGCCAGGCCCTGGAGGTAGATCTCGAGTTGGTAGTCGCCGAATGCCATGCCGGCTACCCTGCCAGTTCGACCTCAGCCGGTGGTGGCGGACTCGGCTTTTGCCAGCTCGGCCTTCCACTGTCGGAACGTTTCCTCCGTGCGTCCGCGGCGCCAGTACCCCGAGATCGATGCGGCCCACTTCGCCGGGACACCGCGCTCCTTGCGGATGTAGGGCCGTAGGTTGTGCATGACCGCCTGGGCTTCGCCGTGGATGAACACCTGCACCTGACCGGGCAGCCAGTGCGCCGACTTGACGGCGGCGATCAGCGGCGCGTTGTCGCCGGCCCGGTCCTCACCGACCAGGTCGGCCCGACCGCCGCGGTATATCCAGGCCACGTCGACGCCCGCGGGCGCGGTCAAGGGCACCTCGTCATCGGGGCCGGCGACTTCGATGAAGGCCTTGCCAATCGCGTTGTCGGGCAGGGCTTCCAAGGCAGCACTGATCGCCGGCAGGCCGGCTTCGTCGCCGGCCAACAGGTGCCAGTCGGCCTCCGGATCCGGCACGTACGCGCCGCTCGGACCCATCAGATAGGCAGGCTGTCCCGGGACGACGGCTGCCGCCCACGGCGCTGCGACACCCTGATCGCCGTGCACGACGAAGTCGATGGCGATCTCGCGGCGCTCGGTGTCGACCTGCCGGACGGTGTAGGTCCGCACGGTCGGGCGATGCGCGGCGGGCAACTCGGCGAAACTGTCGAGGGTCAGCGGCTGCGGCAGCGCACCGACGTCCACCCCGTTGGGCACGATGACGAGTTTGACGTAGGCATCGGTGAACTCGTTCGGTGTGAACGTGTCGAACCCGGTGCCCGGACCCGCGTCACCGAGTATCACCCTGACCATGTGTGGCGTCACCTGCTCACGACGCACCACCGCAAACGTGTGGACCGGACGTCCCGCCATACCGCCTCCAAAAACTCGATCGTCGGCCTTTGATTAGCCGACCTCATCGACTATACGGAGCCCCGCGCGTCCGTTGGGGTGTACCGGTCGGCATCAGGTCCGCCGATGTACGACCAGATGCCGGGTTCACCGGATCGTAGGCAGTGCCCAATCCCGGCATCCGCGAACGACTTCCGGATGTTCTCCGGCCCCTCGCTGTACAGCGACCACCCCTGACAATGTGCCGGTATGACAACCGACAAACCCAGCATGACGGCAACGTCGGAGGCACGGTCCGAGGTCAGGGTCAACGGACGTCCGGAGAACTTGGCGGGTACCCGCGCTGCGCCGATGTGCAGCACTCCCACGCTGATATCCGGGAACCGGGTCCCGATTTCGATCACCGGTGCGAGCGACGCGTTGTCACCGCTGAGGTAGACCGTCGGCAGCTCCGGGCTGCGCAGGACGAAGCCGGTGACCTCGGTGTTGATGTTGCCGTGTTCGTCACGCTCACCGTCGCTGGGACCGTGCTGCGCCGGCACGGCGAACACCGTCACCGCGGCCCCGCCAGTTGTCGATTGGACGACGGTCGACTCATACGGCGCGAGGCCGTGAGCGTTGCCCCCGAGCCGACCGGCGGCCTGGCCACCGGTCAGCACGAGTGCGGCTGCAGCGGCGAAATCCCTACCGGCGTAATCGAAGTTGTCCATGTGCAGGTCATGGCTGAGCAACACCACGTCGACGGCGCCGAGCTGATCCGGTTGCACCGCCGGACCCTCGACCTTGGAATACGGGCCGAACGACCCCGGCGGGTCGAACGTCGGATCGGAGACGAATCGCACCCCGCCATAGTCGATCACAGTCGTCGCACCGCCGATGACACCGATCGCGAACTCGTGCCGATCTGCGTTGATGGCAGCCACCATGGCAGCGACGATATCCGGGATTGCGGGATCGCGGCACCTCATCATTCACCGGCCTGCCTCCGCCGACGGCGCCGCCGCCAACAACCTGCCTCCACCGACGCCAGCCCGGTGATCTCAAGCACGGCCAGCGGGCCCAGCACCGCATGAGCCGGGACTCCCGCGGCCACCGCGATCTCGTCGACGGTGTGGCCACCGCGCGAGGGCAGCGCGTCGTAGACCCGCTTCTCGTCCGGGCCGAGCGCGTCGAGCGGGCCGACCGGGTGCGGCTCATCGTCGGCGAGTTCACCGATCCGCCCGGCCAATTCGACGACATCGGCTGCCCGCGTCACCAGTTTGGCTCCGCCCCGAAGCAGCGCATGACACCCTGCGGAAGCCGCCGACGTCACCGGCCCCGGCACGGCGCACACCGCCCTGCCGAGTCCCCCGGCCCACGACGCGGTGTTGGCAGCGCCGCTGCGAAGGCCCGCCTCGACGACCACCGTCGCCCCCGACAGCGCAGCCACCAGCCGGTTACGGGTCAAAAATCGCAGCCGTCCCGGCGCGGTTCCGGGCGGGTACTCGCTGACGAGTAGGCAATCCTCGCGGATTCGGCGGAACAACGCACTGTGCCCGGACGGGTACGGGTTGTCGATGCCGCCCGCCACCACGGCCACGGTGATGCCTTCACAGGCCAGTGCGGCGCGGTGGGCTGCGCCGTCGATGCCGTAGGCGCCGCCCGACACCACCGCGAAGTCCCGGGAGACCAGCCCCGCCGCGAGCTCAGCGGACACGTGTTCGCCGTACGCGGTGGCCGCGCGGGTACCGACGATCGCAGCAGCCCGCGCTGCCGCGTCAGCCAGGCGTACCGGCCCGACCGCCCACAACACCAACGGCGGATGCCCGTTCGACCGATTGCCAATCCCGTTGAATGCCATGAACGACAGCAACGGCCATTCGTCGTCGTCCGGGGTGATCAACCGGCCACCCATTGCATCGAGAATGTCGAGATCCTCCTTGGCACAATCCATCTCGCGGCGTGCCTCGACCCGGTGCGCCCACTTCTCGTCGGCCTTTCCGGCCTTCACCTGCTCGGCCGCATCGACCGCGCCGCACCGCGCCACCAACGCAGCCAGCTGAGGGCATGGTGGTTCGGCCACCCGAGACAAGTACGCCCACGCCCGTCTCTCGTCTTCGGTCATGACACTCCCCCTGCCTGACGAAAGCTCAACGCCGTGGCCACATCTGCGATCGCCGGTGAGGTTCGTCCAGCCAGATCCGCCAAGGTCCACGCCACCCGCAAACAGCGGTCGGCGCCTCGCATGCTGATCAGACCACGGTCCAGCGCATCCTGCAGTGGTGCCATCGTGGCCTTCGACAACCTGAATTCGCGCCTCAGCAGGGGTCCGCTCACCTCGGCGTTGGTGCGGATCCCGTGCGGCCGCCACCGTTCCTCCGCGGCGAACCTGGCGACCGCCACGCGTTCCCGGACCATGGCGCTCGACTCCCCCGCGTCAGGCACGAAGACGCCCGCGCTGACCGGGTTGAGCTCCACGCGCAGATCCACCCGGTCCACCAGCGGCCCTGACAGCTTGCCTCGGTACCGCAGCTTGGCCTGCGCCGAACACATGCAGTCGACGGGGTTCGGTGGTGCGCATGGGCACGGGTTGGCCGCGAGAACCAGTTGAAACCGGGCCGGGTAACAGGCCACCCCGTCGCGGCGGGCCAGCCGGATCTCACCGTCCTCCAACGGTGTTCGCAACGCCTCCAGGGCGCTGGTGCCCATCTCGGCGAACTCGTCGAGGAACAGCACCCCGCGATGGGCGCGGCTGACCGCGCCGGGCCTCGCCATACCGCTTCCTCCGCCGACCAGCGATGCGACGCTCGACGTATGGTGCGGTGCGACGAACGGCGGCCGCGTGATCAGCGGAGTGTCGCTCGCCAGCAGGCCCGCAACCGAGTGAACCGCCGTCACCTCAAGCGACTCGCCGTGCGACAGCGGCGGCAGTAGCCCGGGAAGGCGTTGCGCGAGCATGGTTTTGCCTGTGCCGGGCGGTCCCGTGAGCATCAGATGGTGCGCTCCGGCCGCGGCGACCTCGACCGCGTAGCGGGCTTGTGTCTGTCCGACCACGTCGGCAAGGTCGGCGGTCGGTTCCGCAACGCGTTCGCCCGCCGCGATCCGCGCGGCCAGGTCAGCCTTGTTCTCGAACCACGCCAGCAACTGGCCCAGGGTGCGCACACCCCACACCTCTATGCCGTCGATCAAGCTCGCCTCGGCCAGGTTGTCGACCGGCACGACCACCGTCGGCCATCCTTCCTGCTTGGCCGCCAGCACCGCAGGCAACACACCGTGCACCGGCCGCACCCGAGCGTCCAACGAAAGTTCTCCCAGGAGCACCGTCTTCTCCAGCCGTGCCCACGCAGTCTTGGTGTTCGCCGACAACACCGCACTGGCCAGTGCCAGGTCGTACGCCGACCCCACCTTGCGCAACGTCGCGGGCGACAACGCCAACGTGAGGCGTGACATCGGCCAGCTGGCACCGCAATTGGTGATCGCCGCCCGCACCCGATCCCGGGATTCCTGCAACGCGGCATCGGGCAGCCCCACCAGATGAACACCGGGAAGGCCGGAGCTGATGTCGGCCTCGATCTCCACGATCACCCCGTCGAGACCCCGCACGGCCACCGAATATGCTCTGCCCAAGGTCATTTCAACCCACCCCCTGCAGATGAATGATCTCCGGCTCACGCCGCCTGCCGATACGTACGCCGATCACATCGATGCGCACCTCCGACCACCTGCGATCCTGTTCGGCCAGCCAGAGCGCGGCCAACCGGCGCAGCCGGCGTACCTTCTGTGCGGGCACCGCCTCGGCCAGCCCGCCGAAACCGTCGCCGGTGCGGGTCTTCACCTCGACGAACACCACCGTGCCTGCGGCCGCGTCCTCGGCGATCACGTCTAGTTCGCCGTAGCGACACCGCCAGTTGCGAACCAAGGCCCGCAGCCCGACGGTCGCCAGATGCTCCACCGCCAATTGCTCACCCAGCGCGCCGATCTCGGCCCGAGTCATTGAAGTCATGCCCATACCGTGCGACCACGGTCCGACAGAATTCGCCTGGACCCGGTCAGTTATCCCCAACCTGTACTTCATCCACAGGCCGGGGTGGTGTCAACCGGCTGCGGGCTGGTCGCGTAGGTGGTCAAGGGTCATGTCGGCAACAGGTTGCGGGGCGTCGGTCACCAGGCCGTGCCCCGCGCCCGGCACGATCACCGTCCGTGCCCCTGCCCGCCGCGCGGCCTGTGCTGCGCGCTGCGCGTCGTGCACGGCGCTCTCGCCGGCCACCAGCACCAGGGTGGGCACCGGAAGTGGCGGAAGTGAATCGGGCAGCTCGGGCGTCACGACCGGTGAGGCCGGAAAGTGAGCCGCCCCATGAGCGAGCAGGTCCAAATACGCCTCGCGTGCCGGCCCGCTTCCGGAGACGCCTGGTGCAAACATCGCGCGAGCGTTGTCGAAAGTCGGATGGACGTCGCGGTTTTGGGCGAACTCGGCGAACTCCGGAGGCAACGGGGCGAACGTGAGGACCGGGTCGAGCAGCACAAGCCGCCGTACCCGGGCAGGATGCGCCAGCGCGAATCGCAGTGCGAGGTGCCCGCCGAACGAGTGGCCGCACAGGTCGGCTGCTGCCAGCTCGAGAAACTCGAAAGTCTCTGCGAGCCAGGCCACCAAGTCGTCCATGCTGCTGATCGGAGCGCCTTCGTGGCAGCTACGGCCCGGTTCTCCCATGATGTCCACGGCCCGCACACGGTGATGTTCGGCCAACGCCCCCGCAATCGCGTACCACATCGCCGAGGTGGCACCGAGGCCGTGCAACAGCACCAACGGAGGTGCCGATGCCGGCCCCGCTGAGGTGATCCGGGTGGTGCCATACCGCCCGGAGACATCGATGGTCTCGATCGACACCGGCCAGTGCGCCATGACCGCGTCGTAGGCCCGAAAGTAGGCGTTCTCCAGGTCTGCGTCGGCGAAGGCAGGCATCGGTTCCGACTCTACGTCAGCCCTGTTGCCCGGGCGCCGCTGCGGATCACGCCTGGTCTATTGCGAGTATCAGTAGGCCGGTGATGCCGACGAGAAGTACCGCCGAGACCGCGAAGCCGCGCCACCACAGTCGTTTTGGCAACGCCAAGGGCAACAAGACCGCGCAGACCAGGCTCAGCGGCAGGTACGCGAGAAACCCGAAGATCATGCCGTAACCGTGTGGATCCTGCGCCGGGTTCGTGGAGAATGCGGACGAGAGCACCATCCACACCACCAGTAGCCATGGCACGGCGGCGCACCCTCCGAGCACGGCCGCGACGATCCGCACTGCGAGCACCCCCTGGCCCTGACCCGGCGCGGGCGTCGGTGGGTGCTGCCGCCAGTCGTACGGGTACTGGGGCGGCCATTCGTCTGGATACGGGACAGCGACCGGTTCGGTGGGCCCGGCCGGGCCGCCCGCACGGTCATCGGCGCCGTTCACAGCACTCGCCCGGCACAGTCCATAGATCAAGGATCGCACCGATCCTGCCGTGTTTGGCGCGGCAATCTGCCGCGTCGAACTCCGCCGACCCGGGCACGCCGCGGTCCTAGTCGCCAGAGGCAAAGGGCGCCAAGAGGAACTCGTCGACGAAGCGCACAAATGTGTCGTCCACGTGTGCGGTGTCCTCAGCGGTGAAGTACTCGATGATCAACCCCTGAAAGGCGGCCAACGCGATCCGTGACCGGGTTTCGGCAACGCGGGTGGACATGCCGAGCGCTTCCAACCGGGCCTGAGAGTTCCTGGTGAGCAGTGACAGTGTCTGCCAGGTGTACTCACGGTAGGGACTGTCGCGCCCGCACGCGGCTCCGAACACCTGGAGGACGACCCTCAGGGTGTCGGTGCGGTCACCACGGGTGCAGGCATGCCAATCCTGCATGCACCATTCGCGGTGAGCTTCCACCGATACGGGCAGATCGAGTTCGTCGGTTTCAGGTATCGCGGCCCGCTGCTGACGGTTGAGGACTTCGAGGGTCAGTTGTTCTTTGCTGCCGAAGTAGTACACGAGCATGCGGGCACTGGTGCCCATCTCGGCGGCCAGCGCCCGCAGCGATGTCTCGGTCAGCCCGGTGCGAGCGAGCACGGCGCCGGCGGCGGCGAGCAGTTCCTCCCGCTTCGCATGGTCGATCGATCGAGCCATGCCTCACTGTAATAGTTGCTTCAGGTATTGATATCGGGCCGAGGTCGTCGGACACCGGAGGCGACGACCGCCCGCGACGCGGACCCGGCTAGAGTTATTAGGCAATGCTCAGCTAACCCAACCCGGCAATCGGCGCCGCACGTGGCGCGGAAGGATTTATCAATGCGAAGCACGTGGCGCCGGATCGCCGATCCCGTCCTTTCCGTCGCCTCGATCCTCGCACTCACACTGGGTGCGACGGCCTGCTCGACGAGCTCGGAGAAGAGCGACGAACTGCTCATCTACAACGCCCAGCACGAGTCGCTGACCAAGGAGTGGATCGACGCCTTCACCAAGCAGACCGGGATCAAGGTGACCTACCGCCAAGGTGGGGATACCGAGCTGGGTAATCAGCTGGTCGCCGAGGGCACCGCCTCCCCCGCCGATGTCTTCCTCACCGAGAACTCGCCCGCGATGGCCGCGGTGGAACGCGCCGACCTGTTCGCCGACGTGTCCGCGGACACCAGCAAGCAGGTTCCCGAGCAGTACCGCCCGGCGAGCGGCAAATGGACCGGTGTCGCCGCGAGAACCACCGTCTTCGCCTACAACACCACAAAGCTGCGACCCGAGCAGCTGCCGACGTCGCTGCTCGACCTGCAGCAGCCGACGTGGAAGGGCCGCTGGGGCGCCCCGCCGGCCAAGGCCGACTTCCAGGCCATCGTCGCGGCCCTGCTGGCGCTCAAAGGTGAACCCGCGACCGCCCAGTGGCTGGCCGGAATGAAGACCAATGCCGTGCTGTACAAGGACAACATCGCGACCCTCAAAGCCGTCAACGACGGCGAGGTCGACGGCGGCGTGGTCTACCACTACTACTGGTTCCGCGACCAATCGAAAGCCAAGGAGATCAGCGGCAACACCGCGCTGCACTACTTCGGCAACGGCGACCCGGGTGCGTTCCTGTCGTTGTCCGGCGGCGGTGTGCTGAAGTCCAGCAAGAAGCAGCAGCAAGCTCAGCAATTCCTGCAGTTCATCACCAGCAAGGCCGGCCAAGAGGTCCTGCAGAACGGCACGTCGTACGAGTACCCGGTGGCCAGCGGGGTCCCGGCCAACTCCGCTCTGAAACCGCTCGACCAGTTGCATCCGCCCGTCGTCGATCCCTCCGATCTGGACGCCAAGAAGGTGTCTGATCTGATGACGGCCGCGGGTCTGCTCTAGGACTGACGACGTGGCAGCCCCAACGGTCGTCGGGACACCGCTCCCGTCACGGACCACGTCCACCCGGCCGGGTCCGGTGGTGACGGCTGTCGTGGCGCTGCTGGTTGCCGCCAGCTTCATCCCGATCGGCTATGTGGGCTGGGCGTTCGTCAGCACGGGCCCGAACCAGGCGGCCAACCTCCTGTTGCGCCCCCGGGTCGGCGAATTGCTGTTCAACACAGTCGCTTTGGTGCTCATCACGGTGCCGTTGTGCGTGCTGATCGGCGTCACGGTGGCCTGGCTCGTGGAACGTACCGACCTGCCCGGTCGGGCGCTCTGGCGGCCGTTGTTCGTTGCGCCCCTTGCTGTTCCGGCCTTCGTGAACAGCTACGCATGGGTTGGGGTGGTGCCGTCGCTGCACGGCTTGGCCGGTGGCGTGCTGGTGTCGACGCTGTCGTACTTCCCGTTCGTCTACCTGCCTGCTGCCGCGACGCTGCGTCGCCTGGACCCGGCGGTCGAGGAGTCGGCCCGCACGTTGGGCTCCGACACCGCGGGCGTGATGTTCCGGGTGGTGCTGCCGCAGTTGCGGCTCGCCGTCCTCGGCAGCGGACTGCTGATTGCCGTGCACCTGCTCGCCGAATACGGCGCATTCGCGATGGTGCGCTTCGACACCTTCACCACGGCCATCTTCGAACAGTTCCAGGCAACATTCGACGGCGCGGCGGGCAGCATGCTCGCCGGCGTGCTGGTGCTGTGCTGCCTGGTGCTGCTGGTCGCCGAGGCTGGTGCCCGCGGCCAGGCCCGCTTCGCCAGGATCGGAGCAGGAGCGCCCCGACGACCCGAACCGGTTCGCTTGGGCCGCTTCGGATTACCGGCGCAGGCCGGGCTGCTGGCGCTCACGCTGGCAGCACTCGGGGTCCCGGTGTGGACGATCCTGCGCTGGCTGTGGATCGGCGGTTCCGGGGTGTGGGAGATCGACGACCTGGGCTCGGCACTCGGCCAAACGATCGGGCTGGCGACTGCGGCCGCTGTGATCACCACGATGCTGGCGTTTCCGGTGGCATGGGTCGCCGTGCGCTGCAGCGGCGCACTGGCCAGGATGGTCGAAGGCGCCAACTTCGTCACCAGCTCGCTGCCCGGCATCGTCACCGCGCTGGCGCTGGTGACCGTCACGATCCGGGCGGTGCCCGCGCTGTACCAGACCGTCTTCCTGATCCTGGGCGCCTATGTGCTGTTGTTCACGCCCCGCGCACTGGTGAGCCTGCGGGCGGGGCTCGCCCAGGTACCGCTCAATCTGGAAGAGGCCTCCCGCTCGCTGGGCAGCGCGCCATGGGCCACCTTCACCCGGGTCACCCTGCGGCTCACCGCCCCAGCGGCCGCAGCGGGCGCATCGCTGGTCTTCGTGGCGGTGGCCACCGAATTGACCGCGACCCTGCTGCTGGCACCGACCGGCACGCGCACCCTGTCCATGCGGTTCTGGTCCTACGCAAGCGAACTCGACTACCCCGCAGCGGCACCGTATGCACTGGTGCTGGTGGTGCTGGCGATCCCCGTCACGCTCATCCTGTTCCGCCAGTCGACGAAGGTGGCCGCGCTGTGACCACACCGACCCTGAGCACGCGAGCCCTGGCCAAGTCCTTCCACGGCAACACCGTTCTGCACGGAATCGACCTGGACCTCGAGCCGGGCACCATCACCGCGGTCGTCGGCGCATCTGGGTGCGGAAAAACCACGCTGTTGCGGCTGATCGCCGGATTCGAGACCCCGGATGCGGGAACCGTCACCATCGACGGACGCGACGTGGCCGGAAACAGCTGGGTACCACCCCATCGACGCCCGGTCGGCTACGTGGCCCAGGACGGTGCGCTGTTCCCGCATCTGACCGTCGGACAGAACGTCGGCTACGGACTGCGCGGTGTGCTGCGCGGAGCCGCGGCACGTGACAGGATCACCGAACTGCTCGAAACCGTCTCGCTCGACAGCTCATTCGCCGACCGCCGACCGCATCAACTGTCCGGCGGTCAGCAGCAGCGCGTGGCGCTGGCGCGTGCCCTGGCCCGCAAACCCGCGTTGATGTTGCTCGACGAACCGTTCAGCGCACTCGACACGGGACTGCGGGCGTCGACCCGCAAAGTGGTGGCAGGCACTCTCTCCGACGCCGGGGTGACGACACTTCTGGTCACCCACGATCAGGAGGAAGCGCTGTCACTGGCGGATCAGGTCGCGGTGATGCGGGATGGGCTGTTCACCCAGGTCGGCGGGCCGATGCAGGTATACCGCCAACCCAACGACCGGTTCACCGCGGAATTCCTCGGCGACTGCATCGCGCTGCCGTGCACTGTGGCGGACGGGTTCGCCGAGTGCGTCTTCGGTCGGGTTCCGGTGCAGACGGAGACCGCGGACGGCCCCGCCACCGTCATCCTGCGGCCCGAACAGCTTGTCGCCACCGCGATTTCGGACTCCGAAGAGAGCAGCCGCACCTCGGGCGGGTTCGGCACCGTCATCGCGACCGAATTCCTGGGCCATGATGTGCTGTTGACCATCGACCCATCCGGCGATGCGGCACCCGTCACGGTGCGCCAGCACAGTCTCGATCCCCCCGCGATCGACACCAAGGTCCACATCGACGTGCTCGGAACCGGAACGGTTTTCCGGTGACTCCATCAGCCTCGCTGGTGGGTTGTCTACGGTCCCACGGTGATCGCGTAGCGCTGCACACCGAGACAACCCAGCTGACGTACCGCGACCTGGCCGGCGCGGTCACGGCGACCGGGCCGTCGCTGGGCAGCGGCCGCCGACTGATACTTCTGGAAACCCGCAACGACACCGAAACCCTGACCCGCTATCTGGCCGCACTGGCGGCCGGCCATGTGGTGATCCCGGTACCTGCCGAGCGCGATCACCACGCGATCATCGACACCTACGACCCCGACACCGTGATCGACGCGTCGGGAATTCACCATCGCCACCGCCGTGCGGTCCACCGCCTCCACGATGACCTGGCACTGCTGATGTCCACGTCGGGCAGTACCGGATCCCCGAAACTTGTGCGGCTGTCCCGCATCAACCTGATCAGCAATGCCGCCGCCATCTCCGAGTACCTCGACATACGCGAAACCGACCGGGCAGCAACCACATTGCCGCTCTCGTACTGCTATGGCCTTTCGGTGGTACACAGTCATCTGCTGCGCGGCGCCGGCCTGATCCTCACCGGCCACTCCGTTGTGGACGACCGGTTCTGGGAGTTGTTCCGTCGCCATCGCGGCACCAGCCTCGCCGGGGTGCCGCACACCTTCGATCTGCTCGACCGGATCGGTTTCGACGCAATGGAACTGCCGCACCTGCGGTACCTCACCCAGGCCGGCGGGCGAATGCCACCCGAGCAGGTCAGCCGGTGGGCGGCACACGCCCGCGAACGAGGCCGCAAGTTCTTCGTGATGTACGGCGCGACCGAGGCCACCGCCCGCATGGCCTACCTACCACCGGAAGCGGCGCTGTCACACCCGGGCTGCATCGGGCGGCCCATCCCCGGCGGAGCGCTGTCGATCGATTCGAGCGACGACTGGCCGGACGGCACCGGTGAACTCGTCTACACCGGCCCCAACGTCATGATGGGATACGCGCAGCAACCCGCCGATCTGGCGCTGGGCGCCACCGTCGATGAGCTGCGAACCGGCGACATCGCTCGCCGCGGACCCGACGGTCTCTACGAGATCGTCGGCCGCAGTAGCCGTTTCGTGAAGCTCTATGGACTGCGGATCGACCTGCAGCGGCTGGAAGCGGCACTGCGCAGCCACGACACCGCCGCCCTGTGCGCCGAGCATGACGGCCGTATCGTGGTGGCCGCCACCACGCGACGCAGTGCCCACGAGCTGCGACAGCTCACCGCTGCCGCCGCAGGTGTTCCGGCTACGGCGGTGCGCGCGGTCGTGGTGCCTGAGCTGCCGAGGCTGGCCTCCGGGAAACCGGACTATCCCGCAGTGCGTCGGCTGGCCGCCATGCCGGATCCCGATGCGGCAACCGACGCAGTGGATCTGCGGCGACTGTTCGCCGATGTCCTGCACCTCGACCCCACCACCATCGACACCCGGGCCAGTTTCGTCGATCTCGGCGGGAACTCGCTGACCTACGTGGCCATGTCGGTCCGGCTGGAACAGGCCATCGGCCACCTGCCCGCGCGGTGGCATCTGATGCCGTTGGACCGGCTGCAGCCCACCACCGCACCCCGGCGTCGCTGGGGGTCGACGGTGGAGACGAGTGTGGCGCTGCGCGCTGCCGCCATCGTGCTCATCGTCGGGTCCCACGCGGATCTGTTCAAACTGTGGGGCGGTGCCCATGTGCTGCTCGGCGTGGCGGGATACAACTTCGGCCGCTTCTGCCTCACCCCGGTACCACGACGGCAACGGGTTCTCCACCTGCGCAATACGATCGCCTGGATCGCCGTGCCATCGATCGTGTGGGTGGCCATCGCTCTGGCCGTGACCGATGACTACCACATCTCGAACCTGTTGCTGGCCAACAAGTTCCTGGGGCCGCCGGACAGCATGACGGCGGGCCGACTGTGGTTCGTCGAAGTCTTGGTGTGGATTCTGGTGGCATTGACGGTGGTGGTGTGGCTACCCCGAGCCGATAGATGGGAACGCCGACGACCGTTCGGGTTTGCCGCCGCGTTACTGGTCGTGGGACTGGCTCTGCGCTACGACCTGCCGGGATTCGATCTCGGTCGCGAGGCCTGGTTCACCGTGCTCGCGTTCTGGTTCTTTGCCGCAGGCTGGGCCGCGGCCAAGGCGAGCACGCTGTGGCAGCGGACGATCGTCACGGCCGTGGTCGCCATGGGCCTGCACGGCTACTTCGGCAATCCAGACCGGGAAATGTTGGTACTGGCCGGATTTGTGTTGCTGATCTGGCTGCCCGCACTGCGCTGTCCCGCGGCGGTGGCCGGGGTCTGCGGACTGCTCGCCGAGGCGTCGCTGTACATCTACCTCACGCACTACCAGGTGTACCCGCTGGCCGGCGATCATCCGTTGATCGGGGTGGTGTTGTCGCTGGCGACGGGTGTGGTGCTGACCCGGCTCGTCACGGCCGTCCGCGGGCGTGTCGCCGGCCGGTCCGCGGGACTGTCGGTGCGCGAGCTTGCGCCCCGGGCAGAGCTCGCCGAGTCGAAGGGCGGCATGATCGCACCGTGAAAGAAATCGTCATCGCCTTCGATTGCGATGGAACGCTTCTCAAGAGCACCGACCAGCGAACCATCGCGCCTGCTGACCACATCAGGACGCTGTTGATCACGCTGTCGCAGTTCAAGAACACCAAGATCGTCGTGTGGAGCGGCGGTGGTCCCGCCTATGCCCGGCGGGTGGCCGAGGCGCTCGGTGTCGCCGATTACGTCGACGACTACGCCGGCAAGAACCCTCAGCGGCCGGTCGGTATCACCGAGACGGCCAGGAGAGGCGTCTTCCTGCCAGACATCGAGCCCGACATCGCCATCGACGACATCGAGGATTGTGACCTGGGCACGCTGAACCTGATCGTCGGCTGATCCGCGATCCGGTCACGGCGCGGGACGCTCGGCTACCAGCCCCTCCTGCACGAGCGTCGCGGCGACCGAACCGTCGGACCCGATGAGGCTTGCAGTGGCGACACCGCGTCCGCGCGCGGCAGCCGGTGAGCGTGCCTCGAGCAGATTCCACCGATCGGCGCGCACCGGCCGATGAAACCAGATAGCGGAATCGGTGGTGCCACTGCGGAACGCGCGCGACCGCATGCTGTGTCCGTGGACTGCCAACACGGGGTCGATGCCGTACAGATCGGTGATGTACACCGCGACGAGCGCGTGTAACCGCGGGTCGGCGGGTAGGTCTGTGACGACGCGCCACCAGAACCGGCGCACGAACGCGTCGGCCGCGCCGGTGTCGTCGACGCGGATATCGAACTCCCCCAACGGCAGTGACGGAGCCGGCCCTGGCGGTCCGGTGTGACACAGCGCCTCTGGGTCACCCGGCAACGGCACGTGACCGTGTTCGGGCCCCGGTAGTTCCGTTGCGAAGGACACCGTGGCCGCGGTCAGGAGCCGGTCGCCCTGATAGGACTCGACCCGACGGGCAGCCGCCGTCCGGCCGTCGTAAAGCCGCTGTACTCGGTACCGCACCGGTGCTCCCGCGTCGCCTCCGCGCAGGAACTGCACGTGCACGTTGGTCGGTGACCGCTCGGCCTCGACGGTACGACAGGCCGCGGCCAGGCTCTGGGCGGCCAGCTGCCCGCCGTAAGCCCGTTTGCCGTCCGGCCCGACGCTCTCGCCGAGGTACCCGTCGCCGTCGGCTGGTACGTCGAGCAATTTCAGCAGTGTGCTCACCGGACCGAACCCGTTGCGACAGTTCCTGATTCGGTCAAAGCGGCGATCTCGTCGGCGCCGAGGCCGAGGTGCTCGGCCAGCACCGCGGCGGTGTCGTCGCCGATGGCAGGCGCGGGCACCGCGGGCGGATATACCCCGTCGATCGCCATCGGCAGGCCCGGCGCCAGGTACTGCCCGACACGCGGTTGGTCCAGCGGCGTGAACAGCGGATTGCCCGTCACGCGCGGACCGGTGGCGACCTCGGCGAAGCTGCGGTACCGCTCCCACAGCACCGAGGTGCCCGACAGTGCCGCGGCGATCTCCTCGGCGGTGTGCTGGCTGAACCACAGCGTGAACAGGCCCGTGAGCGCGTCGCGGTGAATGTAGCGTTGGCCCTCGTCTGAGAAGTCGGCGCCCAGCGCTGCGGCCAGTGCGGCAACGGCTTTCGTGGTGCCGGTGACCTCACTGAGGTCGCGGAAGTGCCGACCGGTGAGTGCGACGAGCATGAATGCCACGCCGTCGCTGCTGGTGAAGTTCTGCCCGTAGGTGCCGAAAAGGGTGTTGCCGAGCCGTTCGCGTTCGGTCCCGTTGATCATCACTTCGGTGAGGAATCCCAGGTTGCCCGCCGTTGCCAGCGCCACATTCTCCAGCGGGATACTGATGCGGGCACCCTCACCTGTGGCGTCGCGATGACGCAGCGCAGCACTGACCGCCAACGCGACGTAGAGCCCGCAGCTGATGTCCCAGGCGGGCAGGACGTGATTGACCGGGGTGGCGAGTTGCGCAGGCCCGGTCACCAGCGGGAACCCGAGCCCGGCGTTGACGGTGTAATCCACCCCGGTGCCGCCGTCGGCGCGCCCTGACACTTCGACGTGGATCAGGTCGGGCCGTGCCGTCACCAGTTCGTCGTACGAATGCCATTGCCGGCCGGTCACATTGGTGATCAACACGCCCGCCTCGGCGATCAGCCGCTGCACCAGCCGTTGACCTTCGACTGAGCGCATGTCGGCGGCGACCGAACGCTTGCCCTTGTTGAGCCCGGCCCAGTAGATGCTCTCGCCGCCGTCGGTGACCGGCCAGCGGTGATAGTCGGCGGCTCCGCTGATCGGATCGACCCGGACCACCTCCGCACCGAGCTGGCCCAGGGTCATCCCGGCCAGCGGCACCGCGACGAAGCTGGAGATCTCGATGATCCGGACCCCCGCCAGGGGTGCCGGCGCACGCGAGGAGCCGGTCAGATCCGGCGTTGCAGGTTCGACCATTCGGCCAAGCTATCAAGCGCGGTTGCTCACGAGCTTCAGCGCCGCGGCCTCGATGGTGTCCTCGGACAGCAGTACCTGCAACGCCGCGTCACCCAGCGGGATGAAGCTGTCACTGCTGGCCACTCGCGCAACTTCACCGGAGTAGCCGTGCGCGAGCAGTTCGGCCAGCACACCTTCGCCGACGCCGCCGGTCCGGCGGGTCTCGTCGACGATGAGCACATGGCCCGTCGCCTCGGCCTCGGCCAGCATGTCCTCGACCGGCAACGGCGCCAGCCAGCGCAGATCCACCACCCGCGCGTTGATGCCCAGTTCGGAGAGCCGGCGGGCCACGCGCAGGCTCATCCGCAGGCCGTTGCCGAAGGTGAGCATCGTCAGATCTGTGCCGTCGCCGTAGGTGCGGGCCCGCCCCAACGGGGCGGCCTGCGTCGGATAGTCCGCCAGCCATTCCCCGTCGCCGTCGGCGTACAGATCACGGGTGTGGTACAGCGCGATGGGTTCGAGATAAACACACACGGCCCCAGTGGTTTTCGCGATGCCGACGCACGTGTGCAGCATGGCTGCGGCGTCGTCGGGGCGGGCAGGCGACGCGATCACCACGCCGGGGATGTCGCGGATCGCGGCGATCGAGTTGTCGTTGTGGAAATGCCCGCCGAAACCCTTCTGGTAGCCGTAGCCGGCGATGCGCACCACCATGGGATTGCGGTACTGCCGGTTGGAGAAGAATTGCAGTGTGGCGCCCTCACCGCGGATCTGGTCGGAGGCGTTGTGCAGGTATGCCAGGTACTGGATCTCCGGGATCGGCAACAACCCGGAGACTCCCGCGCCCAGCGCCAGACCGAGAATGGTCTGTTCGTCCAGCAGGGTGTCGAACACTCGGGCCCGGCCTGCTGCCGCCTGTAGGCCACGCGTCACGCCGTACACCCCACCCTTGCGCGCCACGTCCTCCCCGAACACGATGGCCTCGGGTTGGGAGTTGAGCACATCCTGCAGAGCGCGGTTGATGGAAAGGGCCACAGTGAGATTCGGTTCGCCCGTCGGCGCCGTGACCGACACCGACCTGGCGTCGTCGAGAACCTCTGTCAGTGGCCGGGTCACGCTGTCCGCGCTGTCGAGCTGAGGCGATTCGGCGATCACCCGGGCCAGCTCGATCACCTCGGCGCGCTTGGCCTCGTAGCGTTGCAGCACCTGTTCGGGCGTCAGAACACCGTGCGCCACAAGGAGTTTGGCAGTGGCCAGCACCGGGTCTCGGTCGAAGTCGGCGCTGATCTCGGCGGGCCGACGATATCCCGGCTCGTAGTCGGAGCCGGCGTGCCCCATCAACCGGACGGTTGTGAGATGCAGGAACGCCGGCCGGCGTTGGCTGCGCACCCAGTCGGCGGCGGCGCTCGCGGTCCCGTACGCGTCGGCCAGATCGCAGCCGTCGGCCGCGAAGTACTGCAGTCCTTCGCGATGCCCGTAGGCGCGTTGCACCCAGCCCCGCGGCGTCGGAGTGCTGATCCCGATCCCGTTGTCCTCGCACACGAAAAGCAGCGGCATCGGCAGCCCCTGATAGGCGGCATGCAGCGCAGCGTTGACGGCGCCCACCGCGGTCGAGTGATTGGCCGAGGCGTCGCCGAAACTGCACACCGTCACGGCATCTTCGGGCCACGGGCACGCGACTCCGAGCTTGCGGGTACGGGCGATCGAGAACGCCACCCCGACCGCGCGCGGCAGGTGCGACGCGATGGTCGAGGTCTGCGGGATGATGTTCAGGTCGTGACGACCGAACACCTTGTGCCGTCCACCGGATATCGGTTCTTCGGTCGCCGCGACCAGGCCCAGCAGCACGTCGCGCACCGGATCCGATCCGTCCACCTGCGCGGCCCGGGCCAGGTAGAACCCGCCCGACCGGTAGTGCAGCAGGGCCGGATCCGTGGGCCGGAGCGCGGCAGCGACGGCGGCGTTACCCTCGTGCCCCGACGAGCCGATGGTGTAGAAGCCCTTGCCCTGCGACCGCAACCACCGGGCCGCCAGGTCGAGATGCCGACTGGCCAGCTGAGCATCGAAGAGCTCCAACGCATTCGGCACGCTCAGCGCGGAACCGGTTGCGGCAGGCCCGGTATCGGCCCACGCCGCGACGGTCGCAGTGAAATAGTCGTCGATGGACTCAGCCACCTGACCCCCTGACGTTCAGATCAGCTCGATCGCCTGGGCGATCGACGGCAGTACGCGGCTGGGACGGAACGGGTAGCGCTGGATGTCGTCGACCTGGGTGGAGCCGGTCAGCACGAGGATCGTGTCGAGTCCGGCCTCGATACCGGCGACCACGTCGGTGTCCATCCGGTCCCCCACCATCACGGTGTTCTCCGAATGGGCCTCGATCCGGTTGAGCGCGCTGCGGAACATCATCGGGTTCGGCTTGCCGACGAAGTAGGGTTCGCGGCCGGTGGCTTTGGTGATCATCGCCGCCACCGAGCCGGTCGCAGGCAGCGGGCCCTCCGCCGACGGCCCGGTGACATCGGGATTGGTGGCGATGAACCGGGCGCCGCCGATGATCAGCCGGATCGCCTTGGTGATCGCCTCGAATGAATAGGTGCGGGTTTCGCCCAGCACCACGAAGTCCGGGGCGGTGTCGGTGAGGGTGTAGCCGACCTCGTGCAGCGCGGTGGTGAGCCCGGCCTCACCGATGACATAGGCCGACCCGCCGGGCAACTGACCGTCGAGGAACGCCGCGGTCGCCAGCGCCGAGGTCCAGATGGCAGGCTCCGGCACCGACAGCCCCGAACGCAGCAACCGGGCCGCCAGATCCCGCGGCGTGAAGATCGAATTGTTGGTCAGGACCAGAAACGGCCGTTCCTTGTCCACCAACGTCTGCAGGAACTCCGCGGCTCCGGGAATCGCGGAGTCCTCGTGAACGAGGACTCCGTCCATATCTGTCAACCAGCACTGGGCATGTGAACGCACGGGTTCAGTCTGCCAAGTCGGCCACCGATTCACAGCATGACGATGCCCGGCCATGCGTCAGGCGCACGGCCGGGCATCGGTGGGGCATATCAGCGCGCGTGCTCGTCGGCGACGTCGAACGCCTTGTCCAGGATCGCCAGGCCTTCGCGCACTTCGTCGGCAGTGACGTTGCACGGCGGCACGACGTGGATGCGGTTGAAGTTGGCGAACGGCAGCAGGCCGCCCGCCTTGCACGCCGCGATCACGGCGTTCATCGCCGGGCTGGAACCGCCGTAGGCTGCCAGCGGTTCGCGGGTCTGCTGGTCCGCGACGAGTTCGACGGCCCAGAACACACCGGCACCGCGCACTTCGCCGATGCTGCGATGCTTGGCGGCCAGCTCGGCCAGGCCGGGTGCGATCACCTCGGCACCGATGCGGGCCGCGTTGTCGACCATGCCTTCGTCTTCCATCGCGTTGATGGTGGCGACGGCAGCCGCGGTGGCCAGCGGATGACCCGAGTACGTCAGGCCGCCCGGGTAGGCACGGTGAGCGAAGGTCTCGGCGATGGCCGGGCTGATCGCGACACCGCCGAGCGGGACGTAGCCGGAGTTGACGCCCTTGGCGAAGGTCAGCAGGTCCGGCACGACATCGAAGTGGTTGATGGAGAACCACTTTCCGCTGCGCCCGAAGCCCGCCATCACCTCGTCGGCGATGTACATGATGCCGTAGCGGTCGCAGATCTCGCGCACACCTGCGATGTAGCCCGGCGGCGGGACCATGATGCCCGCGGTACCCGGGATGGACTCCAGCACGATCGCGGCAATGGTCGACGGACCCTCCATGCGGACGGTCTCCTCGAGGTGCTCGAGAGCGCGCGCGGACTCCTCGGCCTCGGTGGTGGCGTGGAAGCGCGAGCGGTACAGGAACGGCCCGAAGAAGTGCACGATGCCGGCGTTGCCGTGGTCGTTGGGCCACCGGCGCGGGTCACCGGTCATGTTGATCGCGGTTTCGGTGCCACCGTGGTAGGAGCGGTACCGGGTGAGCACCTTGTAGCGGCCGGTGTGCAGCCGGGCCATGCGCACCGCGTGCTCGATGGCGTCGGCGCCGCCGTTGGTGAAGAAGATCTTGTCCAGGTCGCCCGGGGTGCGCTCGGCGATCAGCCGCGCTGCCTCCGAACGCGCGTCATTGGCGTACTGCGGAGCCACGGTGCACAGCTTGGCCGCCTGATCAGCAATGGCCGCAACCACTTTCGGGTGCTGATGACCGATGTTGGTGTTGACCAGCTGACAGGAGAAATCCAGCAGCCGATTACCGTCGCCGTCCCAGACGTACGATCCCTGCGATGCGGTGATCGTCATCGGGGAGATCTCGGCCTGCGCGGACCAGGAATGGAACACGTGCGCACGGTCGAGCTCGTAGGTACGCGCCGCCTCGGCGCGGGCCGCCTCCACGGTCAATCCGTTGGGCAGCAGGGTGGACTCGTCGGTCAAAGTCATGGTCAAGTCTCTCATTCGTGCTCGCAGCAGCGGGGGTCGATTGCCGTTCTCCGGAGTTGTGTGGCCCATCCGGCGAGGGGTTTGTCCGGATGGGCCACACAACAGTCCAGGTTTACCCGTTCTGCGGGAAGCCCAGGTTGATGCCACCGTGGCTGGGGTCGAGCCAGCGGGTGGTGATGGCCTTGGTGCGGGTGAAGAAGTGCACACCCTCGGTGCCGTGAGCATGGCTGTCACCGAACAGCGAGGCCTTCCAGCCACCGAAGCTGAAGTACGCCATGGGAACCGGGATCGGCACGTTGATGCCGACCATGCCGACCTCGACCTCGTTCTGGAAGCGCCGCGCCGCGCCGCCGTCGTTGGTGAAGATCGCGGTGCCGTTGCCGTAGGGGTTGCTGTTGATGAGTTCGAGTGCCTCGTCGTAGGTTTCGACCCGCACGACCGACAACACGGGTCCGAAGATCTCGTCGGTGTAGACGGTCATGTCGGGGGTGACGTTGTCCAGCAGCGTCGGACCCAGCCAGAACCCATCGGCGCCACCGTTGGCGATCACGGTGCGGCCGTCGACCACGACCTTGGCACCCGCGGCCTCGCCGGCGTCGATGTAGGAGGCCACCTTGTCGCGGTGGGCCTTGGTGACCAGCGGGCCCATGTCCGAATCCTTGGTGCCGTCACCGGTCTTGATGGTGGCGGTGCGCTCGGCGATCTTGGCGACCAGGTCGTCGGCGATCGGGCCGACCGCGACAGCCGCGGAGATGGCCATGCAGCGCTCGCCTGCCGAACCGAAACCGGCGTTGACCATGGCGTCGGCGGCCAGGTCCAGATCGGCGTCGGGCAGGATGACGGCGTGGTTCTTGGCGCCGCCGAGGGCCTGCACGCGCTTGCCCGCGGCGGTGGCGGTGGCGTAGACGTACTGCGCGATCGGGGTCGAGCCCACGAACGAGACGGCCTTGATCTTGGGGTTGGTCAGCAGCTCGTCGACCGCGGTCTTGTCACCTTGCAGGACGTTGAACACGCCCGCGGGCAGACCGGCTTCCTTCCACAGCTCGGCCATCCAGATCACGGCCGAGGGATCCTTCTCGGAGGGCTTGACGACCACGGTGTTGCCCGCGGCGATCGCGATGGGGAAGAACCACATCGGCACCATGGCGGGGAAGTTGAACGGCGAGATGATGCCGACCGGGCCCAGCGGCTGCAGAACCGAATGCACGTCGACCTTGGTCGAGGCGTTCTCGGTGTACCCGCCCTTGAGCAGATGCGGGATGCCGCAAGCGAATTCGACGACCTCGATACCGCGGGAAACCTCACCGAGGGCATCGGAGAGCACCTTGCCGTGCTCGGAGGTGATGATGGCCGCCAGCTCTTCCTTGCGGGCGTTGATCAGCTCGCGGAAGGTGAACAGCACCTGGGTGCGCCGGGCCAGGGAGGTGTCCCGCCATGCCGGGAACGCCGCGGCAGCAGCGTCGATCACCGTCTGCGCGTCCTCCACGCTGGCCAGCCGCAACTCACCGGTCACCTCGCCGGTGGCGGGGTTGGTCACCGGCGACGTGGCCGTCGACGAACCGGCGAACGTCTCGTTGTTGCGCCAGTGCTGGATGACGTTGCTCATATGCGGGGACCTCCTCGGGGTGGATGACTGTGACTATTACTTTGCGGCATGGGTCACCTCCCAGGGCTCGTCATTATGTATCCGGACCGAGCCTTCTTATTACAATCTGTAAATGATCCCGACCGTCCGCGACGTCGTCGACCTGCCCGTCGTGCGCGCCGGCCTCCCCGAGGTGGTCAGCGCCGAGAACCTCGACCGCCCGGTGCGCTGGGTGCACGTCAGCGACATGCCCGATCTGTCCGGCCTGCTGCAGGGCGGCGAGCTGGTCCTCACCACGGGCTCCGCACTGCGCGACGCGCCGCACGACTACCTCGACAGGATGGGGCGCGCCGGGGCGGTCGGCGTGGTGGTCGAACTGGGCACCCGGATCGACTCGCTGCCCGAGGGCACCGGCGCCATCGCGGCATCACTGGGGATGCCGCTGGTGGTGCTGCACCGCGAGACGAAATTCGTCGAGGTCACCGAGGCGGTGCATCGGCTCATCGTGGCCGACCAGTACGAGGAGCTGGCGTTCGCCCACCGCACCCATCAGACGTTCACCGACCTCAGCATGAAGCGCGCCTCACTGGCCGACATCGTCCGCGCGGCCGCGGACATGGTCGACGAATCGGTGGTACTGGAGGACCTGTCGCACCAGGTGCTGGCGGTATCCCCGCGCCACGAAGCGGCCACCGTGGTGCTCGACAATTGGCAACGGCGGTCGCGCGCGATGACCGAAACCTGGGCTACGACCACGGTCGGACCTCGCGCCGAGGAGTGGGGACGGCTGATCATCCCGCACCCACCCGCGGCACCGGCCCAGGCCAAGATGGTGCTCGAGCGCGCCGCCCAGGCGCTGGCCCTGCACCGGATGGCCGAGCGCGGCCGCTCCGGGCTCGAACACCAGGCCCAGAGCGGTTTGATCGACGACGTCCTGGGCGGTCGCATCGCCGACGACCGTGACGCCGACGCCCGGGCCGTCGCACTGGGACTGCGCGCGGGCGGGCCGTATCTGCCGGTCACCGTGCGGGTGGCCGCACCGGCCGACCGCCTCGACCCGGTGGCCGTGCAGCGCCGCAACCTCCGCATCCTCGACGCCGTCGCCCACAGCGTGAAGTCCCAGGGCCACACCGCGATCTGTTCGGTCCGCCGCGACGGTGAGATCGGCCTGGTGCTGGCCGTGGCGACCCGACGCGGCAGCACGCCCGATGCCGGCCTCACCCGGCTGGCAGAAGGCCTGCGCGAAACCATCGGCCGCGGCGGGGACACCGACAAGGTCGTCGTCGCCGTGGGCGGCAGCGCCGGCGGGTTTGCCGACGCCGTGCACGGCCTACGGGAATCCGCGCACGTCGCCGAGGTGGCGCTGTCCATGTCGAGGATGCAGCGGCCCTTCGTCCGGGCCTCGGATGTTCGACTGCGCGGACTGCTCGCCTTGCTGCAGGACGATCCGCGGGTGCAGACCTTCGCCGAGACGGAACTCAAGAACCTGCTCATCCGTGACGCCGATCACGGCGAGAACGACCTTGCGGTGTTGCGGGGCTTCCTGGAACTGGCAGGCAACAAATCCGCGTTGGCCAAGCGGTTACACATGAGCCGACCGGCCTTGTACAGCCGCTTGGCCGCCATCCAAAGGCGGCTCGACGTGGACCTCGAGGACGGCGAATCGATGACGTCGCTGCACGTGGCACTGTTAATCCTGGATGCTCAACACAGCGCCGAAGCGCGCTGAGTTAGTGTCGTTCGAGGACATTGCTGGGCAACACCGGCACGGCATTGGGAGGCTGGAACACACATGCTGCTCGGCAACGAATCCGCTACTGAATCTGGCGACGTCCCGGCGGAGTTGACGCTGCAGAACTGGCAGTCCGCCGAGCAGCTGCACTGGACCTTCCAGCACGTCGCCGAGTTCCTCCCCACCGCGGTGATCGGACGCGGCACCGGGCCGGTGGCCGACCTGCCCGCCGCCCCCACCGACCTGTCGTCGATCCCGATGTACGACAGCACCAACGCCGTGCAGACGACCGTCGGTGAGGTGATGACCTCGACGGTGACCGACGGCTGGATCGTCACGCAGCGCGGAAAAGTGCTCGAGGAGCACTACTACAGCGGCATGACGCCCGAGTCGAGCCACCTGCTGATGTCGGTCAGCAAGTCGATGGTCGGCATCGTCGCGGGAGCGTTGACGGCCAGCGGTGCGCTCGACGTCGACGCGCCGCTGACCAAATACGTTCCGGCCCTGGAACAATCGGGCTACGCCGGCGCCACGGTGCGCAACCTGCTCGACATGCGTTCGGGCATAGCCTTCTCCGAGACCTACCTGGACCCGATGGCCGAGGTGCGGCTGCTCGAGCAGGCCATCGGCTGGGCGCCGCGCACCGTGCCGGAGCTGCCCTCGACCATGTACGACTTCCTGCTGACCCTGCGGCAGAAGTCGGCCCACGGCGGCCCGTTCGAATACCGGTCGTGCGAAACCGATGTGCTCGGCTGGATCTGCGAGGCCGCCAGCGGCGTCAGGATGCCCGATCTCATGTCACAGCTGCTGTGGAGCAAACTCGGCGCACAGCAGGACGCCACCATCGGCGTCGACTCCGTCGGAACCGGGATGTTCGACGGCGGCATCAACGCATGCCTGCGGGATCTGGTGCGGTTCGGGTCACTCTTCCTGGGCGGCGGCACGTCGCTGACCGGAGAACGGGTGGTACCGCTGTCCTGGATCGCCGACACCTTCGCCGGAGGCATCGACTCGCGGGCGGCGTTCGCCGCCAGCCCGGACGACAACCGCATGCCGGGCGGCATGTACCGCAACCAGTGCTGGTTCCCCGGGCCGGGCAACACCGTGCTGCTCTGCCTGGGCATCCACGGCCAGATGATCTACGTGAACCGTGCGGCGAACATCGTCGCGGCCAAGCTGTCGAGCTGGCCATACCCCCAGGACGCAGCCAAGCTGTTCCCCACCATCGCCGCATTCAACGAGATCGCGGCGCAGCTTTCCTGATCCCACCGCCGCCGGAGACCGCGCCGACGGGCAATACTGGTGGAATGGCTGATCGCAACGTGCTGGGCGGTCCGTTGGACGAATGCGGTACCGATCCCCTGACCGGCTTCTACCGCGACGGCTGCTGCTCGACCGGTGACGGCGACCTCGGCAGGCACACCATCTGTGCGGTGGTGACCTCCGAGTTCCTGGAGCATCAGAAGGTGATCGGCAACGACCTGTCGACACCCGCACCACATTTCCGTTTCCCCGGGTTGATGCCCGGGGATCGCTGGTGTGTCACGGCGAGCAACTGGCTGCGCGCGCACCAGGACGGTTGCGCGGCTCCCGTCGTCCTGGCCGCCACCCATGAAAGCACTCTCGAGCTGGTGCCCCTCGACATCCTGCAGCGCTACGCCGTCGACGTTCCCGACGATCTGGGCAGTCTGTGACGGGCGTGAAGCCGGCTGTCGTCCTCGACAACCGGTTCGCCCGCGAGTTGCCCGAACTGGCCGTCGAATGGCAGGCCGAAGCCGCGCCGTCCCCACGGCTGCTGGTCCTCAACGAGCCTCTTGCCCTCGAATTGGGTCTCGACCCCGCATGGCTGCGCGGCCCGGACGGCGTCGGGCTGCTGCTGGGCACCACGGTCCCCGACGGCGCCAAGCCGGTGGCCCAGGCCTACGCCGGGCACCAGTTCGGCGGCTATGTGCCGCGACTGGGCGACGGACGCGCATTGCTGCTCGGCGAACTCGTCGACACCCGTGGGCAACTGCGCGACCTGCATCTCAAGGGCTCCGGGCGCACCCCGTTCGCGCGCGGGGGTGACGGCCTGGCCGTCGTCGGGCCGATGCTGCGCGAGTACGTCATCAGCGAGGCCATGCACGCCATGGGCATCCCGACCACGCGGTCGCTTGCCGTGACGGCCACCGGCCGCGGTGTGCTGCGCGAAATCCCGCAGCCGGGGGCAGTGTTGGCGCGGGTCGCCGCCAGCCATCTGCGGGTGGGCAGCTTTCAGTACGCGGCGGCGCACCGAGCGGTCACCGGCACGGACCCCCTGGGTCGGCTCGCCGACCACGATCTGCTGCGGCGCCTGGCCGACCACGCCATCGCCCGCCATCACCCCGCTGCCGCCACGGCCGACAATCCGTACCTGGCCTTGTTCGAGGCAGTCGTCAACGTCCAGGCCGAGCTGCTGGCCCGGTGGATGCTCGTCGGCTTCATCCACGGCGTGATGAACACCGACAACATGACCATCTCCGGAGAGACCATCGACTACGGCCCGTGTGCCTTCATGGAGGCCTACGACCCGGCGACGGTGTTCAGCTCGATCGATCACGGCGGGCGCTACGCCTACGGCAACCAGCCCGCGGTGGCGGAATGGAACCTCGCCCGGTTCGCCGAAACCCTGCTGCCCTTGATCGACGAGGACAGCGAACGGGCGGTGGCAGCGGCGACCGATGCCCTCGCCGGGTTCCGCGTCCGCTTCCAGAACGCCTGGTTGGCCGGAATGCGCGCCAAACTCGGCCTGCCCGAAAGTGTTTCGCACGATCAGGCGACAGGCCTGGTCGAGGAACTGCTCAAGCTCCTGCTGGGCGGCCGCGTCGACTACACGTCATTCTTCCGCAGCCTCGCCCACGCCGCACGCGGCGACGCCGGGGCGGTGCGCAACATGTTCGCCGAGCCCGAAGCCTTCGATGACTGGTTGACGCGCTGGCGTGCCCTCGCCCCTGCGCCGGACACCATGGACCACGTCAACCCCGTCTACATCCCCCGCAACCACCTGGTCGAGGAAGCCCTGACCGCCGCGACCGCCGGTGAGCCGGCGCCGCTCGAAGACCTGCTGGAGGCGGTGTCCGCGCCCTATGACGTGCGGCCCGGACTGCAGCGCTACGCCCAACCCGCACCGCCCGACTTCGGCGCCTACCGCACGTTCTGCGGGACCTGAATCGCCCGATTAGGTTGGCAAGGGTGACGACGATCAGTCTCGACACCCCCGACGGCCCCATCGACGCGCTGCTGGACACGCCGGAAGGCGAGGGGCCGTGGCCAGGTGTCGTGGTGGTCCACGACGCCATCGGCTACGCACCCGACAACGAGTTGGTGTCCGAGCGGATCGCCGAGGCCGGCTACCTCGCGCTCACGCCGAATCTGTACGCCCGTGGCGGCCGGGCCCGCTGTGTCACGCGGGTGATGCGTGACCTGTTGAGCCAACACGGTCGTGCACTCGACGACATCCTGGCTGCCCGCGACCATCTGAAGTCCCTGCCGGAGTGCACCGGCACCGTCGGCATCGCCGGCTTCTGCATGGGCGGACAATTCGCACTTGTCATGGGCCCCAAGGGTTTCGCCGCGTCAGCCCCGTTCTACGGCACACCCCTGCCGCGGCGGCTCGACGAGATCCTCGACGCGTCGTGCCCCATCGTCGCGAGCTTCGGACGCCGCGACCCGCTGGGCATCGGCGCCCCGGCGCGGCTGCGCAAGATCGTCGACGCAAAGAACATCCCGTCCGATATCAAGGTCTATCCCGACGCCGGTCACAGCTTCGCGAACCTGTTGCCTGCCCAACCGCTGCTGCGGATCACCGGGTTCGGCTACAACGAGGCCGCCACGGCCGATGCCTGGACACGGGTATTCGCGTTCTTCGGCGAGCACCTGCACGCCGCGGCGCAGTGACGTCCGCTTACTCGGGCAGCCGCAGCTCGGGCTTCTCGACCTCTTCGATGTTGACGTCCTTGAAGGTGATGACCCGCACCTGCTTGACGAACCGTGCCGGCCGGTACATGTCCCACACCCACGCGTCGGCCAACCGCAACTCGAAATAAACCTCACCGTCGGCGTTGCGCGGCACCAGCTCGACGCTGTTGGCCAGGTAGAACCGCCGTTCGGTCTCCACGACGTAGCTGAACTGCCCGACGATGTCCTTGTATTCGCGGTACAGCGAGAGCTCCATCTCGGTTTCGTACTTCTCGAGATCTTCGGCACTCATAAACTCTGCTGTCCTTCGTCTAGGTTGCGTTCCATCATTCCCCACCTGAGCCCATCACGTCGCACCGATCCCGCAACTGCGGGACTCGCCGCATTCCGACAGTCTCCGCGGCCTGCCGCACGTCAGCCGACTGTGCGGCCCGCCGCACGTTCACATACGAGTAGCGGTGCTGCGCACACGGCCCCAGCTTGGCCATGGCCGCCGTGTGCGCGGGCGTGCTGTAGCCCTTGTGCTCGGCGAACCCGTAGCCCGGGTGCTCGCGTTCCATCTCCACCATCAGCCGGTCGCGACTGACCTTGGCCAGCACACTGGCTGCGGCTATGCATGCTGCAGCGGCATCACCACCGATCACCGGAAGGGACGGCACGGCAAGACCGGGTACCCGGAATCCGTCGGACAACACGTAACCAGGCCGCACCGACAACCCGGCGACCGCGCGCCGCATGCCCTCGATGTTGGCGACGTGCACACCGCGGCGATCCACCTCGGTCGACGGGATCATGACCACGTGATAGGCCAGCGCATAGCGGCGGATCAGCGGGAACAGCCGTTCGCGTTCCTTCTCGCCGAGTTTCTTGGAGTCGTCGAGGTCGGCCAGGCTCTCCAACCGGTTGGGGCCGAGCACACATGCCGCCACGACCAGCGGCCCGGCGCACGCACCGCGGCCCACCTCGTCGACGCCGGCGACGGGGCCCAGTCCGTTGCGGTACAGCGCGGATTCAAGGGTCCGCAGGCCTGAGGCCTTCCGGATCACCGTTCGAGGCGGCCACGACATCTTCACCTCTTGAGGCACTGGGGCCTCCGCCTATGAGTCGGTCTGCGGATTCACGCTGCTGACGCCGCCCCAGCGGCCCGGCGGCCAGGCGATGAATCGCGCCTTACCGATCACATTGTCCACCGGTACGGTGCCGGCCATCGGGTCCCCGGTGCAATGCACGCCGCGTTGCACGTCGGCGGGCACATTGGTGCAGTGGATCCGCGAATCGGCCGAATGCGTGCGGTTGTCCCCCATCACCCAGAGCCGGTCCTGCGGCACCGTGACGGGTCCGAACTCATTGCCGAGGCACGGGTAGATCTGTGGGTCGGCGTTCATCGTGGCGGGGTTCAGGTATGGCTCGTTGAGTCGTTTGCCGTCGACCGTCAACCCGGTGTCAGCGCGGCACTCGACCGTCTGACCGCCGACCGCGATCACGCGCTTGACGAGGTCGTTCTCGTCGGGCGGGACGAAGCCGATGAACGAGAGCGCGTTCTGCACCCACCGCACCGCGGTGTTGTCCGACCGGATCGACTTGTATCCGATGTTCCACGACGGCGGTCCCTTGAACACCACCACGTCGCCCGGGCTCGGCTTGCTGAACCGGTAGGTCACCTTGTCGACCATGATCCGGTCACCGACGCAGCCGGTGCAGCCGTGCAGCGTGGGCTCCATCGATTCCGACGGGATCAGGTAGGGACGCGCGACGAACGTGAGCATCACGTAGTACAGGACGATCGCGATGGTCACCAGAATGGCGCCCTCACGCAGCGACGAACGCTTGCGTTTGGGCGCTTCTTCGGTGGCGTCTTCAGATGCGGCGCCGGAATCCGGCTTGGACGTCTCGGAATCGGTGTTGACGATGTCTTCCGATGACGAGTCGGCAGAGTCGGCGGGTCCGGTCACGGCGTCCACAGTAGCGGCGTGTGCCGTCCGGACCGCGCCGGGCAGGACAAGGCGCTCAGCGCTTTTCCTTGATCTTCGCCTTCTTGCCGCGCAGCTCGCGCAGGTAGTACAGCTTGGCGCGACGCACGTCACCGCGGGTCACGACATCGATGTGATCGATGTTGGGCGAATGCACCGGGAAGGTCCGCTCGACGCCGACGCCGTAGCTCTCCTTACGCACGGTGAAGGTCTCGCGGATGCCGCCGCCCTGACGACGGATCACGACGCCCTTGAAGACCTGGATGCGCTCCTTGGAGCCCTCGATGACCTTCACGTGCACGTTGACGGTGTCGCCGGGGCTGAAGGTCGGGATGTCGTCGCGCAGCGACGCCTGATCGACGAAGTCCAGCGTGTTCATCGGTGACACTTCCTTGTTGTTAGCGGCTCCGGGCCGATGCGCGGACGCGCAGCCGAAGCTGGTTTTCGGGTGTATCGGGGCGTATCTGGCAGCGGCCGGGTAGCGATATCCAGCCCTGGGCTGCAGCAGACAACTGCTCAATTGTGCCAGACGAGCCCCGATCCAGTGAAATCCGGGCAGATCCGGCGGTTCGGCTGTGCTGCACACCGTGCGCAACCCCGGAAACGCGGTCACCGACAAGCTACGCGATTTCAGCCGCGAACGGTTAGTCTGAACCCTCCGAAATACGGTTGCTGACGACCGAATCGCACGTGTCGCTCGCTTCCGATGTCCGGATTCCAGCTACCGGGTCTAAGGAGAGGCATGCAACGGCGGCCGTCGAGGCTGATGACCGTAACGGCAGCCGGCGTGATCGGGATGATCTCCATCGCCGGCTGCGAAGCCAGGGTGTACGGAACACCGCCGCCGGTCCCCAATGCTCCGCAGTACACCGTCGTCGTGCCGCAGGGCACCGCCGCGCCGCTGCCTGACGCTCCCCCGGACGAGCCCGCAGCAACCTTCGACGGTCTGCAGAACCGGGCCAGCCTGGCGACCTCGACCGCGTCGAAGGCCGGGGCCGACATCACGGTGCTGGTGCTCGATCGCAGCACCGGCCAGCTGGTCTCCAACGGGAACTCGACGCCGATCCCCATCGCATCGGTGGCCAAGCTGTTCATCGCCGATGATCTGCTGCTGCAGGAGGCGAAGGGCCAGACCACGGTCACGGCCGATGACCGCCAGGCCCTCGACATCATGTTGCGGTCCTCCGATGACGGCGCTGCCGAGAACTTCTGGAACCGCAACGGCGGAAGCGCGATCATCACCCGGGTCACCGCACGCTACGGCCTGAAGTCCACCTCGACGCCGTATGACGGGCACTGGTGGAACACGATGAGCACCGCCGATGATCTGGCGCGCTACTACGACCTGCTCATGAACGGCGGCGGCGGGCTGCCCCAGGAGCAGGCCAACACGATCCTGGCCAACCTCGCCCAGTCCACCGCGAACGGCATCGACGGCTACCCACAACGTTTCGGTATCCCCGACGGGCTGTATGCCGAGCCGGTGGCGGTCAAGCAGGGTTGGATGTGCTGCTGGAACGGCGGCAACTGGATGCACCTGTCCACCGGGGTGATCGGCGCCAACCGTCGCTTCATCATGGTGATCGGCTCCATGCAACCCAGCGACGACGCCACGGCCCGTAAGACCATCACCGATGCGGTCAAGACGATGTTCCCGGGCGGGCGGATCTGACCCACCTTCCCCGCGCGAGCAGAAAACGGGGTACCGCAACACCGGCGTGTCAGGTGCCTAAGTTGGGGGCACCTCCCGCTTGCGGGGGACTGTTGGCGGTGTGTTGTCGAGCAGATCCGGGCGACGTTCCCGGGTGCGCTGCAACGCCTGTTCCCGGCGCCAGGCGGCCACCTTGGCATGATCGCCCGACAGCAGCACGGCAGGCACGTCCAAATCCCGCCAGCTCGGCGGACGGGTGTAGCTGGGCCCTTCGAGCAGCCCATCGGAATGCGAATCCTGTTGGTGTGACGCGGGATTGCCGAGCACCTCGGGCAGCAGGCGTACCACCGCCTCGATCATCACCAGTGCTGCCGACTCGCCACCGGTGAGCACGTAATCGCCGATCGACACCTCTTCGACCCGCATGCGCCGGGCCGCGTCGTCGGCCACCCGCTGGTCGATGCCCTCGTACCGGCCGCACGCGAACACCAGGTGCCGTTCGGCGCTCCACCGCTGGGCCGTGGCCTGGTTGAACAGCCGGCCCGCCGGGGTGGGTACCACCAGAAGTGTTTCGTCAGTGCATATTTCGTCGAGCGCCTGCCCCCACACCGGGGCTTTCATGACCATGCCCGGACCACCGCCGTACGGGGAATCGTCGACCGACCGGTGCACATCGTGGGTCCAGGCCCGCAGATCGTGCACGGCCAGCGTGACGATGCCGGCATCGATGGCCTTGCCCGGCAGCGACTGCCGGATCGGATCCAGGTAGGCCGGAAAAATGGTGACGACGTCAATGCGCACGGCGTCGCCCCGTCAGCTCAAGTCGAGCAGGCCGTCGGGCGGATCGATGACGATCGTCGCGTCCTCTCGAGAGACCGAGGTGACGATAGCGCTGACGAACGGCACCAGCACCTCGCGTCCGTCGGCGTCGGCTTTCACCGCGAGCAACTCCCCTGCCGCGGTGTGCAGCACCTCCGAGACCTTGCCGACGGGCGTGCCGTCGGCGCACACCATCCGCAGCCCTTCGAGCTCGTGGTCATAGAACTCGTCGGGATCGTCGATCGGGGGAAGCTCGGCGGCGTCGACGACAAAAACCGTGCCGCGCAACTCATCTGCCGCATTGCGGTCGGCGACGCCGGTCAGCCTGACGAGCAGTCGGCCGCCGTGCTCGCGCACCGACTCGACCGTGAACGAACGTTCGGCGGCACCGCCCTTGGCCCGGCCCCGCAGTGCGACACCACGGCTGAAGCGGGCGTCCGGGTCATCAGTGCGCACCTCGACGACAACCTCGCCGGTGATCCCGTGCGCCTTGACGACCCGTCCGACAACCAGATCCATATGGAGCCGACGCTACTGGTCGGTGTCCACCACGTCGACGCGGATCCCGCGCCCACCGATGCCTGCGACCAGGGTGCGCAGCGCGGTGGCGGTACGGCCACCGCGGCCGATGACCTTACCCAGGTCATCCGGATGGACGTGGACCTCGACGGTGCGTCCGCGACGGCTGGTCACCATGTCGACCCGCACGTCGTCGGGATTGTCCACGATGCCGCGCACCAGGTGCTCGACGGCGTCGACCACGACAGAACTCACTGCGGCGCTCAGCTCTCGCTGGCGGCGTCAGCAGCCTCGTCGGCCGCGGAATCGGCCGGAGCCTCGGCAGCTTCGTCCTTCTTGGACTTCTTCTTCTTCAGCGTCACGGCCTGGGCGGTGGTGCCGCTCTCGGCCTCGGCGAGGGCGGCGTTGAACAGGTCCAGCTTGGAGGGCTTGGCCTCCTTGACCTTCAGCGTGCCCTCGGCGCCCGGCAGGCCCTTGAACTTCTGCCAGTCACCGGTGACCTTCAGCAGGGCCAGCACCGGCTCGGTGGGCTGGGCGCCGACACCCAGCCAGTACTGAGCGCGCTCCGAATCGATCTCGATCAGGCTCGGCTCTTCCTTGGGGTGGTAGCGGCCGATGATCTCGATGGCGCGGCCGTCACGGCGGGTGCGCGCGTCGGCGACAGCGATGCGGTACTGGGGGTTGCGGATCTTGCCAAGCCGGGTCAGCTTGATCTTGACAGCCACGATGAAACTCCTAAACAGTTGCCACGCTGCAATTCGGCAATCGGGGCGGGTTGCCCGGATCCGGTTTTGCCTTACGTGTGTGACCACCGTGCAGCGCATCGAACGAGTCGCACGGCGGACAGCCGACCATTGTGCCAGAGGCCGTCCGGCCTGCCCAAATCCAGCTGACGGGTCGCCGGAGGCCACTCAGACGACACGTCGCCGGAGGCGACTCAGACCACACGTCGCCCGAGGCGACTCAGACGACCTTGTCGAAGCACTTGGTCTCCACCCGTCGGCTCATCCGCCAGCCGTCGGCGGTGCGGATGAACTCGTCCTCGTACCACAGGCCGCAGAACAGGACCTGTTGCGCCTCACCGGGCAGCACCATCGGGTTGAAACAGATGGTGCGCGAGGACGCCGTGTCACCGGTGATGCGCACGTCGAAGTTGCCGAGCATGTGGGCGTACGCCGGGAAGTTCGGCAGCACCTCCGCCAACCACTGCTTGACCTCCGGGAACTGGCCGTCGATGCCACCCATGGCCCGGTAGTCGATGTAGGCGTCCGGCGTGAAGACGTGGTCGAGGTCGTCGAACTGCCGGCGGTCGATCGCCGACGAGTAGTCGATCAACAGTTGCTGAATCTCCAGTCGGTCCGAAATCTCAGCCAGGCTCAACATGTCTCGATTCAACACGATTAGGCTGACCGGCCATGGTGAGGTTCGTCGCCGCGCTTGCGGTCCTGTTCGCGGCTCTGAGCACAGGTGCGGTCGGTACGCCCGCCGCAAGAGCCGACATGGCCGTGCAGCAGATCGGCTCGGCGCCGATCCCCGAGGGACCTGCCGAAGGCTGGGTGGTTGCCGACCTGGACACCGGCCAAGTGCTGGCGGCGCGTAACGAGAACACCCGCTACGCGCCGGCGAGCACCATCAAGACGCTGCTCGCCCAGGTGGTGCTCGACGAGCTGCCGTTGGACAGCACCATCGTCGCCGACGAGGCCGATTCGAAGGCCGAGTGCACGTGCGTCGGCGTCACCCCCGGCCAGACCTACACCGCGCGCCAGCTGCTGGAGGCGGCGCTGCTGGACTCTGGCAACGATGCGGCAAACACCTTGGCGCACATGCTCGGTGGCCCGGGCGCCGCGGTGGCCAAGATGAACGCCAAGGCCGCGCAGCTCGGGGCTCACGACACCAATGTGGTGACACCGTCGGGTCTGGATGCGCCGGGCATGCCGTTCTGGTCCACGCCGCACGACATGGCGGTGATCTTCCGCGCCGCGATGGCCAACCCGGTCTTCGCCCAGATCACGGCGATGCCGTCGACCGTGTTCCCGACCAAGTCCGGGGATCGGGTGCTGCAGAACCAGGACGAGTTGCTGCAGCGCTATCCCGGTGCGATCGGCGGCAAGACGGGTTTCACCGACATCGCGCGCAAGACGTTCGTCGCGGCGGCCCAGCGCGACGGCCGTCGTCTGGTGATATCGATGATGCACGGGCTGGTCAAAGAAGGCGGCCCGACGTACTGGGATCAGGCCGCCGCCCTGCTCGATTGGGGCTTCCTGCAGGACCACTCCGCGAGTATCGGCACGCTGTGAGCACATTCGCGTCGATACCCGACAGAGATCTGAACGCGCGCTGAACGAGTCCTGCAGACCGTAGCGTCGGCGCACGTGCGCACACTGTTCGCGGCGGCCGCGCTCGCCCTCGGCACGGCGCTGACGGTGCCGATCGCAGCTGCCGACCCGGCAGTGGAACCGGCAGGCGCGCAAGCGTTCGCGAACGGTCCCGCCAAGGCGTGGCTGGTCGCCGACCTCGATACGGGCCGGGTACTGGCGGCCAAAGACCCCAACGGCTCCTACGCCCCGGCCAGCACCATCAAGCCGCTGCTGGCCATGGTCGTGCTGGACAACCTGCGGCCGGACAACTTCGCGCGCGCCAACGACTCTCACACCAAGGTTGAGTGCTCGTGCGTCGGGCTCAAACCCGGTCAGGCCTACACCACCCAGCAACTGCTGGAAGGCCTGCTGATGGTCTCGGGCAACGATGCCGCCAACATGCTGGCCGACATGCTCGGCGGGCAGCGCGCAGCGGTCGCCAAGATGAACGCCAAGGCAGCCGGCCTCGGCGCCCGCAACACCCGCGCGGGCTCACCGTCCGGCCTGGACGGGCCCGGCTGGGAATCGTTGACCACACCACACGATCTGGCGGTGATCTACCGGGCCGCCCTGACCTATCCGTTGATCGCCCAGATCTTCCGGCAGACCACAGCCCAGTTTCCCGGGCGAACCCTGACCAGTCAGAACGAGTTGCTGACCCGCTACCCCGGCGACCTCGCCGGCAAGACGGGCTATACCGACCTGGCCCGCAAGACCTACGTCGGTGCCGCACAACGAGGCAGCCACCGGCTGATCGTCGTCCAGATGTACGGCACCGGCGACCTGTACGGCCAGGCGACCCAGCTGCTGGACTGGGGTTTCAGCCAGTACGGCTGACCGCTAGTAGACGCGGCCGCGCAGGATCACCAGATCGGGGTGGTCGACGCCACCGCTGCGCGGGTCCTCTGCGTAACAGACGAGGTCTGCCGGAGCCCCGTCGGCCAGCCCCGGCCGCCCCAGCCACGCACGCGCATCCCAGCAGCCCGCGCCGAGTGCATCCGTCGGGCTCAGCCCCACGGTTTTGAGGGCCTCGATCTCGTCGCCGATGCGACCGTGCGCGATCATGCCGCCCGCGTCGGTGCCCGCGAAGATGGGAACGCCCGCCTCGTGAGCGGCGCTGACGCGGGCCCGGCACGACGCGTAGAGCTCGCGCATGTGGGCCGCATAGACCGGATACTTGGCCGCGGCGTCGGCGATCCCGGGAAAGTTCTCGATGTTGATCAGGGTCGGCACCAACGCTGTGCCGTTGGCCAGCATCAGCTCGATGATGTCGTCGGTGATCCCGGTGCCGTGCTCGATGCAGTCGATGCCTGCGTTGATCAACCCGGGCAACGCGTCCTCCCCGAACACGTGCGCCGTGACCCGTGCCCCGTTCGCGTGAGCGGCGTCGATGGCAGCCTTGAGGATCTCGTCGGACCACAGCGGGGCCAGGTCGCCGACGCTGCGGTCGATCCAGTCGCCGACGAGTTTGACCCAGCCGTCGCCCCAGCGCGCCTGCTCGGCCACCGCCTCCGGCAATTGCGATTCGTCCTCGATGTCGATCGGCAGACCCGGCGAATACCGCTTGGGCCGGGCCAGGTGTCGGCCGGCCCGGATGATCTTCGGCAGATCCTCGCGGTCGTCCATGCTGCGGGTGTCCACCGGCGACCCGGCGTCGCGCAGCAGCAGCGCCCCTACCCCGCGTTCGGTCTGCGCCTGGGTGACCGCCTCGTCGAATTCGACCGGACCATGCGGTCCGAGGCCGACGTGGCAGTGTGCGTCGACGAGGCCGGGCAGGATCCAGCCACCGTCGAACACCGTCTCGGCCCCGGCGATCGGATCGGCATACAGCACACCGCGTTCGATCCACCATTGCACGACGTCACCGTCGGGCAGTCCCCGACCGCGGACGTGCAAGACCGTCATGGCGGCTACTTCTGGCCCGGGAACTTCAGCTTCGACAGATCGAAATCGGCCAGACCCGGCGGCAATTCGTCCAAGCCCTTGGGCATGTTGGACAGGTCGGGGAACCCGGCGGGCATACCCGGCCCGGCCAGCGGGTTGCGCACCTTCGGCGGCGTCGGGCCCTTGCCCGATTTGCGGCCCTTACCGGCTTGCTTGTTCTTGCCCTTGGCAGCCTTGCGGGTGGCGCTCTTGCGGGCGAACGGCATGCCCATCTGCCCGGCCATCGATGACATCATCTTGCGGGCCTCGAAGAACCGGTCGACCAGCTGGTTGACCTCCGAGACGGTGACGCCCGAACCGTTGGCGATGCGCAGCCGCCGCGAGGCGTTGATGATCTTGGGATCGCTGCGCTCTGCCGGCGTCATGCCGCGGATGATCGCCTGGACCCGGTCCAGCTGCTTGTCGTCGACGGCGGCCAGCGCGTCTTTCATCTGCCCGGCGCCCGGCAGCATGCCGAGCAGGTTGCCGATCGGGCCCATCTTGCGGATGGCCAGCATCTGCTCGAGGAAGTCCTCCAGCGTCAGCTCACCCGAGCCGATCTTCGCCGCGGCCTCCTCGGCCTTCTGCTGGTCGAAGACCTGTTCGGCCTGTTCGATCAGGGTGAGCACATCACCCATGCCGAGGATGCGCGACGCCATCCGGTCGGGGTGGAAGACGTCGAAGTCTTCGAGCTTCTCGCCGGCCGACGCGAAGAGGATCGGCACGCCGGTGACCTCACGCACCGACAGCGCGGCACCACCACGGGCGTCGCCGTCGAGCTTGGTCAGCACGACACCGGTGAAACCGACGCCCTCACGGAACGCGTCGGCGGTGGCGACAGCGTCCTGGCCGATCATGGCGTCGAGCACGAACAGCACTTCGTCGGGGTTGACGGCCTGGCGAATCGCGGCGGCCTGACCCATCAGTTCCTCGTCGATACCGAGGCGGCCTGCGGTGTCGACGATGACGACGTCGAAGTGTTTGGCCTTGGCCTCGGCCAGACCAGCACCGGCGACCGCCACCGGATCACCGTGGCCTGCGTTCTCCAGCCCTTCCACCGACGTGCCCGGATGCGGCGCGAACACCGCAACCCCGGCGCGCTCGCCGACGATCTTGAGCTGGTGCACGGCGCCGGGCCGTTGCAGGTCACAGGCCACCAGCAGCGGCGTATGCCCTTGGCCCTTGAGCCATTTCGCCAGCTTGCCGGCCAGGGTGGTCTTACCGGCACCCTGTAGACCGGCCAGCATGATCACCGTGGGCGGCGTCTTCGCGAACGCCAGCTGCCGGGTCTCCCCGCCGAGGATGCCGATCAGTTCCTCGTTGACGATCTTGACGACCTGCTGCGCCGGGTTCAGGGCAGCCGACACCTCGGCACCCTTGGCCCGGTCCTTGATGCGCGCGACGAAGGCACGCACCACCGGAAGCGAGACGTCGGCCTCCAGCAGGGCCAACCGGATTTCCCGGCTGGTGGCATCGATATCGGCCTCGGTCAACCGCCCCTTGCCGCGCAGCCCCTGCAGGGCACCGGTCAACCGGTCAGACAAGCTCTCAAACACGTCGTAAGCCTAACGGTCCGCGATTGGTGACGTAGTTGCGCGCCGCGAGCCGGCTCCGATGACGTCCAGCGCCCAGCAGATGAGGCATGACAGCACGAAGGAGCTGTACCCGTAATTGGCGCCGTATCCCCCGAATTCGGTCATGTGCCCACGATCGGCCTGCCCCGGTGAACGGTTGCCTGCCCTGGCTCGTGAACAGAACGGGTCGACCCTCTGATCATCACTTCACACATTCAGGAGGTAAGCGGCCATGAACACAACCACTGGGTTCACGCGCCTGCGCAAGTCTGCCGGGTTGACGGTGTTGGCCCTGATGCTGGCCGGTGCCGGACTGGGGCTCGGCGCGGGAATCGCACAAGCCCAACCGACCCATCCTCGGCCACATCCCGTCCTCGTTCGCCATGACCTCGACCGCTTTGTCGACCGTCATTTGCCGAACAGTCCGCTTGACCGGTTCCTCGACCGGCTCTTCCACGACTGACGGGTACCAGGGCAGCCTGCGGCTCAGGGCTCGGCGAGCGTGAGCCGCAGGTAACCGGTCAGCTGGCCTGCTCGGCAGGTTTGGCCGGCTGGGCCGGGGGCGGCGCCGGCAGGATCGCGTACAGATCGCGTTCCAGCTCGTCGCGCAGTGCAATCAGGCTGGAGCCGGTGGAGTCCGGGTCCGGAACGGTGATACCGAACGCGTCGAGCACCGAGGATCCCAGCGTCGTCACCTTCGCCCATGCGATGTCGACGCCGTCGCGCTCGAACACCGCGGTCAATCGGGACAGCAGCCCGGGCCGGTCGGCGCTGCGGATCTGCACGACCAACTCCCCCGGCGCCCCACCGTCCGACCACAGGATGCGCGGTGGCGCGGGGACATGATTGGCCGGCACCGCCGCCAGGATCTCCCCTGCCCGGGTGGTCGGGTACTGAGCGGCCTCGCGCTCGCGCGCCAGCAGCGTGCCGAGCACGTCGAGCTCCCCGTCGAGGGCGAGGATGAACTGCTGCCGCAGCAGCCCGGCCTCCGGCGGCGAGCCGAACAGCGGCGACACCACGAACGTGTTGATCGCCGAGCCCTGATCGCTGTTCACCGAAGCGGAGTGCACCCGAAGGGAATTCAGTGCCAGCACGCCTGCAGCCTTGGATAGCAGACCGCGCCGGTCCGGAGCGATCATCGTGACGTTGTAGATGTGCTGCCCGTCGCCCGCGGCCAGTTCGACATGCACGCCGCCATCGGCGGCCAGCGCAACGAACCGCGGCTCGATCGGATCCGGTTGCGGCAGTGGCTCACCGACCATCACCAGCCGGCAGCGACGCACGAGATCGCCGATGAGCGACGCCTTCCAGTCGCCCCAGACCCCGGGTCCGGTGGCCAGCGAATCGGCCTCGGCCAAGGCGGCGAGCAGCTCCAACAGCACCAGGTCACCGCCGAGCGTCTCGGCGACGGCATCAATTGTCTTGGGATCCTGGAGATCTCGCCGGGTGGCGGTGTGCGGCAGCAGCAGGTGGTGGCGCACCAGCTTCGCGAGCACGTCGATGTCGGATGGCCACAGGCCCAGCCGGGTGCCGATCTGCGTGGCTAGTTCGGCGCCGATCACGCTGTGGTCGCCGCCGCGTCCCTTGCCGATGTCGTGGCACAGCGCCCCGAGCAGCAGCAGGTCGGGTCGCGACACTCTGGTGGTGAAAGCGCTTGCCCGCGAGACGGTTTCGACAAGATGCCGGTCGACGGTCCAGATGTGCACGACATCTCGGGGCGGCAGGTCGCGCACGGCGCCCCACTCGGGAAAGAGCCTGCCCCACAAGCCGGTCCGGTCCAGTGCCTCGATGGTCGCGACCGCGGCGGGGCCCGATGCCAGCAGAACCAGCAGATCCTTGAGCGCCTGCCGGGGCCACGGCGTGCGCAGTTCGGGTGCCCGCTCCCCCAGTCGCCCCAGCGTCGATACGGCCATCGGCAGCCCCGTGGTGGCCGAGGCGGCGGCGACGCGCAAGATCAGGCCGGGGTCACGTTCCGGCCGGGCGTCGCGGGCCAGGATCACCTCACCGGCGTATTCGATGACGCCCTCGTCGAGCGGTCGGCGCACCGGCCTGCGTAAGGCGGCAAAGCCCCGCCGCGGTAATGCGTTGGCGGCAGTGCGAATCCCCGCGTCCACGTAGTAGCTGACCGTACGGGCGGCGTCGGAGAGCACCCGGGCCAGGTCGAATCGGTCCCCGATGCGCAGCGCCGCAGCGATCTCGTCGGCGTGCTGGGCCAGCAGCAGCTCCCGGCCGCGACCGGACACCCGGTGCAGTTCCGTGCGCACATTGAGCAACGCCAGGTGGGCGTCGCCCAGCGTTCCGATCGGCGACGCCAGTGCCTTGCTGGGGTACACATCGGCCAGCTGCGCGATGGCCAGGGCGTTGAGCAGCTGGACGTCGCGCAGCCCACCGCGGCCGGACTTGAGATCAGGCTCGGCGCGGTGCGCGATCTGGCCGCTGCGCTCCCAACGGGCCTGCGCATGCGTGACGAGTTCGTCGAACCGCGATGCGACGCCGATGCGCCACTGCCTGCGGGCGCCGCCGACCAGCAGCGAGGACAGGTCCGCGTCGCCGGCGATGTGGCGGACCTCGAGCATCGCCAGGCCCACCGAGATGTCGTCATTGGCCACCCGCAATGCCTCGGGCACCGTGCGCACGCTGTGATCGAGACGAATGTTCGCGTCCCACAACGGATACCACAACTTCTCGGCGACCTCGCTGACCACTTCGGTCGGCATGTTGTTGTGCAACAGCATCAGATCCAGGTCCGAGTACGGCAGCATCTCGCCGCGCCCGAGCCCACCGGAGGCCACGATGGCGAACCCGCTGTCGGCCGTGACACCGATCTCGGTTGCCTTTGTGACGAGCCAGAATTCGTACAGATCGAGCAGGGCGTCGCGCAGTGCCGACGCGTCGAGTTGATGTGCACCTGACAGCAATTGCGCGGTGGCCGCCGCCAGATCAGTGGCCGGCCGCACCGAATACGGCTCGTCGCGCGCGTGCCCGTAGGCCGACTCTGGTTGCTGCTCAGACATTTTCGACTCCCTCCCCCGGCCAATTACCTACCAGCGCTGCGACGGTGCCTGGCCGGGAGAGTCGGTCGATCGCGCCCTCGACCGCCCGCGGCTACAGCGCGTCGGCGCCGCGTTCCCCGGTGCGCACGCGGACGACGGTGTCCACCGGGCTGACCCACACCTTGCCGTCGCCGATCTTGCCGGTGCGGGCGGCCTGCACGATGACGTCGACGACCTTGTCCACCGCGGAGTCCTCGACGACGACCTCGACCCGGACCTTGGGCACGAAGTCCACCGAGTACTCAGCGCCCCGGTAGACCTCGGTGTGCCCCTTCTGCCTGCCGTACCCCTGGACCTCGCTGACCGTCATGCCGAGAATGCCCGTCTGCTCCAGACCGGTCTTGACGTCTTCCAGAGTGAACGGCTTGACGATCGCAGTGATCAGCTTCATATTTCCTTATTCCTCCCCGCCGCGACGACCGAGAACAGATCCGGTTCCGACTGCAACGAAGTCGTACGCGCTTTCCGCATGTTCGGCCTCGTCAATGCCGGACGCCTCCTGTTCTTTGTCCAGGCGCAGGCCCACGGTGTATTTGACAATCAACGCCAAGATAGCGGTACCTACCGCCGAATAGAGTAGAACCGCACCGGCCCCGACCGCCTGTCGCCACAGCTGGTCGAACCCGCCACCGTAGAACAGGCCGGCAACTCCGGCAGGGGCTTCCTTGGTGGCCACCAGGCCGACCAGAAGCGTGCCGACGATGCCTCCCACCAGGTGGACGCCGACGACGTCGAGCGAATCGTCGAAACCGAACTTGAACTTCAGTCCCACCGCCAGCGCGCACAGCACGCCCGCGGACACCCCGATGACGAGTGCGCCCACGACGTTCACCGATGAGCACGACGGCGTGATGGCAACCAGCCCGGCCACGATGCCCGAGGCCGCACCCAGCGAGGTCGCATGGCCGTCCCGGATGCGTTCGGTGAGCAGCCAGGCGAGCATGGCCGCCGCGGTCGCCACCGTGGTGGTGATGAAGGTCGCGCCCGCAGCCCCGTTGGCGGACACCGCGGAGCCGGCGTTGAACCCGTACCAGCCGAACCACAGCAGACCCGCGCCGAGCATCACGAACGGCAGGTTGTGCGGACGCATCGGAGTGGTCGGCCAGCCGAGCCGCTTGCCCAGGATGATGGCAAGGACAAGGCCTGCGGTACCTGCGTTGATGTGCACCGCCGTGCCACCGGCGAAGTCAATTGCCTTGAGCTGGTTGGCGATCCAGCCGCCGTGGTGAACGATGGCGTCGGTCTTGGGATCCTTGACGTCGAAGTCGAACACCCAGTGCGCGACCGGGAAATACACGACCGTTGCCCACAGTCCGGCGAACAGCAGCCAGCCGCCGAACTTGAGCCGGTCGGCGACCGCGCCGGAGATCAGCGCAACGGTGATGATCGCGAACATCAACTGGAAGCCGACGAACACGGTGGCGGGGATGGTGCCGGCGAGCGCGATGGGCGCGTCGGCCGATCCGTTCGTGCCGATCAGCCCCTTGAGGCCGAAGAACTGGGCCGGGTCACCGATCACCCCGGCGGTGTTGTTACCGAAGGCAACCGAGTAGCCGTACAGCACCCACAGCACGGTCACCACGCCCATGGCGCTGACGCTCATCATGATCATGTTGAGCACACCTTTGGCGCGCACCATGCCGCCGTAGAAGAAGGCCAAGCCCGGCGTCATCAACAACACAAGCGCCGCACTGGCCAGCATCCACGCCGTGTCACCGGTATCCGGTGCGCCCATCAACGGGAATTGCTCCACTCGCAGTTTCCTCCTTCACCACGCCACGGCCGCAAGGATTTACGAACCGTTGACCTGGTTCAAGACAATGCTGAGTGGATGTTTCCGCGACGACGCCGTCGTGTTTCGCTCGCGTGAACGGATGGCCGGGTCGCGTTTCGCCGGTGTTACACCGTGCGCTTTTGACGCCGAGAGCTCAGCCGAGGAGGGCGTCGACGAACGCGCCCGGCTCGAAGGGGGCCAGATCGTCGGGCCCCTCACCGAGACCGACGAGCTTGACGGGAACGCCGAGTTCCTGCTGCACGCGGAACACGATGCCGCCCTTGGCCGTGCCGTCGAGCTTGGTCAACACCACGCCGGTGATGTCGACGACTTCGGCGAACACCTTGGCCTGAGGCAGGCTGTTCTGCCCGATGGTGGCGTCAAGGACGAGCAGCACCTCGTCGACGGCGGCGCGCTTCTCCACCACCCGCTTGACCTTCCCGAGCTCGTCCATCAGACCGGTCTTGGTGTGCAACCGGCCTGCGGTGTCGACGACGACGACATCGGCACCGGTGGAGATGCCCTCATCGACCGCATCGAAGGCGACCGACGCGGGATCGGCACCCTCCGGGCCACGCACCACATCGGCACCCACGCGCGCCGCCCAGGTCTCGAGTTGGTCGGCGGCAGCCGCTCGGAAGGTGTCGGCGGCACCCAGCACCACGCGGCGGCCGTCGGCCACCAGCACGCGTGCGAGCTTGCCGACAGTGGTGGTCTTGCCGGTGCCGTTGACACCGACCACGAGCAACACCGACGGCTTGTCGGCGTGCGGCAGGGCACGAATCGAGCGGTCCAGCTCGGGCCGCAGTTCGGAGATGAGCACATCGCGCAGCACCGTACGGGCTTGCGCCTCGGTGCGCACCCCCTTACTGGCCATCTGTGACCGCAGCGCGGCGACAACGGATTCGGTGACGACCGGTCCGAGGTCGGCGATCAGCAGCGTGTCCTCGACCTCTTCCCAGGAGTCCTCGTCGAGGTCACCACCACCGAGCAGCCCGAGCATGCTGCGGCCGAGCGCGTTCTGAGACTTCGACAATCGGCCACGCAGCCGGTCCAGCCGACCTTCGGTCGGGGCGATCTCCTCCAGCGCGGGCGCGGCGGGCGCCTCGGGTTCGACGGGGGCGGCAGGCGCCTCGGGCTCGACGGGCGCTTCCGGCGCCTCCGGTTCGGCAGCGGGCGCCGGGGCTTCTTCGACGACCGGTTCGGCCTCGGGCGCCGGTGCCTCTTCTACGGGGGGTGCTACCGGGGGTGCGGCCTCCTCGACGGGAGGTTCGGGCAACCGCACGTCGGAGATGGGACGCTTCGGAGCGTCGCGCGGGATCGTGGCATCGTCACCGACCGCGGGCAGTCCGCTGGTGTCGATGCGCTCCACTTTCGGCGGCGCCGCCTTGGGAGGCGCAGGTGGAGCGGTCGTCGATTGGCTGAACGTTATGCCCGAGGACGCCGTGTACCCGCCCGAGCGGTCGATCGGCTTCGCGGCGGTGTCCGGGCCCGACAGGCTGATCCGCCGCCGCCGGTAGCGAACCAATCCGACGACGAGCGCAGTTACCAGCAGAACAGCAATGACCGCTATCGCGATCCACAGACCTTCCGACACGGCAGCCATTGTCTCAGGGGTGCCGCGGCCCGACGATCCGCCCCGCACCAGCGGCCAGGGACCCGTCGCTCAGCCGGAGTTCGACACCAGCTCCTGGCCGCGCATCCGCTGGGAGATCACCGTGGTGATGCCGTCGCCGCGCATCGTGACGCCGTAGAGGGCGTCGGCGACCTCCATGGTCGGCTTCTGGTGCGTGATCACGATCAGCTGCGACTTCTCCCGCAGCTGCTCGAAAAGGCTGATGAGCCTGCGCAAGTTGACGTCGTCGAGGGCGGCCTCGACCTCGTCCATCACGTAGAAGGGCGAGGGACGGGCCCGGAAGATCGCCACGAGCATCGCCACCGCGGTCAGCGACTTCTCGCCACCCGAGAGCAGCGAGAGCCGTTTGATCTTCTTTCCGGGCGGCCGGGCCTCGACCTCGATGCCGGTGGTGAGCATGTCGTCGGGATTGGTCAGCAGCAGCCGGCCCTCCCCGCCCGGGAACAGAGTGGAGAACACCTGCTCGAACTCACGCTCGACATCGGTGTAGGCCTCGGTGAACACCTGCAGGATGCGGGTGTCGACGTCGGCGATGACGTCGAGCAGGTCCTGACGGGCCGCCTTGACGTCTTCGAGCTGGGTCGACAGGAAGTTGTAGCGCTCCTCCAGCGCGGCGAACTCCTCCAACGCCAGCGGGTTGACGCGGCCCAGCTCGTTGAGTTCGCGTTCGGCCTTCTTGGCCCGGCGTTCCTGGGTGGGCCGGTCGAACGGCATGGGCGCCGGTGCGGTGACCTGCTCGCCGCGTTCCTTGGCCTGCTCGTACTCGGCCATCTCCAGCTCGGTGGGCGGCAGCGGCACCTGCGGACCGTACTCGGCGATCAGATCGGCCGTCGGCATCCCGAACTGGTCGAGAACCTGGGCCTCCAGTTGCTCGATGCGAAGGGACGCTTGGGCTTTGGCCACTTCGTCACGGTGCAACGCGTCGGTCAACTGGTTGATCTTCGCGCCGAGCTCGTTGACCTCGTCGCGCGATTTCGCGAGCGCGGCCGCGCGCATCTGGCGCTCGGTGGCCAACCCGTCCCGCGCCCGCCCTGCCACTGCCACCACGGTGCTCAAGCGTTGCGCCACAAGGCGTCCCGATTCAGCGACGGCCGCGGCGACCTTGGCGGCCTGCTCGCGGGCCTCCCGGGCCCGCAGTGCCCGCAGCCTGGCCTCACGCTCGGCCGCGGCTGCCCGGCGCAGTGAATCCGCCCGTCCGCGAACGGCATTCGCACGCTCCTCGGCGGTGCGGACCGCCAACCGGGCTTCCACCTCGACCGACCGGGCGGCGTCGGCCGCGGCCACCGACTCCTGCCGGTCGACCGGTTCGGCCTCGAACATCGGCGCCTGTTCGGCCCCGTGCAACCGGGCCTCGAGTTCGACGAGCTCTTCGACGGTCTTGGTCCGGCCGGCTTCGAGCTCATCGCGTTGTTTGATCAACCGCTTCCACTCGTCCTCGGCGACGCGGGCGTCCTGACCGAGGCGCCCCAGCTGCTCGTAGATCGACGAGATCGCGGCGTCGGACTCGTTGAGGGCGGCCAGCGCCTGCTCGGCGGCGATCTGACGCGCGGATTGCTCGGCCAGGGCGCCGGACAGGGCTGCGGCCAATTCCCCCGTCTGCTTCTCGGCAGCTTCGAGTTCGGTGCGGGCCTTGTCGATCTCGGCAGCGATTTCCAGAGTGCTGGGCTTGCGGTCGGATCCACCGCTGACCCAGCCGGCGCCGACCAGGTCGCCGTCGGCGGTGACCGCACGCAGCTCGGGGCGCTGCGAGACCAACCGCAGACCGGCGGTCATGTCGGACACCACCGCGACCCCGGACAGCATCGCGGCGATGGCACCGCGCAGCCGGTCGGGAACGGTGACGACCTCGGCCGCCCAGATCGCGCCGTCGGGCAGGGCTGCGGCCGGCGACGATCCGTTGACGGGCCAGTCGCCGAGCAGGATGGCGGCCCGACCGCCGTCGGACTCCTTGAGGGCGGCCACGGCTGACGCGGCGGCACCGAAGTCCTCGGCCGCCAGGGCGTCGGCAGCCGCTCCGAGCACCGCCGCGACCGCGACCTCGTACCCGCCGCGGACCTTCAGGAAATCCCCGATGGAGCCGAAAAGACCTGAGCCACTACGGTTTTTCTGCAACCACGCGGCGCCGTCGCGGCGATCAAGACCGACCGAGAGCGCCTCGATACGGGCCCGCAGCGAGGCCACCTGACGTTCGGCGCTGCGTTCGGCGGCCTGCAGCTCGGCGACGCGTTCGTCGGCCAGCCGCAGCGCGGTCACGGTGCGGTCGTGGTGGTCGTCGAGGCCCACTTCCCCGGCGTCGAGTTCCCCGACGCGGCCCTGCACGGTCTCGAATTCGGCCTTGGTCTGCTCTACGCGGTTGGCGGCTTCCTCGATGCTGACCGAGATCCGCATGACGCTTTCGTCGATCGACTCGACCCGCGTGCGCATGGTGTCGACCTGCCCGGACAGCCGGGCCAGCCCTTCCCGGCGGTCGGCCTCGGCGCGGGCCGCGGCCAGATGCGCGCGCTCGGCCTCGGCCGCCAGGCGTTCGCGCTCGGCCAGTTCGGCGCGCGCGGTCTCCAGCGTGATGCGGGACATCTCCAGCTCGCCGAGCAATTCCATTTCGAGTTCGGCGACCTCTTCGGCCTCGGCCTCCAGTTCCTCGGGGTCACGCCCCGAGGAGGCTTCGGGCTCCGCCTCCAGCAGCTGGGCGCGGTCGGTGGCGATGCGCACGGTGGCGCTGACCCGCTCGGCCAGTGCGGAGGCGCGGAACCAGGTCTGTTGCGCGGCCTCGGCGCGCCGGGTCAGGTCCGCGACTGCCGCCTCGTGCGTGTCGTGCTCGACCGTCGCGGCCGCCAACCGGGCGGAGACCACCTCGTGCTCGCGGCGCAGTGTGCTCTCGGCCTGGTTGGTGTTCTCGAACTCGGTGCGCCGCGTGACCAGGTCATCGGCCGCGAGCCGCAACCGCGCGTCGCGCAGATCGGCCTGGATGGTCGCCGCCCGGCGCGCCATCTCGGCCTGGCGGCCCAGTGGCTTGAGCTGACGGCGCAGTTCGGTGGTCAGGTCGGTGAGCCTGGCCAGGTTGGCGGCCATCGAGTCGAGCTTGCGGACCGCTTTTTCCTTGCGTTTGCGGTGCTTGAGCACGCCCGCGGCTTCCTCGATGAACGCGCGGCGGTCCTCGGGGCGCGATTCCAGGATTTCGGCGAGCTTGCCCTGCCCGACGATGACGTGCATTTCCCGGCCGATACCGGAGTCACTGAGCAGTTCCTGCACGTCCATCAGCCGGCAGCTGCTGCCGTTGATCTCGTATTCGCCCGCGCCGTCACGGAACATCCGGCGGGTGATCGACACCTCGGAGTACTCGATGGGCAGCGCGTTGTCAGAGTTGTCGATGGTCAGGGTGACCTCGGCACGGCCCAGTGGCGCGCGCGAACTGGTGCCGGCGAAGATGACGTCTTCCATCTTGCCGCCACGCAGCGTCTTGGCGCCCTGTTCGCCCATCACCCAGGTCAGCGCGTCGACGACGTTGGATTTACCCGACCCGTTGGGCCCGACGACGCAGGTGATGCCCGGTTCGAAGCGCAGAGTCGTCGGCGAGGCGAAGGACTTGAAGCCCTTCAGCGTCAGACTCTTGAGGTGCACGGCGACTTACCCTACCGCCGAGTCGGCTACCGCTCGTGAAAGCCCGTCATCGGTGCGCCCGCATCGGCCCAATCGACGACGACGTTGTCCACTGCACCTGGGGTTTTGCCGCTCTGCAGCAGGTCAAGCAGACGCTCACAGGCGGCACGCGGGCCCTGCGCCACGACGTGGACGCGGCCGTCGGGCCGGTTGGAGGCAAACCCCGTCAACCCCAGTTCCAGGGCCCGGGCCCGGGTCCACCAGCGGAACCCCACGCCCTGGACGTGGCCGTGCACCCAGGCACTGAGCCGCACCGGCTGCTGCGGGGGTTCCGGACCGGTCACGGGGTTGTGACCTTGTCCACAACCTCGAACGTCACCTCGGTGCCCGATTTCAGGGTCCGCCCGACGGTGCAGACCTGGTCGATGGCGCGCTCGACAACCGTCAGCAACCTGGCCCTTTCGTCCTCGGAGAGCCCGGACAGGTCGACCTCGAGCTTCTCGGCCAGCAGCGGATACCGCTCCTGTTCGCGGTCGGGCGGCCCGGTCACCCGGATGGTGGTGGAGTAGTCGTCGCCGAGACGACGCCGCAGCGGGGCGTCGCTGCTCATCCCGCTGCACGCCGCCAAGGCGATCTTCATCAGCTCTCCGGGGGTGAACACGCCCTCGACGTCTTCACTGCCGACGAGCACCTCTGCACCCCGGGAGCTGCGCCCGGTGTAGCGGCGGACGCCGGTACGTTCCACCCACAGTTCAGTCATGCGGTATTTCTACACGCCGCGACGATCCGCTATTCCCCGAGGGGAAGGCCCTTCATACCCATGTCGCGCCCCACGTCCGCGCGACCGCCGCGGCCGTGTGATAGGCCGGACGGACGATAAACTCGACGTACCGCCGTTCTGCTGAGGAGCACGATGACATTTCCGTCCGGACCGCACGACCCGTGGGCACAGCAGCAGCCGCCCCAGCCGTACGGGCCGCCGCAACAGTACGGAGGTCCTCAGCAGTACCCCGGGCCGCCCCAGTTCGGTGCGCCTCAATACGGCGGTCAGCAGTACGGCGCTCCGCAGTACGGTCAGCCGCCCTATGGCTACGGCATGCCGCCGCAGCACACCGGTGGCAGTCGCAAAGGATTGATCATCGGTGGCGCCGTCGCGGCCGTGGTAGCTGTCGCGGCGATCATCGGCGTGGTGATCGTGATGATGATGCCGTCGAGTGACGAGCGCGCAATCGGCCAGCTGCTCAAGAACATCGGGAATTCCGGCAACAGCATCTCGGACATGAAGAAGTATGTCTGCGCCGGTGACCGCAAGATTCTCGACGCCATCGACACCAGCGGCTTGGAGAAGTACGGCATCAACGTGCCCAAGCCCACCATCAAGGCGCCGTCCGGGTCGGCCAAGATCAGCGACATCAAGGTCAACGGCGACCGGGCCACCGCCAAGGTCGAAGCCGGCGGCAGCACCAACAGCATCTATTTCCGCAAGGAGAGCGGCGACTGGAAGCTGTGCACCACCGACTCGCCGGGCCTGGCGAACCTGCCGTCGCTGCCGTGATGTCCGGGCACGGGCCAGTCACATCCGATCCGGGTGCGTACTGATTGTTGGATTCGCGGGATCATGACGTGTGCCTTCTGATCTCGGTGATGAGGCGCTGTGCGAGGAAGATGCTTCCACACGGCCGAACCGTGCTCTGTGGCGCCGAAAGCCGCGGCGGATAAACGCTGCGGGTCTTTGTCCAGGTCGAGAATCGCTATTGCCACTGTCGCTGGATTACTGGCTGTCTGCCCAGCAGCCAGCCCGGCTCGTCACTGAGCTCGTCGATGACCATCTGGATCTGTTCCCGCGTTCATGCCGTCTGCACCGACGATCGCGGCGAGCGGCAATACGATCCGCGGCTTATGGACCCTGCACTACGGCTACATCGCCGGGGTCCTTACCCGCAGGCAATCGCCCGGTTCTGCAAATGCCATCTGTCGGTCCTCAGGAAAGTTGACCGCGTCCTGATCCATCGTGCCGACCACACCGCTTTCCCAATGATGGCTCTCGGCCAACCCCCGCACTCCGCTGCTTCCTGGGAAAAGAAACGGTTCAAGTTCGAGTAGGCCCGCGCTACGGCGAGCCTGCTGCAGACATGAGCGCGCTAACGCAGTCGGCAGTCAGCTTGCTGAATTGCTTGGCGTTTTCATGATGAGCCAGGTGGCCAGCCCCAGTGACGACCGTCAGTCGTGCTTCCGCAATCTGCGAGCGCAACAATTCAAGCTCTGCCACCGATGACATCGGATCTGAATTCCCGGCGAGAATCTCAACGGGACAACGAACGTGAGCGGCGAAATCAATACAGCCGTGACCTCCAGCCATGCGCAGATGGTCACCTACTGAACGCGGATCGGCGCACAGGCCGTGTTCGATGTTGGACCGCATGATGATCTGACGCGCACCATTGAACTTGCTTCTGGCATATAGGAGGTTCGTCGCGTACTCGACAAGGCGCGAGCGGATGTACGCGTCTGCGACCACCCGCGGGCAATCCCTGAGCAGGCTTCCGCTGGCATCAACAACGAGTTGCGCAAGACGACCACGAATCCCAGACTGAGATGCCTGCGCTCTAACTACAGGAGACACCAACGCGAGGCCGTGCAACCAAGGTGGTCGCTTGGCCGCTAGAGAGATAGCGACAGTAGCGCCGAACGAGTGCCCCAGTAGGACTGCTGAATTTTGGATCTCGGGCAGAGTTTCCAACGTTTCAAGTATGACCTCGGTAAGTTCGGCGAGCGTCTCCACGCGCGCTGGCGCGCTGGGCGATACGCCATTGCCTGGCGGATTCACTACGATGACCCCGAACCCGGCTTCTACAGTGTTGCGGAGCAATCCCCTTAGTCCCAGGTCTGTGCCTTTCCACCCCGGAAGCGCAATCACGGTCCCGGCCCGACCCCCTTCACCCATCGCCGAGACGACGACTTCTGCGCCCATCCGAAGCCTCACAGTCGAGTACGTGAACGCCATCAGTTCTCTCTTTGCATGGGTATGTGTACCGTCCGCCGTAGGGCTAGCCAAACGCCAGTAGGCTGGCACTAACGATATAGGAGGCTAGGAGCTACTGATGGCGTCGCAAGTTGGCCCTAACTAATGAAGATCGTTTTGGCGTGTGACACGTTTACTCCTGACATTAACGGTGCCGCGGTATTTACTCAGCGTCTAGCAGCCGGCTTGGCGGAACGGGGACACGAACTACACGTAATTGCGCCATCACCAACGGGTTATTCGTATCAGCACATATATGATAACGCGCGAATCTATCGCATTCCTTCGTTTCATTACCCATGGCATTCAACATTCCATATCGCGGACTTTCGACGTACACCGCGCGGCGTCTACCAGTTACTGCATGATATAGAACCCGACGTCGTGCACATCCAATCTCACTTCGTGATAAGTCGTGCCGCAGCCCGAGCATCGTCACAGCTCGGGATACCTTGGGTAGCTACAAATCATTTCATGCCTGAAAACTTGCGAAGTCAGTCGCCAATTGCTATACCGGACATCATATATAGGGTCCTAGCCAGATGTGCATGGAAAGACGCGGCGCGTGTATTGAATCACGCCGGCGCGGTCACAGCTCCTACGTATCATGCTGCCGAGATACTCCGGCGCCGGGCCGGCGTCGCAAACGCGATACCCATCTCGTGCGGCGTCGACATCTCAGCATTCACCCCGAACGATGAGCGCATTTCATCCCAGCCGAGTGTCCTGTTCGTGGGGCGACTCGAACTTGAGAAGCACGTCGATCAAATCATCCGTGCATTACCAATCATGACGTGTCCGGCGGAGCTGCGCATCGTTGGCACGGGTTCCCAGGAACGTTCGCTGCGCGACCTCACCACGGCGCTAGGATTGCACGACCGCATACGCTTTCTCGGCTACCTAAACGACGATCAGCTGATAGCCGAGTTCAATTGTGCGGGCGCATTTTGCATGCCTGGTACGGCAGAGCTACAGAGTATTGCGACCCTAGAGGCGATGGCAGCGGGCCTGCCCGTCGTCGCGGCAGACGCTCACGCGCTACCGGAACTTGTGTCACCAGGCGTAAACGGCGAACTGTTTCCGCCAGGCGATGTGAAGCGACTCGCCTGGGCACTCGATCAGGTCCTTCTTGATGAGCAACGTCGCACCGCTTACGCCAAGTCCAGTCGAGAATTAGTAACTCGACATGAGCTCTCACGAACCGTTGAAGAATTCGAAAAGCTATACGCCAATACGTCAATTACTTGAGAGGAATCTTCTCTTAATAGCGCCCGCCGATATTCCGGAGCCGACCGTCGGCGAGATGCAGGAACGTGGCGACGAACAACCAAACTATCCCGATGAATATAATTGAATAGCTGATAACAACCGCGGTATACCAGCAGTCATGAAGGAAACCTCGATGAGCTGCATGGAGGCATACGACCGTAAGGACGGCGGCTAAGATGTAGGGTGCCGGATAGGCGACTATCGCAATAAACTTCATGGGTAGATTGGATTTTATAAAGTCAGTCCAATCTGTTTCCGCCCGCGATCCGATATGTGATGGCTTGCGCCCCCAGGACTGACTTATCGTGTCAGGTGCTGACTTCATTAACTCTGCTTCGATCTCTTCGATCGACCTGGAGCGCACCAATCCAATGCCGAAGAGAATCATATGGTATCCCGCGAATGCCCAGGCCGGATACGGTAAGGCATACAGGACCGGAGACGGTGGCGGGCCTTTGTCACTAAGTACATGCAGCGCACTGAAAGCAAATGTGATGTAGGTTGTGGCGGCGAACCACAGACCGAATGTATTCGTCAGGACACTACTGCCTGCAAGTCGCTCGGCTCCGTACAGTGCGAGTAGCGCATCCTGGTCAGACTTCGCCGGTGACGGAGCGTTCCATACGAACACACTGCGTCGTCGAAAGGACAACCGGACCCCCAAATGTGACGTCGGCTCTTGGATCAGACGGCACGCACAACCTACCTCAACTGCGCTTCTTCGGTGACCACACGGAAGTTCCGCTATCACTCGCTACAGATCGGAGGGAAACGGTGTCCATTGATCCGCGACACTTCAGTAGCCCTAAGCCGCGGATGGTGCAATATGACCGGGGTGTGGGTCGCTGAGACACTGGCCCGATCGACCTAGTCTGACTGACCACCCGACTTGCGGATGATTGCGCGCAACGAAACGCCTACCGCCGCGCCCGCGGGCGTGGCTGGCATTTCGGGCAGTAGAACGACGACCGGTTCATGAACTTGTCGCGCTGCATCACCGCGCCGCACCGCCGGCACGGCTCCCCTTCGCGGCCGTAGGCGTCCAATGACCGCTCGAAGTACCCGGATTCACCGTTGACGTTGACGTAGAGCGAATCGAACGACGTACCGCCCTGCGCCAGTGCTTGGGTCATCACGTCGGCGGCCGCGTCGAGCAGCTCCCCCAGCCGGGAACGTGGCAGCGCCGAGGCCAGCCGGGCTCCGTTCAGTTTTGTGCGCCACAACGCCTCGTCGGCATAGATGTTGCCGATGCCCGACACCACGGTCTGGTCCAGCAGCTGGCGTTTGATCTCGGAATGCTTGCGCCGCAACACCGTGACGACGCCGTCGCGGTCGAAGCGGGGATCGAGCGGGTCACGCGCGATATGCGCGACGGGCTGCGGAACCTCCGAGCCGTCGACCTCGACGAGGTCGGTCAGCTGCCAGCCGCCGAACGTCCTCTGGTCCACGAAACTCAGTGCGGTGCCGTCGTCGAGCAGCGCTGCGATCCGCAGATGACGGTCATCGGCGATGGGGCCCAACAGCATCTGGCCGCTCATGCCGAGGTGCACCACCAGCGCCGACCCGTCAGAAAGGGTCAGCCACAAGTACTTTCCGCGCCGACCCGTGCCGGTGACCTGCACGTCGAGCAGTCGGGCGGTCAGATCGGCAGGCCCTGCCTCGTGCCGGCGCACCGCGCGCGGATGATGCACGCGTACCGCGGTGATGGTCTTGCCCGCGACATGCTCCTGCAGGCCCCGCCGAACAACCTCTACCTCGGGGAGTTCGGGCACTTCTCACCCATCGTCGAGCGCCTGCCAGGCCGCTGCGGCGGCCTTCAGTTCGGCTTCTTTCTTGGTGCGGCCCACTCCCCTGCCGTACTCGACCTCGGCTACCACCACCGTCGCGGTGAACTCCTTGTCGTGGTCGGGGCCGGTCGAGCTGACCAGGTAGACGGGCGCTCCCATGCCGCGGGCGGCGGTCAGCTCTTGCAGGCTGCTCTTCCAGTCCAGACCCGCGCCCAAAGTCGGTGCGGTGTCGAGAAGTTCACTGAACAATCGCAGGATCACCTCGCGGGCGGTACCCAGGCCATGCTCCAAATAGATTGCGCCGAGCAAGGATTCAACGCCGTCGGCGAGAATGCTGGATTTGTCTGCGCCACCGGAGTTTTCCTCACCCTTACCGAGCAACAGGTGGGCACCGAGGCCACCGTCGCTGAGTCCGCGGCCGACATCGGCCAGCGCCTGGGTGTTGACGATGCTGGCCCGCAGCTTGGCCAGGTCTCCCTCGGATCGGTCCGGGTGGCGGTGATACAGCTCCTCGGTGATGGTGAGCCCGAGCACGGCATCGCCGAGGAATTCCAGCCGCTCGTTGGTGGGCAGCCCGCCGTGTTCATACGAGTAGCTGCGGTGGGTCAGCGCAATGGTCAGCAACTCACTGGGAAGCACGACCCCGAGTGCCTCCAGCAGCTGTGCATGCGCTTCGCTCATGCCTGGTGTTGGTCCCCGTCATCCGGCGGCAGCAGCGTGGCCAACTTCGCCCACCGCGGATCGAGCTGCTCATGGTGGTGCCCGGGTTCGGCGGTGGCCAGCGGGACGCCGCACTGCTGGCACAGTCCCGCGCAGTCCGGCCCGCACAGCGGAGAGAAGGGCAGCGCCAGGCCGACGGCGTCGATGATGGGCTGTTCAAGGTCGACGGTGTCATCGATGACCCGACCCATCTCGTCTGATTCCGTGGTCTCGTCGGTGGCGCTGTCGGGATAGGCGAACAGTTCGGTCAGGTCGATTTCGATGTCGCCGGTGACCGGCGTCAGGCATCGTGCGCACTCACCGACCGTCGGCGCGGCAACCGTTCCGGTCACCAGCACCCCCTCGGAGACAGATTCCAGCCGCAGGTCCAGCTCAAGCGGTGCACCCGCCTCGATGGCGATGAGTTCCACACCGATACGTACCGGGCTCGGCACCGTTTCGCGGTGAGTAATCATCGAGCCGGGTCGCCGGCCGAGTCGGGAGATGTTGATGACCAGCGGCGACCGTGTATCGCGGTGCCTTCCCGCGTTTGCGTGCGTCGCCATGCAGCAATCCTACGGCGGCCCTGTCAGCTGAAAATAACGCCTCCGGCGCCCGCGGCGATCACCGCGTGGCGTAGTCGTGCGTTCCGGCCGCGGTGCGTAGCTGGTGGCGGCCCCGGCCGACCGAGCGCAGCGTTCCGTTGAGGAATTCCTCGAACTCGGCCAGTTTGCTGTCGACGTAGATGTCGCACTCACCGCGCAGCCGGTCGGCTTCGGCGTGCGCGGCGTCGACCAGCCGGGTCGCCTCCGCGGTCGCCGTCGCGACGATCTCGGTCTGCGACACCAGTCGCTGCTGCTCCTTGATGCCTTCCTGGACGGCCTTCTCGTAGGAGAGGTTGCCGCTTTCGATGAGGCGGTCGGCCTCGGCCTTGGCCCGCCCGGTGCTGGCCTCGTATTCCCGCTTCGCTGCCGCACTGAGCCGCGCGGCCTCCTCGCGGGCCTCACCGACCATGCGCTCGCTGTGCTGGCGGGCCTCGGCAACCATCCGGTCGGCCTGCGACTTGGCATCGGCCAGCAGCCGGTCCGCTTCACCTCTGGCGTGGTTGATCATGCCGTCGGCGTCGGCGTTGACCTTCGCCATCACGGATTCGGAGTGCTCCTTGGCCTCGCGCAGCAGCGAATCCCGGGCATCGAGCACATCCTGCGCGTCGTCGAGTTCGCCGGGAATGGCGTCCTTGATGTCGTCGATCAGTTCCAGGACGTCGCCGCGCGGAACCACGCAGCCCGCGGTCATCGGTACGCCACGCGCTTCTTCGACGATGGCGCCCAGCTCGTCGAGCGCTTCAAAAACTCGGTACACGGCTATACCCTCCAGGCGTCGTTGTTAGTGACCAGTGTGCCTGGTGTTACGCCTGTGACTCGGGAGGATTGTCGGTGTGTCGCTACCGACAGCGTGTTGTCAGGCGTTGCTCGCACTGCACGCAGCCGCCGGCGATCAGCGCGTGGACAGCTTGGCCTGCAACCGCCGGTTGACCGGTTCGGGCAGCAGAGCCGAGACGTCACCGCCCAGCGACGCGACCTCCTTGGCCAGCGACGACGATACGAACGAGTACCGCGGAGTGGTCGCGACGAAGAAGGTGTCCACCCCCGCCACATGCTTGTTCATCTGCGCCATCTGCAGCTCGTACTCGAAGTCGGTCCCCGTTCGCAGACCTTTGACGATAGCGGTCAGCCCCCGCGATTTGACGAAGTCGACCACCAGCCCCTGCCCGGACTCGACGCGCAGGTTCGGCAGGTGTTCGGTCGATTCGACGATCATCGCGATGCGCTCGTCGAGGTCGAACATCCCTTTCTTGTTGGGGTTCACCAGAACCGCGACGACCACCTCGTCGAACTGCGCGGCGGCCCGTTCGAAGATGTCGACATGACCGAGGGTCACGGGGTCGAAGGATCCTGGGCATACGGCGCCACTCATGAGGCAGCACGCTACGCGAGTTCGGCGAACTCCACGCGGGTGTCCCCGTAGCGACGCTCCCGCCACGGCTCCCAGCCCTCGGGCCACCGCACCGACGGTCCCGACGCCGCGCGTTCGATGACCATCACCGCGCCCGGCCGCACCCAGCCCGCGGCGGCCAGCCCGGTGACCAGCGCCTCGACGTCCGCGACAGCGACCTCGTAGGGCGGATCGGCGAACACCAGATCGACCGGACGGGCTGCGGCGCCTGCCACCACGGTGGCCACCGGCGCACACCGCACCGTGGCTCCCCTCGCGCCGAGCGCGGTGATGTTGTCGGCGATGACGGCGGCTGCCCGCCGATCGGACTCGACGAACAGTGCCGAGGCCGCACCGCGCGAAAGCGCTTCCAGCCCAAGGGCACCCGAACCCGCATACAGATCGAGCACAGCGGCACCCTCGAGGTCGAGACGGGCCGCGAGCACGTTGAACAGCGACTCGCGCACGCGGTCCGTGGTCGGCCGGGTGCCGCGGGCGGGCACCGCGATACGGCGCCCTCCGTAGCTGCCGGAGACGATGCGGGTCAGTCTGATCCCCCAGTCGCCTCGCCGCGACCCGCCGAGCCGATCACCACCAGCAGATCCCCGCCTTCCACCTGACCAGTGGGTGCGACGGCCACGCGGGATACGGTGCCCCCCTTGGGCGCAGTGATCGCCGCCTCCATCTTCATGGCTTCGATGGTGGCGATGGTGGCACCGGCTTCGACGGCGTCGCCGACTTTGACGTTGACGGTGACCACACCGGCGAACGGGGCCGCGACATGGTCGGGGTTGTTGCGGTCGGCCTTCTCGGCGGCCGGGACGTCAGTGGCGATGCTGCGGTCGCGCACCAGCACAGGACGCAGTTGGCCGTTGAGAATGCACAGCACCGTACGCATCCCGCGCTCGTCGGCATCGGAGATGGCTTCGAGCCCGATCAGCAGCTGAACGCCCTTCTCCAGCTCGACACGGTGCTCCTCGCCTTGGCGCAACCCGTAGAAGAACTGGTTGGCACTCAATTGCGAAGTGTCCCCGTACTCTTCGCGGTGCGCCTCGAATTCCTTTGTGGGCCCGGGGAACAGCAGACGATTCAGGGCAGCCTGACGTTTCGGGCCGGGCGTGGCCAGCAGCGCCTCGTCCTCGGCCGACAGCGGCTGCTCAGGCTTGGCGGGACCACGCCCCGCCAGAGCCTTGGTGCGCAACGGTTCCGGCCACCCACCCGCCGGGTCACCGAGTTCGCCACGCAGGAAACCGATGACACTGTCGGGGATGTCGTAGCGGGCCGGGTCGGCGGCGAATTCGTCGGCCGTCACACCCGCGCCGACCAGGGCCAGCGCCAGATCGCCGACCACCTTGCTCGACGGGGTCACCTTGATCAGCCGGCCCAGCACGCGGTCGGCGCCGGCGTAGGCGTTCTCGACATCCTCGAACCGGTCCCCCAGGCCCAATGCGATGGCCTGTTGCCGCAGATTGCTCAGCTGTCCACCCGGGATCTCGTGGTGATAGACCCGCCCGGTCGGGCCCGGCAGCCCGGACTCGAACGGCGCGTACACCTTTCGCAGCGCCTCCCAGTACGGCTCCAGGTCGCACACCGCACGCAGTGACAGGCCCGTGTCGTATGGGGTGTGCGCAGTCGCTGCCACGATCGCCGACAGCGCCGGCTGCGACGTCGTGCCGGCCAGCGGGGCAGCCGCCCCGTCGACGGCCGACGCGCCGGCCTGCCAGGCGGCCAGATACGTCGCCAACTGGCCACCCGGGGTGTCGTGGGTGTGCACGTGCACCGGCAGATCGAAGCGCGAACGCAACGCCGACACCAAGGCGGCCGCGGCCTGCGGACGCAGCAGCCCGGCCATGTCTTTGATCGCCAGCACGTGAGCGCCTGCGGCGACGATCTGCTCGGCCAGCTTCAGGTAGTAGTCCAGGGTGTAGAGCTGCTCGCCCGGATCACTAAGGTCACCCGTGTAGGACATCGCGACTTCGGCGATGGCCGTTCCGGTCTCGCGGACCGCGTCGATCGCCGGACGCATCGACTCCACGTTGTTGAGCGCGTCGAAGATCCGGAAGATGTCGATCCCGGTCGCCGTCGCCTCTTCGACGAACGCGGAGGTGACCAGCTCCGGATACGGGGTGTAGCCGACAGTGTTACGGCCCCGCAGCAGCATCTGCAGACAGATGTTCGGCACCGCTTCCCGCAGGGCGGCCAGCCGCTCCCACGGATCTTCCTTCAAGAAGCGAAGCGCCACATCGTAAGTCGCTCCACCCCAGCACTCGATCGAGAGCAGCTGCGGCATCGACCGAGCCACATACGGCGCCACCTTGAGCAGTCCCGTGCTGCGCAACCGGGTCGCCAACAGCGACTGGTGTGCGTCGCGGAACGTCGTATCCGTCACACCAAGGGCGGGGCTGTCCCGCATCCACCGCGCGAAGCCCTCGGGCCCGAGTTCGACCAGCCGCTGCTTGGAACCGGCCTGCGGTGCCGCCGCGAGATCCACGGCAGGCAACTTGTCCTGCGGGTAGACCGTCGACGGACGCTGTCCGTGCGGCTTGTTGACCGTCACGTCGGCCAGGTAGTTGAGGATCTTGGTGCCGCGGTCGGCCGGCGTGTGGGCGGTCAGCAGCTGTGGCCGCTCGTCGATGAACGACGTGTTGATCCGGCCTGCCCGGAAATCGGGATCGTCGAGCACCGCCATGAGGAACGGGATGTTGGTCGACACCCCGCGGATCCGGAACTCCGCCAAGGCGCGCCGCGCTCGTACCACGGCCGTCGCGAAGTCCCTTCCGCGGCAGGTCAACTTGACCAGCATCGAGTCGAAATGCGCGCCGATCTCCGCGCCGGTGTGGGTGCCGCCGTCGAGCCGGATGCCTGCGCCGCCCGGCGAGCGGTACGCCGTGATGCGCCCGGTGTCGGGGCGGAAACCGTTGGCCGGATCCTCCGTGGTGATCCGGCACTGCAGCGCCGCCCCGCGGATCTTCACCGAATCCTGGCTCAGGCCAAGGTCTTCCAGCGATTCTCCGGACGCGATGCGCAACTGGGAGGACACCAGGTCCACATCGGTGATCTCCTCGGTCACCGTGTGCTCCACCTGGATTCGCGGATTGCACTCGATGAACACGTGATGTCCACGCTCGTCGAGCAGGAACTCGATGGTGCCCGCGCACGAATAGTTGATCTGCCGAGCCAGCGCCACTGCATCGGCACAGATGCGCTCGCGCACCTCGGGGTCCAGATTCGGCGCGGGGGCCAGCTCGATCACCTTCTGGTGCCGCCGCTGCACGCTGCAGTCGCGCTCGAACAGATGGATCACGTCGCCCTGGGTGTCGGCCAGGATCTGGACCTCGATGTGGCGGGGATTGATCACCGCCTGCTCCAGGTAGACCATCGGGTCGCCGAAGGCCGATTCGGCCTCGCGGCTGGCCGCCTCGATGGCCTCGGGAAGCGCGGCGGGATCGCTCACCCGGCGCATGCCGCGGCCGCCACCACCGGAGACCGCCTTGACGAACAACGGGAACTGCATCCCGGCCGCCACGGCGACGAGCTCGTCCACCGAGGCCGAGGGCTCCGAGGACGCCAGCACCGGCAGACCCGCCGCGCGCGCCGCCGCGATCGCGCGGGCCTTGTTACCGGTGAGCTCCAGCACCTCGGCCGACGGGCCGACGAACGTGATGCCTGCCTCGGCGCACGCCGAGGCCAGCTCAGGATTCTCCGAGAGGAACCCGTAGCCCGGGTAGATCGCGTCGGCTCCGGCGTGCCGGGCCACCCGGATGATCTCCTCGACCGACAGGTACGCCCGCACCGGATGGCCTGCCTCACCGATCTGATACGACTCGTCGGCCTTGAGGCGGTGCAACGAATTGCGGTCCTCATAGGGATAGACCGCCACGGTCGCGATGTTCATCTCGGTCGCCGCACGGAACGCACGGATGGCGATCTCGCCACGGTTGGCCACCAGCAGTTTGGAAATCACGCGGGTAACCCTAGCCGCAGCACTGTGACGCGGTGTTACATCGGCGGTGTTACAGCAGCGTCGACCAGTAGTTCCAGAACCGCGCAAGGATCAACAGGATCAGCGCGGTGAACCACAGCGCCACCAGCGACCATCGCCACTGGTGGATGACTCGCAGCACCGCGTTGCCGTGCAACGGCTCCAGAGCGATCGACGAGGCAACCACCAGCAGCGGAATGGTGACCGCCCAGACCCCCATGCAGTACGGGCACAGCGCGCCGATGCGGTAGAGGCTCTGGAAGATCAGCCAGTGCACGAACACCGCCCCGAGCAGCGTGCCGACCGCCAGACCCGCCCAGTACCACCGCGGCAGACGGATATTCGCGACCGCGAGGACACCGGTGACCACGACGACGGTGAACGCGACGATGCCGATCAGCGGGTTCGGGAAGCCGAACGCCGATGCCTGGGGCGTGACCATCACGGAGCCGCACGACAGCACCGGGTTGATGCTGCAGGACGGGACGTACTTGGGGTTGATCAGTATTTCGATCTTCTCGTACGTCAGCGTCAGCGCGGCGGCCAAGCCGACCACTCCGGCGATCAGCACCCAAACGGCGCTGGCCTTGGCGACCTCGACACCCGGCTGTTCGACGGACTGCGCAGCTTCTGCCTGCGACTCCGTGGTCACGGTCACGAACCCGGTTTGGCCGGGGCCGGCGAACCCGCGGGAGCCGGTTGCTGCGGCGCGGCCGGAGCGTTGCCTGCGGGAGCGCCTGCGGCGGGAGCGGCAGGCGCACCGGCGGCGGGGGCCTGCGGCGTGACGGCGGTCAGCCCGGGCACGTCACCCACGATTTCCTTGACCTTGGCGACCATCGCGTCCGGCGTGCTGGGCTGGTAGTCCTCGCCGTTGATGCGGATGGTGGGCGTGGAGTTGATGCCCCCGGCGGCGGCCATGCCCTTGACCATGTCCACGTACGTGCCCTTGGTGATGCAGTCGGGCGCCTTGCCCGCGGCACCGGCCTGGCGGGCGAGTTCGATGAGCCGCGCGTTGTCCGGGTAGATGCCGCCACCTTCTTGGGGCTGCAGCTCCTTGGTGTACAGCGCAGTGTGGAAGCGGCGGAACGCTTCGATGGACTCGTCGGCGACGCAGTAGGCGGCGGCACCGGCGCGCGACGAGTACCCGTCGCCGGACCGGTCCAGGATGGCCACCATGTGGTAGTCGGCGGCCACCGCACCCGAGTCGATCATCTTGCTGATGGTCGGGCCGAAAGCCCGCTCGAAGTTACCGCAGGCCGGGCAGAGGAAGTCTTCGTAGAACGACAGCACCACCTTGGGTTCGCTGCTGCCTTCCTTCGTCATCACATTGCTCGCAGCCACCCGGACGGCCTTGGCTTCACCGGAAGCGGGCTTCTTGTTCCCGGTCATGACGATGTAGAGCACCAGCGCCGCGGCGAATATCACCACAACAGCGGTCAGGCCGATCTGGATCAGCAAATTCCGTTTGCGATCCGCTGCCTTCAGGTCGTACTTGGCGGTCTTCTTGGGTTTGGCCACGGCGCCAAGCGTACCGGCGCTTCAGCGTGGGCCTCAGGCGTGGCTGAGGTGCGCCCGCAGGGCCGAGATCATCGCCGTGGTTGCCGTGGCACTGCCGCCGCCCAGCGGGAAGAAGTTGCCGAAGGCGTGGATCAACGAGCGTTCCTCGCGAAGATCGACCAGCACTCCGGCCTCCTTCAGAGCCGCCGCGTAGCGATTGCCCTCGTCGCGCAGAGGGTCGAAGCCTGCCGTGAACACCAGGGCAGGCGGCAATCCCGACAGGTCCTCGGTGAGCAGCGGGGATACCACCGGGTCCTCGGGGCTGACGTCCGAGCCCCCAAGGTAGTGCTCGAAGCACCAGTCGATATCGCGCTTGGTCAAGAAGAATCCATCGGCGAACAGCGTCCGCGAGCGCGTCTGGCTGGAGAAATCCGTGACCGGGTAGAGCAGGAGTTGCAGGTCGGGCAGGGGCAGACCGTCGGCGCGGGCCAGCTGGCTGACCACGGCGGCCAGATTGCCGCCCGCGCTGTCCCCGCCGACCACGATGCGCGTCGCACCCAGGCCTGCGGCGTGCTGCAAAGCCCACTGGTAGGCCGCATAGGCGTCCTCGGCGGCGGCCGGGGCCTTGTGTTCCGGAGCCAGCCGGTAGTCCACCGACAGCACCTGGATTCCGCCGTCACGGCAGATCAGCCGGCACAGGCTGTCGTGGGTGTCCAAGTCGCCCAGCACGAACCCGCCGCCGTGAAAGAACACCAGCAGCGCCGAGGTCGGGGCCGGTCCTGATCCGTCCGGCACATAGTGCCGTGCCGGAATCGGCCCTGCCGGCCCGGGAATCGACATCTCGGAGACGTCGGCGCGGATCGGCGGGCTCAACAGGGCGGCCTGTGCCCGCAGCTGAGCGCGTGATGCTTCGACGCCGCCTGGCCGGAAGTCGCCGACCAGACCACCCAGTCCGGCAGCGCGCTGCGCCAAGAGCAGCATCTGCAGCGTGGAGTCCAGGGTGTTGCCGTCCAGTTCGACCGGGTGGCGGCCGAGCAGAACCCGTTTGCTCCGTTCGGGGATACGTGGCAACGCAGCGAACGTGAGCTTCGTCGCCCGGTGGATCAGGACCTGCTTGGCAGTGCCCCGGCCTGGCAGACTTTCACTCATGGCAGCTCCCTCTGTGAACCCACGCGTCGCACTCAACGACGGTAATTCCATACCCCAGGTCGGCCTGGGTGTCTGGCAGACCCCTCCAGACGAGACCGAACGCGCGGTCACCGCTGCTCTGCAGTCCGGCTACCGCCACATCGATACTGCCGCGGCCTATCAGAACGAGGTCGAGACGGGTAGGGCGCTGGCGTCCGCGGGCGTGCCGCGCGACGAGGTGTTCCTGGTCACCAAGCTGTGGAACAGCGACCAGGGCTACGACGCCACCCTGGCCGCATTCGAGGCAAGTCTGGGCCGGCTCGGCGTCGACTACCTGGACCTTTACCTGATCCACTGGCCGGTGCCCGCCAAGAACGCCTACGTCGACACCTTCAAGGCGTTCGCCCATCTGCGGGATCAGGGCCGCATCCGCTCGATCGGTGTGAGCAACTTCGAACCGGAGCACCTGAAGATCCTGATCGACTCCACCGGCATCGTGCCCGCGGTCAACCAGATCGAACTGCACCCGCTGCTGCCGCAGCGGGAACTGCGCGAGGTTCATGCCCAGCTCGGGATCGCCACCGAGGCGTGGAGCCCGCTGGGCCAGGGCTCGCTGCTGGCCGATTCCGTCATCACCGAGATCGCCGCCGCACATGGGAAAACGCCGGCCCAGGTGCTTATCAGGTGGCATATCCAGCTGGGTAATATCGTCATCCCCAAGTCGGTGAACCCCGAACGGATTGCGAGCAATTTCGACGTGTTTGATTTCGAGCTCAGCGAGCAGGACATCGCGTCCATCGCGACGCTGGAAAACGGCACCCGCTTGGGACCCGATCCTCGAACCTTCAATTTCACAGGGTAGGTGACATGACCCCATCGGGCGGGGCGGCGATTCCCACCATCACTCTCAATGACGGCAACACGATTCCGGTCGTCGGTCTGGGAGTGGGAGCGCTGTCGGATTCCGAAGCCGAGCAGGCGGTTTCGGACGCGTTGCAGGCGGGCTACCGGTTGATCGACACCGCGGCCTCCTACGGCAACGAGGCCGGGGTCGGTCGCGCGATCGCCGCGTCGGGAATCCCGCGCGAGGAGATATACGTCACCACCAAACTGGCGACCGTCGACCAGGGGTTCCAGTCGTCGCAGAACGCCGCCCGGGCCAGCCTCGAACGGCTGGGCCTGGACTACGTCGACCTCTACCTCATCCACTGGCCCGCCGGTGACACCAGCAAGTACGTCGACAGCTGGGGCGGCCTGATGAAGATCAAGGAAGACGGTGTCTCGCGCTCGGTGGGGGTCGCGAACTTCAGCCCTGAAGATCTGTCGACCATCATCGGCCTGACCTTCTACACGCCGGCGGTGAACCAGATCGAGCTGCACCCGCTGCTCAATCAGAGCGCCTGGCGCGCGGCCAACGCCGAGAACAACGTCGCCACCGAGGCCTACAGCCCGCTCGGCGTCGGCAATCTCCTGGACAACCCCGCCATCACCGCCGTCGCCGAAGCGCATGGCAAGACCGCGGCCCAGGTGCTGATCCGCTGGAGCGTGCAACTCGGCAACATCGTCATCTCCCGGTCGACCAATCCCGACCGGATCGCCTCCAACCTCGGCGTGTTCGACTTCGAACTCACCGACGACGAGATGAGCACCCTCAACGGGCTCGACGACGGCACCCGCTTCCGGCCCGACCCCGCGACCTACACCGGCTAGCCCCGGCGCGACTATCTCCGGCGCGACTTTTCTCCGGCGAGCAGACGCTCAGGTCCGCGACACGCCGCTGTTGCGGTGCCGCCATGTCTGCTCGCCGTCAGTCGGTGCCCAATGTCGCCAGGTGGACACGGACCGCTCGGTTGACCCGGTCCTTGTCACCGGTGGCCAGGAGATCGAGCAGGCCGCCGCGCAGCACGGCCAGCGCCAGGGTGCGACGCGCGATCCCGTCGGCACTGCGCTTCTCTTGCGGCGCTTGATATTCCGCCAAGACTGCCAGCCAGTCCTCGACCGTGTCACGCGCGAAACCCGCCCACGCTCCGTCAGGTTCCACCAGTGAGCGCGCATAGGCCTCGGCCCACAGTTTGAGCAGCGGCTGATGCTCGTCGGCGGCGAGCCACCCCCAGATCTGTTCGACGGCCGCGCCGAATCCGACGCGATCGGAGTCAGCGGCGTTGCGTAGGCGGTCCATCAGGGCCAGCTCGTCGGCGCGGGCCCGCGCCAGCAGCGCGCGTACCAGGCCGTCCTTGCTGCCGAACAGGAACAGCAGCACCCGTGGGCTGGACCCGATCGCCGTCGCCAACGGCCGCAACGACATCTCGGCCAGACCATGGGTCAGCGCGTACCGATAAGCGCTCTCGAGAAGTTCGATCTGCCGAGCGGACGGGGTTGTCGGATCCGTGGCCACGTTGGTAGCCTAGCGCTACTGAAACGAGTGTGTCAGTGATTTGTTCCACGATCGGAGGTGCGGCGATGTCGTTGAGTGTCGAGCAGTCACGGATCGTGGTGCGCCGCGTGGACCGCCCGGGTGATCTCGGACGGGTCGTGATGGCCCACGGCGAGATCTACCACGAACAGTTCGGCTGGAACATCGATTTCGAGGCCTTGGTCGCCAGGATCGTGGCCGACTTTGCCGCACAACATAATCCGGCACGAGAAGCGGGCTGGATCGCCGAGGTGGACGGCGAGCGGGCGGGGTGCATCTTCTGCGTGGCAGGCGACGAGCCCGGGGTTGCGAAGCTACGGATCTTGCTGGTCGCGCCGCGCGCTCGGGGGCTGGGACTGGGTGGGCGCCTGGTCGACGAGTGCTTGCGGTTCGCGCGCGACGCGGGCTACCGCCAGGTCACGCTGTGGACCAACGACGTACTGACCTCAGCTCGAAAGATCTACCAGGGGTTCGGTTTTCGACTCATCGATGAAGAACCTCACCACAGCTTCGGGCAGGACCTCAACGGCCAGAACTGGCTGCTCGACCTCTAGTACACGCGGATTCGGGCAAACGGGTGCGCAAGTGGCCATTCGCCACTACTGCTAGCCCGTCGGGCAGGTCCCGGCGGCTTCGCGCAGAACGGCCGCCGAGGGCGCATCGACGGGCAGGCCGTAACCCCGCAACACCGCGACGAATGCCACCGCGTACTGACACCAGAACGCGTGGTTGGGCGGCATCCACCGCGCAGGTTCCTGGTCGCCCTTGTCCTGATTCGCCTGCCCTTGTACCGCAAGGAGATTGGCGGGGTCGTTGGCGAACCGCAGTCGCAGGTCGTCGGGCCAGGCACGAGCCCCCAGATCCCAGGCCAGTGCCAGCGGCACGATGTGGTCGATCTGGACCGCTGCACCGACCTGGTTGCCACGGACGAACGCCACCACCGCGTTGGTATACGGGTCGTGCAGTGTCCCGCTCGCCACGGCGGTCGGGCACCGCTTGATGGCGACGTAGGTCTTGTCCACCAGGTCGCGGTTGAGGATGTCGTTGCGGGTGTCGCAGCCGTTGTGCCCGCCCGGGGCGCTGTTGTCGTCATCCCAGGCCTCACCGAAGGCGGCGCGGCGATAGTCGTTGCCCCGCACCCGAACCGGAATCTCGGGTATCCCGGCCAGCACGTCGGTGCCCGCCGCCACCGTCGGCGCATCGGCCTCGGCGACGAACCGGCTGGACCGCTGCGCCGACAACACCACCTGAATCGCGACGATCACGGTCAACGCGACCGCGACGGCCAGCCACGCCAGCCGGTTCATGACTTGTCCAGATACTCGACCCGGTCGGTCTCGACGAACTGCGCTGCCAGCAAGGCCATCCCCGCGTTGTTCGGATCCGTCTCGTAGAGCGATTCGCAGTACTCCCGGGCGTCGGTGATCACCCCGAGGTGTTCGCGCAGCGACAGGAAGCGCAGATTAATGGTTCGCCCGGACTGGTTGAGCCCCAACACATCTCCCTCGCGCCGCTCGTCGAGGTCGAGGTCGGCGAGAGCGAAGCCGTCGAGCGTGCCCGCGACCGCCTTGATGCGCTCCCCCGCCTTGGACGTCTCGGGCAGCCGAGTTGCCAGCAGGCACAGGCTGGGATGCTGGCCGCGACCGATGCGGCCACGGAGCTGATGCAGCTGGCTGATGCCGAACCGGTCGGCGTCCATCACCACCATCACCGTGGCATTGGGCACGTCGACGCCCACCTCGATGACGGTGGTGCACACCAGGATGTCGAGATCGCCTGCGCGGAACGCCGCCATCACCGCGTCCTTCTCCTCGCCGGACAACCGGCCGTGCATGAGGCCCAGCCGCAGCCCCGCCAAAGGCCCACGCTGCAGCCCCTCGAACAGCTCGATGACGGTGACCGGCGGCGGGCCGGCCTGCCTACCGTCCTTGCCGCCCTTGGTGTCCTTGTCGGATTCGTCGATGCGCGACGCCACCACGTAGGCCTGGCGGCCGGTGGCCACCTCCTCGCGGATCCGCGCCCACGCCCGGTCCAGCCAGGCCGGCTTCTGCGACACGAAGATGGTGTTGCTGGTGATGGGCTGGCGGCCACGTGGCAGTTCCCGAAGCGTCGACGTCTCCAGGTCGCCGTACACGGTCAGGGCGACCGTACGCGGGATCGGGGTCGCCGTCATCACCAGCAGGTGCGGGGTCAAGCCCTCACGGGCTTTGGCGCGCAAGGCATCTCGCTGCTCGACGCCGAACCGGTGCTGCTCGTCGACCACCACCATGCCGAGATTCGCGAACTCGACCGCGTCCTGCAGCAGCGCGTGGGTGCCGATCACGATGCCTGCCGCACCCGAAGCGACCTCCTCGCGCACCTGGCGCTTCTGCTGCGCCGACATCGATCCGGTCAGCAGCGCGACCCGCGTGCCGTGCTCGGCCCCGCCGAGCTCGCCCGCCATCGCCAGCGGCCCCAACGCGTCGCGCACCGACCGGGCATGTTGGGCGGCAAGGACTTCCGTCGGTGCCAGCAGTGCACATTGGTAGCCCGCATCGACCATCTGCAGCATCGCCAGCACCGACACGATGGTCTTGCCGGAGCCGACCTCGCCCTGCAGCATCCGGTTCATCGGACGGGTCGAAGCGAGTTCTTCCGACACCACGTCGAGCACCTCGCGCTGGCCCACCGTGAGCTCGAACGGCAGCGTCCGCAACAACTCGGCGGCCAGCCCGTCGTCGGTCCGCGGCGCGGGCGGACCCGACTCGCTCAACTCACCGTGGCGCCGGGCCACCAGACCCCATTGCAGTCCGATGGCCTCGTCATAGGTCAGCCGTTCGGCCGCCCGATCGCGCTGCGCCGCATTCTCGGCCAGGTGAACCGCGCGTAGCGCCTCGTCTTCGGTCATCAGATTCCGTTGCCGAACAAAGGATTCCGGCAACGGATCGGGAACCGGGTCGAGTACGTCGAGCACCTGCCGCACGCAGGAGTAGATGTCCCAGCTCTGCACCTTGGCGCAGGCCGGGTAGATCGGGAAGAACTCCCGCTCGAACGCCGCCAGCATGTCCTCGCCGCTGGCCCCGGAGGCGGTCGCAATGGTTTTCAGCGACTTGGTACCGAACTGCTTGCCCAACGGCGAGTCGAGCACCAGGAACGCCGGATGGTCCAGCTGCAGGGTGTTGCGGAAGTACTTGACCTCACCGGAGAGCATGAGCCTGGTATCGACCGGAAGCTTGCCGACCATCCACCCCGCATTGAAAAACGTTGCGGTGACTGCCGGCCGGTGCTTGCCGAGCGTGATGCGCATCCATTTGCGGGTCTTCTGTCGTCCGGTCTTCTTGTCGAAGACCGGCTTCATGGTCCCCTCTTTGGTCTCCGTGACGACCTCGATGAAGGTGACGTGTTCACCCTCTTCCAGATCGAGTGCCTCACCTTCGCCGCGAACCGTCATGCCGTCGCTGTACTTGCGGGGGTAATGCCGCAACAGATCGTTGACGGTGCGGATACCGAAGTGCTCCTCGAGTGGCTTGGCCGACTTGGCCCCGATCACGAGATCCAGCCGGTCGGCGAGGGTGGCCACTACTCGACTCCGATCAGCAGGGCGTCGCCACGGTGGCCGGTGTGGTAGGTCACCAATTCGGCTCCGAGATGTTCACGGTGCACGTGCTCCTGCAGCGCCCTGCCCACCTCGGGGGGCACACCGTCACCCGTCAGCACCGTGATCAACTCGCCGCCGGCGAGAAGGAGCAGATCGATGAGGCCGGCCGCCGCAGTGGTGATGTCGGGGCCGACGATCAGCACCTCGTCGCCGGCAATCCCGAGGCCGTCGCCCGGCTTACACGTGCCTGCCCACGTCAGCGCCTCCTCGGTGGCCACGCGGACCGAACCGTGCCGGGCGCCTGCGGCCGCGCGGGCCATGGTGTAACCATCGTCGACGGCCTGCCGATCGCCGTCGTGGACGGCCAGCGCTGCCAGCCCCTGCACCATCGAGCCGGTCGGCACCGGCACCACGTCGATACCCCAGCCGATGGCGGCCGTGCAGCCCGCGACGAGTTCCTCGGCGGCGACATACCCGTTGGGCAGCACCATCACCTGTGCGGCTCCGGCGTCGACCAGGGCCCGCAGGAGTTGCTTGGCACTGATCGCCTCACCCGCCTGGGGCCGCAGCACGGCCGCGCCCTCGCCGGCGAACAGTTCGGCTCCGCCGTCTCCGTCGACAACGGCCAGCACCGCCCGCGCTTTGGCCCAGCCGCCCGCGGGACGCGTGTCCGGGCCGCCGAGCAACGCTGTGATCTGGATGCGGCTCAGCGTGCCCACTGCCAAACCCGCCTCGACGGCAGCACCGGCGTCGTCGACGTGCACGTGGACCGAGAACTCGTTACTGCCGGAGGTGGCGATGGTCACCGACTCGCCCAGCTGGTCCAGAGCTGCCCGTAATCCTTCGACGGCGTCGGCACCGCATCCGCTGAGCAGATACATCACCTCGAACTGCGGCGGAGCCGAGGTGCCTGCGGCCGGAAGCGCCGGCTCGGCCGACGGTTGGTACGTCGGGCGCCGCGCCGTGTGCCCGGCGATCGTGGCTGCCATCGCGTCCAGCAGTACCAGCAGGCCGCGGCCACCAGAATCGACCACGCCTGCCTCGGCGAGCACGTCGAGCTGATGCGGTGTCCGGTCCAGTGCCGCGGCAGCGGCATCCGCGGCGGCCACGGTGACCGCGCCGAGTTCGGCGCCATCGGCGGCGCAGTGCTCGGCAGCACCCGCAGCGGCCTGCAGCACCGAGACGATGGTGCCCGGCACCGGCTCGCCCATCGACGCGACGACGAGCGCGACGGCATGCCGCAGCGCCGCGCCGTAGAGCACACCGTCGATGTCGTAGAGATCACCGTCGCGCTGCGCCGCGGCAGACGCGACCACCTCGGCGACCGCGAGCAAGATCTGCGACAGGATCACCCCGGAGTTCCCGCGGGCGCCCTGCAGCGCACCCGCAGCCAGTGCGGCGGCCACTTGCGCGACGTCGCCTGCCGGTTGGGCATCCACCTGCGCCCACGCCGAGCGCATCGTGAACAGCATGTTGGTGCCGGTGTCGGCGTCGGGCACCGGGAACACGTTGAGCCGATTGATCTCGTCGGTGTGCGCGATCAGGTCACCGACGGCGGTGTGCGCCCACGCCCGCAGAGCGGAGGCATCGAGCCGTCCAGCAGCCACCGAACCCCCTCCAGATCCCGAGCCGTTCCCCTGAGAACACATGCCGTGCGGCATGGCCGCCGTGCGCGTCAGCCTAGCCAGTGCCTGCGACAATGCTGATCAGACCATCGGGTCCTGTGCATAACCTGACACGCCGCTCACCGGCGATTTTGGCGATACCCAGGCCTCTCGGTATCCTGGTCAGGTTGTCGGGTCGAGCCGCGCAGTTTTGCGGCGACCAAACCCAGACCCCCAAGAACTGATTTCAAGGAGTTGTTGATATGGCTGCCGTGTGCGATATCTGCGGGAAGGCGCCGGGCTTCGGCAAGTCGGTGTCGCATTCGCATCGGCGGACCAACCGACGCTGGGACCCGAACATTCAGTCGGTCCGTGCCGTGGCACGCCCGGGCGGTAACAAGCAGCGCGTGAACGCCTGCACCTCCTGCATCAAGGCCGGCAAGGTCTCGCGCGGCTGAGCGCTCGCGCGAAGGCGAAACCAGCACGGCTGAGCGCCTACGCGAAGACGACGACCAAAATCGCTGACCGCTCGCGCGAAAGCGCGGGCGGTCGCGCGTTCGGTCGTCGTTTAACCGTCGGGGCGGCAGGGTACCTCCTGCCATCATGAGCCCTCTTCGCTTCTCCGGTCGGTTCCTGTACGGATGCGCCTGCATGCTAGCCGCCGCTTTGGCGCTGTCGGCGTGCGGGAGCAACAAGTCCGGCGATCAGCCGACCACAGAAACCACGACGTCGACGACCTCAAGCACCACGTCGAGCCCTGCCGTCGCGCCGCCCGAGCAGACCACGGTCTCGCTCGCGCCGACGGCACCCCCGGAGGAGACCACCACGGGTGGTGGCAACGGAACTGTCATGATCCCGTCACCTCCGGCCATCCCAGCTCCGCCGGCGATCCCGTCGCCACCTGCCATCCCGGCACCTCCGGCGATCCCGGCACCTCCGGCGATCCCGTCGCCACCCGGCGTGCCGATGCCGTGAGCGGCGGCACCCGTCAGGGCAGATGCCAGTCGATGGGTTCGGCACCCTTCTGCCGCAGCAGTTCGTTGGCTCGGCTGAAGGGCCTCGACCCGAAGAATCCTCGCGATGCCGACAACGGTGACGGGTGCGCGGACTCGATGATCGCGCAATCGCCCTCGGCCAGCATCGGTTTCAGGGTCGACGCATCACGTCCCCACAGCACCGCCACCATCGGCTGATCCCGCGCCACCAAAGCCCGGATGGCGCATTCGGTGACCGCTTCCCAACCCTTGCCGCGGTGCGACGCCGGAGTGCCCGGCCGCACGGTCAGTACGCGGTTGAGCAGCAGCACACCACGCTCGGCCCACGGGGTCAGGTCGCCGGTACTGGGCTGCGGAAAGCCGAGATCCTCGGTGTACTCAGTGAATATGTTGGTCAGGCTGCGCGGCAACGGCCGCACGTCGGGAGCGACCGAGAAGCTCAGACCCACCGCGTGTCCTGGCGTCGGGTAGGGATCCTGCCCGACGATCAGCACCCGCACCTGGTCGAACGGAAAGCTGAAGGCGCGCAAGACATTCTGTCCGGCAGGCAGATACCTTCTGCCCGCGCTGAGTTCTTCGCGCAGGAACTCCCCCATCTGCGCCACCTGCGGACCGACGGGCTCCAGCGCCCGCGCCCACCCGTCCTCGACGAGTTCACTCATAGGTCGCGCAGTTCTCGAATTGCTCCTCGCGTCCGCCACCTTGGAATTGCTCCTCGCGTCCGCCACCGTCGAATCGCCCCTCGCACCCGCAGTCACGACAAACCAACTTAGCGTCAGCCGTCAATCAAACGACTGCCATCCCGCGTTTCCCGCCCACGCGTCGCCGTCGAGCAGCACCGCCGCCGGACCGTCGAGCACCCGCCCGATCACGCGCCAGCCGTCCGGCGGGGAGCCGCGGAAGGTGGCAGCCAGGGCGTGGTCCTCGCCGCCGCCGAGCACCCACTCCAATGGATCGTCGCCGGTCGCCTCGGCAGCACCCGCGACCGCGGCCCGGTCGGTGTCGAGCGCCGCGGCAGACAGGTCGATGACGACCCCGGACGCGGTGGCGATATGGCCCAGATCGGCGAGCAAACCGTCGGACACATCGGTCATCGCGGTGGCGCCCGCACGCGCTGCGACCGCCCCCTGACCGTACGGCGGCTCCGGCACCAGATGCCTACGACGCAACTCGGGATAATCGCTGATTCCGTTGTGCCACAGTGCATATCCCGCCGCCGATCGCCCCAGCTCACCGATCACGGCAACGGTGTCACCGGGCCGGGCGGTGCTGCGCAGCACCGGAGGCCTGCCGTCGAGATCGCCCAGGACCGTAACCGATATGACCCACTGCGGGGCCCGCACCAGATCACCGCCGACGATGCCTGCCCCCAGCCGGCGCGCCTCGTCCCACAGCCCGTCGGCGAGTTCGACCGCTGCGGCACTTGGGGTGTCGGCGGGTGCGCCGAACGCGACCACGAACGCCGTGGCCCGCCCGCCCATGGCCTCGATGTCGGCGGCGTTCTGCGCGATGGCCTTGCGACCGATGTCGTGCGGGGTCGACCAGTCCAGCCGGAAGTGCCGGTCCTGCACCAACATGTCGACCGATATGGCGGTGCGACCGTCACCGGCGAGCACCAGCGCGGCGTCGTCGCCCGGCCCGAGCACCACTGACTCGGGCTGTACCCGTCCTGCCACCAGGCGATCGATGACTGCGAACTCACCGACGCCGGCCAGAGTGTCCGGGTCGTGCCCGCCCGATTTTGCGCCGGCCATAGCCCCCTCCTACCGGTCGCGGCCGTGCTCTGAACACCGGGCGGACCTGCGGTAGTTTGTTTGTCTGCGGCGAGTGAGTCTATGCAGCGACACGGAGGAGAGAGCAGGTGGTGGAGGCTTACATGCTGATCCAGACCGAGGTGGGCCGCGCCGAGGTCGTCGCCAAGGCACTGGCGGTCCTGCCCGGTGTGCTGTCGGCGGAGTATGTCACCGGCCCCTACGACGTGGTCTTGCGCGTCGGCGCCGACACGCTGGCGGTCCTGCAGTCCGACGTGGTCCCGAGTGTGCAGCAGGTCACCGGGATCACCCGGACGCTCACCTGCCCGATCGCCAACGGAGCTCAGCCATAGAGTTGGCGGCGTGACCGACCCGCACACCTCCGACGGCCCACCCCGCGCGCTGCTCATAGCGGCGGTTGTGGTGGCGGTGTCGGTGTTGATCACCGTGCTGGGCATCGCGGCGGCGCGCCAGCAGTCCCCGGACCACCCGCCGGTGGCCATCTCCTCGGTTCCGGCCCCGCAGGCGCAAAGCCCTGAATGCAGCGCCCTGCTCAACGGCCTGCCTGAGCAGCTGGGCGATTTCCTGCGCGCGCCCACGGTCGAGCCCACCCCGCCGGGGACCGCGGCGTGGCAGGGCGAATCCGGTACCGAACCGGTCATCCTGCGCTGCGGCCTGGAACGCCCCGCCGATTTCGTCGTGGGCACGCCCCTGCAGCTGGTCGACGATGTGCAGTGGTTTCGGGTGGCCGACGAGGGAGCGGCGCCGGGCGCAGCGCCCGCCGGCACGCCCGACCAGGCGCGGAGCACCTGGTACGCCGTCGACCGGCCCGTCTACGTCGCGCTGACGCTGCCAGCAGGGTCCGGGCCAACACCCATTCAGCTGATCTCGGCGCAGATCACCCGCACCATGTCTGCCCGCCCGCTGGATCCGGCTCCGGCGCGCTGAGAACTGAATGTGCTCCTCGCGTGCGCTGAACGTCAGCGCAGGCCAGTGCCGCGGGCGAGCGCCGTATCGACCATTGCCGCGAGCAGGGTCGGATAGTCGACGCCGCTGGCCGCCCACATGCGCGGGAACATCGAGATGGTGGTGAACCCGGGCATGGTGTTGATCTCGTTGATCACCGGACCGTCGTCGGTGAGGAAGAAGTCGACACGGGCCAGACCTTGGCCGTCGAGCGCGGTGAATGCACGCACCGCGAGGCTACGGATCTCCTCGGCGGTGTCGTCGTCGATCTTGGCGGGTACGTCCAGCTCGGCGGCATCGACCAGATATTTGGTGGCGAAGTCGTAGAAGCCGTCCTCGCGACCCCGCACGCCGGCCACCCGGATCTCTCCCACGGTGCTGGCTTCGACTGAGCCGTCGGGGAATTCGAGCACGCCGCATTCCAGCTCGCGGCCGGGGATCGCGGCTTCGACGATGACCTTCGGGTCATGGCGGCGGGCCAGCTCGATGGCGGCGGGCAGTTCGTCCCACGCCGTCACACGGCTCACCCCGATCGACGATCCGCCGCGGGAGGGCTTGACGAACACCGGCAGCCCCAGCCGCTCGCGCTCCTCGAGATCGAGGGTGGCGTCCTTGGGCCGCAGCACGACGTGGTCGCCGATGGGCAGGCCCTCGGCCGCCAGCAGCTTCTTGGTGAATTCCTTGTCCATACCGGCGGCACTGGAGAACACCCCGGAGCCGACATACGGCACGCCGGCCAGCTCGAGAAGGCCCTGGATGGTGCCGTCCTCGCCGTAGGGCCCGTGCAGCACGGGGAACACGACGTCGACGGACGCCAGGACCTGTCCGGGCCCGGAACCCAGCGACAGCAGCTGGCCGCTGTGCCGGGGGTCGGCCGGCAGCGCCAGCGCGGTGCCGGACGTGTCGGTGACGCCGGGCAGCTGACCGTCGGTGATCGCCAGGGTCTCCGGCCTGCCGTCGGTGAGCATCCAGGAGCCCTCGGGCGTGATTCCGACGGCGACCACCTCGAACCGCTCCGGGTCGAGGTTGCGCAGGATACTGCCCGCCGAGACGCAGGAAATCGCATGTTCGGAGCTGCGTCCGCCGTACACGACGGCGACGCGGATCCGGGATCCGGGCTGATTGCGGACAGTCACAACCTAGAGAGGCTACCGCCCTGGGCAGACCTCAAACCTCAGCGCGTCCTGACCTGCGGTTTCTACCGCAGGGCCTGACTGACGTCGGCGATCAGGTCGTCGGTGTCCTCGATGCCTGCCGATATCCGGGCGAACCCGGCCGGCACCGGATCTCCCCAGCGGGCACGCCGGTCCACCGAGGTGTGGATCCCGCCGAAACTGGTCGAGGCGATCAGCAGTGCGCTGCGCTCGACCAGCGCATGCACCGCCGCGGCGTCGGCCAGTTCGATCGACACCAGGCCCCCGAAGCGCTGCATCTGCGCGGCAGCCAGATCGTGCGAGGGGTCGTCGGGCAGCCCCGGGTAGCGCACCGATCGCACGCTCGGGTGGTTGCGCAGCATCACCGCGAGCGCTTGCGCGTTCTGGCACTGCCGCTCGAAGCGCAGCCCGGCGCTGCCCAGGCTGCGCAGCACCAGCCAGGCCTCGAACGCTCCCAGGATCGGCCCGGCCAGTAGCCGGTCGCGTTCCACCGCGGCCATCAGCTCGGGCTGGCTGCCCGCGACGTACCCGGCGATGAGATCGCTGTGGCCGGACAGTGATTTGGTGGCGCTGGCGACGACCAGGTCCGCGCCCAGCGACAACGGTTGCTGGCCCAGCGGGGTCGCGGTGGTGTTGTCGACGACGAGCGTGGCGCCGCGGCCCCGGCAGGTCAGCGCCAGCCGGTGCAGATCGACGACGTCCAGCGCGGGATTGGCCGGTGTCTCGGCCAGCACCACATCCGCCTTCGCGGCGGCTTGGCAGATCTCGCCCGCATCGGCTTCGATGACGGTAACTCCTTGCGGGGCAAGATATTCCGATGCGTACCGGCGAACCTGGTAGTAGCCGTCAGCGGGCACGACGAGCGTCGAACCCGGCTTGGCCAGGACCCGAAGCACCGAAGTGATGGCCGCCATACCGGACCCGAAAGTCAGCGCCGCGGACGCTCCTTCCAGTTCGGCCAGCGCCGTTTCCAGTTGCCGCCAGGACGGATTGGAACTGCGCCCATAGCTGTCCAACGGCTCGGTCTCGTCGGGCGACAGGTGGTAGGTCGACGCCGGAACGGGCATCGGCGCCACCGGTACGCCCGGGATCGATTCGGACCCAACGGCTTTGACGCTGCGGGTGGAATCGCCGTAGGTGCCTTCGATCATCTCTACTCCGGTTTGGTGCTGCGTCCCAGGAGGTGTGCAACGGCCTCGTGTACCGACAAGCCCTTGTGACAGACCCGGTGGACGGCTTCGGTCAGCGGCATCTCGACGTCGTAGCTGGACGCCAGGGCCAACACCGATTCACACGACGACACCCCTTCGGCGACGTGTCCGCCCGCCGCGAGCAGTGCCGACTCCATGGTGCCCCCCTTGCCCAGCCGCTCGCCGAACGTGCGGTTGCGCGAGCGCGGTGAGGTGCAGGTTGCGACGAGATCGCCGACTCCCGCCAATCCTGACAACGTTGCGGGCTTGGCGCCCAGCGCGATGCCCAGGCGCATGATCTCGGCCAGCCCGCGGGTGATGATCGCGGCGATCGTGTTCTCCCCCAGGCCGACACCGACTGCCATCCCGCAGGCCAGCGCGATGACGTTCTTGCAGGCCCCGCCAATCTCGGCGCCGACGACGTCGGAGTTGGTGTATGGCCTGAAGTACCCGGTGGCCATCGCCCGCTGCAAGGCGACTGCGCGCCCCGAGTCGCTGCAGGCGATCACCGTCGCGGCCGGCTGCATGGCGGCGATCTCGCTGGCCAGGTTCGGCCCGGTGACGACGCCGATCCGGGACGGATCGGCGCCGGTGACCTGGACGATGACCTGACTCATCCGCATCAGCGAATCCAGTTCGATGCCCTTGGCCAGGCTCACGAGCGTGACGTCGTCACCGATCAGGTGCTTCCAGCCCTCGAGGTTGGCCCGCAGCTGCTGCGCAGGCACCGCCAGGAACACTGTGCAGGCGCCTGCCAGCGCCTCCGCCGGATCGCTGGTGGCCCGTATCGCCTGCGGCAGGACGACGTCGCCGAGGTACTCCCCGTTGCGATGCTGGGTGTTGATCTCTTCGGCGACTTCCGGACGTCGTGTCCACATTGTCACCGGGTTACCCGCGTCCGCCAGTACCTTCGCAATCGCCGTGCCCCACCCGCCGGCGCCCATTACCGCAGCCTCCACCACGGCATCACCCTAGCCGCTGCGCGCGGGTACGCGGCGGCAGCGGCCCGGCTGGCAGGATGGCTGGCATGAGCGGTACCCACTCCGCCGGCACCACGCCGGACGCCGAGGTCGCGCTGGTGATCGCTGTCAAGCGGCTGACGGCGGCCAAGACCCGTCTGGCTCCGATCTTTTCCGCGTCCACCCGGGAAGCGGTGGTGCTGGCCATGCTCGTCGACACCATCACCGCGGCGTCGGCGGTCGCCGCTGTCACCGTCGTCACACCCGACGAGGACGCCGCAGACGCCGCGCTGCAACTGGGCGCGCGGGTGATCTCCGACCCGACGCCCGCCGGGCACCACAACCCGCTGAACAACGCGATCACCGCAGCAGAGCGTGAACTCCGCGGGACCTCACCGAATATCGTTGTGCTGCAAGGCGATCTACCCGCATTGCAACCGCAGGAACTGGCCGGCGCGCTCGCCGTGGCGCAGGCGCACCCACGCAGCTTCGTCGGCGATCGGCACGGCACGGGAACCTCCGCGCTGTTCGCCTTCGGGGTGCCCCTGCGACCGGAGTTCGGCGCCGATTCCGCTGCGCGCCACCGGCACTCCGGCGCCATCGAACTCACCGGCGCCTGGCCGGGGCTGCGGTGCGACATAGACACACCTGACGATCTGTCTGCAGCGCGGCGGCTGGGGGTGGGACCGGCCACGGCGAAAACCCTCGCGCGACATCACTAGCGCGGGTAGCCGGACGGCTGGCCGATAGGGAATGATCGGACAGGTGAGCGAAGCCACCGAAGCCGAGCCGACCGTACGGGCCGACGACACCGATCGCGGCGACACCTCGAACGGGTCGGAACCGTCAGCCGGTGCCGACTCGACACCCGAGGCGCCCCCGGCGGCCACCTCCCCCGCCGTCGACAACGCGCTGCCCGAGGACCGTTATCTCAACCGCGAGCTGAGCTGGCTGGACTTCAACGCCCGCGTGCTCGCGCTGGCGGCCGACCAATCGCTGCCCCTGCTGGAACGTTTGAAGTTCCTCGCCATCTTCGCGTCGAACCTCGATGAGTTCTACATGGTCCGGGTCGCCGGTCTGAAACGCCGTGACGAGATGGGATTGTCGGTGCGGTCGGCCGACGGGTTGTCCCCGCGCGAGCAGCTGCGCCGGATCAACGAGCGCACCCAGCAGATCGCCAGCAGGCACGCCGCGGTCTTCCTCAACTCGGTTCGCCCGCAGCTCGCCGAAGAAGGCGTCGTCATCGTCACGTGGGCCGAACTCACCGCGGCCGAACGCGACAAGCTCTCCACCTACTTCCACGAGCAGGTGTTCCCGGTCCTGACGCCGCTCGCGGTGGATCCCGCGCACCCCTTCCCGTTCGTCAGCGGGCTGAGCCTCAACCTGGCGATCACCGTCCGCCATCCCGACGACGGCGGTCAGCACTTCGCCCGAATCAAGGTGCCCGACAACGTCGACCGCTTCGTGCAACTGCCCCCGCCTGCCGACGCGCCGCAGGTGGTGCGGTTCCTGCCGATGGAGGCGCTCATCGCCGCATTCCTCCCGGTGTTGTTCCCGGGCCTGGAAGTCGTGGAGCACCATGCCTTCCGGATCACCCGCAACGCGGACTTCGAGGTCGAAGAAGACCGCGACGAGGATCTGCTGCAGGCGCTGGAACGCGAATTGGCCCGCCGTCGCTTCGGCAAGCCGGTCCGTCTCGAGGTTGCCGACGACATGACAGACAACATGCTGGAGCTGTTGTTGCGTGAGCTCGACGTCGATCCGGGCGACGTGATCCAGGTGCCGGGACTGCTCGACATGTCGACCATGTGGCAGATCTACGGTGTCGACCGTCCCGATCTCAAGGACCCGCCGTTCGTGCCTGCGACGCCACCGGCTTTCGGCGAGCGAGAGACGCCCAAGAGTATCTTCTCGACGCTGCGCGACGGCGATGTCCTGGTCCACCATCCGTACGACTCGTTCTCAACGACCGTGCAGCGCTTCATCGAACAGGCCGCCGCCGATCCGAATGTGCTGGCCATCAAGCAGACGCTGTACCGCACGTCGGGCGACTCGCCGATCGTCAACGCACTCATCGACGCGGCCGAGGCGGGCAAACAGGTCGTCGCGCTGGTGGAGATCAAGGCCCGGTTCGACGAGCAGGCCAACATCAAGTGGGCGCGCGCACTGGAACAGGCGGGCGTGCATGTGGTCTACGGCCTCATCGGACTCAAGACGCACTGCAAGACCTGCCTGGTGGTGCGCCGGGAAGGCTCGACCATTCGCCGCTACTGCCATATCGGCACCGGCAACTACAACCCCAAAACCGCTCGCCTGTATGAGGATGTGGGCCTGTTGACGGCCGACCCCGACATCGGCGCCGACCTGACGGATCTGTTCAACTCGCTGACCGGCTACTCCCGCAAGGATTCGTACCGCAACCTGTTGGTGGCTCCGCGCGGCGTGCGCAAGGGCATCATCGAGCGGATCGACCGCGAGATCGCGGCTCACCTGGACGGTGCGCCTTCCGGAATTCGCATGAAGGCCAATGCATTGGTCGACGAGCAGGTGATCGACGCGTTGTACCGCGCATCGCAGGCCGGCGTCCCCGTCGAGATCGTGGTGCGCGGCATCTGCGCGCTACGGCCAGACGGCGCCGGTTATTCGGAGAACATCACGGTGCGGTCGATCCTCGGCCGCTTCCTGGAACACTCGCGGATTATTCACTTCCGCGCCATCGACGAGTTCTGGATCGGCAGCGCCGACATGATGCATCGTAATCTCGACCGGCGTGTCGAGGTGATGGCTCAGGTGAAGGACCCGCGGCTCACCGCGCAACTGAACGACGTATTCGAATCAGCCATGGACCCCGCCACCCGGTGCTGGCAACTGCAGCACGACGGCCATTGGACGGCGCTGCCGCAGGAAGGCCAGACGGTTCGCGACCACCAGGTGTCGCTGATGGAACGTCACCGGCAGCGCTGATCGGGTCGGAGCACGGGCCAGCAGCGGCGCCGGAGAATGACCTGCAGGAGTTGAGGTGTCGAACAACAACACGACCACCGGTAAGAAGGTCGTGCCCGCCGCCGGTGCGGTGCTCTGGCGCCGCAACGGCAATGTGACCAACGACAGCGCCGCTGTAGAGGTCGCTCTGATCCACCGGCCACGCTACGACGATTGGTCGCTGCCCAAGGGCAAAGTCGACCCCGGCGAAACCGAACCGGTGACCGCGGTGCGCGAGATCTACGAGGAGACGGGCCACGCCGCGCTGCTCGGCCGCAGGCTCGGTTCGGTCTCATACCCGATCCCGCCGGGCACCAAACGGGTCTGGTATTGGGCGGCCGAGGCGACCGGCGGAGACTTCGCCCCCAACGCCGAAGTGGACAAGCTGATCTGGCTGCCCGTCGAGGCGGCGATGGATCAGCTGCGGTACCCGTACGATCGAAAAGTGTTGCGGCGCTTCGTCAAATACCCGCCTGACACCAAGACCGTGTTGATCGTGCGGCACGCCACGGCGGGCAGCCGGTCGCGCTACAAGGGCGACGACCGGGCGCGTCCGTTGGACAAACACGGCCGGGCCCAGGCCGAGTCGTTGGTAGGCCAGCTGCTGTCATTCGGCGCCAGCACGCTCTACGCCGCCGACCGGGTGCGGTGCCATCAGACCATCGAGCCGCTCGCTCAGGAACTCGCGGTGGACATTCACAACGAGCCCGCGCTGACCGAAGAGGCATACGCGAGTGACCACAAGGCGACCCGCAGCCGGGTCGTCGAGATCGCCACGCGCGCCGGCACCCCGGTGATCTGCACGCAGGGCAAGGTGATTCCCGATCTCATCGCCTGGTGGTGCGAACGCGACAAGGTCCGCCCGGAGACGACCGGCAACCGCAAGGGCAGCACCTGGGTGATGTCGCTCGTCGACGGGCGACTGGTGGCCGCCGATCACCTCGGCAGTCCCCTGCCCACGAAGAAGTAACAGCCCGCACAGAAAGGCACGCCGTGAGCGCGGTAGCGGCTCACGGCGTGCCTGTCAGGGAATCTACTTGCGGCCCTTCCGAGCCGGAGCCTTGGTCGCGGCCTTCTTGGCCGGAGCCTTGGCGGCGGCCTTCTTGGCCGGAGCCTTGGCGGCGGCCTTCTTGGCCGGAGCCTTGGTCGCGGCCTTCTTGGCCGGAGCCTTGGTCGCGGCCTTCTTGGCCGGAGCCTTGGTCGCGGCCTTCTTGGCGGGGGCCTTCTTCGCCGGAGCCTTGGTGGCAGCGGCCTTGGCCGGGGCCTTCTTGGCGACGGCTGCCCGCTTGGCCGGGGCCTTCTTGGCTGCGGTGCGCTTGGCCGGGCCTGCGGTCACGCCACGCTTGACCGCGGGGCCGTCCGCCGGGAGACGCTGTGCGCCAGAGACAACCGCCTTGAACTGCGCGCCGGGACGGAATGCCGGCACCGAGGTGGGCTTGACCTTCACGGTCTCACCCGTGCGCGGGTTGCGCGCCACACGGGCTGCGCGGCGGCGCTGCTCGAAAACGCCGAAGCCGGTGATCGTGACGCTCTCGCCCTTGTGCACCGCGCGCACGATGGTGTCGACAACGTTCTCCACCGCGGCGGTAGCCTGCCGACGATCGGTGCCCAGTTTGGTTGTGAGTACGTCGATGAGCTCCGCTTTGTTCATCCAAAACCTCCGAAACCAGTGGTCCACTTTGAACCGACTAGTGGACACGGTAAACCCTGTGACCACTGATTTCCAAGAGCCACGCGCAATTTCGGGGGTAGCTAGCGAACATTCCGGCAATCCGCTTGCCCCCCTTGGACTCCTGCCGGGAGGGTGCAGAACCGGTTTGGTGGGCGGCGAATTCGGGTCGCCGAGGCCCGTGATCAGCCCTGCAGGGTGCGCGGCTTCCAGGCCGGTCTGCCCTGCTCATAGGCCTCGATCTCGGGGAGTTTCCGCAGCGTAAGGCCTATATCGTCGAGTCCTTCGAGCAGCCGCCAGGCGGTGTAATCGTCAATCCTGAACGGCACCACGACCGTTCCCGCGGTGATATTTCGATCTTGAAGATTCACAGTGATTTCCAAGCCCGGGTGCTGCTCGATGAGCTTCCAGAGCAGCTCGACGTCATCCTGAGAAACTTCCGCCGCCAATAGCCCGGCTTTGCCCGCATTGCCCCGGAAAATGTCCGCGAAGCGGGATGAGATAACCACCCGGAAGCCGTAGTCCATCAGCGCCCAGACGGCGTGCTCGCGCGACGATCCGGTGCCGAAATCGGGCCCGGCCACCAATACCGAGCCTTTGTCGAATGGCGCGAGATTCAAAATGAATGACGGATCGGAACGCCAGGCGGCGAACAACCCGTCCTCGAAACCCGTTCGGGTTACCCGCTTCAGGTAGACGGCCGGAATGATCTGATCGGTGTCGACATTGGACCGCCGCAGCGGAACGCCGATGCCGGTGTGGGTCTGAAAGGCTTCCATCGTGTACTCCTCTAGCGGGTGGTGGCGGCGGGCAGGTCGGCGGGAGATGCCAGCGTGCCGCGGACGGCAGTGGCGGCGGCGACGGCCGGCGACACCAGATGGGTCCGACCGCCCTTGCCTTGGCGGCCCTCGAAATTCCGGTTGGACGTCGAGGCGCAGCGCTGCCCCGGCGAGAGCTGATCGGGGTTCATGCCCAGGCACATCGAGCAGCCGGCCTGGCGCCACTCGGCTCCGGCGGCGATGAATACCTGGTCCAGTCCTTCGGATTCGGCCTGGGCGCGGACCCGCATCGAGCCGGGCACCACGAGCATCCGGACGCCTTCGGCGACCTTGCGGTCCCGCAGGACGTCGGCCACCACCCGCAGGTCCTCGATGCGGCCGTTGGTGCACGAGCCGACGAACACGGTGTCCACGGCGATGTCCCGCATCGCCGTACCGGGGCGAAGATCCATATAGGCCAAAGCCTTTTCCGCGGCCTGACGCTCGCCGTCGTCGCCGATCAGCTCCGGATCCGGCACCGACGCCGACAGCGGCACACCCTGGCCGGGGTTGGTACCCCAGGTCACGAACGGGCTCAACGTCGCGGCGTCCAGGTAGATCTCGGTGTCGAATTCGGCACCCTCGTCGGTACGCAGTTGACTCCACGCGGCCACCGCGGCGTCCCAGTCCGCACCCTGCGGGGCGTGCGGGCGTCCCTTGAGGAACTCGAACGTCGTCTCGTCGGGAGCGACCATACCGGCCCGCGCGCCCGCCTCGATGCTCATGTTGCAGATCGTCATCCGGCCTTCCATCGACAGGGATTCGATGGCGCTGCCCCGGTATTCGATGACGTGACCCTGACCACCGCCGGTGCCGATCTTGGCGATCACCGCCAAAATGATGTCCTTGGCGCTCACGCCGGGCGGCAGCACGCCGTCCACGTTGACCGCCATGGTCTTGAACGGCTTGAGCGGCAAGGTCTGCGTCGCCAGCACGTGTTCCACCTCAGAGGTGCCGATCCCCATCGCGATCGCACCGAACGCGCCGTGGGTGGAGGTGTGGCTGTCGCCGCACACCACCGTCATCCCCGGCTGGGTGAGGCCCAACTGGGGCCCGATGATGTGCACGATGCCCTGCTCGGCATCGCCCATCGGGTGCAGCCGGATGCCGAATTCCTCACAGTTGCGCCGCAATGTCTCGACCTGGGTGCGCGAGACCGGATCAGCGATCGGCTTGTCGATGTCGATGGTCGGGACGTTGTGGTCCTCGGTGGCGATGGTCAAGTCGGGCCGACGGACCGGCCGGCCGGCCATCCGGAGACCGTCGAAAGCCTGCGGACTGGTGACCTCGTGCACGAGGTGCAGGTCGATGTAGATCAGGTCGGGCTCCCCCTCCTGGGAGGCCACAACATGGTCGGCCCACACCTTTTCGGCCATGGTGCGCGGCTGTGCAGACGTCGGTGTCGATTGGTCCATCGCTACTACTCGATTCGATTCGGGGCACTGCTGGGCTGCAGTCAACGGGCTGGGAGCTACAGTCGCCATCTCAGTATTCGAGACGTTAGTATCTCTCTGTGAGAAATGATAGCGGCATCGGCGTGCTCGACAAAGCGGTGGGTGTGCTGCATACGGTGGCCGAGTCCCCGTGCGGGCTGGCCGAACTGTGCGAGCGGACCGGGCTCCCCCGCGCGACCGCGCATCGACTGGCGGCCGGGCTGGAGACCCATCGGATGCTGGCGCGCGACGGCGACGGTCGCTGGCGCCTGGGTCCCGCCCTGACCGAATTGGCCTCCCACGTCAACGATCCGCTCCTGGCGGCCGGTGCGGCCGTACTACCCCGGCTCCGCGAAATCACCGGCGAGAGCGTCCAGCTGTACCGCAGAGAGGGCCTGTCGCGGGTGTGTGTGGTGGCTTTGGAGCCGCCTTCGGGTCTGCGCGACACCGTGCCGGTCGGCACGCAGCTTCCGATGACGGCCGGATCGGGTGCCAAGGTCTTGCTGGCGTACGCCGACGCCGCAACGCAACAGGCGGTGCTGCCGACGGCCAAATTCACCGACCGCACACTGGCCGAGGTTCGCAAGCGCGGATGGGCGCAGAGCGCGGCCGAACGGGAGGCGGGCGTGGCGAGTGTGTCGGCACCGGTCCGCGATGGGCGGGGCAACGTGATCGCGGCGGTTTCGGTGTCGGGACCGATCGACCGGATGGGCCGTCGCCCCGGAGCCCGCTGGGCGGCCGATCTTCTCGCCGCCGCAGACGCCTTGACCCGGCGGCTGTGAGACACCTCTCATCGCGCGGAGCCGGTGTGTCGAGCCGGCGGCCCGGTGGCGGATTCGCACGAGAGTGACGTTCGCCACTACGCCGCCTGGCGGGCTCTGTTGTCCGCGCAAGCAAAAGGCGCCCGGTCCGTGTGGACCGGGCGCCTTTGCTTCTGTACCCCCGATGGGATTCGAACCCACGCTACCGCCGTGAGAGGGCGGCGTCCTAGGCCGCTAGACGACGGGGGCTAGAACTTCCGGATGGTCAGCATAGCTCAGGTGATCACGCTGACCTAATCGCTCCGGATGGCTGGGGTACCAGGACTCGAACCTAGAATGGCTGAACCAGAATCAGCTGTGTTGCCAATTACACCATACCCCATTGGCTGCCCATCACCGCAGGTCACGGGCATTTGGCCTAGATCACTCGGCGGGGATGTCCCCCGCTTGTGCTTTCCGGGCCGACGAGCAGACTACCAAAGATTTCGACCCACTTTTCACACCCCTTCCCGAGCAGCATGTAGACGCGCCAAACTGCGGTCCCGCCCGAGCAGTTCCATCGACTCGAACAGCGGCGGGCTGACCGACGCACCGGTGACGGCCACGCGGATCGGGCCGAAGGCCTTCCGCGGTTTGAGCTCGAGACCGTCGATCAGCGCACTCTTGAGCGCCGCCTCGATCGATGCCGTCGTCCACTCTCCGGCCGCCTCAAGGGCACCCAGCGCGGCATCGAGCACGGGCGCGGCCTCGGGCTTGAGCTCCTTGGCCGCGGACTTCTCGTCGAGCTCGTAGTCGGCGTCGTTGAAGAACTTCAGCAGCCCCCACGCGTCCCCGAGCACGACGATGCGGGTTTGGATCAACGCGGCCGCTTCGGCGAACGACGCGTCGTCCAGGCCCGTGTCGTGGCCGTGGGTCACGAAGTACTCACGCAGTCGCGCAGTGAACTCCTCAGGGGCCAACAACCGGATGTGTTCGGCGTTGATGGCATCGGCCTTCTTCTGGTCGAATCGGGCCGGGTTGGAGTTGACGTTGGCGACATCGAACGCGGCCACCATCTCCTCGAGGCTGAACACGTCGTGGTCGTCGGCGATGCCCCAACCCAGCAGGGCCAGGTAGTTCAGCAGCCCCTCGGGAATGAACCCGCGGTCGCGGTGCAGGAACAGGTTGGACTGCGGGTCCCGCTTGGACAGCTTCTTGTTGCCCTCCCCGAGCACGCTTGGCAGGTGCGCGAATTCGGGAACCCGCTCGGCGACGCCGATGCGCATCAGCGCGCGGTAGAGCGCGATCTGACGCGGGGTCGAGGGCATGATGTCCTCGCCGCGCAGCACGTGCGTGATCTTCATCAGCGCGTCGTCGACGGGATTGACCAACGTGTACAACGGATCCCCGTTGGCGCGCGTGATGGCGAAGTCCGGAACCGAACCGGCCGGGAACGTCGTCGGGCCGCGCACCAGATCGTTCCACGACAGGTCCTCGTCGGGCATCCGCAACCGCAACACCGGTTTGCGGCCCTCGGCGGCGAAGGCCGCGCGCTGCTCATCGGTGAGGTCACGGTCGTAGTTGTCGTAGCCCAGCTTGGGGTTTCGGCCCGCGGCGATGTGCCGGGCTTCGACCTCCTCGGGCGTCGAATACGCCTCGTACACCTCGCCGGCCGCCAACAGTCGCGCGATCACGTCGAGGTAGATCTCGCGGCGCTGCGACTGCCGGTAGGGCTCGTGCGGACCGCCTACCTCGGGCCCCTCGTCCCAGTCCAGCCCGAGCCATCGCAACGCATCGAGGATCGCGTCGTAGCTTTCCTGGCTGTCCCGTGCGGCGTCGGTGTCCTCGATGCGGAACACGAACGTGCCGCCGGTGTGTCGCGCGTACGCCCAGTTGAACAACGCGGTACGGACCAGCCCCACGTGCGGGGTACCGGTGGGTGACGGACAGAACCGAACCCTGACGGTCATTATTTCGCTCCTCGCGTCCGCGGCATCTGCTCTACCGCTACTTCTTCTTGCGCACAACAGGATTGGTGAGGGTGCCGATGCCCTCGACGGTGATGCTGACGGTGTCGCCGTCCTCGATGGGGCCGACGCCCTCGGGGGTTCCGGTGAGGATCAGATCGCCCGGCAACAGGGTCATGACCGCCGAGGCCCACTCGACGATGGCGCCGATGTCGTGGATCATCAGCGATGTGCGGCTGCGCTGCCGGACCGCTCCGTTCACCTCGGTCCGTATCTCAAGATCCGTTGGGTCGATCGAGGTGTCGATCCACGGACCCACCGGGCAGAACGTGTCGTGGCCCTTGGCGCGCATCCACTGTCCGTCCTTCTGCTGCTGATCGCGCGCCGACACGTCGTTGGCGATCGTGTACCCCAGGATGTTCTCGGCAGCCCGCGCGGCGGGGACGTCCTTGCACGGCCGTCCGATGACAACGGCGAGTTCACCCTCGTGATGGACGGGGAAAGCGTCGGCAGGCAGTTGGATCGGCACCCCTGGCCCGATGATCGCGGTGTTGGGCTTGAGGAAGATCACCGGATCCTCGGGCGCCACCCCGCCCATCTCCTCGGCGTGCGCCGCGTAGTTCTTGCCCATGCAGATCACCTTGCTGGCGAGGATGGGCGCCAGCAGCCGGACGTCGGCCAGCGGCCAGGTACGTCCGGTGAAATTGGGCGTACCGAACGGATGCTCGGCGATCTCTTTGCAGACGGCGTCTGCGTCGTCGCCCTCGATACTCACGAAGGCGACCCCGGCGGGACTGGCGATTCGACCTAGACGCATGCGGCCAGCGTAGTGACGGGCCGCAGGCCGATTGCCGTCAGCTCCCGTCGAACAACGACCGCAGGAATCCGGTGGAATCGCGCATGGACGCCAACACGGTGCCCGAGTGATCCTCGTCGGGATAGATCTTGAGGGTGACGTCCTGCCCGTTGGCGACCAGCTGATCGTTGAAGTCGATCGAGAGTTTCGGTGGCACATCGCGGTCCAGCAGCCCGACCCCGAGGAAGATCGGCCGGTCGTAGCCGCTGGTCGGCGTTCCCATGTAGGCGTCGAGCGCGTCGTCGATCCCGGGCAGGCTCGCCAGTGGGGCACGGAAGAATCCCGTCGGCGTCATCCCTGCCAGCGCCCGGTCCAGGTCGCTCTTGCAGAGCGTCTCGGACTTGGCCACCGCGTCCGATCCGGCCGGGGTCAGCACACTGTTGATGTCGAGGTCCGGTCGCGCGTCGCGCACCCCGGCGAGGATGTAGGCGGTGTAGCTGTTGGCCGCGGGCCCAAGATTCGGCGGCAAGGCCATGTCGGGGCCGGCCTGCTCGACGATCTTCTGAACATTGGCCGGCGTCCCGGTCGCCACCACACCGCGGTAGTCCAGCCCGCTGCCTCGGCTGAATTCGGTGGCCCACCGGGCGCTGTCGACAGCCGCCGCGCCACCCTGAGATTGGCCGATGATCGCCCACTTGGGCGACAGCGGTAGATCCATGTGGTGCATGGCGATCACCGAGTCGACGACACTGTGCGCGGTGGCCACGCTGTTGAGGTAGCTCATCAGGCCCGGGGTGCCCAGCCCCGCGTAGTCCGAGCCCACCACGGCGTACCCCTCGTCGAGCCAATGGGTCAGGTACTCGTCGTCGCGCTGGCTGCGTGGGTGCGCCGAAGGCGTGCAGTCGTCACCGAGCCCGACGGTGCCGTGCGCCCAGGCGACCGTCGGCCAGCCTCCCGGCGGCGCCTCGCCGTGCGGCACGAACACCGCCGCGGTGCTGACCGCCGGTGAATCATGCTGATCCACAGTCGAATACAGGATGCGATAGGCACGCGCGGCGCCGGACACCGACAAGGCCGGGTCGAGCGGCACCGTCGCGATGAGGGTTCCCGGCGCCGGGATCGGACCCGCATGGTGACGGGCGTCCAGTCCCGACCAGTTCGGCGCTTCCGCCGCCGTCGCCACCGCAGCCGTTCCGGACAACAGCGCACAGCTCACGGCTACCACGCCTGCCATCAACCGTAGTTTCACCGTGCCAGGCTATGGCTTTCGCACACCACGTCCATATATTGGGATATCAGTTCGATATTTTGAGACAGTGGTGCGACCATGGCCAGGTGGCACGCACAACGCTGGGAACCGTGCGCCGCTGGTCCATGTTGGTGATCGCCCTGTCTTCGACGACGTGCGCCAACGTGTTCATCAACGGTGCCGCATTCCTCATACCCACCCTGCACACCGAACGACACCTCGACCTGGCCCAGGCCGGCCTGCTGTCCGCCATGCCCAGTTTCGGCATGGTGACCACGCTCATCGCGTGGGGCTATGTGGTGGACCGCGCCGGCGAGCGGCTGGTTCTGGCCCTCGGCTCGGCCTTGACCGCGGCGGCCGCATTCGGCGCCGCCGCGGCGGATTCGCTTGTGGCCACGGGGGTTCTGTTGTTTCTCGGCGGCATGGCCGCCGCCAGCAGCAATTCGGCCAGCGGCCGATTGGTGGTCGGATGGTTCCCACCAGAACAGCGTGGCCTGGTCATGGGCATCCGACAGACCGCGACGCCGTTGGGAGTCGGCTTGGGCGCGTTGGTGATTCCGCGGCTGGCCCAGGCGTACGGTGTTGCGCCGGCCCTGCTGTTCCCCGCGATCGTCTGCGCGGTGGCCGCCGTCGTCAGCGCGGTCGGCGTCATCGACCCGCCGCGGCCGCCGCGGGCCGAAGCCCCGGCCGAGCATCTGGCCAACCCGTACCGGGGCTCGGCGCTGCTGTGGCGCATCCATGCCACGTCGGTGCTGCTGGTGATACCGCAGGCGCTGCTGTGGACATTCGCGTTGACCTGGTTGATCGCCGACCGCGGATGGTCGGCCGCCTCGGCAGGCGCCATCGTCACCGTGGCGCAGCTGCTGGGTGCCGGCGGCCGCATCGCCGCGGGTCGCTGGTCGGACGTCGTCGGCGAAAGGCTGCGTCCCATCCGCACAATCGCGATGGCGGCGTCGGTCACCATGGCCCTGCTGGCGCTGACCGACTGGCTGGGTTCACCGATCAGCGTCGCCCTGATGGTGATCGCCTCGGTGATCACGGTGTCCGACAACGGATTGGCCTTCACCGGTATCGCCGAGATCGCCGGGCCGTTCTGGAGCGGGCGCGCGCTGGGGGCCCAGAACACCAGTCAACTCCTGGCTTCCGGGCTCACCTCACCGATCTTCGGCGGGGTGATCGGACTGGCCGGCTACCCGGCGGCATTCGCGGTGTGCGCGGTACTACCCGCGCTGGCCGTGCCGCTGGTTCCGGTGCGGGCCGAACCACTGCGCGAAACCGCTTCGGACTGACCGGAATCGGGGCTCAGAGCGCGTGCCCGGCCGCGTAGGCCGTGGCCCAGTCCCTCACCGTACGCAGATACAACCCCGAATTGTTGTACGCCAGTAGCGCGTCCATCCACCCGATCGGATTGGACAGATCGTGTCCGCGGTAGCACAGGTAGCCCGCGGCGGCCAGGGCGGCGTCGTCGATGTTGTCGACGTTGACCACGCCGTCGTTGTGGGCGTCGACGCCGTAGAGCCGCCAGGTCTCCGGGATGAACTGCATCGGCCCCATGGCCTGGGCATAGTCGGGTGTGGCTGCGCCGGAGTCGACGATGCGCAGATTGCCGTTGGTGCCATCGAGTTTCACGCCACGGATCGGCGGCACGACGTCGCCGTTCGGCCCGATGCGGGCGCCCCGGTAGGTGCCGTTACGGCTTTCGACGGTGCCGATCCCGGCCAACGTGGTCCAGCCGATGTGACATCCCGGGTTGACGATCTCGGCCACCTTGGCCGCATACGCATACGCCTCCAACGCGGCCAGGGGTAGCTCCAGCGCCGCAGCGCGCGATGCCGCCCACGCCGCGAGTTGGTCGGCGGGCCGGCCCCTGGCCGATATGTCGATGTCGGGCACGGGATCACCGGGCGGCGGCGGGATCCCCTCGGGAATCGGTGATCCGAAATGGCCGGTGCAGCTCGAAGCCATCACGATCGCCGTGGCGGCGACGACCGCCACCGGCTGTAGCCAGCGCCTGCGTGGGGTGTCCCGTGCGCGAGGATTCCGACGCCTCGACACCATGGCCTACAACGGTAGTCGGCGATTGACGAGGATGCCCGCGGCGACCGCCGCCGTCAGCGCCAGCAGCGCCAATGCGATCCAGCTGGCGCTGGCATCCCCGCGCACAGTCTGATAACCGACCTGCTGCTCCAATGCCGAGTAGACAGAATCGAGCTCGTCGAGACTGCTTGCCTGATACGCCTGGCCGCCGGAAATATCGGCGATCTGACGCAGGCTGTTGTCGTCGGTGGGGACCGGAATCTGCTGGCCGTCCAGATCAACGCTGCCGTAGGGAGTGCCGAACGAAATCGTGGATATCGGCACATTTTGGGCTTTCGCGGCGCGCGCCGCCGTGAAAGCGCCCCTCGGCTCATCCGGATCGGACGGCACCGTCTCCTTGCCGTCGGACTCCAGCACGATCCGCGCCGGTGGTGGACCGTCGCCGCCGCCCATGACCGCCCCCGCCGTCGCGATGGCCTGCAGCGCGGTGAAGATGCCTTCCCCCGTCGCGGTGCGCGGCTCGGGCTGCAGCGTGCCGATCGCGCGCTTGACCGCATCGTGGTCGGCAGTCGGGGCCACCAGCATGACCGCGCTGGACGAGAACTTGACCAGGCCGAGATTGATGCCCGGCGTCAGCTGGTCGGCGAAGTGCGTCGCCGCCGTGCGGGCCGCCTCGATCCGGCTCGGTGCCACATCGGTGGCCGCCATCGATTCCGAGACGTCGATCACCAGCATCACCACGGCCCGATTGCGCGGGACCCGGACGTCGTCGGTGGGTCCGGCCATGGCGGTGGTCATCAAGGCGAGCGCTGCGACAAGCAGCGCGGCGGGCACGTGCCGCCACCGGCTCGACTTCTGCTCGGGAGCCACCTGATCCAGGACGGCCATGTTCGCGAAGCGCAACACACGCTTGCGCCGGGCCCGCTGTATCCACAGGTAGGCGGCGACCAGGACCAGGACAGCCATCAGGCCCAGGAAATACCACGGGTGGGCGAACCCGGAAAGACTCAGCTCGTTCAGCATGAGGATTCCGACCTTCCGATGCCGCCACCACGATCAAACATTTGCTTGAGTATATAACTGAGGTAAGAGTGCAACCCGTGACGCGACGAAGGTTTACCGCGCAGACTGGATGGTGATATGACGAGTTTTGCCGTACCGGGCGCACTGGCACTGCTGGTGGTGCCGGTCGCGCTGCTGGTGCTCTACGTCGTCGTCCAGGCCGCCAGGAAACGCCGCTTCCACAGCTTCACCGGCTCCACCGCGCCACGTCGGTGGACCCGGCACGTGCCGGTGGCCCTCGCCCTGTCCGCGACGGTGCTGCTGATCGTCGCACTGGCGGGCCCGACCCGCGACATCCACGTCGCACGCAATCGCGCGGTGATCATGCTGGTGATCGACGAGTCCCGCTCGATGGGGGCGACCGACGTGGCGCCCACGCGGCTGGCCGCCGCTCAGACCGCCGCCAAGCAATTCGCCGATCAGCTCACCCCCGGCGTCAATCTGGGTCTGGTGGCGTTCGCCGGTAACGCCGCGCTGCTGGTGTCGCCGACCCCCGACCACAAGGCCACCGTGGCGGCGCTCGACCATCTGAGCCTCGACGATTCCACGGCCACCGGTGAGGCGATATTCACCGCACTGCAATCGATCTCGTCGGTGGCCGCGGTGCTCAGCTCCGACAACACCGACGCCCCGCCCGCCCGGATCGTTCTGGAATCCGATGGCGCCGCGAACAAGCCGGCCAACCAGGACAACCCGCGCGGTGCCTACACCGCTGCGCGCGCCGCGAAAGACCAAGGGGTGCCGGTGTCCACGATCGCCTTCGGCACCAAAGACGGTGTGGTGGAACTGAAGGACGAACACATCCCGGTGCCTGTCGACGACAACATGCTCAAGCGCATCGCCAACCTCTCAGGTGGGCAGTCCTACAACGCCACCACCGTCGACGAGTTGAGCCACAACTACCAGGCCATCCAGCAGCAGATCGGCTATCAGACCATCAACGGTCCCGACCGGGGATGGTGGCTGCGCACCGGCGCCCTTGCCGCATTCCTCGCCGCGGTGTCCGCTCTGCTGATCAACCGCCGGCTGCCGGTATAGCCAGCGCTTCTCCCGATTTCGTCCCCTGCGCGTGCGGAATTGAGTAGTCGGCTACTCATGCCATTCACGGCCGAACACGCGAAGGTGATCTGGACACGCAATCAAGGGAGATCGCCATGCCACACAACGGTGTCGAAGGTGCCGCCGATCGGGCCAGAGACCGAGAACGCGCCCGCGGTCACTTGCGACTCGTTGCCGGCGCCGACGCGTCACCGGAGGGTGCTCCACCGCGGGGACGCGATGACGGCGATGTCCGGCCGCCCAACGACGATGATGCCTCCACTGCCGGCTTCACCCTCCTGACCTGGTAGCGACACCGAGCCCGGAAAACCGCTCTCAGGTCTTGCGGTGGGTCAGCGCATCGCGCAAGCGATCGATCAATCCCTCGCCGGGCGCGAGAATCTTGTTGAGCGGTGCGCGGTTTGGTGCCGAGGGATGCGGCCGAGTCGGCGCCAACCGCCTGCTGTGCTCGAACTTCTCGCCGAGATGCCGCAGGTCTGCCTCACTGCATGCGTCGCGCACTGCGGGCAACACCTCTCGTTCTTCCTCCTCGAAGTGGCGGCGAACGTCGGCGATCAGCTTGGTGATCAACTCGCCGAACTGCGCGTCGTCCATGTGGGACGCTTCGAGCCTCTTCATCACCCACTCGGCGTCGGTGTGCTCCTTGAGCTTCCGGTTGGCGACGTCATCGCCCGTGGGGAGCACCCGGCGAGCGATGGGATAGAGGTACTCCTCCTCCCCCACCGAATGCCGCACGAGTTCGGCGATGACGTGCTCGACGAGCTCACGCCGTTTCGACGGGGTGGCGCTGCTCTCGATTTCCTTGAAGACCTCGTCGACCTCACGGTGGTCGGTGATGATCATGTCGACGAGATCATGCGTGTCTGACGTCGTCATATCGACTCCTCAGCCAGGGCCGCCCGGACTACAGGCAACTCTGAGGCTAAGCCTGCCGCCTGCCAGATTCAATTAGCCCGGCTAGCGGTGAAATGCTGTGGGCTCGGCTGATTTTGGCCGATCTGTCACGTCGACGACCGGCGCGGCAGAATGAGCAATGCCGCAGCCAAGAAACACACCGCGCCGATGAACGTGCCCAGGTTGGCCACCCTCTCGTCGACGGTCACGCCGGTCTTGCGCACGAAGGCCGCCAGCGCCGACACCCCGAACGCCACACAGCCCATCATGTTGATCCAGGCCGCCCGCCAGTCGATCGAATCCGGTGCCCACAGGCCGACCGCCAGCACCGCCAACGCGCCACTGATCAGGAACGCCAGCGAGCCCGTGGCGTCGGGGGCCCACACGTAGCGGCGCTCGGCGAGCACGGCATGGGCCCACACGGCGGCACCCGTGCTCACGTTGAACAGGATGGTCCCGGCGAACTGGATGGCCGCCGACCACCATTGGACGCCACGCGGGGCGAGGGCGTACTGCATCCAGCCCGCGGCGGTGAAAAACCATGAGCCGACGAAACACAGCACATTGGTCGCCCCGGCCCCGGCCAGCAAGGGAAAGCCGGGCACGGTGGCGAGGGCGAAAAACGACGATCCGATCGCGAACAACCAGCATTGCCGCTGCAGTGTCGCGAACATCGCGGATTACGCTGAGCAGTCGACGAGCACGGCATTGACTCTGCATCTACGGCGCGAAAGCCCGAGAGAGGAACGCCGAGAATGCAGAGTCAACACGGGACCGTACTCAGAGCAGCGACAGGATCCGCTCGCCGACCTCGCTGGTGGAGAGCTTCGTGTCCCCGCGAGTGGCCAGATGCTCGGATACCGCCTTGTCCACCCGTGCCGCGGCATCGGTTTCGCCGACATGCGCCAGCAGCAGCGCGACACTCATCACCGCAGCCGTCGGATCGGCGATGCCCTGCCCCGCGATGTCCGGCGCACTGCCGTGCACAGGTTCGAACATGGACGGATTGGTCCGCGTCGCATCGATGTTGCCGCTGGCGGCCAACCCGATGCCGCCGCACACCGCGGCGGCCAGGTCGGTGATGATGTCGCCGAACAGGTTGTCGGTGACGATGACGTCGAACCGGCCGGGGTCGGTGACCATGTGGATGGTGGCCGCGTCGATGTGCTGGTAGGCAACCTCGACATCGGGGAATTCCTGACCGACCTCGGCCACCACGCGCGACCACAGGCCGCCGGCGAACGCCAGCACGTTGGTCTTGTGCACCAAGGTCAGATGCTTGCGCCGGGACTGAGCTCGCGTGAAGGCGTCCCGCACCACCCGCTCGACACCGTATGCGGTGTTGACGCTGACCTCGGTGGCCACCTCATGCGGCGTACCGACCCGCAGCGCCCCGCCGTTACCGGTGTAAGGACCTTCGGTGCCTTCGCGCACCACGACGAAGTCGATGCCCGACACGCCCGAAAGTGGGCTGCTGACACCGGGATAGAGCCGTCCGGGACGCAGGTTGACGTGGTGGTCCAACGCGAAGCGCAGCTTGAGCAGCAGGCCGCGTTCCAGCACGCCGCTGGGTACCGACGGGTCGCCGATGGCGCCGAGCAGGATGGCGTCGTAGCCGCGCAGTTCCTCGATGGTGGCCTCGGTGAGCAGTTCACCGGTCGCGTGGTAGCGCCGGGCGCCCAGGTCGTATTCGGTCTTCTCGACTCCGGGCAGCACGGCGTCGAGCACCTTGACGGCCTCGGCGATGACCTCGGGGCCGATGCCGTCGCCGGCGATGATCGCTAATCTCACGACAGATCAACCACTTCCAGCGTGCTGGCGCCGACCGCCGAGGCGATCGCGGCGCGCACGTCCTCGGGGACATCGGTATCCAGGCGCAGCATGACCGTGGCGTGGTCGCCCGTGGTGTCCTGGCTCAGCTGGGCGGCGACGATGTTGACGTTGGCGCCGCCGAGCAGCGTGCCGATCTTGCCGAGGGCTCCCGGCTGGTCGCTGTAGTTCACGATCAGGTTGTATCCCTCGGCGCGCAGGTCGAAGTTGCGTCCGTTGATCTGGACGATCTTCTCCACCAACTGCGGCCCGGACAGCGTGCCCGCCACATTGAGCGAGGAACCGTCGGCGTGGACCGCACGGACGTCGACGACGCTGCGGTGGTTGGGACTCTCGGTGGCGGTGCTGATCTCGGATGTCACCCCGCGGTCCGCGGCGAGCGCGGGTGCGTTGACGAACGTGACCTGCTCGTCGACCACCGCGGAGAACAGCCCGCGCAGCGCCGAAAGCTTCAGGATCTCAACGTCTTCGGAGGCCAGCTCACCGCGGACCTGCACGGACAGCGTCACCGGCGGCGCGTCGGAGAGGACACCGACCAACAGACCGAGCTTGCGGACCAGGTCGAGCCACGGAGCCACCTCTTCGCCGACGGCGCCACCGCCGACGTTGACAGCGTCCGGCACGAATTCGCCGGCCAGCGCCAGCTTCACACTGGCCGCGACATCGGTACCGGCCCGGTCCTGGGCCTCCTCGGTCGAGGCGCCCAGGTGCGGGGTGACGACGACCTGCGGCAGCTCGAACAGCGGGCTGTCGGTGCACGGCTCGGTGGCGAACACGTCGAGACCGGCGGCCCGGACATGACCGCTGGTGATGGCGTCGGCGAGCGCCTGCTCGTCGATCAGGCCACCGCGCGCGGCATTGACGATGATCACGCCCGGCTTGGTCTTGGCAAGGTTCTCCTTGCCGATGAGACCGGCGGTTTCCTTGGTCTTGGGCAGGTGCACCGAGATGAAGTCGGCACGGCCGAGCAGTTCGTCGAGGGACAACAATTCGATGCCGAGCTGGGCCGCGCGGGCCTGCGACACGTAGGGGTCGTACGCGACGATGTGGGCGCCGAACGCGGCGAGCCGCTGGGCGACGAGCTGGCCGATGCGGCCCAGGCCCACCACGCCGACGGTCTTGCCGAAGATCTCGGTACCGGAGAACGACGAGCGCTTCCAGGTGTGGTCGCGCAGAGTCGCGTCCGCGGCCGGGATCTGGCGAGCCGCCGAAAGCAGCAGTGCCAGGGCGTGCTCCGCGGCGCTGTGGATGTTGGAGGTCGGGGCGTTGACGACCAGCACGCCACGGGCGGTGGCGGCGTCGACGTCGACGTTGTCCAGACCGACACCGGCGCGGGCGACGATCTTGAGTTTCGGGGCGGCGGCGAGCACTTCGGCGTCGACGGTGGTGGCCGAACGCACCAGCAGGGCATCCGCCTCGGGCACCGCAGCCAGGAGTTTCTCGCGGTCCGGTCCGTCGACCCACCGGACCTCTACTTGGTCGCCGAGAGCGGCGACGGTTGATTCGGCGAGCTTGTCGGCGATCAGTACAACGGGGAGACTCACGCGGACAGCCTAGTGTGTGGGCCTTACCACGCCTGCACCGCGTGCGGTGTACTGGTGGCGTGGACGTCACCGTCGTCGGCAGCGGCCCCAACGGCTTGGCCGCAGCCGTGGTCTGTGCCCGTGCCGGCCTGTCGGTCCGGGTGATCGAAGGCCAGCCGACCGCGGGTGGCGGCACGCGGACCGCCGCCGACCCCGAGTACCCCGGCGTGGCGCACGACGTGTGCTCGGCCGTGCACCCGTTGGCCTACGCGTCACCGTTCTTCGCCGAGTTCGGGCTGGCCGACCGCATCGAACTGAACGTGCCGGAGATCTCCTACGCCAATCCGCTGCCCGGCCGGCCCGCGGCGCTGGCCTACCGCGACCTCGATCACACCTGCGCCGAGTTGACCGACGGGGCGTCGTGGCGCTGGCTCCTGGGCCCGATGGTGCAGCGCAGTGCAGCGGCTACCGCGTTCGTGCTTGGCGACAAGCGCTCGGTGCCGCCCGATCCGGTCACCTCGGCCCGGCTTGCCCTGAGAATGCTGACGCAGGGCGGCCCCGCGTGGGGACTGCTGCGGGGTGATGACGCCCGCGCGTTGTTCAGCGGCGTCGCCGCACACACGATTTCGCAGATGCCGTCGATGACGTCGTCGGGCCTGGGCATGATGCTGGCGGTGCTGGCGCACTCGGTCGGGTGGCCCGTCCCGACCGGTGGCAGCCAGGCCATCGCCGACGCGTTGATCGCCGACTTGCTGGACCACGGTGGCGAATTGGTGCTCGGCCAACCGGTCACCGAACCGCCGCGCGGAGTCGTGCTCTACGACACGCCGGCCAAGGCGTTGCTGAGCATCTACGGTGACCGGCTGCCCTCGCGGTACGCCGCGGCGTTGCGACGGCTGCGGCCCAATCCCGGCGTCGCCAAGGTCGATTTCGTGCTGGCCGACGAGATTCCCTGGCGCGACAGCCGACTGGCGCACTCGGTCACCTTCCACCTGGGCGGCACTCGCCCGCAGATGGCCCGCGCGGAGCGCGAGATCGCCGCGGGCAGGCATGCCGACTGGCCCATGGTGCTGGCCGCGTCGCCACACGTCGCCGACCCGAAACGAATTGACGCACAAGGCCGTCGGCCGTTCTGGAGTTACATACACGTACCGCGGGACTCACCGGTCGATCAAACCGAGACCGTCATCGAGATCATGGAACGCTTCGCTCCCGGATTCCGCGACATCGTCGTCGCGACCCGCGGTGTGCCCGCATCCCGGCTGTCCGAGCACAACGCCAACCTCACCGGAGGGGACATCACCGGTGGCGGCAACAGCGCATGGCGTGCCCTGGCCGGGCCGACGCTGCGGCTGAATCCGTGGGCGACGCCGGTGCCGGGCGCGTACCTCTGTTCGGCGGCCGCACCCCCCAACGGCGGCGTGCACGGCATGTCCGGCTACTACGCCGCACGCACCGCCCTGAAACGCGAGTTCGGCATCACGACCATGCCTAAGCTGGCGCCATGACCAAAGTCGCCGTCATCTACTACTCCGCCACCGGGCACGGCTCGTCCATGGCGCGCCGCGTCGCCGCCGCTGCCGAAGCCGCAGGCGCCGAGGTACGGGTGCGACCCGTCGCCGAGACCCAGACCCCGGAATCGTTCGCCCACAACCCGGCCTGGACCGCGAATTACCAAGCCACCAAGGATCTTCCGGCCGCAACCGGCGACGACATCGTCTGGGCCGACGCGGTGATCTTCGGCTCCCCCACCCGGTTCGGTTCTGTCGCTTCGCAATTGCGCGCCTTCCTCGATTCGCTCGGTGGGCTGTGGTCACAGGGCCAGCTCGCCGACAAGGTGTACGCGGGGTTCACCTCGACCAACACCCCCCACGGCGGGCAAGAGACCACGCTGCTCACCCTATACGTCACGCTGATGCACTGGGGCGGCATCATCGTGGCGCCGGGTTACACCGACCCACTCAAGTTCGTCGACGGCAACCCCTACGGCGCAAGCCTGTTGGCCAACCATGACAACATCGACGAGTTCGACGAGACCACCTACAACGCGCTCGATCATCTGGCGCGTCGCGTGGTGCACGTCGCAGATCGGCTCGGGTCGTAGGAAACTGCTGCGTCGGCGCCTCATCGGCCGGCCCTAGGGTTGTGCCGTGAGCACTTGGGGAGTCGCACGCCTGGTCGGATCCGTTCCGCACACCGACCGACTCAGGAAGCTACTGACCGTGGGCGACCTGGAGCTGTACCAGGTCAGCCCGCCGCTGTGGGGCTATCACGTGATCGCCGCCGAGCAGACCATGTGGGCCATGCGGGCGCAGTGCATCTACCCGGACGGCCGCATCGAACCTGCCGAACCCGACGACCCGGTGTCGACGGACCTGTACGGGGTCACCGGCGAGGGCCTGCAGATCGAGCGGGACGAGAAGTTGCCCGGCAGCGCCGACGGCAGGAACGTCGCCCGCACGCTGGCCGGCATCGGCTACCGGATCATTTAGAACGCGAAAGGCCAGTTATTGCACGCTTTTTCGCAGTTCGCGTGCAATAACTGGCCAGTCGACGGGTGAAATCAGGCCGTTTCGGTGATCGGCCGGTCGACCCAGCTCATCAGGTCGCGCAGCTTCTTGCCGGTGACCTCGATCGGGTGCTCGGCATTCTCCTTGCGCAGGCCCTCGAGCTCCTTGTTGCCGTTCTCGACGTTGGCGACGAGGCGCTTGACGAACGTGCCGTCCTGGATGTCCTTGAGGATGGCGCGCATGCGCTCCTTGGTGTCGGCGTCGATGACCCGCGGGCCCGACAGGTAGCCACCGAACTCCGCGGTGTCGGACACCGAGTAGTTCATCCGCGCGATGCCACCCTCGTACATCAGGTCGACGATGAGCTTGAGCTCGTGCAGCACCTCGAAGTACGCCATCTCGGGGGCGTAGCCCGCCTCGACCATGACCTCGAAGCCGGCCTTGACCAGCTCTTCGGTGCCACCGCAGAGCACGGCCTGCTCACCGAACAGGTCGGTCTCGGTCTCTTCCTTGAACGTGGTCTTGATGACGCCTGCGCGGGCACCACCGATCGCGGCGGCGTAGGACAGCGCCAGGGCCTGGCCCTCACCCTTGGGGTCCTGGTCGATGGCGATCAGGCAGGGCACGCCCTTGCCGTCGACGAACTGGCGACGCACCAGGTGGCCGGGGCCCTTGGGGGCGACCATGCCGACAGTGACGTTGGCCGGGGGCTTGATCAGACCGAAGTGGATGTTGAGGCCATGGCCGAAGAACAGCGCGTTGCCGTCCTCGAGGTTGGGCTCGATGTCGTTCTTGAAGATCTCGGCCTGAGCGGTGTCGGGCGCGAGCACCATGATCACGTCGGCCCACTTGGCCACCTCAGCCGGGGTGTCGACCTCCAGGCCCTGCTCCTCGACCTTGACGCGGGACTTCGAGCCCTCTTTCAGACCGACCTTGACCTGCACACCCGAGTCGCGCAGCGACAGCGAATGGGCGTGGCCCTGGCTGCCGTAGCCGATCACACCGACCTTGCGGCCCTGGATGATCGACAGATCCGCGTCGTCGTCGTAGAACAGTTCGATTGCCATGCGTGAGTTTTCCTTCTCTTTCCTAGCTCTACAGCTTGATTGTGACGCTACTTCGCGGTCCCGATGCCGCGCGGACCGCGTGACACCGACACCACGCCGGACTGCGCAAGCTCCCGGATACCGTACGGCTCCAGGACGCGCAATAGGGCTTCCAATTTCTCCTGCGTGCCGGTGGCCTCGACGGTCAGCGACTCGGTCGACACGTCGACGACCTTCGCCCGGAACAGGTTGACCGCTTCGATGACCTGACTGCGGGTGCTGGCATCGGCGCGCACCTTGATCAGGGCCAGCTCGCGGGCCACCGAATTGTCCTCGTCCTGCTCGACGATCTTGATCACGTTGATCAGCTTGTTGAGCTGCTTGGTGATCTGCTCCAGCGGCGAGTCCTCGACACTGACCACGATGGTCATCCGGGACATGTCCTTCTGCTCGGTCGCACCGACGGCCAGCGACTGGATGTTGTAGCCGCGCCGCGAGAACAACGACGCCACGCGCGCGAGCACGCCCGGCTTGTCTTCGACCAGCACCGACAAGGTGTGGGTGGGAGTTGCGTTATTCATCAGGCATGCCCCTCGTTGCCCTCGTCGTCAAACAACGGCCGGATGTTGCGGGCCGCCATGATCTCGTCGTTGCTGGTGCCTGCGGCGACCATCGGCCACACCTGCGCGTCGGCGCCGACGATGAAGTCGATCACCACCGGGCGGTCGTTGATGGCCTGCGCCTGCCGGATCACGTCCTCGACGTCTTCGGCACGCTCACAACGCAATCCGACGCAGCCCAGGGCCTCGGCCAGCTTGACGAAGTCCGGGATCCGGTGCGAGTGGGTGGCCAGGTTGGTCTGGCTGTAGCGCTCGTCGTAGAACAGCGTCTGCCACTGCCGCACCATGCCCAGGTTGCCGTTGTTGATCAGCGCGACCTTGATGGGCGCACCCTCGACGGCGCAGGTGGCCAACTCCTGGTTGGTCATCTGGAAGCAGCCGTCACCGTCGATGGCCCACACCTCGGCGTCGGGCCGGGCGAACTTCGCGCCCATGGCGGCCGGAACGGCGAAGCCCATGGTGCCGAGGCCACCCGAGTTCAGCCACGTGCGCGGGTTCTCGTACTTGACGAACTGCGCGGCCCACATCTGGTGCTGGCCCACGCCGGCGACATACACGGCGTCGGGCCCGGCCAGCTTGCCCAGGGTCTCGATCACGTACTCGGGGCTCAGGCTGCCGTCGCTCTGCGGGCCGTAGCTCAGCGGATAGGTGGACTTGATCCCGGACAGGTACTCCCACCAGTTGTCCAGTTTCAGCGTTGCCGCACTGGTGCCGATCTTGCGCAGCGCCTCGGTCAGATCGGTGATGACGGCCTTGACGTCGCCCACGATCGGGACGTCGGCGTGCCGGTTCTTGCCGATCTCGGCCGGGTCGATGTCGGCGTGGATCACCTTGGCATCCGGGGCGAACGAGGACAGCTGGCCCGTCACCCGGTCATCGAAGCGGGTGCCCAGTGCGATCAGCAGGTCGCTCTTCTGCAGCGCCGCCACGGCCGAGACCGTGCCGTGCATGCCAGGCATCCCCATGTGCTGGGGGTGGCTGTCCGGGAAAGCGCCGCGGGCCATGAGCGTGGTGACCACCGGGATGCCGGTCAGCTCGGCCAGTTCCAGCAACTGCTCACTGGCATCACCGCGGATGACGCCGCCACCGACATAGAGCACCGGCTTGGCGGCCTCCGAGATCAGCTTGGCGGCCTCCCGGATCTGGCGGTTGTGCGGCTTGGTGTTCGGCTTGTAGCCGGGCAGGTCGATGCGCGGCGGCCAGCTGAACGTGCACTGCCCCTGCAGGATGTCCTTGGGGATGTCGACGAGAACCGCGCCGGGCCGTCCGCTCGCCGCGATGTGGAACGCCTCGGCGATGACCTTGGGGATGTCGTCGCCGCTGCGCACCAGGAAGTTGTGCTTGGTGATCGGCATCGTGATGCCGGAGATGTCGGCTTCCTGGAAAGCGTCGGTGCCGATCAGGCTGCGTCCGACCTGACCGGTGATCGCCACCACCGGAATCGAATCCATCTGAGCGTCGGCCAGCGGTGTCACCAGATTGGTGGCACCCGGACCCGACGTCGCCATCATCACGCCGACCTTGCCGGTGGCGTGGGCGTAGCCGCTCGCGGCGTGACCGGCGCCCTGCTCGTGGCGCACCAGCACGTGGCGCAGCTTCTGCGAGTCGAAGAGCGGATCGTAGACGGGCAGCACCGCCCCGCCGGGGATGCCGAAGATGACGTCGACGCCGATCTCCTCCAGCGACCGGATGACCGCCTGGGCGCCCGTCATCTGAAGCGGCGCAACCCTTTTCGACTGGGACTGGGTGGACTGGGCGGCGGTCGACGTGCCGTTGGCAGGGCCGGCTGACTGTTCGGGCGGTCGCGTTGTCGGTGCGCTCACGGTTTCCTCTTCACGTTCTCTTCGGAAATCTCGGTTGTCAATGATGGTCAGACGCGCTGGAAGCAACAAAAAACCCCCGTCAGCAGGCTGCTGTACGAGGGTGGCGCGTCGATGCTGGTGGCTATGCCCGGCAGGGGGCCAGCGCGGCATCAACGCGCCAACCAATTACTACGAGCAATCCCGGGGTCTGCATAACCGTTGACGGTAGCTGCCGCACAGGTCGAAGGTCAAATTGCGGCCCGCCTGCGCTGACCGCCCGGGACACCGGGCCGGACCCGACGGCGCGCAGTGCAAGGATGGATGTCGTGAGTTCCCGTTCTGCAACCAAACCGGTCGTCGTCCGAATGTCGCCGATGGCGCACATCGCGGTCGGATTCTTTGCACTCGGCCTGCTGACGTTGGTGCTCACCAATCCCACGTGGGGCACGCCGCTGCTGATTCTGCCGATCGGGTTGTCCTACGCCATCATCCGCTACCGGACCGTCGCCGATCATGACAACGTGACCGCGCGCTCGCTGCTCGGCAGCCGCACGGTGGCGTGGTCGGAGATCGACGGTCTGCGGTTCGACCGGTCGTCGTGGGCCGTCGCCCACTTGCGCGACGGATCGGAACTGCGCCTGCCCGCCGTCACGTTTGCGGTGCTTCCGCTGCTCACCGAGGTGAGCGGCGGACGCGTCCCTAACCCGTACGCGTAGCGGAGCACTTCCACCACGCGTAGCGCCGAGCGCGCTCAGCGCAGCGGGTTTCCGCCGTTGAGCAGGGCCCACAGTCCGATGCCGACGCCGATGCCCACCAGCAGCGCGACGAACGATCCGACGAATGGGCGCCGGGCCCAGCCCCGTCCGGCGTCGAAGCCGTACCGCCCCGGGCCGGTCAGCACGAGCGCCGCGGCGACGGCAACGGGAATCAGCCGGTATTCGTGGCCGTCGGTGAGGAAACTCGACAACCGGGCATCCTCGTGCGCGGCCATCGCGTCGACCAGCACGCCGTTGATCAGGTAGGCCAGTGTGCCGGCCGCCGCGACAGGGGTGAACAGACCCAGGACAAGCAGCACGCCGAGGGCCAGTTCGCCGCCGGTCGCGACGTAGGTCACGATGTCGGCGTGCTGGAAGCCTGCCTGCTGCAGCCAGGTCTTGAACCCGTCCAGGCCGGGGCCGCCCCACCAGCCGAATGCCTTCTGCAGGCCGTGGATGATCAGCAGCCCGCCCACGGCCAGGCGCAGGATGAGCAAGCCGAGGTCCTGGGTGCCCCGTCGGCCCGCCGCTCTGACACGGTCGTCGAGCAGGGGGTCACGTTCGATCTCGGCGGGTTCGGCACCGTATGGGCCGAGGGGCTGCCGCAGGCCCGGCTGCACGTAGGGCAGCGGCTCGGGCTCGCCCATCAGCGGGAAACCCGACTGATCGGCCGGCTTGGCGGAGTCGTACCGCGGGATGGCGGTGGTTTCGAAATCGCCGCCGTAGGTGGCCGACGGCAGATCGTCTTCGGGGTCGACCAGGCTCGCCGTGGCAGGTCTGGCGGAGTCGCCGGTGCCCGAACTATCTGGTCTCTGCCAAGCGAGTGGGTCCTGCGAGTGACTGGTCACGCTGCCCAGGGTAAGTGCAAGTCAAGCCCGAACCGGGTATTTACCCCGGCGCTTCCGCCTGGTATTGGCCCCCGAGGTGCCGTTACCGCAAAGCACGCGGTCGCCCGGCGTGGCGAGCACTGCGCGGCAATCCGTAATCTGGCGGCATGGAATCGCGTCGGCGGATATCGGTGGTGGCCGCCGTTGTGTGTGCCGTGATGTTGGCCGGCTCGGGGTGTGCTCGGTTCAACGCGGCTCAGTCGGAGCCGTTCACCACCGAACCTCAAATGGGGCCGCCGCCGTCCTCGTCGCCGCCACCCCCTCCGCCGCTGCCGGCAAAACCTTTCCCCAAGGAATGCCCGGCGCCCGGGGTGATGCAGGGCTGCCTGGACAGCACCAGCGGTTTGATCATGGGCCCCGACAGCCAGTCGGCACTCGTCGCCGAACGGCTCACCGGAGCTGTCAAAGAGGTGTCCACCAAGGCCGAACCGAAGGTCAAGGTCGTCATCCCCGTCGATCCCTCCGGCGACGGCGGTCTGCTCGATATCGTCCTGTCCCCCACCTACGCCCAGGACCGGCTGATGTACGCCTACATCAGCACGCCGACCGACAACCGCGTCATCCGCATCGCCAACACCGATCCGCCCAAGCCGATCCTCACCGGGATCCCCAAGGGCGCGACCGGCAACACCGGCTCGCTGATCTTCACCAGTCCCACCACCTTGCTGGTGCAGACCGGTGACGCGGGCAATCCGGCCATGGCGGCCGATCCGGCCTCGCTGGCTGGCAAGGTGCTGCGGATCGAGCAGCCCACCACTGTCAATCAGGCGCCGGTCACCACCGCGTTGAGCGGCTTGGGAGCAGGCGGGGACATGTGTGTGGATCCGGCCGACGGCTCGCTGTACGTCACCGACCGCGCCCCGACCGCCGATCGACTGCAGCGGATCACCAAGGACTCGAAGGTGTCGACGGTGTGGACCTGGCCCGACCGGCCCGGGGTGGCCGGATGCGCGGCGCTCGACGGCACGGTGCTGGTGAACCTGGTCAACACCAAGAAGACCGTCGCGGTGCGGATGGCCAAGGACACCGGCGCGGTCACCGGCGAGCCGGAGGTGCTGCGGGACAACGTTCGCGGCCACGCCTGGGCGCTGCAACTCTCGCCCGACGGCAATGTGTGGGGTGCGACGGTGAACCGCACGGCCGGCGATGCCGAGAAGCTCGACGACGTGGTGTTCCCGCTGTTCCCGCAAGGTGGCGGCTTCCCCCGCAGCAACGCCGACAAGACCTGATACCCAACGCTTTTCGAGATCGCGATAGCGTCGGCAGGGCCGGCGGCGCCGACCGGACCACGCCTGCACAGCACGTCCCGTAGCATGAGCCGGATGCCCGACCGCCAGCGCCGTCGATACGCGCCGCGGCTTCCACGCGAGCAACGGCGCCAACAACTGCTCGATGCGGCCATGACAGTCCTTGCCGACTGCCCGTTGCAAGAGCTCAGCATGGAGGCCGTCGCGGAGGCAGGTGGTGTCGGTAAACCCGTGCTGTACACCGCATTTGACACCCGAGCCGAGCTGGTCGCCGCCCTGCTGACCCGCGAGCACCAGCGCGGCATGGAGCAGGTGCGCGCGGCGATGGGTACGGGCCTCTCAGACGGCGACCCCAACCGGATCTACCCCGCCGCGATGTCGGCGTTCCTGCGCTGCGCGCTGGAGAACCCGACCCGATGGCGGCTGATCCTCACGATGCCCGACAGCGTGCCCCGCGAGTATCGCGCTGCGCTGCGCACCGCCCGCTCCGAAGTCGTGACGCAGGCCGAGGAGTTGGCCAAGGCGGGCACGGCAACGGATCCGCGTCTGGCGCAACTCGACCCGGCGCTGCTCGGGCACACCATGCTCTCGTTCGCGGAGATGCTGGGTCGCCTCGCCGTCAACGATGCGACACCCTATCCCCGCGAACGACTCGAGCAATTCGCCATGGTCGCGATGACCATGTTCGCCGGAGCGGGCTGACCGCTATCCCTGGCCGCAGGCCGCCAGCACCAGCTCCCGCACGCGGGCCGCGTCGGCCGAACCCTTGGTGGCCTTCATCACGGCACCGACGACCGCACCCGCGGCCTGGACCTTGCCACCGCGGATCTTCTCGGCGATATCGGGATTGGCCGCCAACGCCTCGTCGACGGCCGCCTGGATCAGCGAATCGTCGCGCACGAGCGCCAGGCCGCGAGCCTCCATCACCTGCTCGGGCTCGCCCTCGCCGGCCAGCACGCCCTCGACCACCTGGCGGGCCAGCTTGGTGGAGAGCTTCCCGTCGTCGACCAGCTTCAGCACCGCCGCCACCTGCGCGGGCGTGATCGGCAGTGCGTCGAGTTCGACGCCACTCTCATTGGCCTTCTGCACCAGGAAGTTGCCCCACCATGCGCGCGCGCCCTCGCTGGAGGCGCCGTGCGCGACGGTGGCGGCGACCAGTTCCACGGCGCCGGCGTTGACCAGGTCGCGCATCACCTCGTCGGAGATCCCCCAGTCCTGCTGAATTCGCTTGCGCGCCAACCACGGAAGCTCCGGGATGGTGGCCCGCAGCCGGTCCACCAGCTCATCGCTCGGCGCGATCGGCTCGAGGTCGGGCTCGGGGAAGTAGCGGTAATCCTGCGCGGTCTCCTTGCTGCGGCCCGCGGTGGTGTACCCGTCCTCGTGGAAGTGGCGGGTCTCCTGCGTCACGGTGCCGCCCGCCTGCAGTACGGCGGCCTGCCTGCGCATCTCGTAGCGTACCGCCACCTCGACGCTCTTGAGCGAGTTGACGTTCTTGGTCTCGGTGCGGGTGCCGAATTCCGCGGCGCCCTTGGGCTTGAGTGACACGTTGGAGTCGCAGCGCATCGACCCCTGGTCCATCCGCACGTCGGAAACGTCCAACGCGCGCAACAGGTCCCGCAGCGCGGTGACATACGCGCGAGCGATCTCCGGTGCCCGCTCCCCAGTGCCCTCGATCGGTTTGGTGACGATCTCGATCAGCGGAACGCCTGCGCGGTTGTAATCGGCCAGCGACGTGGTGGCACCGGCGATGCGGCCGGTGTCGCTGCCCAGGTGGGTCAGCTTGCCGGTGTCCTCCTCCATGTGCGCACGTTCGATCTCGACGCGCCAGGTGGTGCCGTCGTCGAGCGGGACGTCGAGGTAGCCGTTGACCGCGATGGGCTCGTCGTACTGAGAGATCTGGTAGTTCTTGGGCTGATCGGGGTAGAAGTAGTTCTTGCGGGCAAACCGGCCCCACGGCGCGATCTGGCAGTTCAACGCCAGCCCGATGCGGATCGCCGACTCCACCGCGGCCTCGTTGAGCACCGGCAGGGAGCCGGGCAGACCGAGACACACCGGGCACACCTGGGTGTTGGGCTCGGCGCCGAACCGGTTGGCGCAGCCACAGAACATCTTGGTCGCCGTGGAGAGCTCGACGTGCACCTCCATACCCATCACGGGCTCGTAGGCGGCGAGCACGTCGTCGTAGTCAACAAGTTCCGCGGCAACAGACATGGACACGATCCTAATTGGACGGGTTCAGGCCAGGCCTGGGTGCACTCCCGGAGTCAGTCCCGCCGCGGCCGACATGCGCTGCAGCGCGGTGAGCAGGGCCGCCCGCTGCTCCTTCGACAGTGGCGCGGTGATCTGATCCTCCAGGTCACGAACCACCCGGTCCAGGCCGGGCAGCACATCGCGGGCGCTCTTGGTGAGCGACACCGCGAACGCCCTGCGGTCCGCCGGATGCGGTAGCCGCTCGACCAGGCCCTGCTCCTCCAGCGCGTCGACCATGGCCACCATCACGTTGCGGTGCAGTCCGAGGCGCACCGACAGCTCACGCTGCGACTGCCCGTCGGCCTCGGCGAGAGCGAGCAGGATCGCGGTGGCCCGCGGGTGGATGCCGAGCGATTCGAGCCGCCGTTTGAACTCGTCGGCGATGTGCGAACCGAGCTGGGACAGCAGGAACGGAATGCGCTCGTCGAGCGCGGCGATGCCGGTCGGGTCCTGCGTCATGTCCGGACACTAGCACTCGGCATGATTGTCATCTATCGTGACTATCACAACTAGTGATCAATTTGGAGGTAGTCATGCGCATCGCGATCTTCGGGGCCAACGGCGCGACCGGGCGGATCCTCACCAGGCAGGCGCTCGACGCCGGCCACGGCGTGATCGCCGTGACCCGCCATCCCGAGCAGTTCCCCATCACCGCCCCCAACCTGACCGTGGCGGGAGCCGACGTCCACGACCTCACCGCCGTCACCGCCGCGGTCGAGGGCACCGACGCCGTGCTGTCCACCCTGGGCGTCACGTTCACCATGGCACCGGTCGACACCTACTCGGTCGGCGTAGCCAACATCGTCAGCGCGATGCGCACGACCGGCGTCGATCGGCTGGCCGTCGTGAGTTCCACCGCGCTCGCCGACTATCCCGGCCGCACCGACACACCGTTCGCCTTGCGCGTGGTGCAGCCGGTGATCAGCAGCGTCTTCGGCAAGACGCTCTACGCCGACATGCGCCGGATGGAAGAGATCGTGGCCGACAGCGGACTCACTTGGACGATCGTGCGGCCCTCCGGACTTTTCGACCTGCCCTACGTCACCGAATACCTTGCCGGACAACGTGACCCGGTCGGCGCGTTCACGTCGCGCACAGACCTCGCCGACTATCTGCTGAAGCTGACCCAGTCACCGGAAACCGGTGCGACCGTGACGATTTCGACGACGGTCGACACCCCGTCAATGTGGCAGCTGCTGCGCCGCGAAGCCTTCAAGAGCGCCTGAGTTTTTCCGCCGAGTTCTTCCGCGAGCAGACATGTAAGTCCGCGACACGCGGCGTCTCGGGGACCGCCGTGTCTGCTCGCGTTGAAAACTCGCGCTGAAAACCCAGTCAGCCGAAGAACTCTGCCGCGTCGTCATACCGGTTCTGCGACACCAGCTTCAGCCTGCGCGTGGCATCGGCCAACGCCACCCGCTCGATGTTCTCGCCCCGCAGCGACACCATCATCCCGTACTCGCCGGCATGTGCGGCGTCGGCGGCATTGACCCCGAACCGAGTGGCCAGCACCCGGTCGTAGGCCGTCGGCGTGCCGCCACGCTGCACGTGACCAAGCACCGTGGTGCGCACTTCCTTCTTGATCCGCTTCTCGATCTCGACGCCGAGCTGGTGGGCGACGCCGGTGAACCGGACGTGACCGAACTCGTCGATGCCACCGTCGCGCAACTGCATCGACCCCTCGGCGGGCTTGGCGCCTTCGGCGACCACGCAGATGAAGTGCGAATCACCGCGCTGGAAGCGCTGTTTGATGAACCGGCAGACCTCTTCGACGTCGAACGGATGCTCGGGGATCAGCGTCATGTGCGCGCCGGAAGCCATGCCGGCGCTCAGTGCGATCCACCCGGCGTGGCGACCCATCACCTCGACGAGCATCACCCGCTGATGGGATTCGGCGGTACTGTGCAGGCGGTCGATGGCCTCGGTGGCGACCTGCAGCGCCGTGTCGTGGCCGAAAGTGACGTCAGTGCAATCGATGTCGTTGTCGATGGTCTTGGGCACGCCCACCACCGGAACGTTCTCCTCGGACAACCAATTCGCCGCGGTCAGCGTGCCTTCCCCGCCGATCGGGATCAGCACATCGATACCGTTGTCCTCCAACGTCTGTTTGATCCGGGGCAGCCCGGCCCGCAGCTCGTCGGGATTCACCCGCGCGGTGCCGAGCATGGTGCCGCCCTTGGCCAGCAACCGGTCGTTGCGGTCGTCGTTCTTGAGCTGAACCCGCCGGTCTTCGAGCAGACCTCGCCAACCGTCCTGGAATCCGACGACCGTCGAGCCGTACCGCACATCACAAGTACGCACCACCGCGCGGATCACCGCGTTGAGACCAGGACAGTCGCCGCCGCCGGTCAAGACTCCGATCCGCATCAGTCAGTTGCTCCTCGTGTGCGCATGTGTTCTATCTTGCCCGGCGGGCCACTGGCCTGCCGGGCAAGGGTTAAAACGGCAGGTCTCCCGGCGCCTACAGCGCGCTCGGCATCGGACCGCGAGCCGCTTCGTAGGCAGCTCCGACCCGGTAGAGCCGGTCATCGGCCAGAGCCGGGGCCATGATCTGCAGGCCGACCGGCAGGCCGTCGTCGGGCGAGAGCCCCGACGGAACCGACATGCCGCAGTGCCCGGCCAGGTTCAGCGGCAGGGTGCACAGGTCGAACAGGTACATCGCCAGCGGATCGTCGACCTTCTCCCCGATGCCGAAGGCGGTGGTAGGAGTCGTCGGGGTGACCAGAACGTCGACCGATTCGTAGGCGCGTTCCAGATCGCGGGCGATCAGCGTCCGCACCTTCTGGGCCTGGTTGTAGTACGCGTCGTAATACCCGGCCGACAGTGCGTAGGTGCCGATCATGATGCGGCGCTTGACTTCCGGGCCGAAGCCGGCCGCCCGGGTCAGCGCCATCACCTCTTCGGCGCTGTGTGTGCCGTCGTCGCCGACCCGCAGGCCGTACCTCATGGCGTCGAAGCGTGCCAGGTTGCTGGACACCTCCGAAGGCAGGATCAGGTAGTAGGCCGCCATCGCATGGTCGAAGTTGGGGCAGTCCACCTCGGTGACCTCCGCGCCGAGCGCGGTGATCTGTTCGACGGCCGCGTTGAACGACGCGAGCACGCCGGGCTGATAGCCCTCACCGCGCAGCTGCTTGACCACACCGACCCGAACACCCTTGAGGTCACCCTGTGCGCCGGCCTTGGCCGCACCCACCACGTCGGGCACGGGCACGTCGACCGACGTCGAGTCATGAGGATCGTGTCCCGCGATCACCTCGTGTAGCAGTGCTGTGTCGAGCACCGTGCGCGCACACGGGCCGCCCTGGTCCAGCGACGACGCACAGGCGATCAGCCCGTAACGACTGACCGTGCCGTAGGTGGGTTTGACACCGACGGTCGCCGTCAGCGCCGCCGGCTGCCGGATCGACCCGCCGGTGTCGGTACCGATGGCCAGCGGCGCCTGGAACGCCGCCAGCGCCGCCGCACTGCCACCACCGGAGCCGCCGGGCACCCGGTCGGTGTTCCACGGGTTGCGGGTCGGGCCGTACGCGGAGTTCTCGGTCGAGCTGCCCATCGCGAACTCGTCCATGTTGGTCTTGCCCAGGATCGGGATGCCGGCCGCGCGCAGCTTGGTGGTCACCGTCGCGTCGTACGGGGAGCGCCAGCCCTCCAGGATCTTCGACCCTGCCGTGGTCGGCGCGTCGATGGTGGTGAAGACGTCCTTGAGCGCCAATGGCACCCCGGCCAGCGGCGACGGCAGCGTCTCGCCTGCGGCGACCTTGCGGTCGACCTCGCCGGCCGCCGCCAACGCCTGCTCGGCGCCGACGTGCAGGAACGCATGGAAGCGCTCATCGGTGGCGGCGATCTGGTCCAGGTGCGCCTGGGTCACCTCGGTGGAGGTGACCTCGCCCGCGGCGATCTGGGCGCCGAGGGTCGCTGCGTCATAGCGTGTGAGATCGGTCATTCTTCTTCTCCCAGGATGCGCGGCACCGCGAACCGCCCGTCCTCCGCCTTGGGCGCCGCGGCCAGCGCCTCGTCCTGGGTCAGGCACGGCTCGACGACGTCGGGCCGCGTGACGTTGACGTCTTTGAGTGGGTTGTCGGTGGCCTCGACGCCGGTGACGTCGACGGACTGGATCCGTCCGACGTGAGCAAGGATGGCGTCGAGTTGGCCGGCGAAACTGTCCAACTCGTCATCGGTCAGCGCCAGCCGGGCCAGATGCGCCAGGTGGGCAACCTCGTCTCGGGAGATCTGCGACACGACAAAGCAGCCTAGTCACTGCACCGAACCGCGTGGCAGCGGGCAGGAGCGAAGCCGCTGCGGGCCATGCGCTCGGTATGCCCGTGCCGCGGCGTTGTGCAACAGTGTTGCGCGTGCCTTCCTATCTGCTGCGGGTCCAGCTGGAGGATCGTCCGGGCCGCCTCGGTTCTCTGGCGGTCGCGCTGGGTTCCGTAGGTGCTGACATCTTGTCGCTCGACGTCGTCGAGCGCAGCGCGGGATTCGCGATCGACGATCTGGTGGTCGAACTGCCCGCCGGGTCCATGCCCGACACCCTCATCACCGCGGCGGAGAACTTGACCGGTGTCTACGTCGACAGCATCCGGCCGCACACCGGTCTGTTGGAAGCGCACCGCGAGCTCGAACTGATCGACCACGTCGCGGCCGCCACCGGACGCGAGGCCCGGCTTCAGGTCCTTGCCGAGGAAGCGGCCCCCGTACTGCGCGTCGGTTGGTGCACGGTGCTGCGGGCGACCGCAACGGGAGTCGAGCGACTGGCCGGCAGTCACGGGGCACCCGAAACCCCTCTCCCGTCGGCACCGTGGCTGCCGCTGCAAACCGCCCAGACGCTGAACGGCACCGCGGACTGGGTACCGCAGCTGTGGCGGGACATGGACACCACCCTGGCTGCCGCACCATTGGGCGACCACGACACGGCCGTGCTGCTTGGCCGCCCGGGCGGCCCCGGGTTCCGTCCGTCGGAGGTCGCCCGGTTGGGCTACCTGGCGGGGATCGTCGCGACGATTCTGCGGTAACGACACAGACCCTGTCTCAGCCGACGTACTTCGCCTGCGCTTCGAACAGTGGGCGATACTTGGCATCGCAGTTCTGAATCGCCCAGTCGTTCAGCGCCTTCATGTTGTCTACCATCGCGTCAAGTTTGTCGGGGTCGGCGAGGTCTTCGAGAAAGCGGCGAGGCTCTGCCGGTGCCGCAGCGACGAGCTCGCTCTGCGTGACCGGCGCGTCTTTGAGCAAGTCATCGACGATCTGGTTCTGGTCGGCTGCACCACTTCCGAAGGCCGAGTTGAGGTCCCGGAGTTTGCGCGCAACCAGCTTCGCATCGAGGGTGCAGAAGTCGCTGACGCTGCTGCCGCCGGGTGCGCTTGCGGCTGCGGAGCCCCCTCCTGCCGCGCCCGCGCTCGGCTCTGCGCTGTCGCCGGCTGCGCCACACCCAGCACACAGCAGCGCGGTGACCGCTGCTGCGGCGCAGACCAGTTTGCTTGTGGTGGCAAATATCATCACTGCGCCTTTCGGTTTCGTCGCGGTCGGCGGTGGTGAGATCGACGGTAAGCGGTCGGCAGCGCCACGGATATAAGGGAAGTCCCTAAAGATCTGGCGGGCGCATCGACCTCCCGGACTCTGGGCAGACAGAAGCCGCAAGGATAGGGAAAGCCCTTATAGCTCTGCGAATGCCGACGCCATACAGTCAGCTGATGCGTCCCGCGGAACCCTGCTATCTCGTTGAGTGGTACAGCCCGAAATTTCTCGGCGCGACGCTCGCGCTGGCAGCCGAGACCCTCGATGCCACCGCGACGTCGCTGTCGACGGACAAATCTCCCATCCGGGTATCCGCCGTGATCGCCGTACCCGATGACGAGGTGGCCTTCGGTATCTTCGTGGCCGGCTCCGCTGACATCGTCACCAGAACCTGCGAGCAGGCCGGGATTCCGGCGCAGCGCGTCAGCGCAGCTGCCGACGTGGAGTTCCTCAGTCCGGCGTGAGTCACCCTATGCGGCAGAGCGGGCCAAGACCGGACCGATGGGCGCCGTTACGGCACCGGGCGGGCGATGCGCCAGCCCAATTCTGAGCGCGACCGGATACCCAACTTCCGGTAGATCCGGGACAGGTGGACCTCCACCGTCTTGGCGCTGACGAACAGCTTGGCTGCCACTTCCCGGTTACTCATGCCCGACGCCACCAACTCGGCGATACGGCGTTCGGCGTCGGTCAGTTCGTTGTCCCGGGCCGGGCGTAGATCGACACGGCCGGTGGCTTGACGAGCCTGCGCGGCCCACAGCGGCGTGCCGAGCGCCTCGAACGTTGCCAGGGCCTGCGCAAGGGTCTCGACTGCGACGCGCCGACGCCGTTGACGACGCTGCAACTGCCCCAGCACCAACTGGGTGCGCGCACGGTCGAAAGGCATTGGCAGCCTGTCATGTTCGGCCAGCGCCTGCTGCGCCACGACGACGGCCCGATCGGGCTCGCCCTGGGCGGCCAACAACAACGCCCGGCACCGGCCACCGACCGCCAGCATCCAAGGGCGGTCAAGACGACGGCCGTTTTCCTCCAAGGCGTCGATCAACGGCTCCGCTTCGGTCAGTCGGTCCAGTCCTATCATCGCCTCGACGGCATCGGGCACCCACGCGGCGACGTGGATCTCCGTCGCCTGGCGCGCCTCCCGGAAGTTGGACAGAAGGGGCTCGAGCGCCTCCAGAGCCGCCTCGAAATTGCCCAGCGATACCTCAAGGAAGCCCCGCACGGTGAGCGCCCAGCTGCTCAAAAAGCTGGACTCACACCGCCAAACCGTCGCCATGGCCTCGCCGGAATCGCTCCGGGCCTCGAGTTCACGGCCGGCGTACGCGGCACAGTGAGCTCGCATGATCAGTGAAACGACGACGTGAGTGCCCCCGAGTTGAGGAGCCCGTTCCACGACGTCGTCGGCCAGTAACGTCGCCGCGGCGACATCCCCGCGCCAAATGTCGTTGAGCGCGGCGTGGAAAGCCACAAAGGTGTAGTCGCTCTCCGCGCCGCTCTCGATGCATTGCCGCCGAATCGCGTTGAACTCATCGTGTGCCGCATCAACGTGTCCCGTGCACGCCAACAGCATCGCGTTGTGCATCCGTGGCTGGTACACCACCGAGACCGGTGCCCGACGGTCGTCCAGATCAGTTGCGCGCGAGAGGCTTTCCTGGTCGACGCCGCTGCCCTGCCAGAATTTGACCAGCGTCCGCATACTCAGCGCCTGGCTCAGCAGATCGGATCGCCCCAGCCGCGTCGCGCACGAGACCGCATCGTCGAACCCGGACGCCGCAGCCTGATGATCGCCCGAGTGATACAGGGCGAACGACAGCGGCACCAAGATCTGCGCCCGCGACGCGAGGTCGTCGTCAGCCTCGTCCAGCGCACGCTTGAGCAGCGCCGCGGCCCCCCTGTGACTTCGATCGAGTATCTCGATGGCGCCCAGCAGCCTGAACGCCTGCACGCGAACAGGTTTGGAAGCCTCTTCGTCGACCGTCCGATTGAGCAACGCCCTGGCCCGTTCGACGTCTCCGGCGTTGAACAGATCATTCGCCTGACGTATCCGGCGCTCGGGGGTGTCGCCGCCGAGTTTCGTTGCCAACTCCAGTAATTCGGCCGCAGCTGCCGGAGCTCCTCGGTTGCGCGCTCTTTCCGCGGCGAAGTCGAGGACCTGAAGTGTGTGCGCGTCGGCCCGTGTCACAGAGAGGGCGAGGTGCCGGGCACGCAGTTCTGGCTCCTCGACAACCTCGGACAACCGGCGATGCATCGCGCGCCGCTGTGCGGGGGTCGCGGACGCATACACCCCCGCCGCCAACAACGGATGCGTGAAGCGGATCCATTGACCGTCGAGCCCCACGATCTCCTTACACTCCGCATCCTTCAACAGCTCGACGACCCGCGCGTCATCCGAATTGAGCATGCGAGCAACGAGTTCCACGGTCGGTACGGCGACACACGCCACCACCAGCAGTACCTCTCGGGTGCCGGCAGCGGTATTGCGGATGCGAGCGTGGACCAACTCCGCGAGCGTGCCCGGCAACGGCATCTCGACCACTGCGGCCTGCGTGTCGATCGTCCGGGCCAGCTCCAGAGCGTAGAACGGATTTCCGCCCGAAATCTGATGAATTCGCACCATCGTCGGGCGTGGCAGATTGCGCCCGAGGCGTTCGGATATCACCCGGGACAACGTGCCGATGCTCAAAGGAGCCACCGAAATGCGGTCAACCGCATCTGCCCTGGACAACTCGAGCCACGATGCCGCGGCCCTGCTCTCCGGATCCGTGCGCACGGTGCAGAGCAGCGCCACCCGGCCGGTCATGCGTCGGGCAGCGTAGGAGAGGACCTTTCGGCTCGACGTGTCCAGCCACTGCAGATCATCGATCGCGATCAACACCAACGACTCGTCAGCCAGACGCTCGATCACCGACAAGAAACCTGCCGCCACCGCCCGCGGGTCCGTCGCCTCACATCCGCCTTCGGTGCCACGTAGCAGCACCTGATCCATCGCGATTCGCTGCGGATCGGCCAGATCCCCGTACTCGGCGACGTCGACGTCGCCCAACAGATCGGCGAGGGACACGTACGCCAGCACCGACTCCGCCGCGGCGGTGCGCGCCGACAACACCCGAATTCCCAACGTCCGCGCCTGATCGATCGCCGAGGACCACAGTGTCGTCTTTCCGATGCCGGCCTCGCCCTCCAGGAGCAGGGCCGAAGGCCAACATGCCGACGTGAGGAAGTCGCCGATCGCGCGCGACTCCTCCAGCCGATTTGCCAGCACATCGCGATTATGCACTGTGCGATTCCTTCGGGATACCCATCCGGAAACTGTGCGTCAGCTGGAAAATTGACGTCAGGCGCGCAGTCGTCGGCAACCGCGCATCAGCGCTGCGTCGAGCACTCCCGGCTGCGCGGGCAAGCGGTAGCACACGGGCTCCCGCTCACGGCGATTCCTGGTTTCCGCCGTGCGCATTGGCGTTGTCCAACAGGATCTTGAGCCGCTCCAAAGGGTTTCCGTCGCCCAGCCGCTGCCCCGGCGCCCTGCTGTTGCCGGTGCTGGGCAGCCGGTCGGGGCTGACCGGGTTGAGCGCATCGGGCCCGCCGCCGTCCGGACCGGCGATCGGCGCGTCACCACCGCTGCCCGTCGGCGGACCAGGCGTCATCGTGGGCTCCGGCGTCTCCGGCGTCGGCATGTTCGGGCCCGGTCCCGGCGGGGGCGCCGCACCGGGGCTCTGCTGACCGTCACCGGGCTGCCCCGGCCCCGGTGACGGGGGCGCGCCCGACTCCCCCGGCGTGGGCGAGGGTGACTGCGATGCGCCAGGCAATCCCGGCAGCGGCGGTGCCGAGGTCGGGGTCAGTGAGGTCGGGGCGGGCTGCGGCGTCACGGTTTGCGGCGGCGCGGACGGCGGCGGCGGCGGACGATGCAGGTTGCGCAGTTTCTCCTGCAGCCGCGGCAGCGCCTGGTCGCGGATGGCCTTGCGGTCGGCGTTGGCGTCGTCATTGCCCTCGAAACAGTGCGCCGGTGCCTCGTTGACGACGGCGATCGCGGCGTTGTACCAGCGCTCGGCCGCCTGCTTGTCGTTGCCCCGGGTGGCCAAGTCCCCCAGGGTTTCCTGCACCAGCTCCAGGTTCACCCGCACCGGGCAGGACGCGGCAGGGTCGGTGCGCGACAGCGATTCGCCGAAGCGCGCCTCGGCGTCGGTCAGCCGGCCTTCCAGAACCATCGGGTCGCCACTGGCGAACGATGTCTTCGCCGGGTCGACGACGTTGAACATCTCCAGGATCGAGATGTCGTCGCGCAGCGCATCGATGTCGTGACGGTCGAAGTCAGATGCCGCCCAGTTGCCGGCCACGACCACGCTGATCAGCTTCGCCGCAACGACCAGCAGCACGACGATGACCGGGGCGGACAACAGATATAGACGCCGCCGCAGTCGCAAGCGGTTCGGTCCCGAGCGGTAGTGCGTCAGCACCCGACGGGCCGCGGCACGCACCGCGGCGCCGGATTCCTTCATCAGCATCATGACGTGACGTCCTTGCGCGACATCCGGTTACGCCGGAACTCCCGAATGGTCAGGACGATCTCGCCGAGTACCAGCACGGCCGCCAGCATTGTGAACAGCCAGTACAGCTCCCTACGTTCTACGAGTTTCGAAGCGTGCAACGGGTTCTCGTCATCGGACCCGGCAACCGGAACCACCGCGGGCAGCACGGCCGTGATGGACTGGCCCGCCTCGCGGTGAAAATAGGGGACGCCGAGCTCTCCGGCAACCTTCTTCAACGTCGCCTCATCGAGCGTGGAGTTCAGCGGCGCACCGGTGGCCGAATCGTTCTGATAGACCTTGGTCGCTCCCACCCAACCCTGGGGCACCGGGCCCCCGGCGGACGTGCCGTAACCCAGTACCGCACCGCCGCTGACAGCCTTGTCGGGCGGGTCGAACGATGCCGACGAGGCGCGGCTGCCCGCGTCGCCCGACCCGAAGTAGAAGACCAGGCTCTTGGAGTCCTTGAATCGGCCGGCCGCCGCGTCCAGCTGCTTGGTCAGTTCGTCGCGTGCCGCGGTCGGGTCGGCCTGGTACATGGCGTCGGGTGCCACCAGCGTGTAGGGCGACAGCCCGTGCACGAGTGACTGCAGGCTCCAGGCGTCATCCGAAAGAGGCCAGTCCACGGCGGCTTTCGACGCGAAGGCGATCAATCCGAACCTGGCCCGCGGGTACTCGTTGATCAACGACGAGATGTCCGCCCGAACTCCGGTCATCCGCGATTGCCGGTCACCGAAATCCTGCACACGCATGTTCACCGAGCGGTCCACGACGAAGAACACATTGAGGTTGGGGTCGACCGCTGAGGCGCCCTTGGGCTGTTCGGCCGGGTGGTCGTCGCTGAGATCGAATCCGGGCCGGGCCGCTGCGAACACCAGCATGAGCACTGCGAGCGTCAGCCCGCCCCACCGCAACACGACCTTGCGGTACTGGCCGGTCCCGGTGCGGACCAGCACGCGATACAAGGCGATCATGCGGATGACGATGAGCAGGGCGCCGAGACCGAACAGTGCGATCGGCGCGAAGATCGGATCGAAGGTCATCGCCGCAGTACCGCCAGTGAGGCACACAGCAACACGGCCGCGACGACCGCCGCGATGAGCGCCTCCTCGGGCGCATCCCAGGACTGGCTGGTGACCACCCGGCCACTGGGCAGGACCGCCTGCGGCGGGTTGTCCCGAATCTGGTCGAGGATTCGGGTCAGGGTGGAATCACCACCGGCCTGCGCGGTTCCGGCCGGATTGAACAACGCGAATGTACCGCCGGTGGCGTCGGCGATCGATTGCAACCGGTTGTTGGCGTCCGGGGAACTCTGGGCGACATCGGAACGCGAGATCACGTTGATCTGCACACCGGCCTTGATCGCCAGGTCTTTGATGGCCTGCTCGGTGTACAGCTGCGCACGTTGTTCATCCGGTGAGCGCAGGGCACTGTAGCCGAGATAGACCAGCGACCGGCGATGCTGGCTCTTGCCTTCGAACGACGGGAAGCCGGTGAGGCACAACGCCAGGATGTCCTCGGCGCTCGGCGCGTAGTCCACGTAGGTGACTTTTTGGGCGAACTTGTCGATCCCGGTCTCCAACTCGGCACGGTCGGCATCCGACACCGGCCGATGTGTGTCCAGATCCTGTTGAATGCGAGCGAGTTTCGCGAAGTACTCGAACCGGTCGGCGGCGAAATCATGGTCGCGGGTCAGCGGCACCACCCGCAGACTCGGAGATGTCAGCCCGATCCGATGGGTGTCATACGACTTCGCCAGCTTGGCGTAGTAGTCCAGGAAGTTCGCGGTGCTCGGATCCGTGATCGGTTCGCCCACACACAACATGGTGTCCAGAGGGTGCTCGGTCTCGAATTCCTTGGTGGAGCTGGATGTCCCGACGGGCCGCGCACTGGCGACCAGCGCGGTGGCGAACGTCGCGAGCAACAGGACCCCGGTGACGATCATCGACAGGAAGTAGATCCGGTACACCCGTGCGTACTCGGGGAGGCGCGTGAGCCGGTCGACATGGGCGAGTGGGCGCAGCACCTGCTGCACCTTGGCCATCGGCAACAACGAGGCCGCGACGACGCATACCGTCAGGACGATCAGCCCGGCCAGGATTACCGGCCACCATTTCAGCGCCATGCCCGCACCATTTCCTCGGCGGACCGGCCCAGCGTCACCATGTCGGACTGTGGCGCCGCGCTGAACTGGACGTCGTTGAGCGCACGGAACAGCGGCCCGACCCCAACCAGGTCGCCGTCCGCGATGTCACCGACGTGCAGGTACTGGGCCCGGACCCCGGTGGTGACGTAGATGAAGCTGCGCAGGATCCGGCTCACGGCGGCGCCGGCCTGGGCCGGGGTGAGACCGCCGGCCAGATACTGCTCATTGGTGCGCTGCAACGACCGAGCGAACCGGCGCCGCACCAGCCACCCGTGCAGGTATCGGATCACCGGCAGGGTGCGCAGCCGAGCCGGCGCCATGGTCCACACGAAAACCCCTGTGCACCAGATGATCACCACGACAATCAGAACTATGCCGATGCCCGCCCACCAGTACGAGAACGGCAGCGGACCGCCGATGAACCGCAACAGATCATCAGGCATTGCCGAACACCTCGTTCATGTCGACGATCCGGTCCCGGATCTCGGCACTGGCGGCGATGCGGGCGAAGCAGACCTCGTGTGAGGACAGGAAGCTGTCCAGCTGGGCGACGCGAGCCTGCTCGGCGGCCCGATAGGCAGCCACGACGCGCGGCCCGAGGGTGGCTCCGTTGAGCACGAACCGCCCGGTCGCCACGTCGAATCCGTCGTGCTCCCCTTCGTCGGCCCCTACCGCAGGCATGTCGCTGACCATCAGCCAGATGATTTCGTGTTGCCCGGCAAGTGCTTTGAGTGCCGCGTCGAGGCGGGGGCCGACCTCGGGTTCGTCGGAGACCACGATGACCAGCAGCCGTCTGCGATGCGCATGTGCGACGAACTCCAGCTGCGCGACGATGTCGCTCGCGCCGACTTCACCGAGGCTGTGGTTGTAGTAGTGCTCAAGGATGCTCTCGATGTGGGTCTCCCCGCGGCGGTTGCGGATGTTCGCCGACCCCCGCGCGTCGCCGTACACCATGCCGACCTCATCGCTGCGGCCCACCGCGATGAGACCGATGGCGCCGAGCACGTTGGTCGCGACCTCGCGTTTCACCTCGCCGGCCGGCGTCAGGGCGGTCATGTTGCGGCCGGCGTCGGCGACCAACAGGATCTTGTGGTGCCGCTCCGAGACGAACCGCTTGATGAGCACCGAACCGGCGCGCGCCGTTGCCTTCCAGTCGATGTCGCGGACGTCGTCGCCGGGCACATACGGACGCAGGTCGTCGAGTTCGAGTGTCCTGGTGTGCAGCAGTGCGTAGCGGCCGCCCTCCAGGAGGCCCCGGGCGTCCGTACCGAAGTACTGCTTGGCCCGGTTGAGATACTTGCCCATATCTTCTTATTCCTCGCGTCAGCGCGATCGGTCAGGGCACGCGAACGGACTGCAGCACCGCGTCGATGACCGTTTCGGCCGTCACGCCCAGCCGCGTCGCTTCGAATCCGAGGATCAACCGGTGTCGCAGCACCCGGTACGCAAGCTTCTGAATGTCTTCGGGCAGCACATGATTGCGGCCCTGCAGCACTGCAGAGGCCCGCGCCGCGCGACTGAACGCGATGGTGGCGCGCGGGCTGGCACCGTACTGCACAAGCTTCGCCAACTGCGGCGGCAGGAACTGCTGGGGGTTACGGGTCACGTGGATGAGCTGGGTGATGTAGTGCACCAGCACGGGATCCAGGTGCACACTGCGCACGACGTTCTGCAGGCGCCGCATATCGTCCAGTCCGACAACGGGTCTCGGCTTCTCCTGGCGATCGTAGACACCCGCGTCGATCCGGAAGATGACCTCGGCCTCTTCCTGGGGGGTCGGATACCGCAGAACTTCCTTGAGCATGAAGCGGTCGGTCTGGGCTTCCGAGAGCGGATAGGTGCCCTCCTGGTCCACGGGGTTCTGGGTCGCGATGACCAGGAACGGCTCTGGGATCGGGTAGAGCGTGCCGGCGATGGTCGTCTGACGCTCCTCCATCGCCTCCAGCATGGCGCTCTGCGTTTTGGCGCTGGAGCGGTTGATCTCGTCGAGCAGCACGATATTGCTGTGCACCGGACCCAGCTGCGTCACGAACTGACCGGAGGACGAGTCGTAGATCTGTGTTCCGATGATGTCGCTTGGCAACAGATCCGGCGTGCACTGAATTCGGTTGAAGCCACCCGAGATCGCGTCGGCGACAACGCGCGCCGCCGTCGTCTTCGCCAGCCCCGGAACACTTTCCAGCAGGATGTGGCCACCGGTGAGCAGGCCGATCAACAACGATTCGCGCAAGTTTTCCTGACCGACCACCTTGGTCGCGAAGACCTGAGAAATCGCGTTGACAATCCGATGGGCGCTTTCCATCTCGTGCTGATTCGGTTGCACGCGCGCGACTGTCGTCATTGAGTTACTCCCCCCGTGATGTGCGCAAGCTCAAACGTGATGCGGCGTCGTCGCGCTCAACTCCACTTGACCGTCGGCGGAGTCTGGCTCAGGTCTGCGTCACCGAACAGCGTGAAGCTGTCGCTGCCGGTGATCCGGCCGCCGTCGCGGCCCTGAACCGAGTAGCCGAAGTTGCCGGACAACGTGACATTGGCCGACAGCGAATACTCGGAGAAACTGATCTGAGCGCCGTCCGGTGCCGGGGCCTGCCAATCCACCGTGCCGTCGACGGCGCCGTACTCATAGAGGCGCTGCGGGCAGTTCGGCGGCGACGTCGACTTGGAGCGGGCGCAGCCGTCCAGCAGGCTCTTGATATTCGCGGTGATGCTGTTCTTCGCCGAATCGCTCAACGAGAATTCGGGGCTGTTGGCGCCCGCGTAGCCCGTCAACGAGTCCAGCAGCAGCGGCTTGCCCTCGACCTTGAGATTGCTGTTGTTGGAGCCCCAGTCGACGTAGCCGGGAAACACATAGACCACAGAGGTGCCGATCGGCTTGCCGAAGGCGGTCAGGGTACTGACGGCCTTGTTGCTGGCCTGCGTCGAGTAATCCAGCCGTACCGCAGCGGAATCGAGCTTCCACTTGTTGCCCGACTTCTTCATCATGAACGTGGTGTCGGATACCTGATCCCCGAAGTTGGCGGTCACGTGCACCGAGCCGAATCCGATGCCGTTGTTCGAATCATCGCCCAAGATGCGGATATTGGAGATCGGCATCTTCTCGACCTGAGACTTGAGGATCTCGTCGGTGAGCAGTTCCTTCGATGCCGGCTGGTCTGCCCCGAAACTCAGCGCCGCTTCGGCGTCTCCCTTGGCGAGCGCCTCGAGGTAGCCCTGCACGGTCTTGCCGGCGGAATCGCCGGAGCCGCCGCCACCGCCGCGTCCGACCAGCGCCACGACAGCGACGATCACGATCACCAGGAGAACTGCCGCGCCCGCACCGATCGTGATGATCAGGGCCTTGCGGTTGCGCTTGCCGCCGGGTGGCGGGAAACCGGCGAACTGTGAATCGAACTGCGGCGGGCCGACCTGCGGCGGGGTACCGGGTTGCGGCCAGCCGGGCTGTGCCTGGGGACCCCACGCCGACTGTTGCTGCGCGCCCCAGGGTTGCGCGGCAGGCGGTTGCTGCGGGGACGGCTGCCAACCGCCAGACGGGTCCGTTCCGCCCTGCTCACCCTGGCCGCCGATCGGGCTCGGTCCGCCGTAGCCGCCTTCACCGCCTGACCAGTTCGTCACAGCAGAACTCCCAACCGCGGTTCATGCCGCACCGGCAAACCCCCACTTTCCGCGACCCGACTGTGTGCGCACGACGAGCCGGGGACTTTTATCGTTCGGAGGCATTCTAAGCAGCCGTTGATCATCACGCAGACACCAATCTGCGCGGGCTACCGGTTCAGGCGGGCCCTTCTGCGAGCAACGTCCGGAATCCGTCCTCGTCGAGGATGGGCACCCCGAGTTCGACCGCCTTGTCGTACTTCGAGCCGGGCGCGTCACCGGCGACGACGTAGGCCGTCTTTTTCGACACGGAACTGGCGGCTTTGCCACCGCGAGCGATGATGGCCTCCTTGGCCTGGTCGCGAGAGAATCCCGGCAACGAGCCGGTGACGACGATGGACAGTCCCTCCAGCGTTCGCTCGACACTGGCGTCGCGCTCGTCGGCCATCCGCACCCCGGCCGCGCGCCATTTGTCGACGATCGCGCGGTGCCAGTCGACGGTGAACCACTCGACCACCGCGGCGGCGATGGTCGGCCCGACGCCCTCGACCGCGGCGAGTCGTTCCTCGGATGCTTCGACGATGGCGTCCAGGCTGCCGAACTCGGTGGCCAACGCGCGTGCCGCGGTGGGACCTACGTGTCGAATGGACAGTGCCACCAGAACCCGCCACAGCGGTTGGGCCTTGGCCTTGTCAAGGTTGGCCAGCAGCCGCTTTCCGTTGGCGGACAGCTCGCCCGCCTTGGTGGTGAACAGGTCGGTGCGTAGCAGATCCTCGGCGGTCAGCGTGAACAGGTCACCCTCGTCGGTGATCACGCCACCGGCCAGCAGCGCCGTCGCGGCCTCGTAACCGAGCCCCTCGATGTCGAACGCGCCACGGCCCGCGACGTGAAACACACGCTCCCGCAACTGCGCAGGGCAGCTGCGGGTGTTGGGGCAGCGGATGTCGGCGTCGCCCTCCTTGGCCGGAGCCAGCCGCGTGCCGCATTCGGGACAGTTTGTGGGCATGACGAATTCGCGTTCGGATCCGTCCCGCAGATCGACGACGGGACCGAGCACCTCGGGGATGACGTCGCCGGCCTTGCGGATCACGACCGTGTCACCGATCAGCACGCCCTTGCGCTTCACCTCGGTGGCGTTGTGCAGCGTCGCGAGACCGACCGTCGAACCGGCGACCTTGACGGGCTCCATGTACGCGAATGGCGTGACCCGACCGGTGCGGCCCACGCTGACCCGGATGTCGAGCAGCTTGGTGGTGGCTTCCTCGGGCGGGTACTTGTAAGCCACCGCCCAGCGCGGGGCGCGCGACGTCGAGCCGAGTCTGCGTTGCAGCGCCACCTCGTCGACTTTGACCACCAGCCCGTCGATTTCGTGGTCGACGTCGTGGCGGTGTTCACCCCAGTAGGCGATGCGCTCGGCCACCGCGGCCACCCCGGACACCCTGGTGGTGTGCTCCGACACCGGCAGCCCCCACTGGCCCAGCGCGCGGTAGGCGTCGTGCAGTGTTTTGAAGGGGAAGCCCGTGGGACCTTCTATGTGGCCCAGGCCGTGGCAGATCATCCGCAACCGGCGCCGCGCCGTGACCGCCGGATTCTTCTGTCGCAGTGAGCCCGCCGCGCTGTTGCGCGGGTTGGCGAACGGCGGCTTGCCCTCGGCAACCAGGCCGGCGTTGAGGTCCTCGAAATCGGCGACCCGGAAGAACACCTCGCCGCGCACCTCGAGCACCGCGGGCACCGGGAACTCGTCGGACGGGGTGAGCCGCTCGGGGATGTCGTCGATGGTGCGGGCGTTGAGCGTGACGTCCTCACCGGTGCGCCCGTCGCCGCGGGTGGCGGCGCGGACCAGCCGGCCGTCGCGGTAGACGAGCGCCAGCGCCACCCCGTCGATCTTCAGCTCGCACAGGTAGTGCGCGGCGTCGCCGGTCTCGCCGCTGATCCGGGCGGCCCACGCCGACAGCTCGTCGGAGTCGAACACGTTGTCCAGCGACAGCATGCGCTCCAGATGCTCGGCCGGGGTGAAGTCGGTGGCGAAACCCGCGCCACCGACCAGCTGGGTCGGTGAATCCGGGGTCCGCAGTTCAGGGTGGGCGTCCTCGAGCCCCTGCAACTCGCGCAACATCGCGTCGAACTCCGCGTCAGAGATGATCGGCGCGTCCCTGACGTAGTACCGGAACTGGTGCTCACGTACCTCGTCGGCCAGTTCCTGCCAACGTCGCCGCAGGTCAGCGTCTTCCACGTCGCTCGAGGTCACCCCCGCAGGGTAGCCGAGGGCACCGACAGGCAAACAGCGTCTAGGGTGGCGACATGCCGCATCCGATCATGTTCAGTGACGATGATCAGGGACTGGCAGAGCTTCGCACCATCGCACTGGACTTTCCCGGGGCATTCGAGAAGGTCTCGTGGGGCAGGCCCGTGTTCTGCGCGCCGAAGATGTTCGCGATGTACGGCGGCAACGTCAAGGGCACCGGCGAGATGCGCCCTATGCCCTATTCCCTGCTGGTCAAAGTCGATGAAAGCGACCGCCGCGCGCTGGAGCAGGACCACCGGTTCTTCTTCCCGGCCTACATGGGGCCCTTCGGCTGGCTGGGCCTGGATTTCACTGCGGCGAAGGTGGATTGGGACGAAGTGACCGAACTTCTCGACGCCTCGTTCCGTTTGATCGCGCCGAAGAAACTCATCAAACAACTCGACGAACGCCGACTGGAGGCACCATGAGTTTTGCGAGTCCCTTTGCCGACGTTGAGATTCCGACTGTCAGCGTCTACGAGTACCTGTTCGCCGATCTCACCGCCGACGACGCCGGCCGGGTGGCGCTCGTCGACGCCAAGACCGGCACCGAAACCACCTGGGGCGAGCTGGTCGGCCGCATCGACGCGTTCGCGGGTGCTCTGGCGGCGCGCGGCATCGGTGTCGGCGATGTGGTTGCGCTGTTGTCCCCGAACAGTTCCGCGTTCGCCGTGGCGTTTCACGGCATCCTGCGGTCGGGTGCGACGGCGACCACCATCAACGCCCTGTTCACCGCGAAGGACATCGCCAAACAGCTGACCGATTCGAAGGCCCGGTTGTTGGTGACGGTCGATGCGCTGCTGCCCCACGCCCGCGAGGGGGCCGCGGCGGCGGGCCTGACCGAAGACCAGGTGGTGGTGCTCGACGGCGCCGGGCTGCCCGACGGTCATGCCGCACCCGACGTCAGCTTCGACCCTGCCTCACATCTGGCTGCGCTGCCGTACAGCTCGGGGACGACGGCAAATCCCAAGGGCGTCATGCTCACCCATGCCAACTTGACCGCCAACGTCGCGCAGATCAGGCCGCTGCAGGGAATGCAGGCCGACGACCGCCTGCTGGCCGTGCTGCCGTTCTTTCACATCTACGGCATGACGGTGCTGCTCAACGCGGCTCTGCACGCCCGCGCCCGGCTGATAATCATGCCCTCGTTCGATCTCGCCGAGTTTCTCGGCAACATCCAGAACCACAAGTGCACCTACGCCTACATCGCGCCCCCGGTGGCGGTCGCACTGGCCAAGCACCCGCTCGTCGATTCCTACGACCTGTCCTCGCTCAAGGGCATCATGTCGGGCGCTGCGTCGCTGGACGCCGAGCTCGGCCATGCGGTGGCGAACCGCTTGGGCTGCAACGTCGTTCAGGGCTACGGCATGAGCGAGTTGAGCCCCGTCAGCCACATCACCCCGACCGATGGCGGGCTGGCCACGATCGGCACCGTCGCGCCGCTGGACTCGTGCGGCTGGACCGTGCCCAACGCCGAGAGCAAGCTGGTCGACCCGGACACCGGGGCCGAGATCGGTATTCCGGCAGAGGGATTGAGCGCCACGGGCGAACTGTGGTTCAGGGGCCCGAACGTCATGGCCGGGTACCTGGGCAACGAGCAGGCCACCCGCGAGACCGTCGATTCCGACGGCTTCCTGCACACCGGTGACCTCGCCCAGGTCGATGCGACGGGCTGTGTCTACATCGTCGACCGCCTCAAAGAGCTCATCAAGTACAAGGGCTACCAGGTGCCACCCGCCGAGCTGGAATCCGTGCTGCTGACCCATCCGGGCATCGCTGACGCCGCGGTGATCGGCGTGCAAGATGCCGCGTCCGGCGAGGAGATCCCCAAGGCGTTCGTCGTCAAGCAGCCTGGTGCGGAGCTGACCGGCGACGAGGTGATGGCCTTCGTCGCCGGCCAGGTGGCGCCGTACAAGAAGGTGCGTCAGGTCGAGTTCATCGACGCGGTGCCGAAGTCGTCGGCAGGCAAGATCCTGCGGCGCGAGTTGCGAGCCCGCGCGTAATCGTCACTGCGGCTCCTCGACAAACGCGCGCAACCGGTCGATGGCCCGGTCCCAGCGCTTGGACAGTGCGGACAGGTACTCGCTGGCATCCGCCAACGGCTCGGGCTGGATGCGCCAAATACGTTCGCGCCCTTTGCGATCACTGGTCACCAGGCCCACCGCCTCCAGTAACAGCAGATGTTTGGTCGCCGCTTGGCGGCTAACCGGGATCACCTGGGTCAGTGCGACGGTCGAGCACGGCCCGCCGTCGCAGAGCCGGGTGACGATTCGCAGCCGGTTGGGGTCGCCGAGCGCATTGAAAACCGGGGACAGTGGCTCGGTCAAACCGCCTGCGCTGCTCACACCTGCTCACCCAGGGCGAGGTACTTGCTCACCAGCTCGGTCTGGATGGCCCAGCCCTCGCTGTTGGCCTCGTATGCAGAGACCCGCCGTTCGGCCGGAATCGCGTCGAATCCCGATTCGACGATGCGCAACAGCACTCCGTCGTCGGTCTCGGTGAGCGTGAACTCCACGAGCGTGGTGGGTTCGGCCGCATAGTCGGTGTCGGGGTCGACGGCATACGGATGCCAGCGGTATGCGAACCGCTGCTGCGGTTCCACGGCCTCGATGTACCACTTGCCCGGCTCACCTGCGTAGGGCTCCTGCCTTGCTGCCACGGCGTCGTCGACATCGGTCGGTGTCATCACGCCGTTGACGGCCTCGCCCGCGACGAACGGGCCGTCGAAGCGCACGCCGAACCACCGGCCGAACTCCTCGGAGTCGCTGATCGCGCGCCAGACCCGATCGAGCGGGGCCCGCAGGAGAACTTCTTTTTCGATTCGATCTGTACTCATATGTGCAACCTTTCAGTTGCCTATTACGGTAATCGTCAGCCCGTTCAAGCGCAACCTTTTGGTTGCTCTTGATGTCGGATCCCTTCGGGACAGTGCCGGATCAGATCCCTTCGGGATCCGCCGCGAAACCGTCAGCGGCCTTCTGTGCCAGCCCGTAGGCGATCCGCGCCCACTCGGGCGTCGCACCGGCCAGTCCACAGGCAGGGGTGATGCCGATGCGGTCCCGCAGCACGTCGCGGGCGAAACCCAACCGGTCGGTCACCGCCACAGCGGCCTTGGCCACCTCCTCGACCGACGGTCGACGTTCGGGCGCGGCGGTGGGCACCACCCCGAGCAGCACCGTGCGACCGGAGTCGACGAACTCGCCGACGCCGTCCAGATCCGCCGCGCTCAGGGTCGACACGTCGACGGAGACGGCGTGAACAGCGCTGCGCAACAAGCCTTTCCATGGCAGATCGGGTGCACAGCTGTGCACGGCGGTCTCGACGCCCACCCGCTCGACGCAACCGTCGAGCAGGCTCACGGCGACGGCCTCGTCGACCGGATGCACCGGTGACAGACTCGTCACACCCGTCAACCGCCCCGCCAGCGCGGCGGGCAACAACGGTTCGTCGAGCTGCACCACCACCGTCGTGTCCAGTCGGCGAGCCACCTCCGCGCGGTGCTGCGCCAGCCCCTCACCCAGCGACGCGGCCAGGTCGCGCAACGCGCCCTGATCGGTGATCGCCCGGTGCCCGCCGGACAGTTCCAGCGCAGCGGCCAACGTGATGGGCCCGGGCGCCTGCACCTTCACGACCCGCCCGCTGCCGCGCAATCCGGCCTTCTCCCAGGCTTCCTCGAGCGCGTCGATGTCCTCGCCCAGCAGGCTCACCGCGCGACGTAGGACGGCGCTGCGGCCCGGTGCGATGCGGTACCCGCGAGGCACGGTGTCGATACCGATGTCCACCAGCAGCGCCCCGGCCCTGCCGATCATGTCGGCGCCGATGCCGCGGGCAGGCAGTTCCACCAGATGAGTCAGCGTATGCAGTTCGCCGACGACAACCTCCGCGGCCTGCCGCGCGGCGGTTCCCGGCCAGGAGCCGATACCGGTCGCAGCTGCGAAAGCGCTCACGCGCGTGCGATGGTGGCGCTGGCGATGACCTCGTCACCGTCCGCGTCGGGACGGTAGAGCACCATGGTCTGCCCGGGTGCGACGCCGCGCAGCGGGGCCCGCAGGTTCAACACCAAGCGCCCCTCGATCAGCTCGGCCACGGTGTCGGTGATCCCGCCGTGCGCCCGCACCTGAACCACACATTCCACCGGCCCGTCGAACGCCGCGCCGCTGGTGAAGATCGGGTTCTCCCCCACCAGCTGCCGCACTTCGAGGTCTTCGGCCGACCCGACGTGAACCGTGCCGGTTTCCGCGTCGATCGCGGTCACATACCGCGGCCTGCCGTCGGCACCGGGACCGGGTATGCCCAAGCCCTTGCGCTGTCCGATGGTGAAGCCGTGGACGCCGTCGTGTTCGGCGAGCACGGTGCCCTCGGGATCGACCACCGAGCCGCGCCGCACACCGATACGCGCGCCGAGGAAAGCCTGGGTGTCGCCCGACGGGATGAAGCAGATGTCATGACTGTCCGGCTTGGCGGCCACCGCGAGACCGCGCGCAGCGGCCTCCTCACGGATCTGCGGCTTGGGTGTGTCACCGATCGGAAACAGCGCGTGCCGCAGCTGCTCGGCCGTCAACACACCGAGCACGTAGGACTGGTCCTTGTCTGCATCGACGGCGCGGCGCAGCCTGCCGTCCTGCAGGCGCGCGTAATGACCGGTTGCGACGGCATCGAAACCCAGCGCCAACGCGCGGGCCGACAGCGCCGAGAACTTGATGCGCTCGTTGCACCGCACACACGGATTGGGGGTCTCGCCGCGCGCGTAGGCCTCGACGAAGTCGTCGATCACATCGTCCTTGAACCGGTCGGCGAAATCCCATACGTAGAACGGGATGCCGAGCACATCGGCGACGCGCCGGGCGTCACCGGCATCCTCCTTGGAGCAGCATCCGCGTGACCCGGTGCGCAGAGTGCCCGGCGCGGACGACAGCGCCAGATGCACACCAACGACGTCATGACCGGCGTCGACCATGCGCGCGGCGGCCACCGAAGAATCCACGCCACCGCTCATCGCGACCAGAACCCTCATGACCGACCCGTTCCCGCGCTCGCCAGCGCAGCCTGCCGAGCCCGCTCCACCGCGGCGGGCAACACCTCCAGCGCAGCATCCACGTCCGCGTCGGTGCTGTTGTGCCCCAAGGACAGTCGCAGCGAACCCCGGGCGGTCGCCGAATCGGCGCCCATCGCGATCAGCACGTGAGAGGCCTGTGCAACGCCTGCCGTGCAAGCCGAGCCGGTCGAGCATTCGACGCCCTTGGCGTCGAGCAGCATCAGCAGCGAATCGCCTTCGCAGCCACGGAAAGTGAAGTGGGCGTTGCCCGGAAGCCGGTCCCCGTCAGTGGCACCGTTGACGTAGGTGTCGTCGATGGCCGACAACACACCCTCGATCAGCCGATCCCGCAGCGCCCGGACCCGTGCGCTGTTGACCTCCATACCCTCGATCGCCACCTTCGCAGCCGTCGCCATGCCCACCGAGCCGGCCACATACGGTGTGCCGGAACGGATGTCACGTTCCTGACCGCCACCGTGCAGCAGTGGCACACACGCCACGTCGCGGCGCAGCAGCAGCGCACCGACACCCGCGGGGCCGCCGAACTTGTGCGCGGTCACGCTCATCGCCGCCAGTCCACTGGCACCGAAGTCCACCGGGATCTGGCCGACCGCCTGGACCGCGTCGCTGTGCATCGGGACGCCGAACTCGGTGGCGACCGCAGCCAGCTCCGTGATCGGCATGATGGTGCCGACCTCGTTGTTGGCCCACATGATCGACACCAGCGCCACGTCGTCGTGCTCCTGCAGCACCGTCCGTAGGGCTTCGGGAGACACCGCACCGTCCGCGCCGACCGGCAGCCACGTCACCTCGGCGCCCTCGTGCTCGACCAGCCACTCCACGGCGTCGAGCACCGCGTGGTGTTCGACGGGGGTGGTCACGATGCGCCGCCGCGTCGGCTCGGCGTCGTGGCGGGCCCAGTAGATGCCCTTGACCGCCAGGTTGTCGCTTTCCGTGCCGCCCGCGGTGAAGATCACTTCGGAGGGTCGCGCCCCGAGCAGCTGCGCCAGCGTCTCCCGCGACTCCTCCATGCGGCGCCGGGCCTGTCGGCCGGATCCGTGCAGTGAGGATGCGTTGCCCACGGTGGCCAGCACAGCCGTCATCGCCTCGATGGCGGCAGGGTGCATCGGGGTGGTGGCGGCGTGATCGAGGTAGACCGTCCTACCTGGGGAAGGGGTCATAACGTTCCCAGGATAGCCGCCACCCGGTGAGCGCCCCGAATTGCCGGTCAGGCCACCAGGGCGTGGGCGGGTGCGCTCGGCAGAGCCTGCTCGGGACGTGCTGCCGCTTCGCACCGCCCGGCCAGATCACGGCGGTCCTCGCCGGGCAGCTGCAGTGAACAGACGTGCACGTGGCACACGGTGCGACGCGCGGTGATGACCCGCCGGACCGACGACAGCAGGGTGTCCTCGCCGACGAACGCGGGAACCGTGGACTGGCGGCCGTCGCGGTGCCGGTAGGTCAGCCGCAGCGGCTGCACGGGCCGGGCCGCGTCGATGGCGGCCTGGAACATCGCCGGCCGGAACTGTCCGTAGGCCAACCCGCACCAGGTCGTGCCCTCGGGGAACGCCACCACGGTGTGGCCGTCGGTCAAGCGCTGCGCGACGGCGTCCACGACGTCGGGCAGCCGGCGCAGGCTGCCCCGGTCGATGGGGATGACCTTCATGATGCGGGCCAGCCGGCCCAGTGCGGGCCACTCGATCAGGTCGGCGCGGGCCACGAACGACCCCGGCAGCACCGCCCCGATGGTGAAGATGTCCAGCCAGGACACATGGCCACTGACCACCAGCACGCCCTGCAGGTTGCGGATCGGCCCGCCCGACACACTGATGCGTACCCCGAAGCACCGCAGCATCATTCGGCAGTAGAACCGCTGGATGTGCGAACGTCCCGGCAGCGGCACCGCCAGCAACGGCAGACCGGGCACCAACAGCACCGCCATGATTACCCGCACGGTGGTCCGCACCCACACGACCGGCCGACGGCCGGTGTCGGCGCTGCCCGCGTGCACACAGCTGGCATCACACGAGGCCTTGGGCAACCACGAGTGTTCGAAGGGCCCTGTTTGTCCTCCTCGCGTCCGGGGCTCTGTTTGTCCTCCTCGCGTCCGGGGCGGCGTGCTCACGTCCCCATCCCATCGGCCATATCGGCTGCGGCCGACACCGAACGCAGGCGCTTGAGGTAGCGGACATCGGCCCGACGCTTGTCGAGCAGGGCCGGGAAGTCGCCCACCCCGAAGTCGGGGTCGTGGGCCGGTTCCCCGCACACCTGCGCGCCCAGCCGCAGGTAACCCCGCATCAGCGGCGGCACCGAGGTCCGCGACGGCGGGTCGATGTCGTCGAGGCCCTTGCCGTCCAGCACGACGGGCCGGTACGGGTACACGGTGAACTCCTGCGGCGCGGCGTGCCGGCGACGCACGAAGTCGCGCACGCCGCGGATCTGGGTGCCAGGAGGGCCGTCGGCGGTGCCCGCCGTCGGCACCGAGACACAGCCGGTGACGTAGTCGTAGCCGCAGCGGTCCAGGTAGGCCAGGATGCCCGCCCACATGAGCAGGACAACGGCACCGTTGCGGTGGTCGTTGCGTACCACCGCGCGGCCCATCTCCACCAGCGAGGGGCGCAGCGCGTCGAGACCCGTCACGTCGAATTCGGTGGCGGTGTAGAGCCCGCCGGCGGCGATCGCACCCGGCGGCGGCAGCATGCGGTAGCAGCCGACCAGTTCTCCGGAGTCCTCGTCCTGCACCAGCAGGTGGTCGCAGTACTCGTCGAAGCGGTCGGCGTCCCGGCCGTCGGTCGCGCCGGCCAACGCGAATCCCGGCTCGGCGGTGAACACATCGTGGCGCAGCCGCTGTGCTGCGTCGATCAGCTCGGCATCGGTGGACAACAACAGCGAGTAGCGCGGCGAATCCGCCGACGGGGTGGGACGGTCTGCGGCGATGAGTACAGATGAAGTGCTCATAACCAGCACGGTCGCCCAGCCGGGTCGCCGGATGGCGTCGCCAGCGTGACATGTCCGTGATCGCTAGGTGACGAATTGGCCTGGCCGCTCAGTCGTCGAGAAACACCACGTTCTCACTGATCGGATTGCGCGGTGTGTCCAGGTGGTTGGCCGCAAATGCCTCGTCGGCGTAGCCGATCGAGAGCCCGCACAGGATCGTCAGATCGGTTGGGATGCCGAGTTGTTCACGCAGCACGTCGGGATAGAACGAGATCGACACCTGCACGCAACTGCCGATTCCCCGTTCGTTCAACGCCAGCAGCAGGGTCTGCAGGAACATCCCGACGCCCATCGCGTCCACATTGCCGAAATCGCGGTGCATGCACACCCGCCCGGCCACCGGTGCCTTGAAGAACTCCCAGTTGTGCCGCTGCGCTGCCCAGCGGCCGGCAGCGTCGTCACGGGCGATCCCCATGGCCCCGTACACCAGGGCCCCGGTCTCTCGGCGCAGGTTGGCGAACTGCGGGGGCAGACCCGCGGAACCTATCGCCGGAGGTGCTGCCTCGACCGCGGTGAGCAGCGCGTCGACCAACCGGACGCGCCGCTCACCGGTGGCGAAGAAGACATGCCACGGCTGGGTGTTGGAGTTCGACGGCGCCCGCATCGCCAGGGCGAGCGCCTCATCGAGTAGCTCCCGTGGAACAGGCTTGTCCGGCAAGAACATTCGCGATGACCGCCGCGACCGGACGACGTCGGAGAACTCGGCCATCAGCGGACTCGTCGGTCCTTACGGGCCTCGAGTTCGTCGTCGTCGACGACGACGAGCATCGGTTGGCCGGGCACGCACAGCATGTTGACCAAGAAGCGTAGCGGTAGGTCGTCGCGATTGTTGGCGTCGGAGTAGTGGATGACGTCACCGCCGGGCTCCCAGAACGCCTCCCCCGCCTTGACCACCCGAGGCGCCTCGCCCTCCAGTTCGAAGAGCATCTCCCCTTCGAGCACATAGCCGAACGCGGGTCCGGCGGGATGACGGTGCGGCGGCGCGCCGGGTGACCCCGCGGGCCACTCGATGATGGTCGTCATCACCTCGGCATCGGCCGGGATGAACGGCGGCGTGACGGTCTGGATCACAGTCATGGCATCGCGCAGCGCTTTTTCGCGCTCTGCGGAAATGGTCATGTCAGCGCGCCGCGAGCCAGTGGGTTTCGCCGAGGATCCCGTCGTCGCCGGTGACCAGGCTGTTGTCGTCGACGGCCGTACCGAAGTACCTGGCCTGCGGGTCGATCACCACCGGCTTGTCGTCACCGCGCTTGGCCAGTACCGCACGGGCCATGTCCGCGAACGACAGCTTCTCGGGTCCGCCGATGTTGACGATTCCGCCCCGCGGCGCGGCCTGGGCCGCCTTGGCCACCTCGGCGGCGACGTCGTCGACCGCGATCAGCTGGATCCGGGCGTCGGGCACGCGCACCTCGTCCCCGACCACCAGGGTGTCGGTGATGGCCTCGGCGAACTCCTGGAACTGGGTGGCGCGCACGATCGTGTACGGCAGACCGGATTCGGTGATGATCTTCTCCTGGGCCACCTTGGCCCGCATATACCCGCTGTCGGGCAGCCCGTCGGCCCCGACGATGGACAGTGCGACGTAGTTCCCGACGCCGGTCTCCTGCGCGGCGGCGGTCAAGTTCCGCGCGGACGCGGTGAAGAAGTCCATCACCGGCCCGTCGTCGAACGACGGCGAGTTGACGACGTCGACGAGCACCTCGGCGCCGCTGAGCGCCGCCACCAACCCCTCACCGGTGACGACGTTGGCGCCCGACGACAGGGAGGCAGCGACCACGTCGTGCCCGGCTTCGGTGAGCAACCGCACGACCCGCGAACCGATCTGGCCACTGGCCCCGATCACTGTGATTTTCATTGTGCGAACACCTTTCTCTGGCGTGGCCTCGCCATGGCGAGGATCCACCCGAACACCTCGCGGCCGCAATCGTGCGCGACCCGGTCACGACATCCAGCCTGTCAGCACACGGGCAGATTGAAACCCTGGAAAGTTCGTGGTTTGGCCGGTGCCGCGACAGAAGAACCCGCACAACGAAAAACCCCGGCGCATCGGATGCGCCGGGGTTTGCCGTATGACTCGGACGTCAGCCCTTGCGAGCCTGGATGGCCTCGGTGAGCTGCGGGGTGACCTTGAACAGGTCACCGACGATGCCGAGGTCGGCGATCTCGAAGATCGGCGCCTCTTCGTCCTTGTTCACCGCGACGATCGTCTTCGACGTCTGCATGCCTGCGCGGTGCTGGATCGCCCCGGAGATGCCCAGCGCGATGTAGAGCTGCGGCGACACGGTCTTGCCGGTCTGACCGACCTGGAACTGGCCCGGGTAGTAGCCCGAGTCGACCGCGGCGCGCGAGGCACCGACAGCACCGCCGAGCGAGTCGGCGAGTGCCTCGACGATGCTGAAGTTCTCCGCGCTGCCGACGCCACGACCACCGGCGACCACGACAGTGGCCTCTGTGAGTTCGGGACGGTCGCCGGCCACGGCGGGCTCGCGCTTGGTGATCTTGGTGGCGTTCTCGGCCTGAGCCGGAACCTCGACGTTGACGACCTCACCGGCGCCGTCGGCGGGGGCGGCCTCGATCGAGCCGGGACGCACGGTGATGACCGGGGTGTCGCTGGTGACCTGGGCTTCGACGGTGAACGCGCCACCGAAGATGCTGTGGATGCCCACCGCGCCTTCCTTGACCTCGATCACGTCGACCAGCAGACCGGAACCGATGCGGGCCGCGAGCCGTCCGGCGATCTCCTTGCCGTCAGCGCTGGCGGCGATCAGCACGCCTGCGGGCGCAGCCGACTCGGCCAGGCCGGCGAGCACGTCGACCACCGGGGTGATCAGGTAGTTCTCGGCGTCGTCGGACTCGGCGACGTAGATCTTGGCGGCGCCGGCGGCCTTGAGGCCGTCCACCAGCGGCGCTGCCGTGCCCGGTTTGCCCACTACGACAGCAGCAGGCTCGCCCAGCACGCGAGCAGCGGTGATCAGTTCGGCGGTGACCTTCTTCAGGGCACCCTCGGAGTGCTCGACGAGCACAAGTACTTCAGCCATGGGATTTCTCGTTATGTCTTTCGCGTCTCGTTAGATTCGATGGAAGCAACTGCTAGATGAGTTTCTGAGCCACGAGGTAATCGGCGACCTTGGTACCGCCGTCACCCTCGTCGGTGACCTTCTCGCCGGCGGTCTTCGGCGGCTTCGGAGTCGAAGACAGCACCTTGGACCCGGCGTTGGCGACACCGACCTCGTCGGCCTCGACGCCGATCTCGGCGAGGGTGAGCACGGTGACTTCCTTCTTCTTCGCGGCCATGATGCCCTTGAAGGACGGGAAGCGGGGCTCGTTGATCTTCTCGTTGACGCTGACCACGGCGGGAAGGGGGGCTTCCAGCGTGAAGACACCGTCGTCGGTCTCGCGCTCGGCGGTGACCTTGCCGTCTTCGACAGTCAGCTTGCGCACGTGGGTGAGCTGCGGCAGGCCCAGGTACTCGGCAATCACGGCCGGCACCGCGCCGCCGACGCCGTCGGTGGCCTCGTTACCGGCGATGACCAGCTCGGTGCCCTCGATGGTGCCCAGCGCGCGGGCCAGCGCCCATGCCGTCTGGATGACGTCGGAGCCGTGCAGGTCGTCGTCCTTGAGGTGAACGGCCTTGTCGGCACCCATGGACAGGGCCTTGCGGATCGCCTCGGTGGCGCGCTCGGGACCGGCGGTCAGCACGGTGACGGTGCTGTCGCCGCCCTCGCGCTCCTTGATCAACAGCGCCTCTTCGACGGCGCGCTCGTTGATCTCGTCGAGCACGGCGTCGGCGGCCTCACGGTCAAGGGTGAAATCGCCGTCGGACAGCTTGCGCTCCGACCAAGTATCTGGGACCTGTTTGATCAGGACCACAATGTTCGTCATGACTCTGGTTCGTCCTCCTAGTGGGGCCGGGGGCCGGCCAACCGTTTACGCTTTTGCGACTACCCCATGTTACTAGTCGGTAACTTACGGAGTTCGCAGGAACACCATAGCTGGTCGCGCTAGGTATGCAGTGACCCCTATCACACGCATGCAGCAGGGAACCGTTCGCGAGTAGGCCACCAACCGGTCGACTGGGTTAGCCTGCCTTCCAATGAGCACATTTGTTGACGGTCCGGATGACGCCCTCCCTCTGACAGGCGAGCGGACCGTCCCCGGCTTGGCCGAGGAAAACTACTGGTTCCGTCGGCACGAGGTGGTCTACCAGCGGCTCGCCGAGCGCTGTACGGGGCGCGACGTGCTCGAGGCCGGCTGCGGCGAAGGATATGGCGCCGACCTGATCGCCGGCGTCGCCCGCAAGGTCATCGGCCTGGACTACGACGAAGCGACGGTCGCGCACGTGCGGGCCCGCTATCCCCGCGTCGACATCCGGCACGGCAACCTCGCCGAGCTACCACTGGCAGACGGCTCGGTCGACGTGGTGGTCAACTTCCAGGTCATCGAGCACCTGTGGGACCAGGCACAGTTCGTCGCCGAGTGCTACCGGGTGCTGCGGCCCGGCGGCGTGTTCCTGGTGTCCACCCCCAACCGCATCACCTTCTCCCCCGGTCGCGACACCCCGCTCAACCCCTTCCACACCCGCGAACTCAACGCCGCCGAGCTCACCGAACTGCTCAGCGACGCCGGATTCCGCATCGAAGAGGTGTCCGGGGTCTTTCACGGCGCCGGGCTGGCCTCGCTCGATGCCCGCCACGGCGGGTCCATCATCGACGCCCAGGTGGCCCGCGCGGTGGCCGACGCACCCTGGCCCGAACAGCTGCTCGCCGACGTCGCCGCGGTGTCCACCGACGACTTCGACATCACCCCGGCCACCGAACGCAACATCGACGACAGCCTCGACCTCGTCGCGATCGCGGTGCGCCCGTGAGTGCCCCGGCAGCCGAGCCGGTGCCGGGGCTGTTCACCCTGGTCCTGCACACACATCTGCCATGGCTGGCCCACCACGGCCGCTGGCCGGTGGGCGAAGAATGGCTCTACCAATCGTGGTCGGCGGCTTACCTGCCGCTGATGCGGGTGCTGCGCACCCTGGCCGCCGAAGACCGCAGCCACCTGATCACGCTGGGCATGACGCCGGTGGTCACCGCACAGCTCGACGACCCGTACTGCCTGACGGGTATGCACCACTGGCTGGCCAACTGGCAGCTGCGGGCCCTGGAAGCCACCACGCTGCGCGACCGGGAAGGGCTGCGCGAGTTCGGGATTCGCGAACACGCCGAAGCCGCTGCGGCAGTCGAGGACTTCACCACCCGGTGGCGGCACGGCGCAGGCCCGCTGTTGCGCGAGCTGATCGACGCCGACACCATTGAACTGCTCGGCGGCCCGCTGGCGCACCCGTTCCAGCCGCTGCTCAACCCGCGACTGCGCGAGTTCGCGCTGCGGGAGGGCCTTGCCGATGCCCGCGCGCGCTTCGCTCACACGCCGCGCGGCATCTGGGCGCCCGAATGCGCGTATGCGCCGGGTATGGAAACCGGTTATGCCGCAGCGGGTGTGGGCCATTTCATGGTCGACGGCCCGTCCCTGCACGGTGACACCGCGCTGGGCCGCCCGGTCGGAGATTCCGACGTCATCGCCTTCGGACGCGACCTGCAGGTCAGCTACCGCGTGTGGTCCCCCAAGTCCGGCTACCCGGGCCACGCCGCCTACCGCGACTTCCACACTTACGACCACACCACAGGCCTCAAACCGGCTCGGGTCACCGGACGCAACGTGGCGTCCGAGGACAAGGCACCTTACGACCCGCAGCGTGCCGACCGTGCCATCGACGACCACGTCGCGGATTTCGTCGCGGTCGTGCGGCGGCGGCTGCTCCGTGAAAGCGAGCGCATCGGCCGGCCTGCCCACGTGGTCGCGGCATTCGACACCGAGTTGTTCGGCCACTGGTGGTACGAGGGTCCGACCTGGCTCGGGCGCGTGCTGCGCGCATTGCCCGAGGCGGGCGTGCGCGTGGGCACCCTCGCCGACGCCAAGGCCGACGGATTCGTCGGTGCTCCGGTCGAATTGCCGCCCAGCTCATGGGGTTCGGGCAAGGACTGGCAGGTCTGGAACGGCGAGAAAGTCAGCGACCTGGTCCAGCTCAACGCCGAGGTCGTCGACACCGCGCTGAGCACCGTGGACAAGGCGCTCACCCAGAACGCCGCGGTGGGCTCCCCCACGCCACGCGATCACGTCGCCGACCAGATTCTGCGCGAGACCCTCCTGACGGTATCCAGCGACTGGCCGTTCATGGTCAGCAAAGACTCCGCGGCCGACTACGCGCGGTACCGCGCACACCTGCACGCCCACGCGACGCGTGAGATCTGTGATGCGCTGGCGTCGGGCCGTGGCGAACACGCGCAGCGTTTGGCCGACGGCTGGAACAAGGCCGATGGCTTGTTCGGCGCGCTGGACGCCCGCAGGCTCCCCAGATGACCACCCCGCGGAGAAAGCGCACAACCATGAAAATCCTGATGGTGTCGTGGGAATACCCGCCCGTGGTCGTCGGCGGCCTCGGCAGGCATGTGCATCACCTGGCCACCGCTCTGGTGGCGGCCGGTCACGAAGTCGTCGTGCTGAGCCGGCGACCGTCTGACACCGACCCGAGCACGCATCCGTCGACCGACGAGATCAGCGAAGGTGTCCGCGTCGTCGCCGCCGCCCAGGATCCACACGAATTCGACTTCGGGACCGACATGATGGCGTGGACGCTGGCGATGGGCCATGCCATGGTCCGCGCAGGCCTGCGCATCAAAGACGACGCGGGCGGCCCCTGGCAACCGGACCTGGTACACGCCCACGACTGGCTGGTCGCGCACCCATCCATCGCACTGGCCGAATACTTCGATGTGCCACTGGTTTCCACCATCCATGCCACCGAGGCAGGCAGGCATTCCGGCTGGGTGTCGGGCCGGATCAGCCGCCAGGTGCACGCCGCGGAGTCCTGGCTGGTGCGTGAATCCGATTCGCTCATCACGTGTTCGGCGTCGATGAGCGACGAGATCACCGAACTGTTCGGGCCCGGCTTGGCCGAGACTCGGGTGATCCGCAACGGTATCGACGCCGCACTGTGGCCGTTCGCGCGGCGTCGGCCCCGAAGGGGCCCGGCTCAGTTGCTCTACGTGGGCCGCCTGGAGTACGAGAAAGGCGTGCACGACGCGATCGCCGCCCTGCCCCGGATCCGGCGGGCACATCCTGGCACCACGCTGACCATCGCCGGGGACGGCACCCAGCAGGAGTGGCTCGTCGAAGAGGCCCGAAAGCACAAGGTGCTCAAGGCCACCCGATTCGTCGGCCGGCTGGGCCACGACGAGTTGGTGGCCGCGTTGCACAACGCCGATGCCGCCGTGCTGCCCAGCCACTACGAACCGTTCGGCATCGTGGCGCTGGAGGCCGCGGCCACCGGTACCCCGCTGGTCACCTCCAACGTCGGCGGTCTCGGCGAGGCCGTGATCAACGGGCAGACGGGGGTGTCGTTCGTGCCGCGGGACGTGGCCGGGCTGGCCGCCGCGGTCCGCGCTGTGCTCGACGATCCCGACGCTGCGCAGGTCCGGGCGATCGCCGCGCGCGACCGGCTGACCTCCGATTTCGACTGGCACACCGTGGCCGCCGAGACCGCCCAGGTCTACCTGGCGGCCAAACGCGGTGTCCGCGAGCCGCACCCGCGCCGCCCCATCGTCGAGCACGCACTGCCCGACCGCTGAGGTCGGAAATGATTCGACGGGCGTCGAATCATTCCGGTCCTAGCGTGCGGGTATGGCACTCACACGAGCCGCAGTTCTCACCCTCGTCGCCGCCTACCTGGGCCTGTTCGTCGGGCTCGTCGACGCGAACGCCGTCAACCTGGCGCTGCCGGCGATCCGCGACGATCTGGGCGGCGGCATCGCAGGCGCCCAGTGGACCATCGACGCGTACAACATCACCTTCGCCGCGGCGCTGCTGACCGCAGGTTCGCTCGGCGACCGGTTCGGCAGACGCCGGCTGCTGCAGACCGGGTTGACGCTGTTCATCGTCGCGTCGGTGGCGTGTGCCCTGGCACCGGCGCTGCCCGCGCTGCTGGCCGCCCGCGCCGTCCAGGGCCTTGGCGCGGCGATGATGTTGCCGCAGGGCCTGGCCATCACCTCGGCCGCCTTCCCGGACCCCGCGGACCGGGCCCGCTCGACCGCGGCATGGGCGTTCGCGGCCGCGAGCAGTACCGCGATCGGTCCCCTGCTCGGTGGAGTATTGGCCGACACGGCCGGCTGGCGGTGGATCTTCTGGGTCAACGCACCGGTTGGCGCGCTGGCCCTGATCCTCAGCATGCGACAGCTGCCCGAATCACGTGACCCGGCCGCCGCCCGCATCGACATACCGGGTCAGTGCCTGGCAGTGCTCGGCCTGGCCGCGCTGACGCTGGTGCTCGTCGAGGGCCACACCTGGCCGTGGCAGCGCATCGTGTCGGTCGCGCTCGTCGCTGCGTGCGCCCTTGCGGCGTTCGTCGCCGTGCAGCGCCGCAGTGTCCGGCCGATGCTGCCGCTGGATCTCTTCGGCAGTCGCCGACTGGTCGGTGCGCTGCTGGCGACGTTCACCATGACCTTCGGCATCTACGGCCTGCTGCTGGTCAACAGTTTCGCCTTCCAGCAGCAACGCGGTCTGAGCGCGCTGGCGACCGCCGTGTGGTTCCTGCCGCTGCCGGCCACGTACCTGGCGTTGATCCCGACGGCCAACGGGCTGGCCCGGCGGACCAGCGCACGCACCGCGATGACCGCCGGCCTGGGTCTGATGGCGGCGGGGCTGCTGCTGTACGCCGCGGTCGGTCCGACGGCGGCGGTGTGGCTGCTGGAGCTGTCTCTCGTGCTGGCGGGCGCGGGCCTGGCGCTGAACACCGGGCCTGCCGTGTCGCTGGCGATGTCGGCGATGCCGGTACAGCGCTCGGGTCTGGGCGCCGGGGTGGTGAATCTGTCCCGGCTGCTGGGTATCACTGTCGGTGTCGCGGTGTTGGGTAGTGCCATGGCGGCCATCGGTGGTGACCTCGGCGTCCGTGTCGCGTTGGTCGTCGGTGGGTTGTGTCAGCTGGCTGGGGCGGCCGCCGCGCTGCGGTTGGCGCGGGTTTCCACCGTCCCGGAACTCAGGAAGGAGACGTCCCATGCGTGATGTCACGGATCTGCCGTCGACTGCGGACGTCGACATCGCCGCACTGGCCGCACTGCTCGCCGATCCGGCTCGCTGCCGGGTGCTGCTGGCGCTCGACGACGGCCGCGCCCTGCCTGCCAGCGTGCTGGCCGATGAAGCCGGCATCAGCCGCTCGACCGCCAGCAGTCATCTCAACAAGCTGACCGAGGCCGGCCTGCTGAGCGTGCAGACCCACGGCAGGCACCGGTACTACCGCCTGGCCGGACCCGAAATCGGGGAACTGATCGAGCAATTGGGCCGGCTGGCGCCCGCCCGCCCGGTGACCTCACTGCGCGAAGGCACCCGAGCGGCGCGCCTACGCAGCGCGCGCACCTGCTATGACCACATCGCCGGTCGGCTCGGTGTGCAGATCATGGCCAGCCTCATCGATCACGGCGTGCTGACCGGCGGTGACGGCCGGTTCCACGACGGCGATTCCGACCGGCTGAGCAGTCCGGGACGCGATGTGCACTATGAACTCACCGCGGCGGGCGCCGACCGCTTGCGTCGTATCGGTGTTGAATTACCCACCGGCTCAAGGCCACTCGTGCGGTACTGCATCGACTGGACCGAGCAGCGCCACCACCTGGCCGGCGGCTTGGGCCGAGCGGTGCTCGACCGCTTCCTGACGGCGGGCTGGCTGCGCCGCGCGCCGCAGCACCGCGCGCTGAAAGTGACCGACACCGGGCGTGCGGCGCTGACGCGCGAGTTCGGCATCGACTGGCCTGCCTGAGGGTCAGTCCGCTCCCTGTTGCGGATCGGTCAGCGGGGCCACCGACCAGTTGGACAATTCCGAGGGCCCGAGGATGCGATGCCGCGTCTGGCCGGCCGTATAGAACGTGAATTTCGTTGCGCGGTAGCACTGTTCGAAACAGTCGAAGGCTTGGCCTGCGGAATCGAAACTGACGCCGCGGATGCGTACGACCAGCTCGCCCGGTTCGAGATCGAGCTGTTCGGCCTCCCAGCTGTTGGGTGTGTCGACCTCGAACGCCTGCTCGGTGTACTCATCGGCGAGCCCATACCGTTCCTGCAGGAAGCGGTAGAGCGACTCGCCTGCGGCGAGCCGGTCGCGGTCTATCGAGGGCACGCGGCTCAGTGGCAGCACGGCGCGTTCGAGTATCCGGTCTGCGCCGGGCCCCTGCCCGATGGTCCGTCGCCGCCAGATCTCCCACGTCGGCTGCCCGCCGTCGACACCCAGCGCCGCCGCGATGGTCGAGCTGGGCAAGCCGACCGAGATCGTTATCAACGCGGTTGTCACCGACGGGGAACGACCTTGGTTGTCGGTCAGGGTCTGCAGTAGTTCACCCGGTCGCGTCGGGTCGGCACCGATACGCGGCTCGGCGACAAAGGTTCCCAGGCCCTGATGGCGGTGGATTCTTCCGGCGCGCTCCAGCTCGTCGAGCGCACGGCGTACGGAAATGGTGCTGACGTCAGCGATCTCGGCGAGTTCAGTGGTCGACGGCAAACGATCGCCCGGGCGTAGGTCCCGTTCGGCCATGATGCTGAGCACCAGCTCCTGCACCTGTTGGTAGCGGAGCTTGCGGTCACCCCCAACCGAGCCGCTCCCCTTTTGTGTCGGCATCCGCCCTCCCAGTCCCGGTCGCTGACCGACGGCCCGCTTCCACTGAGCATACTAACTATGCATCTCTGTGAACGCGCTGATAATCGGTGCTTAACACCTCATCCGGTGGTTGAAAGCCGAAATTTTTGCGAAACACACACGACATCACACGATCACATACATACTCACAATACTGTGTATGCACAGTGATGGCACTGGCTCCGCCCCCGAAGGAGAACCCCGGCGATGCACAAGATTGACCGACGCAGCTTCCTGCGCAATTCCGCGGTGGTCGCGGCAGCTCTCGGCGGCGCAGCGGCACTGGCCGCGTGCGCACCCGAGACCGCGACGCACACCGTGCTGCGTGTCGGATCGACGACGGACATCGACTCACTGAACCCGTTCACCGCCTTCTCCACGCAGTCCTATGACGTGTTCCAGTTGCTCTACGACAAGCTCATGGAGTACGACGCCGATCTGAACGTCAAGCCCTCGCTGGCCACCGGGGTGAAAGTCGACGACGGCGGCAAGACGTACTCCTACACCCTGCGCGACGACGTCAAGTGGCAGGACGGAACCCCGTTCACAGCCGATGATGTCGTGTTCACCCTCCTGATGGTCCGCGACAACGACTACGGGACCTACGGTGCGTACTTCAAGGATCTCGTCGACGCCACGTCAACCGGAAACACTGTGCGGCTGACCTATTCGCGACCTCAGACATTGGATCCGGGGGTCATCACGCCGATCGTGCCCAAGCACATCTGGTCCGGTGTGAACAAGAACGATCTGCCCCGGTTCGCCAACGACAAGCCGGTCGGCACCGGACCGTTCGTCTTCGACTCCTGGCAGAAAGGCAACGCCGTCACCGTCACCCGCAACGACAACTGGTGGGGCGCCAAACCTGCCGCGCAGAAGGTGACGTGGACGAAGTTCGGCAGCGACGACATCGTCACCCAGGCGCTGCGCACCGGTGACATCGACATCGTCGCCGAGATCCCGCCCACCATCTTCGGCGGACTCAAAGATGCCGCCAATGTGAAAACCGATGACTTGGAATCGTTTTCGTTCCACATGATCGGCTTCAACTGCTCCACCGAAGCCAACTCGAAAGGCAACCGAATCCTGCTCGACCCAACGGTTCGTCAGGCGCTGAGTTGCGCGGTCAGCCGCCAGCAACTCGTCGAGCTCGCCCTATCGGGCTACGGGGAGCCGGGTACCGGCCTGCTCCCCGTGGCTTTCGGGGACTTCCACTACGTCCCGGCCGCAGCGGATGTCCTGGACAACAACCAGGACAAGGCCCGCAAACTGCTCGACGATGCAGGCTATGTGGACCGCAATGGCGACGGCATCCGCGAGTCGAAGGACGGTGCCCCGCTGAACTTCAGGATCCTCGCCATTGCCGACACCGCCGTCGACGTCAAAGCCGCCGAACTCTTCGCCACCGCGGCCAAGGCCGTCGGCGTCGGCGTGAAGCTGTCCACCACCGATGCCGACGCAATGGGCAGCACGGTCTTCAACACCCAGGGGCCGGACTGGGACATCGTGGTGTGGGGCTGGGATTCGGAGATGTACGACCCGTCGTATCTGCTGGGCATCGCCACCACCGACCAGATCGGCGGTAACAACGACACGTATTGGAGCAACCCGCGATACGACGAGCTCTACGAGCAGCAGCGAACGACGATCGACCGCGGTCAGCGGGTCAAGCTGGTCCAGGAGATGCAGGCGATCCATTACTCCAGCTGTCCCTACATCGTGATGTGGTATCAGAAGAAGCTCACCGGCACACGGACCGACACCTGGACAGGATGGCAGCCCATCAAGGGCGGCATGGTGTTGAACTTCCCGCGCGTGAACTACCTCGACGTGAAGCCGGCCTGAGGCGGGCTCCCAGGCGATGCTGCGTTATCTCGCAACGAAACTCACCTATCTCGCGGTCACCCTCGTCGCAGTCCTCATCACCAACTTCCTGATCTTTCACCTCATGCCCGGTGATCCTGTCACGCACATCGCACGCGGTCAGCATCTCGATGCGGCGGCGATAGCCAGGCTGCGCACGTACTACGGACTCGACCAGCCGCTCGGTTCGCAGTTCCTCACCTACGTCACTCACCTGCTGCACGGTGAATTCGGGTACTCGTACTCCTACTCGGCACCGGTCGGCCCGATCGTGGGCGACGCGCTGGTCAACACCGTGATCCTGGTGACGGTCTCGACCGTGCTTGTGGTCGGGCTCGGGGTTGTGATCGGGGTGTTCGCCGCAGCACGCCGGGGCACGCGGTCCGACCGTGGACTCGTGGTGGGATCCCTGGTGTTCTGGAGCCTGCCCACGTTCTGGGTCGGTATGTTGCTCATCTTCGTGTTCGCGGTGGCACTCAACTGGCTGCCCATCGCCGGGATGTACACCGCCGATGCGATCTACCCCACCGTGTTCACCCGGATCACCGACCTGGCAAGGCATTTGATCCTGCCGACCGCCGCGATGGTGATGGTCGACATCGCTCAGTTCGTCCTGATCACCCGGAGTTCCCTGCTGAACACACTCTCGGAGGACTTCATGACCACCGCACGCGCCAAGGGTCTGCACCCGCGCCGGGTGCTGTGGCGGCATGGGGTGCGCAATGCGCTGCTCCCCGTCGCCACCGCGACCACCCTGTACGCCAGTGCGACGGTCGGCGGCACCATCCAGGTCGAGACAGTCTTCTCGTGGCCAGGGATGGGCCAGCTGATCTACCTGTCCGTGGTGCGGCGCGACTATCCCGTGATGGAGGCGTGCTTCTTGTTGTTCGCCGTCGTGGTGGTGCTGGCCAACTTCGCCAGCGACGTCATCTACCGCGCACTGGACCCGAGGGTGAGACTGACGTGACCGAGGTGACTGTTCCCATCGCGACGGCCGGCGCCGGCTGGCGCGACGTCGCATCCAAGCTGTGGCATGACGGCATGGGCCGCACCGGTGTGCTCATGGCCCTCGCCGTCACCGTACTCGCCGTGGTGGGCCCCCTGGTCGCACCGTACGACCGTGGTGCCGTTGCGGAGTCACGGACGGGAATCCTGCAGCCGCCCAGCGGAACTCATCTGCTGGGCACCGACGAACTGGGGCGCGACGTGCTACGGCAGGTGCTCGCGGGCACCCCGATCTCCCTGGAGATCGGCCTGATCGCCACCCTCGTGACGGTCCTCATCGGCACCGTCGTCGGCATCCTCGCCGGCTGGTTCACGGGATTCGTCGACGCGGTCCTGATGCGGATCACCGATTTCTTCCTCGTGCTGCCCAACCTTCCGTTGATGATCGCGCTCGGAGCGATTGTGGGACAGAGCCTTCCGATGATCGTCCTGGTCATCGCCGTGACGAGCTGGCCGCCCACGGCCCGGATCGTGCGGTCCCAGACTCTGGCGCTACGGGAACGCGAGGTGGTCGCACGGGCCCGCACCGTCGGCCTGTCGGCGCCGGCCGTCCTGTGGAAACTGATCCTGCCCGGCGTCGCCGCACTGGTGATCGCCAACGCCGTCCTGGTGATAGCCGGATCCATCCTGGCCGAGGCCACCCTGTCATTTCTGGGTCTGGGCGATCCGTCCCGCACATCATGGGGCCAGGTACTGCACAACGCCTTCGTATCCGGCGCCGTCGGCAGCGGCTACTGGTGGTACTTCCTGCCCCCTGGTGTCGGCATCGTCGTTGTCGTGCTGGCGTTCTCGCTGATCGGCCAGGCGCTCGAACACATTCTCAATCCGAAACTGGCGGCGACCACATGAACCTGCTCGAGATTCGCAACCTGTCGGTCACATACCGGTCCGGAGCGGACGAGGTCCGCGCCGTCGACGGGATCGACCTGGACGTCGACACCGGCGAGGTCGTCGGGCTGGCCGGGGAATCCGGCTGCGGCAAAAGCACGTTGGCCCTCGCGGTGGCGCAGCTGTTACCCCGTGGTGCGCAGGTGAGTGCCGACCGGATGCAGCTGGGCGCAACCGACCTGCTCACCGTCGACGACCACGGGCTGCGCCGCCTGCGCTGGAGCCGGCTGTCCATGGTGTTCCAGGGCGCGATGAACGGTTTCAATCCCGTCATGCCCGTCGGCGCCCAGATCGCCGAGGCCATCCGGACGCATCGTCCGGACATCGGCAAGCGCGAGATCCGAACGCGCGTCGCCGAACTGCTCGGCGAGGTCGGCATCGCGGCAGGCCGGGCTGCGGACTACCCACACCAGTTCTCGGGCGGAATGAAGCAGCGGGCGATGATCGCGATGGCTCTGGCCTGTGATCCCGAACTGGTGATCGCCGACGAACCGACCACGGCGCTCGACGTCATGACGCAGGCGCAGATCCTCGAATTGATCCGGCGCCTGGCCGACGAACTCGATCTTGCGATGCTGGTGATCTCCCACGACCTGATGGTGCTCGGCGAGCTGTGCGACCGGGCGGCCGTCATGTACGCCGGCCGCATCGTCGAACGCGGGCAGGCCGACGAGGTTCTGACGCACACCGCGGTCACCGGACCTGCACATCCCTACACCCGGCAACTGCTGGCATGTTTTCCGCAACCCGGGGCGGGTGCCGCGTCGATCAGCGGAATACCCGGCAGCCCACCGGATCTCGCCCACCCGCCCGACGGGTGCCGGTTCTGCGCGCGCTGCGAGGTGGCACTACCGGAGTGCGCCGCCGAAGTCCCGGCTTTGCGTCCCGTGGCCGCAGGCACCACCCACGTCGCCGCCTGCCACCGGGTGGCATCCGATACGACGCTCGCACTGAAGGTGGCCCGATGACCGAACCGACCACCGGCAAGCCGGTCGCCGAGATCACCGATCTGCACGTGCACTTCCCGATCAGGCACGGCCGCCGTCGACTACTGGCCCGAGCGGTCGACGGCGTCGACCTCACCATCAACGAACGGGAGATCGTCGCGCTCGTGGGCGAATCAGGCTGCGGCAAGACCACGATGGCGCGCACCATAATGCGCCTGGCCGAGGCGACGTCGGGGTCGATCGCCATCGGCGGGGTCGACATCACCCACCTCGGCGGCCGGAAGCTGCGGGCGATGCGGCGAGACTTTCAGATGATCTTCCAGGATCCGTTCGAGAGCCTGCCCGCCAATTCGACCGCACTCGACCTGGTGGCCGAGGGGCTGGCGATCCACCGCCGCGACCTCGACTCCGAGGCACGGCGACAAGCCGCCCTTGCCGCGTTGGCCGCGTGCGGCCTACCGCAATCGGTCGCCGGGCGCCGCATGTTCGAACTGTCTGGTGGCCAACGCCAAAGGGTCGCCATAGCCTCCGCGGTCGCCGTCGAACCCCGCTTGCTCGTCGCCGACGAACCGGTGTCCATGCTCGATGTGTCGCTACGGGCCGGCATCCTGCGTCTACTGCTCGACATGCGGGAACGCCTCGGAATCGCAACCCTTTTCATCACCCACGACCTGGCACTGGCCGGCGTGTTCGCCGACCGGGTGGCGGTGCTGTACCTCGGCCGCATCGTCGAGCAGGGCGTGGGCGCCGAGGTGATCGCCAACCCGGCCCACCCGTACACCCGCGCGCTGGTCGACGTGATGCCCAGACCCGACGGGCGGCGGACTGCCCGAACCCTGCTCGCCGGTGAGCCGCCCAACCCCACCACCGCGATCAGCGGGTGCCGATTCGCCGCCCGCTGCCCGCTGTTCCACGCGCTCGGATCGCCCGAGCGCTGCACCACCGAGCCACCGGAGCTGCGCTCGGTCAGTACCGAACACGCTGTGGCGTGCCACTTTTGGGACACCCGAGTCCTGACAACCACTAAGGAGAACATCGCATGAGTGCCAGCCGGGAAGAAGTGATCGAGCTGCTCGACAGCCTGGTCCGCATTGATTCTGTGACACCGTGGCTCATCCCGGGAGGCGCCGGCGAGGGCGAGGTCGCGAGGTTCATGCAACGCTGGCTGACCTCGGCAGGCCTGGACGTCACGCTGGAGGATGTCGAGCCCGGCCGTCCCAACGTGCTGGCCTGGCTGCGGGGTACCGCACCCGGACCCACCATCTGCCTTACCGCCCATAGCGACACCGTGGGCTATGCGGCCTGGCCTGATCGCGCGTTGACCCCTGTGGTCGACGGTGACCGCATGATCGGCGTCGGAGTGGCCGACGACAAAGGCGGTTGCGCGGCCGCGATGCTGGCTGCCGCCGAACTGGTGCGCTGCGGAACGCCGCTGGCAGGCAACGTGCTCGTGGCGTTGGCGATCGACGAGGAAGGCGTGAGCATCGGTACCGAACACCTCGTCGCGCACCACGCCGACGAGATCGACCTGGCGATCGAACTCGAACCCGAAGGCTCGCACCTGATTTTCGGTGAGCATCAGGGGTTCGGCTGGATCGACATCGTGGTGTTCGGCGAACCCGCCCACGGTTCGGCACCGGACAAGGGTGTCGACGCCATCGTGCACATGGCTGAGGTCATCACGCGGTTGCATCGGCTCGACGAGACCCGCTGGAAGCCCAACCCCGATCCGCGCAACGGGCGCACGGTGTTCCACACCGGCACCATTGCCGGCGGTACCGACTACGCCACCTACCCGGCCGAGGTGGTCCTCGGCATCGAGATCGGCACGCAACCCGGCGAGACGCTGGCCGACCGGGTTGCCGAGATCGAGGCGATCTTTGATGAGGTCAAGGCGGTCGAGCCGCGGTTCCGCGGCGAGGTCCGGGTGCGACTGGACCGGGACCCGTTCACCGGTGCAGGCAACGACGCCCTGCTGGCGGCCCTGGCCGACGCCACCGAGGCCGTCAACGGAACCAGGGCCCAGATCACCGGCCTCAATGCCTGGACCGACGCAGCACTGCTGCAGAGCGCCGGGATTCCCACCGTGCTGTTCGGTCCCGAAGGGGGCAACTATCACGCCGCCGAGGAATGGGTGTCGATCCCCGACGTGATCGCGACGGCCGAGATCCTACGGCGCACCGTGGTCACCCTCATCGGTGTCCCGGAACCGGCCACCTCCCCATCCTGATCCCATCACCGAGAAACCAAGGAAAACAATGACTTTCACCGAGGCGTTCAACGTGCGCACGCCCAACACCCGGGCCTTGTTCGAGCGCGCAAAACGCACCATTCCCGGTGGGGCGGGTTCCACCGCGCGGCTGCCCCGCAACGGCTGGAATCCGTCGCCCCTCTTCATGGCCGAGGGCACCGGGTCCCGCCTTGTCGACGTGGACGGCAACAGCTATATCGACTACCTGCTGGGCCTCGGCCCGATGATCCTCGGGCACCGCCACCCCGGTGTCACCGCCGCCGTGCAACGTGCGATCGCCGACTACGGCACCTGCTTCGGCCTGCCGTACGAACTGGAGATCGAGGCGGCCGAGAAGGTGGTCGCCGCGGTCCCCGGCATCGAACAGGTGCGATTCACCAACTCCGGTTCGGAGGCGGTGGGCACCGCCGTACGGTTGGCGCGGGCCACCACCGGCCGGCGGCTGATCGTACGGTTCGAAGGCCACTATCACGGGTGGCAGGACACCGTGTACTGGTCCAATCACGTCGATGTGGATCTGGCCGGCCCCGCCGATCATCCGCGCCCGGTTGCCATGGGACCCGGTGTCCCGGCCGAACTGGGCGGCACTCTTGAGGTGCTCACGTGGAACGACCCGGACAGTTTCGTCAAGCTCATGGACCGCAGGGGCGACGAAGTGGCGGCGGTCCTCACCGAACCGGCGGTGTTCAACACCGGCTGCATCCTGCCCGAACCCGGGTACCTGGAATTGCTGCGCAGCGAGACCCGTAAGCACGGCGCGATGCTGATCTTCGACGAGGTGATCACCGGCTTCAGGTTCGCCCGCGGCGGCGCCCAGGAGTGGTTCGGCGTGCTGCCCGATCTGACCACCCTTGCCAAAGGCCTGGGCGGCGGGTTCCCCGTCGCGGCCGTCGGTGGTACCACGGAGGCGATGAGACTGGTTGCCGCAGGCAAGTATTCGCACTCGGGAACCTATAATGCCAACGTGGTGCAGTGCGCCGCCGTATCGGCCACCATGGACGTGCTCGCGCAACCCGGGCTCTACGAACGCCAACGCGCGCTGGGTTACCGGCTCGCCGAAGGGCTCTCGACCCTGGCTGCCGAGCGCGGGCTCGATGCCTACGTCGAGGGCCTCGGCACCGTGTTCCAACTGTGGTTCGCTGACGGCCCCATCCGCAATTGGCGCGACGCGGTGGCCCACGCCGACGAGCAACTCTTCACCCGGTGGTACCAGGAGATGCTGCTGCGAGGTGTGCTGTTCCACCCGTTGCAGTTCGAGAACCTGTTCGTCTCACTGGTACACGACGACCGCGACATCGACGAGACGCTCAACGCCGCCGCCGACGCGTTGTCGGTCGTGGCCACCGGTCGCCGCGCGGTGCACACGGCGTGAACGCTGAGCGGGTGCACATCGGGGTCGACCTCGGCACGTCGTCGCTGAAAGTCGTCGCGATCGGCCCCGACGGTGCGGTCTGCGCCTGCGCTCGCGGTGACTACCCGACGGCCAGACCGGAACCTCTTGCCGCCGAACAGAATCCACAGGACTGGTGGGCCGCGTTGGCGGCCACGCTGAACGAGGTCGCGGCCACCGTGCCTGCCGAACACTGGTCGGGTATCGGCCTGTCGGCGATGCTGCCCACCCTGGTCGCACTCGATGCCAGGGGCGCACCGAGCGGGCCGGCCATCACCTGGGAGGACGGCCGCGCCGAGCCCGAGGCCGAACTGCTGCGGGCCGAGGTCGGCGACGAGCGGCTCTACCAGCTCACCGGACAACGCGTCGACGGTCGCTATCTGGCGCCCATGCATCGGAGGCTCGACCGGCGGGGCCAGGGCGGCGTGCTGGCGGCAGCGGCCAAGGATGTGCTCTACGCAGAGCTCACCGGCGAGCTGCTGACCGATCCCAGCACCGCTGCCGGGACCGGGGTCTTCGACCTCGACCGGTACGCCTGGGACCCCGAATTGATGGTCGCGGCAGAGGTTCCGGGGCTGCCTGCGGTCGCGCCCTCGGACACCATCGCGCCGCTGTCAGCGCACTGGCGCGCAGCGTTGGGCGTCACCGCCGAGGTGCCAGTGGTGCTCGGCGCGGCCGACTCGGTGCTCGGCGCGTTCGCCATCGGTGCGCGCACGCACGGCGACGTCGCGGTCATCGCCGGGACAAGCGCGGTGGTACTGGGCATTTCGGACCACGCAGTGCGAGATACCCGGAGCCGCTACCTGATCACCCCGCTTGCCGGCGCCGGATGGGGCTTGGAGATGGATGTTCTGGCCGTCGGCTCGGCGTTCGGCGGTGTCGCTCGGCTCCTCGGCTTGTCCGGCCCGGCCGAGCTGCTGGACGCGGCAGGCACCGTCGCGCTCGGGGACGCGCCGATCTTCCTGCCCTACCTCACCCCGGGCGAGCAAGGGGCCCTGTGGGATCCCGAGCTGAGCGGCACGCTGCACGGGCTCGACCTGTCCATGGGCGCCGGTCATGTCGGGCGGGCGCTGCTGACCGGGGTGGTCGTGGAACTGCGCAGGGCGATCGCGATCGCCGAGACGGCCACCGGCCGACGCGGACCGGTGTTGCTCGGCGGCGGGGCGGCCGCCAGCCCCCTGCTGTGGCAGGACCTCGCCGATGCCACCGACAGGGACGTACTGGTGGACCGTGCCAGCCGGGATCACTCCGCGATCGGCGCCGCACTGTTCGCCGCCCAGGCTCTCGGTCGGCCGATCAACCATGCGCCGCAACTGCATCGCGTCACGCCGCGACCGGCACAGGCTGCCTGGTGGCAGCGTACGTCGAACCGTCATGACTCATTGCGCATCGCACTCGGAGGTGTCGAACTGTGACCATGTCCCCCACCGCCCGAGTGTTGGTGGTCGATGACGACGAATTCGGCACCGCGGCTGCCGATGTCGTGCTCGGGCTCCTCCCTGCCGACGAACCGAGACTCGGCATCGCGACCGGCGGCACCCCGATGCCGCTGTACGCCGAGCTTGCCCGCCGGGCGCAACGCGGCGAAATCGACCTCAGCGCAGCATATTTGATCGCCCTCGATGAATACGTCGGCCTGGGCGCACAGGACTGCCTCAGCTATTCCGCGTACGTGCACACCCACGTGGCCGTGCCGCTGGGTATCGCTGCCGACAATGTCCTGGTACCCGACGGACTGGCGCCCGATCCCAATGCCGAAGCCGAAGCATATGAGCAGCGCATCGATGACCTCGGCGGCGTCGACGTCCAGATCGCCGGTATCGGAAGCAACGGCCATCTGGCCTTCAACGAGCCGGGATCCCCGCTCGATTCCACCACCCGCGTCGTCGCGTTGTCGGGACAGACCCGCAGTGACAATGCGCGGTTCTTCGACAGCAGATCCGAAGTGCCCCATGATGCGATCACCCAGGGGCTTGCCACCATCTGCCGCGCCCGTGCGGTGGTGCTGCTGGCTCGCGGCCCCGAAAAAGCAGCTGCGCTGGCCGCGGCACTGGCAGGCCCGGTCAGCACCGAAGTGCCCGCGTCGGTGCTGCAGCGGCATCCGGCAGTGACCGTGATCGCGGACCGATCCGCGGCCACCGAACTGCCCGACCGATTGGAGACGCGTGCCCGAAATCGGTTATGACACAGCCGTTCTCGAGCTTTTCCCGGCGGGATCCAGGGTGGCCGCCGACGGTATGCTCACCGTCGGCGGCTGTCGGCTCGATGACATCGCGGCCGAGTTCGGGACGCCGACGATGGTGGTGGCCGAAACCGCGCTACGGCGCCGTGCCCGCGAATACCTGAGTGAATTCCGCAGCCGCTGGCCGCGGACCGACGTCGCGTTCGCGTCGAAGTCCTTTCCGTGCACCGCAATCCAGCGAGTGATGGCCGAGGAGGGTCTGCACCTCGACGTCGCCGGTGGCGGCGAGATCGTCACTGCCGTTGCCGCAGGCGCGGACCCGCGCCGGATGGTGCTGCACGGCAACGCCAAGACCGACGAGGAACTGCAGTTGGCCATCCACCACGGCGTCGGCCTGGTGGTAGTCGACAATTTCGACGACCTCGACCGACTGGAACGGTTGGTGCCGCGCGGTCAGGTCCAAGCGTGCCTGGTCCGGGTGATCCCCGGCGTGACCGCCGAGACCCACGCATCGGTGGCCACCGGCCACGTCGGCTCCAAGTTCGGCCTGCTGCCCGAAGACGCCCGCCGCGCCATCTCCCGCATCGAGCACAGCGCGATGCTGCACTGCGCAGGAGTGCACACGCACGTCGGATCTCAGCTGCTCTCGGCCGAACAACTCGCCGCAGCGGTGGCCCCGATCGCGGCATTGGGCGAATTCGAGACCTACGACCTCGGCGGTGGGCTCGGGGTGCGGTACACCTACGACGAGCACCCGCCCAGCGTCGCCGAGTACGCCGAGGCGATGGCTGGGCAAGCCCGGGCGCTTCTCCCGGCGGACAGCCGCATCATCGTCGAACCCGGCCGCAGCATGGTCGCGGCGAGCGCCTGCACGCTCTACCGCGTCACCACCGTCAAGCACGGTCCGATCACTCACGTCGCGGTGGATGGCGGGATGGGCGACAACCTCGAGGTGTCCCTGTACGGACAGCGGTTCGAGGCGACCCTGGCGGACCGCGTCGGCGGCGGTGGCCAGGTCAGCCTGGTGGGTCGACACTGCGAATCCGGTGACCAGCTCATCCCGTCTGTGCCGCTTCAGGATCCGCGGGTCGGCGACCTGCTCGCCGTGCCGGTGACCGGCGCGTACTGCTACACGATGTCCAATCAGTACAACGGGGCCCGCCGGATACCGGTGGTCTTCGCAGCCGACGGCGCCGCGCGCCTCGTGGTCCGCCGCGACACTTGGTCCGACCTGCTGTCCCGGGATGTCTAGAGCGGCAGCGTCAGCACCGAAACCACAGTGAGAATGAGCACGCTCACCGTCACCACATACACGTCGGGCGATGGGGTGATCCGGTCCGGCAGCGGGTCGCGCGCCAGAACGCGCTGTCTGCGCAAGCCCACCAGGTAGACCAGGAGCGCCACCGCGACCGCGACACCCGCTGCCACCAAACCGAATCCGGCCTTGTGGTCGGCAATGTCGTGAAGCATGAGCAGGGCACCGTTGCCCAGCACGGCGAAGGCCGTGCGGGTCCACGACAGTGAGGTCCGCTCGGCCTGCAGGCCCCGTTCGAAAACCCTCAACCGGAGGCCATCCGGACGATGGCGATGATCAGGATCAGCACGCCGATCAAGCACAGGCCGACCGCAAGGTAGGCCGGCGTCGGATGGCGGGGCAAAGACGTCCCGGTCCGCATCGCCCGCTCGACCTGCCGCCAGCGCCACAGGCCGACCCCGGAGGTCAGCGTCGCCAGCACCGTCAGCGCCAGGCCCAGGACATGACGCGCCTCGGGGACGCCCAGCTCGGGCACGAACTGGATGACGGCGACCGCAGCGGCCAGCAGGCCGAGCGCCGTGCGCTGCCACGCCAGGAACGTCCGCTCGTTGGCGAGTGTGAAGCGGTAATCGACAAGCTCCTGTTCCTCGCCCGAACAGGAGCCTGCGCCCTCCGCCGGCTCGTTCAGTTGCTCGCGGCCTTCTTGCGCTCGATATCGGCCAGCGCGGCAGCCAGTTCGGCCCGCTGTGCCGCCGAGGTGTCCCAGGCCAGCTTGCGGTTCTTGACCACCTTGGCCGGCGACCCGACGGCGATCGAATAGTCCGGGATGTCGCCTTTGACCACGGCGTGCGCGCCCAGCACGCAGCCGCGGCCGATCGTGGTGCCGCGCAGGACCGTGACCTTGGCCGCGATCCAGGTGTCGGGGCCGATGCGCACGGGGCTCTTGATGATGCCCTGGTCTTTGATCGGCAGCTCGATGCTGTCCATCTTGTGGTCGAAGTCGCAGACGTAGCACCAGTCGGCCATCAGGGCGGACTCGCCGAGCTCGATGTCGAGGTAGGTGTTGATGACGTTGTCGCGTCCCAGCACCACCTTGTCGCCGATCCGCAGCGAGCCCTCGTGGCACCGGATGGTGTTCTTGTCACCGATGTGCACCCAGCGGCCGATCTCCATCTGGGCCAGCTCCGGGGTGCACTGGATCTCGACGCCCTTGCCGAGGAACACCATGCCGCGGGTGATGATGTGCGGATTGGCCAGCTTGAACTTGAGCAGCCGCCAGTACCGGACCAGGTACCAGGGCGTGTAGGCGCGGTTGGCGATGACCCATCTGAGCGAGTCCATGGTGAGGAAGTTGGCCTGCCGAGGATCGCGCAGGCGGGAGCCCCGCCAGCGCTTGTGTATCGGGGCGCCCCACATCGTCGTCATGGCCCGAAAGCCTACGCGAGCGGCCTCGACCGAATTCGGGGTCGCTCCGCTCCTGCCCCCTCACATTCGTAACGGTTACCCTCAGCTTGACCACATGCGCGAACCACATGTGCCGACCGGGTGCAGCGAAGGTTCCGTGCCGACCCGTCCGGGCTCCGACGAAAGGACACCGTGATCCGCCGATACCTTGCGCTGGCGGTAGCGGCGCTGCTCACCGGCGTGCTCACCGGATGTGAGAACACCGACTCATGGGTCGACGCGCACCCTGCAGCAGGGTGGTCCGCGCAATACGGCGATGCCGCCAACAGCAGCTACAGCGCCGTGCACGGGGCCGACGCGTTGAAGCCGGCGTGGAGCCGCTCGGTCAAGGGTTCCCTGGGTGCTCAGGTGGCGCTGGGGGCGACCGGCTACCTCGCTGCCAACGCCCAGACCGCAGGCGGGTGCTCGTTGATGGTGTGGGAGTCCGACAACAACGCACGCCAGCGCTGGTGCACCCGGCTGGTGCTGGGCGGCGGCTGGTCCAGCGCGCTCTTCGACGGCTTCGACAACCTCTATGTCGGCCAACCCGGCACCATGCTGTCGTACCCGCCGACACAGTGGATCCGCTGGCGCCAGCCGGTGATCGGTATGCCCACCACCCCGCGCCTGCTCGACGACGGCCAACTGCTCGTGGTGACCCACCTGGGGCAGGTCCTGGTGTTCGACGCACACCGCGGCACCGTGGTCGGCACGCCGCTCGACCTGGTCACCGGCGTCGATCCGACCGATTCGCAGCGCGGACTGAGCGACTGCGCGCAGGGCCGGCGCGGCTGCCCGGTGGCGGCTGCGCCCGCATTCTCCAAAGCCACCAACATCGTGGTGCTGAACCTGTGGGAGCCGGGCGCCGAAAGCCCGGTCCTGGTCGGCCTGCGGTACCGCCCGAATCAGACACCGATGCTCAACCGCGAGTGGACCAGCACTGCGGTGGGCCAGGGCCCGCTGGCCAGCCCGGTGCTGTCCGCGGATGGCGCGACGGCCTACGTCAACGGCCGCGATCAACGCCTCTGGGCGATCAACACCGCCGACGGCAAGGCCAAATGGTCGGTACCGCTGAACTTTCTGGCCCAGACACCGCCTTCTGTGTCGCCCAACGGCCTCATCGTGGCCGGCGGCGGACCCGACGCCAAGCTGGTGGCCGTGCGCGACAACGGTGACAAGGGCGATGTCGTGTGGACGCGCGATGACGTCACGCCACTGACGACCACGAGCCGGGCCGCGGGCCTCGGCTACACCGTGGCGCGCGAGGGCGGGCACGGCCAGACCCTGCTGGTGTTCGACACCAGCGACGGGCACACCCTCAACAGCTATCCGCTGCCGGAGGCCACGGGCTGGCCGGTCGGTGTCTCCATCGGCCACGACCGGCGGGTGGTCGCCGCGACCAGCGACGGTCAGGTGTACGGCTTCGCCCCGGCCTGACCGGGCCCGCGGTCAGGCCAGCAAGGCCGCCAACGCATCTCGCGGCACCGACGCCTGGGTGGCACCGGCCGTCTCGGCGAACAGTTCGCCCTGGCCGAAGAAGAAGATCACCGCGTCGTCGGTGATCGCGAAGTTCTGGTAGTGCGTCGGGTCGAGCCCGGCACTGGACGGCACCGCCTGCTCCACGCCGGACTGCTTCTGCAGTTGGCGTTGCACGATCGGGAAGATCACGTCCAGCGGCTTGCTGCCCGGCTTGAACAGCGTGTCGAACGTGATGGGCGCGCGGGTCGCGAGGTTGTAGTTGAACGCCTTGTACCAGGTCTGGGGATGCGCTCCACCGACATTCTGATATACCTCGAACACCAGGCTCTGCGTGCGGGGCGGCAGCCCCGAGGTGTACCGGGTTCCCCTGGCGTCCAGCACATACGGCTGATCGCGTGACCCGGGCATCTGCGAGACGTTGACGAATCCGTCCCGGGTCTGCGTCAGGTAGTCCGTGAGGGGCTGCTGGTCGGGATAGTCGACGGGAAACGTGTAATCGAGCGTGTACGACGCGTTGGCGGTGTGCACGGTGCAGTTCAGGTCCAGGCCGATGGTGCCGCCCAGATCGGCGCACGCGTTCTGGGCGGTCGCCAGTGGCATGGAGAGCCAGCCCACCAGCACACCGGCGGCCAAAGCGGCCACTACAGGGGGAAATCGCATTGTCAGTCGTCCTCGCAGGCGATCAACTAGAGGCCGGCTCCGACTCCGGCGCGTCAACCACAGGGTACGTGGCAGTCACCGCGACGGCCGACAAACGAACGCCGTCGCGGTGCTCGCGGCGCCCGATCCCAGCCGGGTGATGACCACGGATAGTTGCTCCGAGCCGCGCAAACGCAGCCGTCGCCGCAACACATCTGGGTCCACGTTCACGCCGCGAACCAGGATTTCGACGGCACCGACCGACCGTGCCGCCAGCACCTCGCGCAGTCGACGCTCGTGATACCCGAGCTGTTCGAGCACCTCGAACCCGCGCAGCCCGGCGGGCAATTCGTCACCCGAGAGGTAGGCGATGTCCGGGTCGAGCTGCCACAGACCGTGCCGGGCCGCATAGTGCCGGACCAGTCCGGCTCGCACCACGGCGCCGTCGGGGTCGATGATCCACCGCCCGGCGGCCGCCACCGGGCAGTCGTCGGGCTCGGCGTCGGTGATCTGTTCTTCACGATCGAGCATGGTGGCTCGCCGCCGTACGCCGGGTTCGCCCAGCCCTGATGACCACAGGCATGCTTCACGCACTCCCCCGGCCAGCGAGGTGACCTCGATCTCGCCCTCGAACCCCATCTTGACGAGTTCGTCGAAATCGATTCCGGGAGCGCACTTTACGACCGTATCGCGATCGCGGTAGACGTCCAGCACAGCGTCCAGCGCGGGCGTGTAGGCGCGCGGGTCGAACCGTCGCCGGCCACCCTGGCGCCGGGCCGGGTCGAGGATCACCACGGCGTCGCGGGTGACGGGCCGCAATGCGTCGGCCCGGCACAGCGGCACACCGGGCACGTTGTTGGCGGCCATCGCCAGCCGTACCGGGTCGAGATCGCTGCCCACCAATTCGGCGGCCGAATTTTGCAGTGCCACAAGCTCACTGCCGATCGAGCAGGTCGCGTCGTGCACCCGGGCTCCGGCCAGTCGGCGGGCGCGGTGCGCAGCCACGGGCGCCGCGGTGGCCTGCTGTAGCGCCTCGTCGGTGAACAGCCAGTGCGCCGGGTCGTCGAATTTGGCCGCGGCCCGACGGCGCAACTGCACGGTCTCCACCAGCACCGCCGCCCGGTCACCGAATTGTGTGCGGAGAGAGGCGATGTCACCGACCAGGGCGGCGGCCGCCAAAGTCAGCTCTGCGGCCGCGGCGAGAGCCAGCCGACCCTCGCGCGACCGCAGATAACCGACATCGGCGACAGTGAACGCTACGACGGCTTGACCCCGGTGACCATCACGTTGTAGAACCAGCCCTTTGGCACAACGCGGCGCCACACGTTGGCGTCCACCCAGCTCAGCGCCATCCAGCTGTTGAAGGCGAACTTGGCCCAGCCCCAACCCAATCGGCCCGGAGGCACCGCGGCTTCGAACGTCCGCACCGGCCAGCCCAGCATCGCCGCGGTGAACTCTTCGCTGGCGGTACGGACCTCGACCGCGCCGGCGTTGGTGGCCATGCGCTCCAGATCGGCCGGGTCGAAGGTGTGCAGATCGACCACGGCCTCCAGCGCCGCGGCGCGGGACGACTCGTCGAGTTCGGCCTGCGGGCGGCGCCAGCCGTCGAGGCCCGGCAGCTTGGTGACATTGGTGGTGGCGTGCCAGGTCAGCGTGGACAGCTCACGTGCGTAGCGGTTACCCACGGTGGTGGGCTCACCGGCGAAGACGAATCGGCCACCCGGCTTGAGCACGCGGACCACCTCGCGCAGCGAGAGTTCGACGTCGGGGATGTGGTGCAGCACGGCGTGCCCGACCACCAGGTCGAAGGTGTTGTCCTCGTACGGGATGCGCTCGGCGTCGGCGACGCGACCGTCGATGTCCAGGCCGAGCGACTGCCCGTTGCGGGTCGCGACCTTGACCATGCCGGGTGACAGGTCGGTCACCGAGCCACGCCGGGCGACGCCCGACTGGATCAGGTTGAGCAGGAAGAAGCCGGTGCCGCAGCCCAGTTCCAGGGCGCGCTCGTAGGGCAGTTCGCGCTGCTCGTCCTCGGGCACGATGGCGTCGAAGCGGCCGCGGGCATAGTCGATGCAGCGCTGGTCGTACGAGATCGACCACTTCTCGTCGTAGGTCTCGGCTTCCCAGTCGTGGTAGAGCACCTGGGCGAGCTTGCTGTCGTGCATCGCGGCCTCGACCTGTTCGGCCGTGGCGTGCGGGTTAGGAGCCGGCATGTCAGCCTCGGTGCCGGATTCCTTGATCTCTGTCATGCAGGGCAGCCTAATAGTCCGCGCTGCGCGGGTCAGTCCCGGTCGGTGCGCCCGTCGACAGCCGCCTTGGCCGCGGCCAGCGCCGCCACCGGATGCTCGATGAACCGGCGCGCCCACGCCAGCGCCGCGTCGTACACGTGATCGGGTGCCACCATCTCGTCGACCAGCCCCAACGACACCGCTTCCTCAGCCCCGACGAACCGCCCGCTGAAGGCCAGCTCCTTGGCCTTACCGGCGCCGATCGCGCCGGCCAGCCGCACACCGGCACCGCCGCGGGGCGCCAACCCCGCGAGGATCTCGGTCGCGCCGAACTTCACGTTGTCACCGCTGACCCGCCAGTCCGCAGCCAGCGCCAACGCCAAACCGCTGCCGAGGGCGTATCCCGTGATCGCCGCGACGGTCGGCCGCGGGATCGCCGCAACGGCCTCCAGGCAGTCGTGCAGCACCTTGTCGGCCACGGTGGTCTCGGCGGCGTCGAGCGTGCGCAGCTCCGGTACGTCGTCGCCGGCACAGAAGATCTCGTGACCGCCGAACAGCACGACCGCCGCGATGTCGGGGCGCTCGGCCAGTTCCCCGGCCGCAGCCTTGAGCTCCCGGTACACCTGCCGCGTCAGCGCGTTGGTCGGTGGCCGCGACAGCAGCAGCGTCGCGATCCCTGGCTCCGCCTCGCTGGTGACGATGCTGACGAACTCGTTCATGGGGTGCCACCCGGTGTCTCTGGAGAACGGCGGTTACGCGCCGCGTTGTAGCGTTCCCCGTCGAAGAACTCGATCTCCCAATTGCCGTCCTTGACGGCCAGATGGGGTTCGACGGCGACGATCTTGCGTTCGACGGCCAGCACCTCGGCGACCGTGTGTCCGTTCAGCGAGTCCAGCTGGGTCCACGTCGGCGGGAGCAGGAACGTCCGGCCCTCCGCGAAGTCGTCGAGCCCGGCTTGCGGGGTGCTCCAGAACGCGCGGTCACTCTCGGTGTTCTCGCCGTCGGCGCGCTGTCCCTCCGGCAGGGCACCGACGAAGAAGTATGTGTCGTAGCGCCGGGTGCGTTCCTCTTTCGGAGTCACCCAGTTCGCCCACGGCCGCAGCAGGTCGGCGCGCAGGACCAGCTTCTCCTGGCGCAGGAAGTCGCCGAACGACAGCTCGTTGCTGGCCAGCGCGGCCCTGGCGTCGCGGTACACCGACGCGTCGCCGACGATGCCGTCGGGATCGTTGTCAGGGCCGGCGAACAGCACGCCCGACTCCTCGAACGTCTCCCGGGCCGCGGCACACACGAGCGCCTCGGCCAGTCCGGCGTCGACGCCGAGCCGCTCGGCCCACCACGACGGTTCGGGGCCGAACCACGCGATGTCGGCATTGCGGTCGCGGTCGTCGACCCCGCCGCCGGGGAACACCATGACGCCACCGGCGAATTCCATCGCGGCGTGCCTGCGCATCAGGAACACCTCGATCTGAGAGGCGGCGCCGAGGGGCGCTTCGCGCACGAGCATCACCGTCGCGGCAGGCCTGGGGACCAAAGGATCGGTCATGCGCGCCGCCTGTGCGCCGCCCGGCTGCGGATCCGTCGCGCGAAGTACCGCCCGTCGATCACGTCCAGGGCGATCGACTGGCCGAAGGCCTTGGACAGGTTCTCCGCCGTCAGCACATCGGTTAGCAGTCCGGCGGCGACGACGGCGCCCTCGGAGAGGATCAGCGCGTGGCTGAAGCCCGGAGGGATCTCTTCGACATGGTGGGTGACCAGCACGAGCGCCGGCGCGTCGGGATCGGCGGCCAGATCAGCGAGCCGGGCCACGAGTTCTTCTCGCCCGCCGAGGTCGAGCCCGGCCGCGGGTTCGTCGAGCAGCAGCAGTTCGGGATCGGTCATCAGCGACCGGGCGATGAGCACCCGTTTGCGCTCGCCCTCCGAGAGCGTGCCGTAGGTGCGGTCGGCCAGGTGCTCGGCGCCGACGCTCTCCAGCATGTCGACGGCCTGCGCGTAGTCGACGTCTTCGTAGTTCTCCCGCCATCGGCCCAGCACCGCATAGCCCGCGGAGACCACCAGGTCGCGCACCAGTTCGTCGTCGGGAATCCGTTGTGACAGGGCCGAACTGCTCAACCCGACGCGGGAGCGCAGCTCGGCCATGTCCGTGCGGCCCAGCCGTTCCCCGAGCACGTAGGCCGTGCCTGAGGACGGGTGTTCGGTGGCTGCGGCGATCCTCAGCAGCGACGTCTTGCCTGCCCCGTTGGGACCGATCACCACCCAGCGTTCATCGAGTTCGACGGCCCAGGTGACCGGCCCGACAAGGGTGTTCCCACCTCGTCGGAGCGTGACCCTGGCGAAGTCGATCAGCAGGTCTTCGCTGCCGGCACCGTCGGCTGCATCTTGTCCGGTTTCGGGCACTCGCCCATCGTATTGAATCCTCCCCCTCGTGAAATAAGGGGGATTCCTAGCTCACGCCGCCTGGCCGTCCAACGATGCTTGAACTGCCGGCGAAGAATTCAAACGATGGGCTCGGCTAGCTCCGTTCTGGTCCTCGCAGGCTCGCGCCTGCCGCTGAAATCGTGGAACAGGATGGCGCGCGGGGTGAACTTGAGGATGAGCTGCACCAGCGGGCCGATGCCGAACGCGTAGACGAGGGTGCCGACGCCGACCGAACCGCCGAGCAGCCAGCCCACCGTCAGCACGGTCGCTTCAATCACTGTTCGCACCAAGCGGATCGACAGCCCGGTACGGGCGACCAGGCCGGTCATCAGACCGTCGCGCGGACCCGGACCCAGTCCGGCCCCGATGTAGAGCACGGTACTGATGCCGTTGAGCACCACGGCGCCGAGCATCATCGCGATCCGCAGCGGCATGGCGTGCGGCGCGGGCAGCACGGCGAGGGTGGCGTCGACGGTGATCGCGATGACGATGACGTTGGCGACAGTGCCGATGCCGGGTTTGTTGCGCAGCGGGATCCAGGCCAGCAGCACGACGACTCCGACGACGGCCGAGGCGAGCCCGATGGTCAGCGGCGTGTGCCGGGTCAGGCCCTGATGGAAGACGTCCCACGGGTCCAGCCCCAGGCCGGCGCGCACCATCATGCCCATCGACATGCCGTATCCGCACAGACCGATCAGCAGCAGCGTGCCTCGTTTGAGCGCGGTCATCAGGCGTGGTCCGGGAATCGGGCGCGGATGGCGTCGAGTTCGCTGGACACCCGGCGGGCGTCGATGTCGCAGTCGGCGACGCCGTTGCGCGGGTCGTACAGACGACGGAGATTTTCCGCGAGCCGCGATATCCAAATCGTTCTCATGCCCCCGATCATTCCGACCAACTGGCTTGCTCATCAATAGCCAGTTGGCGAATACTGGCCTCATTATGAGTAGCGATATGGCCGCACGTGCCCTCGATGTGGACCTTTTGGCCCGCGAACTCGGCAACTGGCGCACCTCCAGTCTCAGCGGACCCGCCTATCTGGGGCTGGCCGACGCCATCCGGTTGTTGATCGTCGACGGCCGCTTGCCGGTCGGGTCGCGGCTGCCCAGCGAGCGGGCCCTCGCCGATGCGCTGCGGGTTTCGCGCACCACTGTCACCGCGGCGTTCACCCAGTTGCGTGACGACGGCTATCTCAACGCGCGCCGCGGAGCCCGCAGCACCGCAGCGCTACCCCTGCGGTCCGAAGTGGTCACCGAACCGACTCAGCCGACCGTCAGCCTGGCCGCTGCGGCACTTTCGGCGCCGTGCGCCGCGGTGCTCGACGCATTCGCCGAAGCCGCCCACGACATCACCCCGTATCTGCACGAGCCGGGCCACGAGCTCACCGGCGTCACCGCACTGCGCGAGGCGATCGCCGCGCGGTACTGCGAGCGCGGGCTGCCCACCGATGCAGACCAGATCATGGTGACCAGTGGCGCCCAGCACGCGATCGGCCTGATCCTGGCGACGCACACCCAGGCCGGCGACCGCGTGCTCGTCGAGCAACCCACGTATCACGGTGCGCTGTCGGCGATTACGCATGCCGGGGCACGTCCGGTGCCGGTGTCGCTCACCGAGGAGGGCTGGGAACTCGACGCCGTGCACGCCGCGCTGCGTCAGTTGGCGCCGAGCCTGGCCTACCTGATTCCCGACTGCCACAACCCCACCGGGTTCACCCTCGACGCCGAGGGGCGGACCCGGCTGGGGCAGATCATCTCGGAAACGCGCACCCGCACGATCGTCGACGAGTCGATCATCGACATGTGGATCGATGCGCCACCGCCCGCCCCGCTGGCGGTCTCTGTGCCGCGCGATGACCTGGTGCTGACCGTCGGCTCGATGTCGAAGTCGTTCTGGGGCGGTCTACGGGTGGGTTGGATCCGCGCCGACCGTGCCACGCTGGCGACCATCACCGCCATCCGCCCGTCGCTTGACCTCGGCACGCCCATTCTCGAACAGCTCACGGCGGCAAGGCTTCTCGCAGCGCGCGAGCAGATCCTGCCGGAACGACGCGAGCTGCTCAACGACCGCAGGCAGTACCTGGTGTCGCTGCTGGAACGCGAACTCCCCGACTGGCAACCCGGCGACGGCCGCGGCGGGATGTCACTGTGGGTTCGGCTGCCCGCCCCGATGAGCACAGCGTTGTCCGCCAGTGCGTCGCGGTTGGGCCTCGACCTGCCCGCCGGTCCGAGATTCGGGGTGGACGGCACGCTGGAACGGTTCATCCGGCTGCCCTACGCCCTGCCGGAGCCTCAGTTGGAGGAGGCGGTCGAGCTGATGGCGCGCGCGTGGCGCAGCATCACTGGGGTCAGCAGCCCGCAGCAGCCGACACTGGTGGTCTAGAACGACCTACTGCTGCTGGGAGAGCGCCAAACAGGTGCCGTAATGCTCGATGGTGCACGGGATACCGTTGACCGACGGCAGCTGACCGGGCGCATTCACCACACCCGAGCCTTCGCTGGCCGGCGTGAGCACCGGCACCACGCCGCCGCCCGACGGGCCGCTGACGCAGACTCCCTCGAACTTCGACGGGACCGTGCCAGAGGGACACGGCTTGGCATCGGCCTGAGAGGCGAATGCCAGTTGTCCCAGGGCCGCCGCGACGGCGAAACCACCGACCAGAACTGCGTGCTTCACCTTCGCCATATCGACACCCTACGTGACAGCGTTACAGGACGCGGGTGGAACCCCGCCGTGGGAGTGCCTCAGTCTTCGGGGATCTCGACGCGACGCACCATGCCGTCGATCGCGTCGGCGGCTTCGATCTCGCCGCGGGTGATGCCCAGGATGAACAAGACCGTGTCCAGGTAGGGATGGCTCAGCGACGCGTCGGCAACCTCGCGCAGCGCCGGCTTGGCGTTGAACGCCACACCCAGGCCCGCCGCGGCCAGCATGTCGATGTCGTTGGCGCCGTCCCCGACGGCAACCGTCTGTTCCATCGGCACCCCGGCCTGGCTGGCGAAGTCGCGCAAGGCTTTCGCTTTGCCGGGCCGGTCCACGATCGGCCCGATCACCCGCCCGGTGAGCTTGCCGTCGACGACCTCCAGGTGGTTGGCCGCGACGTAATCGAGCATCAACTCCTCGGCCAGCGGTTCGATCACCTGGCGGAATCCGCCGGACACCACGCCGCAGTGGAAGCCGAGCCTGCGCAGCGTCCGGATGGTGGTCCGCGCGCCTGGGGTCAGCTCGAGCTGTTCGGCGACGTCGTCGAGCACCTCGGCGGGCAGCCCCGCCAAGGTCGCCACCCGGCGGTGCAGGGACTCCGCGAAGTCCAGTTCACCGCGCATGGCGGCCTCGGTGACAGCAGCCACCTCGGCCTCCTTGCCGACCCGCTGGGCCAGCATCTCGATGACCTCACCCTGGATGAGCGTGGAGTCGACGTCGAACACGATGAGCCGTTTGGCGCGACGCGACAGGCTGTAGTCCTCGAGCGCTATGTCCACGCCCTCGTCCACGGCCACCTGTGCCATCGCGGCCTGCAACTCGGCGTAGGCCGCTGCGGACGGCACCGAGACCCGCAGTTCCAGGCCCGTCACCGGGTAGTCGGAGACCCCGCGGATCGTGTCGATGTTGACGCCCAGCGCCGCCGCCTCGCGCGCCACCACACCGAACGACTGTGCGGTGATCGGTCGGCCCAGCACCACGATGGTGTGGGTCGACGGATCACGCAGCACCGGCAGGTCGTCACTGCGCTCGATCGTCACGTCCAGCCCGACGCCGTGGATCGCGGCCTCGACGTCGCTACGCAAACCACCGCCGTCAACCACCTCGGCCGGTGCCGCGACCAGCACACCGAGGGTGAGCCGGCCGCGGATGACGACCTGTTCGACGTTGCGCAAGTCCACCTGGTGGCGGGACAGCACCTCGAACAATGCTGACGTGACGCCGGGTTGATCGACTCCGGTGACGGTGATGAGGACCGATGACCGCTCGCGCGAAGAGCCGTTAGGAGAAGCCACCTTTCGACTCATCTCCCCCAGTAGCCGCCTGTCGTCAGCTGGACCGGTCCGCGGTTTCGAGCTCAGGGTGATGCGAGCGGCCCACGTGGGACTCGGCGCGCATCCGCTCGACCATGTGCGGGTAGTGCAGCTCGAACGCCGGACGCTCCGACCGGATGCGGGGCAGCTCGGTGAAGTTGTGCCGCGGCGGCGGGCAAGAGGTCGCCCACTCCAGCGAGTTGCCGTAACCCCACGGATCATCGACCGTGACGGGCTCGCCGTAGCGCCAGCTCTTGAACACGTTCCACGTGAACGGCAATACCGAGATACCCAGGATGAACGATCCGATCGTCGAGACCACGTTCAGCGTGGTGAACCCGTCGCTGGCCAGGTAGTCGGCGTAGCGGCGCGGCATGCCCTCGTCACCCAGCCAGTGCTGCACCAGGAACGTGGTGTGGAAGCCGATGAAGGTCAGCCAGAAGTGCAGCTTGCCCAGGCGCTCGTCGAGCAGCCGGCCCGTCATCTTCGGGAACCAGAAGTAGATACCCGCGTAGGTGGCGAACACGATGGTGCCGAACAGCACGTAGTGGAAGTGCGCGATGACGAAGTAGCTGTCGGTGACGTGGAAGTCCAGCGGCGGGCTGGCCAACAGCACACCGGACAGACCGCCCAGGGTGAAGGTGATCAAGAAGCCCACCGAGAACAGCATCGGCGTCTCGAAGGTCAACTGCCCCTTCCACATGGTGCCGATCCAGTTGAAGAACTTGATGCCGGTCGGCACCGCGATCAGGAACGTCATGAACGAGAAGAACGGCAGCAGGACCGCGCCGGTGGCGTACATGTGGTGCGCCCACACCGCGACCGACAGGGCCGCGATGCTGATGGTCGCGTAGATCAGCGTGGTGTAACCGAAGATCGGCTTGCGGCTGAAGACCGGGAAGATCTCACTGACGATGCCGAAGAACGGCAGCGCGATGATGTACACCTCGGGGTGGCCGAAGAACCAGAAGAGGTGCTGCCACAACAGGACACCGCCGTTGGCCGGGTCGTAGATGTGCGCGCCGAGGTGACGGTCGGCGGCAAGGCCGAACAGCGCGGCGGTCAGGATCGGGAACGCGATCAGCACCAGGATCGAGGTCACCAGGATGTTCCAGGTGAACACCGGCATCCGGAACATCGTCATACCCGGAGCGCGCATGCACACCACGGTGGTGACCATGTTGACGCCACCGAGGATGGTGCCGAGACCACCGACGGCCAGGCCCATGATCCACAGGTCACCGCCCGGTCCGGGCGAGTGGATTGCGTCGGTGAGCGGCGAGTAGGCCGTCCAGCCGAAGTCAGCGGCGCCGCCGGGGGTGATGAAGCCGCCCATGGCGATCAGCGCGCCGAACAGGAACAGCCAGAACGACAGTGCGTTCAGGCGCGGGAACGCCACGTCGGGCGCCCCGATCTGCAGCGGCAGCACCAGGTTGGCGAAGCCGAACACGATCGGTGTCGCGTAGAACAGCAGCATCACCGTGCCGTGCATGGTGAACAGCTGGTTGAACTGCTCGTTGGACAGGAACTGCAAACCGGGCAACGCCAATTCGGTACGCATCAGCAGTGCCATGAGCCCGCCGATGAAGAAGAAGGCGAAGCACGCGACGCAGTACATGATGCCGATCAGCTTGTGATCGGTGGTCGTGATGAGCTTGTAGGCCAGGTTGCCCTTGGGGCCCATCCGTTCCGGAAAAGGACGACGTGCCTCGAGTTCTCCGATTGGGGGCGCTTCGGCTACCAAGAGATCCTCCAAAGATCAGTCGGGAAATCCCGCATATCGAACTGAATCCTAACCCTCCCGAAGCCCCGCGCGCCCGTGGGTCCTACAAACTGTCGTAATCAGCCCGGAAGTTCTCAGCGCGGCGGCCTGACCAGCTGGGAAGCGCCAGAATGTTACCGTCGCCCCGTGTTGATCCACCGCCCGCGTGTCGTAGCTGCGCTGATCACCGTGACCGCCGCACTGTCCGCCGGTTGCGGCTCAGAAAGCGCGGCCCCGCAGGGCCAGGCGTCGATCAGCACGAGCGTGACGAAGATCGCCGACGCCGGCGTGTTGGGCAATCAGCGCCGTCCTGACGAGTCGTGTGCACCCGCACCGGCTCCCGCGGACCCGGCCTCACGCGACGTTCACAACGCCGAGGGCAACGGCATCCCCCCGACCACGCAGATATCCGGGGATCCACAACGCATCGTCGTGCTGTCCGGTGATCAACTCGACGCGTTGTGCGCGTTGGGCCTGCAGTCTCGCGTCGTCGCAGCCGCCACGCCCGTGGGTTCCGACAGTCAACCGTCGTACCTCGGTAAGACCGTGCACGACGTCGCGGCGGTCGGCGACCGCAACGCACCGGATCTCTCCGCCATCTCGGCGGCCCACCCCGACCTGATCCTGGGGTCGCAGGCCCTGACGCCGGACGCGTTCGGCGCGCTGGCGGCGATCGCACCGACTGTCTTCACCGGCGCGCCCGGCGCCGGCTGGCAGGACACGCTGCGCACGGTCGGCGCGGCGACCGGACGTGCCGACGCGGCGGGCGACCTGGTCGACAAGTTCAATGACGCGGCCCGCAAGACCGGCACCGACAACGACGCCGCGCACTTTCAGGCCTCCGTGGTACAACTGACCGAGAACACCGTGCGGGTCTACGGAGCCAACAACTTCCCCGGCAGCGTGTTGGCCGCGGTCGGGCTGGACCGGCCCGCCGCCCAGCGGTTCACCGACAAGCCGTTCGAGGAACTGCCCACCTCCGGTCGTGACTTCTCGATCGCCGACGCCGACATCGTGTACGTGTCCTTCGCGTCGCCTGCCGCGCGCGATCGCGCCACGGCGATTCTGGACAGTCCGGCGTGGCGGGCATTGTCCGCAACGAAGGACAACCGGGTGTTCGTGGTCAACAACGAGGTCTGGCAGACCGGCCAGAACATCGTCGCGGCCCGCGGCATCCTCGACGACCTGCGCTGGGTGAACGCGCCGATCAACTGATCAGCCGCCGGCGCCCTGCAACGCCTGCTGTCCGAACTGCCCGAGGCCCAGCGATCCGTCCGGCAGCACCACTTCCCCGTCCTCGATTCGCCGCCGCAGATAGGCGAACGTCTGTGCGGTCTGGGCGAACAGGTGCTCACCGGCCCGTAACCCGGGACGCCGGGCTGTCTCGGTGGTGACGAACTGCGGCAGCGGCTTGACCTCGGTGTCGTAGTCGACGTTGAAGAACAGTGGGAACGAATACCGCTCCTCGGCGACCTTGCGGACCCGGTGGCTGGTCGCCACGAACGCCCCGTTGGTCCACAGCTCGAGCAGGTCGCCGATGTTGACGACGTATGCGCCGTCGACCGGCGGGACGTCGATCCACTCCCCCGCCCCGTTGAGCACCTCCAAACCGGGTGCGGTGGGCTTGAGCAAGGTGAAGCATTCGTAGTCGGTGTGCGCACCGATGCCGATGCTGTCCAGCGCATCGGGGTTGTACGGATAGTGGATGAGCCGTAACTGGCTCGGCGTCTTGGTCGCGTGCCGGGAGAACACCTCGGGGTCCTCCCCGAGCGCCACCGCGAACGCCCGCAGCAGCCGCTGTCCCACCGCCAGCAGCGCCTGGTAGTAGGCGGTGACGGCCGCGGCGAAGCCCGGCAGCTCGGGCCACGTGTTCGGCCCGAGCATCGGGTTGCCGGAAAGGTAGTCCGGGTCGTCGGCAGGCAGGTCGAGAGCGGTGTCGAAGGCTTCTTTCAGATCGGGGACGGTGCCCTCGAATCCCTCCTCGCCGACGGGTACATAGCCGCGGTGGCACGGCGACAGACCGATGTAGCTGCGCATCTTTTCTTCCAGCGGCAGCGCGAAGAATTCCTTGACGGCGGCCAGCATGGCGTCGAACAGGGACTCGTCGATGCCGGTGCCCCTGATGTAGAAGAAGCCGACATCGGCTGCCGCTCGGCCGATCTCGGCAGCCACTCGGTCCTGTTCGGCGCTCTCGGGTGAGTACAGTCCGCTGATGTCGATGACGGGCACCGACGTGAATGACGTCACGCCACTCATGAATCCACCTTCCCTTCCGTTCGATCCACCGTCCAGTGCACGCCGTTGGCCTGGATCTTGTTGCCGGAGTTCATGATTCCGAGCGATCGGTAGTCGGCGGCGCCGACGGTGCCGATCAGCACCTGCTCGCAGTCGGCCCAGCCGAACAGCGCACCCACCCGGACCAGCAGTGCCGGGGTGCCGCCCGGACCGGACAGATGCAGTGCACCTGTGGGGACGACCTCCCCGGCGTCGCGCACCCAGTGCTCGACGTAGTCCTCGTGCACGCCGGTCTCGATGAGAACGTCGCCTTCCCAGCGCATCTCACCCGCATCCGGGAACGGGCCCGGGGGTTGTAGGTCGACCGCGCGGTGCCATTCGAAGATGTTGCCGTTCTGCGCCAGGGTGCCTGCGAAGCCGCGCGAGTCGACATAAGCGGTCGGACCCTGCAGCCACAGGACGCCCGGGTTCTCGTCGTGGGTGCCGTCCGCCCCGATCAACAGGGTGCGGCGCCACAGCCCGGTGCAGTCGGCCATGGACACCGTCACGAGCATTCCTTCCACCGGCGCTGCAGCGTGCGTAGTCCGTCCGCCGTGGGCACCCCGAATGCCCGCACCCTGGCGATCCCCCCGTCCGGGTAGGCCTGTACGCGCAGCGCTGTCACGCCGGCAACATCGATCGGGAAGCGTTGGCGCGCATCGGGAATCAGCGAGGTACGCGCCAACACTGGGATATCGAACGCGACCGTCCCCCAGCCATGTTCGCGATCGGGCCGACAGCTGCTGCCCAGCACCGACACCTCGAGGCTGGCGTTGAACACGAAGTACGAGGTGTCGATCTCGACCTGCCGCAGGTCGGCGGGCACCGCGAACGAGATGATCACCGCGTCGTGGGTGTCGGGTCCGATATCGCGGCGCCTGCGGGTCTCCCAGCCCTCACCCATGTTGTGCGGCCGATTCGGGGCGATGAGCGAGGTGGCGCTGGAATAGAAATTGTCGCTGCACCATTCGACGCGTCCGCCCTGTTCCACGCCGGACACCTCGACGGTGACACCAGCCCACAGCGCCGGGTCCGGGATGACCTCGCCGTAGGCCCGCAACCGCGCGACCCCGCCGTCGGACTGCAAGCGCAGCCGCAGATGCGTCCACCGACGCCGGTCCGTCACGGCCAACAGATTGTGTGAATCCCCTTTGAGAACCGTCATTTCCACGATCGATGTCCAGGCCACCGTAGGTGCTGTCGGATCCGCGGTGCGCTCCAATGCGCAGGCGTACACGGCGGCGGCGGTCGGGTGGTTACCTGAGAAGAACCGGGTATCCACATCGACGGCGTGCAGCCGGCCGGGCGCGCCGAGCCGGATGATCGCCCAGTCACCGCCGGTTCCGGCGTGCCGCTTGGTCTCCCAACCGTCCACCACTTCGCCACGCAGGTCATATATTCCGGGAACGAAGGCGGGTTCGGTCGGATCGACGAGCCGCTCCTTGAACCCGAAGGATTCGTCACTGGCGGCCACGACGCTGCCGCCGACGGTCCGGGAGGCGAGATCGACGTCGGTCACAATCCGATGGCTTTCGAAAGTGGCCAGTGGCTGCGCGGGTTGTCCGGCCCGGGCGCGTAGATCCCAGCCTTGCTGGTGGACTGGCCCAGCCCGGCCGGCACCCCGCCCACCCAGGTCTGCAACACCGAACCGCGCAGACGGACACCGTCGTACGGGCTCACCGGGTGCCGGTGGCGCAGTTCGCTAGCACGGACGGTGTCCTCCGCGTCGGGATCGAAGGCGCACAGATCGGCCCGCAGCCCCACCGCAATCCGACCCCGGTCCGGGTAGCCGGCCAGCGCGGCGGGGCGTTCCGACATCCACCGGCTCAACTCGGCAATGCCGAAACCTCGCGCCACAGCCTGGGTCCACACGGCGCGGGGCCCAAGCTGCAGCGAGCTGACCCCGCCGAAAGCGCTCCCGAAGTCACCCGAGGCCTTGTACTGCGGGTCACACGGCGAATGATCGGACACCACGAGATCCAGGGTCCCGTCGGCGAGCGCCGCCCACAGCAGTTCTCGGTTCACACCGTCCCGGATCGGTGGGCACGCGGCGAACTCGGTGCCGCCGTCGGGTACCTCCTCAGCGCCGAAAGTCAGGTAGTGCGGACAGGTTTCGGCCGTGACGGCGACGCCGTCGGCTTTCGCCGCGGCCAGCAGGGGCAGCACCCGGCCACTGGACACGTGGACGATGTGCACGCGAGTGCCGGTCTCCCGTGCGGTGTCGACGACCAGGCCCACGGCGTCCTCCTCAGCGGCGTCGGGGCGTGACGCCAGAAACGACCGGTAGCCGCCCCCCACCGGACGTGGGCTGGCGTCGAGCACCGCGGGGCTCTCCGCGTGCACCAGCAGCAGCGAACCCAGTTCGGCGATGCGGACCATGGCGGCACGGAACTGCTCGGGAGTCAGGTGCGGGAAGTTCGGATTGCCCGAATCGGCGAGGAAGCACTTGAAGCCACGCACCCCGGCCTGTGCCAGCGCGGCGAGCTGGTCCAGGTTGTCTGGGACGACGCCACCCCAGAACCCGACGCTGACAGCGCAGTTACCTTCAGCCGCTGCCTCTTTCACACGCAAGGCAGCGGCGCTCGTGGTCACCGGATCGGAGTCCAGCGGCATGTCGACGATTGTGGCGATACCTCCCGCCGCGGCTGCCGTGGTGGCCGTGGCGAAACCTTCCCAGTCGGTGCCGGGATCGTTGACGTGGACATGGGTGTCGACGAACGCGGGCAGCAGGGCGACCGGGCCGGGCAGCCGGACATCGTGGACCGCCGGGCAGTCTGCATCCAGGTCACCCAGGAAGGCGATGTGCCCACCGCTGATGCCCACTGATGCCGGGACCAGGTGCCCATCGACGAGCACCCGGTCGGCACGCAGCACGTACTGGATCACAGCGGACCGAATCTGCGGTGGAAATGCTCCGTGAGCTCTGGCCACACGTGTGGATCATGGCCGGGTATCAGCTGAAATCCCCTGTCCGCAGCCAACTTCTTGAGCCGGCGGATCGGCTCGACCGTGTCCTGCGGATCCACGTCGATGAAACCACCGATGGGGAGTTCCTGCTCGATGTTCTCGGTGAGATCGGCGGCGTCGAAGGCGAACACATACCCTTCGGCACCGGCGATCCCCCTTACCGATTCGTCGAGTTCCACCACGAAACTCTGATGGCCCGGCGTGTGCCCATAGGTCGGCACCGCTGTGACACCTGGGGCAACCTCGGCCTCCCCGTCGGCCAGGCGCCAGTCGATGTTCGGGTCGTCGAAGTCCACCCGCACGATCGCATTGCGTTCCGGCTCAGGGTGGTTCGACAGCCCGTACTCGAGTTCGCGGCGCTGGGCGTGCACCGGCACCTTGCCGGCGAACAGCTTCAGCCCACCCGCGTGATCGTGGTGCAGGTGGCTGACGGCCACAGTGTGGATCGCGTCGAAATCCACACCGACCTCGGCGAGCCGCTGTTCGATCGGCTCGCCGGGTCCGGGCAGCACCGGACGGTATTCCACGGTCGGGAAGAACCGCCGGTAGAGCGCCGGATCCCGCACCAGGGCGGTGTTGAACCCGGTGTCCAGCAGCACCCAGCCACCATCGGTCTGCAACAGCACGCCGGGGACGGGTTCGCGCATCCGCTCTTCGGGCGGAGCCCCGTACACCGACACCGATTTCGGCAGTTCCTCCCAGCCCAGGGTCAGCAGAATGATGCGGCGCACCCCGCTCTTGTGTAAGAGCGTGGCCATCAGCCGACCGACAGCGCGGCCAGCCGCAGGGAGTTCGGGTTGGTCACCACGTGCGCCTGTTCGACGCCCTTCAACCACGGCTGGGCGACCATGAAGTCGTTGACGTCGGCGACGTTGAGCCAGCAGCCCGTCTTGACCGCTTCCGTACCGGCAGTGGAGAAGTCGGCGGCCGTGTCCGCGGGCAGTCCCTTGGCCAAGGCTGCGGTGACCGCCGGCGCCGAGCACCCGAAGAAGTTCAGACCGCCGCTGGCATCCCACGAGATATGGCCCCAGGTGTATGGCGACGGCGCGTCCGGCCACCCGAGGTAGGTCATGATCTCCGGCGCGGACTGCCCGTCACTGCCGACCCAGCCGTAGATTTCCGATGTCGGGTAGGCCTGCACCTTGGCGTTGAGCCCGGCCGCGGCCAGCTGGGTCTGAATCAGGTTGCTGATCAACTGATTGTCCGGGTTGCTGGAGTCATAGCCGATGGTGACGGCCTTTTGGTCGGCGGGCAGTCCTGCGGCGATACCGGACAGCGCCGACGGATCGTGCGGCACGGTCTGCTTGCCGAATTCGGCGGCCATCATGTTCGGCGGGTAGATCTGCTCGGCAGTCTTGCCGCGGCCGAAGTAGGTCTGCTTGACCAGTTCGTCGACGTCGATGGCCTGCAACACCGCGGTGCGGTTCTTCGTGTCGGTCATCATGCCTTTGCGGGGGTTGACGTACACGTAGTTCGACATCATGGTCGGCAGTGAGTAGTTCGCGAACGACTTGTTGTCCAGGTACGACTGCACGGCCGAGGACGGCAGGTCGTGGAGGATCGCGGCGATCTGACCGTTGTTGAACTGCAACTGCTGCGCCGACACGTCGGTGATGACCGGAAGATCGACCTTCTCGAAGTAGGGCTTGGCGCCCCAGTAGTCGCCGAAGGCGGTCAGTTCGTACTTCGAGCCGACCTCGGCGGCAGTCAGGGTGTAGGGGCCGGTGCCCAGATCGTGGTTGGTGAGGTAGCCCTGCGCGTTGTCGCTGCCGCCGTTCTTCTTCAGCCCCTCCGGGCTGAGCATGCGCGGTCCGTACGGACAGGCCAGGTAGTCCAGAAACGCCGAGTTCGACGCCTTGAGCGTGACGGTTACACCGTAATCACCCTGGGTGGTAACCGATTCGACGTCGGTGACCATGTAGGCCGGGCCCTGGTTCACCGCCGCCCTCCTGTCGAAGGAGGCCTTCACCGCGGCCGAGGTGAACGGGGTGCCGTCATGGAACTTGACGCCTTCGCGCAGCTTGAAGCTGAACACCCTGTTATCCGGTGAGGCCGTCCACTCGGTCGCCAGCAGCGGCTCCAGCACGGGCTTGTCGGTGCCCGCCTTGTATTGCAAGAGGCCCTCGTAGGTGTTCGTGGTGAGTAGCAGACCCTGTCCGGCGTAGTAGACGTCGGGGTCGGGCGGTTGTCCCGGATCCTGCAGGAATGACAGGTGCAGCACCTTGTCGGTCGGGGCGGCGTTGGGAGTGCTGCTGCCACCGGAATTCGATCCGCCGCAAGCGGTCAGGGTCGCGGTCATGATCGCACCGACCGCCAATACCTTGATTCCTCCTCGCGTGCGGGGCAGCGTACGTAGCTTCATCATCGGGCGGCTCCTTCGAGGACGGGGGTGGCGAGTTCTTCGAACGCGGTGAGGATCTCCTCGGTGGTCCGCATCGCACCGGACTGCAGGTACTCCATGGCATCGAGCGCTGCGTCGTGCCGGTACTCCGATGAGCCTCCGACGCAGTCACTGACGACGCGCACGTAGAAGTCGCGCTGGTGCGCGTCGGCGAAGGTGTAGTGCACGCAGACATCGGTGAGGCCGCCGATGAGGATCAGGGTGTCGGCCTTCAGGCCGGACAGCACGATCTCGAATTCGGTTCCGATGAAACCGGAGTAGCGGCGCTTGACGATGTGGAACTCGTGGTTGGGTCCGTCCAGGTCGGGCAGCAATTCGGGGTGCAGCGGGGTGCCGGGCCGGCCGTCGATACAGTGCGGGCCTTCGAAGCCGTCGAGTTCGCGGCCGAAGTCGACGCCGTTGGCCCGGTGCACTTCCTGGAAGAAGACGATCGGGATGCGCGCCGCGCGGGCGGCGTCGATCAGCTGTCGCGCGTTGGCGATCCGGTCGGCATAGCCGGGCATGTGCGCGATGCCCACCTCCTCGGCCGGCATATCGCCGGATTCCTGCATGTCGACCACGACAAGCACGGGATTGCCCACGATGAGTGGCTGTTTCGGCATCTAACCTCCTGTGACTGCGATGCGGGGATCTGCGGCGGCCTGGAGCAGGTCCACGGCCGTGTTGATGACGACGTAGAGGGCGCCCAGCATCAGCGTGACGCCGGCGATGGCCGGGAAGTCCGCGACCGGGATGCTCTGCGCGATGTACTGGCCGATACCGGGCCAGCCGAACACCTGCTCAACCACCAGGACACCCGAGAACATCAGTCCCACTTGGAGTCCCGTCATCGACAAGGCTGCGCCGACCGAGTTGCGCAGCACGTGCCGGGCCATGATCCGGCTCTCGGACAGGCCTTTGGCCCGCGCGGTGCGGGCGTAGTCGCTGTCGATGTCGGCCATCAAGCTGCTGCGCAATACCCGGCCGATCGCCACGGCCGGGCCGATCGCGATGACCAGTGCCGGCAGGATCAGGTGGTGCAACGCATCGGCGACCACGTCGAACCGGGCGTGCAGCAGACCGTCGACGGTGAGCAGCCCGGTCGGCCCTTCGGGCGGATTCGTCACTCCCACCCGGCCGTTCGCCGGCACCCAGCCCAGGGTCTGATAGAAGACGATGAGCCCGAGGATGCCCAGCAGGAACATCGGCGCCGACGATCCGGTGTACAGCACCGCGCGCAGTATCCCGGCCCCGCGCCACTTCAGGGTGGTGCTGAACGCGAGCAGCACGGCCAGCGCGATCGCGAGGGCCAGCCCATAGAGCGCGAGTTCCAGGGTGGCCGGGAAGAACGAACCGAGGTCGGACACCACGGCGTGCCGGGTGCGGTAGGACGTGCCCAGATCGCCGCTGACGGCGCCGGTCAGGTAATGCCAGAACTGCACCAGCACAGGGTCGTTGAGCCCCAGCGCTTCCCGCCGCGCGGCAACGGCTTGAGCCGAGGCCTGGGCGCCCAGCTGAGCCTTGACCGGATCCAGCGGCGAGATGTTCTGCAGGACGAACAGCACCGCGGTCAGCCCGACGAGGATGGCCACCATGGCACCCAGCCGGGAGGCGATGAATGTCTTCATATGCGGGCGGCTCCTAGTTGTTCTTCATCAGATTGCGCAGACAGTCGCCGGCGACGTTGGCAATCAACGCAAGCACCAGCACCCCGAGCCCCGGCATCACCGGGATCCACCACTGCTGCAGGAAGTAGCTGAGGTTGCGGGCTGAGTCGGCGCCCAATTCTGGTGCAGGCGCGGCCTGTCCGAGGCCCAGGAAGGACAACGCCGCCAGGGTGAGGATCAACGTGCCGACGTCCAGACTGGCCGCCACGAGCGCGTTCGGCACCGCACCCGGCAGCAGGTGTCGCACAGCGAGCCGGAATGGGCTGACACCAGCCAGTTTCGCCGCTTCGACGTGCGGCCGGGCGGCCAGCCGGGCCACCTCGCCGCGCACCAGCCGGGCGTAGAACGGCCACCAGACGATGGACACCGCGATCAGGGTGTGCAGGAAGCCCGGCCCGAGCGCCGCCACCACCGCGATCGCCAGCACCGGTGCGGGCAGGGACAAAAAGCCGTCGGTGATGCGCATCAGCGTGGCGTCAACCCAACCTCCGGTCGCACCGGCGATCAGGCCGACCAGCCCGCCGATCAGCAGGCCCAGCGCCACCACTGCCAGCGCGGCGAACCAGCTGGACCGAGCGCCGTAGAGCACCCGGGACAGGATGTCGCGGCCCACACTGTCGGTGCCGAGCAGGAATCCGTTCTTGCCCGGGGCCTGCAGCGGCATGCTCACCGGGGTCAGCGGGTCGTGCGGCGCGAGCAGCGGTACCGCGACGGCGATCAGCGTCACCACGATCACCAAAGAGAACCCGGTCCAGTTGACGATCATCGACCGGGACTGCGGCAGGGCGAGTCGCCACCGCCCGCTGTCGCGGACCAGGCCGGGAACCGAGACTGCGATAGCCATCAGAGCGCCTTCCGTTCGATGCAGGCGACCTGGTGCGGATTGCCGGGGAAGCCTTCGAGGCGGACGTCGAGTTGGTCACCGCCGCAGGCGTCGACGGAGATCGGGCAGCGCGGGTGGAAGGCGCATCCGGGCGGCGGCGCCAGCGGGCTGGCCGGTTCCCCTGGCAGCACCCGGGATTCGCATCCGAGGTCGGGGATCGAGTCGACCAACGCGCGGGTGTACGGGTGGGCGGGATCGCCGATGACCTGCTCGGCGGGGCCGACTTCGACAATCCGACCGAGGTACATGACGGCGATCCGGTCGGCGACCACCCGGGCCACCGACAAGTCGTGCGTCACGAGCACCACGGACATGTCCAGGCTGCGGCGCAGGTCACCGATCAGGTTGAGCACCGATGCGGCCAGCGAGACATCCAACGCACTGGTCGGTTCGTCGCACAGCAGCACCGACGGCGGCACGACAGTGGCCCGTGCCAGCGAAACCCGTTGGCGCTGACCGCCGGAGAGCTGCCCGGCCCGCGACTTGGCGACCTCGGCGGGCAGCCCGACCCGGGCCAGCACCTCGATGACGGCATCGCGGCGCTGCGCGCGCGACATCCCGGTGCCGCGCAGCCGCTCGGCGATGAGTTCGCCGACCGACAGCCACGGGGTCAGGGACGCGCCCGCGTCCTGGAACACCATCTGCGGTCGCTGGTTCCCCGCGAGTTTCACACTGCCGGAGCTGGCCTTCTCCAGGCCGGCGATCACCCGCAGCAGCGTTGATTTTCCCGATCCGCTTTCCCCGACGAGTGCCACCGATTCGCCGTGCCCGACCCGCAGTGTCACGCCGCGCAGTGCCTGCAGCTTGCCGCGCCGGGCGACGGAGAAGGTCTTGATGATTTCGGTCAGTTCGATCGACGGCGGCTGATCGGTGTTCGGCTTCGAAATCGACTGCTCGGCAACGGGTTCCTGGTTGGCTGGGTTCTCGACGTCGGTGCGCTGCCGTGCCGGTAGCACACATGCACTGACCCGCGCGGGCCCCACCGAGATCGGATCGGGTGGAGCCTTCGTGCAATCGTCGGTGGCGAGTTCGCAACGCGGGACGAAGGCGCAGCCCGGCAGCGGTGCCAGTGGGCTGGGCACCGACCCCGGCAGTGCGGCGAGCCGCCGGCCGCGCGGTGTCTGCAACGTCAGCCGGGAACGCAGCAGGCCCTGGGTATAGGGGTGCGCCGGGTTCTGGAGAACCTCTGCGGCGGGCCCGATCTCGGCGATGCGGCCCGCGTAGAGCACTGCGATACGGTCCGATATCTGGGCGGCTACCCCGAGGTCGTGGGTGATGAACACAATGCTGCAACCGATCTGGTCGCGCAGCCCCCGCAATAGCTGCAAAACCTGGGCCTGGACGGTGACATCGAGTGCGGTGGTGGGTTCGTCGGCGATGATCAGCTCGGGGTCGCCCGCGATGGCCATCGCGATCATCACGCGCTGACGCAGTCCGCCGGACAGTTCATGCGGGAAGCAGCGCATCCGCCGGGCTGGATCAGGGATGCCGACCGCCGTCAACAGGCGCAGCGCCTCGTCGTCGCTACCGGTGGCCTCGGCGACCTGCTTGCCGATCCGCATGGTGGGGTTCAGAGAGGTCATCGGATCCTGAAACACCGCGCCCAGGTCCAGCCGGCGAACCTTTCGCAGCGCCTTGCCGTCACCGTTGATCATGTCGGAATTCGCAACGCGGACCGTCCCGTCGACCTTCGCGTTCGGTAGCAGGCCGAGCATCGTGAACCCCAGAACCGTCTTGCCGGAACCGGATTCACCGACCAGCCCGACGATCTCGCCCGGTGCGATCGCCAGCGAGACCCCGCGCAGCGCACGTACGTCACGGCCGTTGCGGCGGAAGGTGACGTTCAGGTCACCGACCGTCGCGACAGGCTGTGTGCTCGACGGCGCCGTGGCCGGTACGGCCGAACCGTCGACCGGTGGCGGTGCAGCCGCGATCGTGGCCTCGCGCATCGTGGCCTCCCGGAAGTGAATTGGGGATACCGCGCCACCACCGTGTGCCGCAGCCTGTCGCTCGACAGTTTTCACGGACGCCGGCGAGATCGGGTGTCGCGGACGTAAATCAATCAGCGACTTCGGTAACAGTCACGTGTCACGCGTTTCTATCGGGTGACAGATAGCTGCGGATCTCCGTCACGTACTGACGATGGGCCACGATGGCCGTATGCCGCTCACCAGAGCAGGGCGTCCGCGCCTGCACGATCAGCGGCGTCCGGGGTTGACGGCACGCGACGAAATCCTTGATGCCGCAGGGGAATTGTTCACCACAACGGGATACGCGGGTACGTCGACACGGACGATCGCAGAAGCGGTCGGCATGCGTCAGGCGTCCCTGTACCACCACTTCAAAACCAAGGACGACATTCTGTGTGCACTGCTGGAACAGACAGTCGCCCCGACTCTTGGATTCGTCCCCAGCCTGCTCAGCGCCGAGCCCGCGTTGACAGCTGCAGAACACCTGCACGCGCTCGCGGCATTCGACGGCGCCCAGCTGATGTCCGGGCGATGGAATCTCGGGGCGCTTTACCTCCTGCCCGAACTGCGGGACGCCAAGTTGCAGCCGTTCTGGTCGGAGCGCGAACGGCTGCGACTGCACTATCTGGATCTGAGCCTGGCTGTCGTCAACCGCACCGGAATCCCCATGCCCGCCGCGGATCTGCCCTTTCGTCTCGTCGAATCCCTGGTCAACATGTGGTCGATGCCGGCAGGTCCGCAACGGGCTGAACTACCGTTCCACGTGGCCGACGCCTGCGTGCGAGTGCTGGGGCTCTCCGACGATGCCGCCGCGGACCGCCGCGAACGCAGTCATCACGAGATCGACCGGCATAGCCGGGGGGCATGCAGGGTCCCGCCCGGGCCCGCATAGTCTGCATCCGTGTTTCACATCCTGACGCTGACCTACCTGAAGCCGGTCGAAGTTGTCGACCAGACCCGGGCGGCGCATGTCGCATGGCTCAACGACGAGGTGGCCGCCGGCCGCATCCTGCTCGCGGGCCGTCTGGAACCGCTGAGCGGCGGCGTGTTGATCACCGGCGACATCAGCGTTGAGGATGCCCAGCAGATCATCGACACCGATCCATACACGCTGGAGGGGCTCGTGAGCTACGAGCGGGTGTCGTTCAACGGGTCGATCCGCGCGCCCGGGCTCTGAGCCGCCGCTCCCAGCCCATCTTCAGGGAGCGAAGTCACAGTCGATGGGGGGACTAATGTCGACATCGCGATGGTTGCAGGTGTCGGGCCGCGTTCTGCGGCGCTCCAGTTACCTGGGCCAATGTCCCCAGACGCATGTACTGACGACGATCGAAGAGGGCTGTGATGAGCACTGTTTCCGCGTATGCCGCGACCTCGGCAACCGAGCCGCTGACCAAGACCACCATCACCCGTCGCGAGGTAGGGCCCCACGACGTGGCATTCGACATCCACTTCGCGGGCATCTGTCACTCCGACATCCACACCGTGAAGGCCGAGTGGGGCCAGCCCAACTACCCCGTCGTGCCGGGTCATGAGATCGCCGGCGTGGTGACCGAGGTCGGCTCGGAGGTCACCAAGTACAAGGTCGGCGACCACGTGGGTGTCGGCTGCTTCGTCGATTCCTGCCGCGAATGCGACAACTGCAAGGCCGGACTGCAGCAGTACTGCACCGGGACCGGCATGGTCGGCACGTACAACGCGATCGGCCGCGACGGCACGCCCACGCACGGCGGCTACAGCGGCGCGATCGTCGTCGACGAGAACTACGTGCTGCGTATCCCCGACAGCATCCCGTTGGACAAGGCCGCTCCCCTGCTGTGCGCGGGCATCACCCTGTACTCTCCGCTGCGGCACTGGAACGCCGGCCCCGGCAAGAAGGTCGCCGTCATCGGTCTGGGCGGCCTCGGGCACATGGGTGTCAAGATCGCCCACGCGATGGGCGCGCACGTCACCGTGCTGTCGCAGTCGCTGAAGAAGATGGAGGACGGTCTGCGGCTCGGCGCCGACGAGTACTACGCGACCAGCGATCCGGACACCTTCACCAAGCTGGCAGGCAAGTTCGACCTGATCCTCAACACCGTGTCGGCCAACCTCGACATGGGCGCCTACCTGGGCCTGCTGGCCACCGACGGCACGCTCGTCGAGCTGGGCGCGCCGGAGAAGCCGCTGGTGGTGCCGTTCTTCCCGCTGGGCGCCTACCGGCGCAGCCTGTCCGGTTCGATGATCGGCGGCATCCCGGAGACCCAGGAGATGCTCGACTTCTGCGCCGAGCATGACGTGACCCCCGAGATCGAGGTCATCGCTCCCGACTACATCAACGAGGCGTACGAGCGCGTGCTCTCCAGCGATGTGCGGTACCGGTTCGTCATCGATACCGCTTCGCTGCGCGGCTAGTTACTCCGAAGCACCCGCATCGCGATCGACGCCGGCCAGGGGCCAACCGACGGCGGCCAGCTTGGCCGCCACCCGGTTGATGTTCTCCGGGCCGGCGTCGTGCTCGGTGACCTCGGAGATGAATTCCGCGATCACGTCGCGGTCGATCTTTCCGTCCACCAGCGACGCGGTGCCGTTCGCGGTGATGTTGCGGACGACCTCTTTGAGCTGGTCGTCGGTCAGCGGCGTGGCGCGCAGCAACGCCAGTAGCGGCACGCGGTCCGTGCCGGGAACGCCTTCCGGGTAGCCGGCGCGCAGCCAGTTCAGGATCGAGGTCACGAGAGACTGTGCGGTCACCACGCAAGTCTCATATCACGCGGCCGTCGGCACCACCTGAAGATCAGACAGTTCCCAGGTATTCACTGCTCGTTAATCCTTGAGCAGTGAAAAACAATCCGGCTGAACACAACCGGTGACTCCCCCGCCGAGCACGGGCAGGCTCGGCGCGGTGACCCGTGTGATCCGCTTCAACGCCTTCGACATGAACTGCGTCGCCCACCAGTCCCCCGGACTCTGGCGCCACCCGGCCGACCAGTCCTGGCGCTACAAGGACATCACCTACTGGACGGAACTGGCAAAGCTGTTGGAACGCGGCCGTTTTGACGGACTGTTCATCGCCGACGTGCTCGGCACCTATGACGTCTACGGCGGCAGCGATGAAGCCGCGATCCGCCAGGCCGCCCAGATTCCGGTCGGTGATCCGATGCTGTTGGTCTCGGCGATGGCGCTGGTCACCGAGAATCTGGGGTTCGGCATCACCACCGGCACCGGCTTCGAGCATCCCTATCCGTTCGCCCGGCGGATGTCGACGCTGGATCACCTGACCAACGGCCGCATCGGCTGGAACGTCGTCACCGGCTATCTGCCTGCGGCGGCACGCAATATGGGCCAGACCGACCAGCCCGCGCACGATGCCCGTTATGACCATGCCGACGAGTACCTCGAGGTGCTCTACAAGTTGTGGGAAGGTTCGTGGGAGGACGACGCGGTGGTGCGCGACGCCGAACGCGGCGTGTTCACCGATCCGGCCAAGGTGCACCACATCGGCCATTCCGGAACGCATTTCAGCGTTCCGGGGGTACATCTCGCAGAGCCGTCGACGCAACGCACCCCGGTGATCTACCAGGCCGGGTCGTCGCCGCGCGGAGTGCGCTTCGCCGCCGAGAACGCCGAGGCCATCTTCACCGCGGCACCCACCAAAGCCATTCTGCGCGATACGGTTTCGACGATCCGCTCGGAACTTGAGCTGGCCGGCCGCGATCCGTACGCTGCCAAAATCTTCAACCTCACCACGATCATCACTGCCGAGACCGATGAGGAAGCCGCGGCCAAGCACGCCGAGTATCTGTCCTACGGCGATCCCGAGGGTGCACTGGTGTTCATGTCCGGGTGGATGGGGGTCGACCTGGCCCGCTACGGGCTCGACGAGCCGATCGGCAACGTCGACTCGAACGCGATCCTGTCGGCGGTCAAGGCCTTCCAGTCCGCCGATCCGGACGGCCGCGAGTGGGCGGTGCGCGACATCGCCGAATGGGGCGAGATCGGCGGGATGGGCCCGCGCATCGTGGGATCCGGTGCACGCGTTGCCGATACGCTGCAGGAGTGGGTCGACGAGACCGATGTCGACGGCTTCAACCTGGCGTACGCCATCACCCCCGGCTCGTTCGCGGATTTCGTCGAGTACGTGGTCCCGGTGCTCACGGCACGCGGCGCCTACCAGACCGAGTACGCGCCGGGCAGCTTGCGCAACAAGCTACTGGGGCGCGGCGACCGGCTCGCCGATGAGCACCGCGGCGCCAGTTACCGTGTGGGCGCAGCGAATTCGACCATCATCGAGCGTCCCACCACAGTGCCGTCGTCGTCGGCTTCCACCGCCGCCCAGCCGGCACGAGGGCGGTAACTCGACACAGGTTGAACACAGGGAACTGCCAGCAATCTGCGCAATCGAACCCGTGGCGACGGCGAATCGTGCTTACATTAGCCGCTACGCCACAAGGGAGACGACATGTCAGGTAAGGCAGCCCTTTTGATTGTGTCCGCAAGCATCGCGACCACTGTCGCGTTGACCGGCTGCGGTGGCTCCACATCGGCCGACAGCACCAGTACGACATCCGGTGCGGCGGCGTCCACCACCGCCGCCCCGGTGACCGCAGCCCCCGCCGCCAAGGTGTCGGCCAACACCGCATCGCAGGACGACATCGCCGCTGCGCTCAAAGCCGCCGGGGTGAGCAACCCGTCCCGGTGGGCAGCGGAGGTCGTCGAATACCGGCCGTACCCTGCTGACGATCCGAACCTGGGCAAGCTGCGCGACAACCTGGCGAAGTACAACCCCGGGCAGGAGACCGTGGACAAGATCGTGTCCGCGTTGACCCCATGACTTCCCGCCGCAGGGCGGGGCTCGTCCGCGCAGCCCTGTTCGCGTTGACCGTCGTGGGTATCCTCGCGACGGCCTTCGAACTGGCCAGCGAGCGGCACTGGAACAACCCGGAGCAACTGATCCCGTGGGTCGCCCTCGCGGTGCTCGCGGTGGCCACGGTCCTGACCGCACTGCCCGCGCGCGGTGCGCAGCTGATCTCTCGCATCCTGGTGCTGGTCGTGCTCGGCGCGTCGGCCTACGGGGTGCTCGATCATGTTGCGGTGAACCATGATTCGGGGCCGCTCGACCAGCGCTACGCCGACACCTGGGAGTCCATGCCGGCCACCCAGCAGTGGTGGTATGCCGCCACCAAGACGGTCGGGCCCGCACCGACCCTGGCGCCCGGCGTCCTGGCGCAGACGTCGCTGTTGCTGTTGCTCGCGGGGCTGATCAAGCTGCCGCCCCGCGAGCCCGAGGCTTAGAAGTCCCAGTCCTCGTCTTCGGTGTTGACGGCCTTGCCGATGACGTAGGAGGACCCCGAACCTGAGAAGAAGTCGTGGTTCTCGTCGGCGTTGGGGCTCAGGGCCGACAGGATCGCCGGGTTCACGTCGGTCTCGTCCTTGGGGAACAGCGCCTCGTAGCCGAGGTTCATCAACGCCTTGTTGGCGTTGTACCGCAAGAACTTCTTGACGTCTTCGGTGAGCCCGACCTCGTCGTAGAGGTCCTGGGTGTACTCGACCTCGTTGTCGTAGAGCTCGAAGAGCAGCTCGTACGTGTAATCCTTGAGCTCCGAACGCTTTTCCTCATCGACCAGGGCCAGCCCGCGCTGGTATTTGTAGCCGATGTAGTAGCCGTGCACGGCTTCGTCGCGGATGATCAGCCGGATCATGTCGGCGGTGTTGGTCAGCTTGGCCCGGCTGCTCCAGTACATCGGCAAATAAAAGCCCGAGTAGAAGAGGAAGCTCTCGAGCAGCGTCGAGGCCACCTTGCGCTTGAGCGGCTCGTCACCCTTGTAGTACTGCATGACGATCTCGGCCTTGCGTTGCAGGTTCGGGTTCTCCTCCGACCAGCGGAACGCGTCGTCGATCTCGGCGGTCGAGCACAGTGTCGAGAAGATGTTGCTGTAGCTGCGGGCGTGCACCGACTCCATGAACGCGATGTTGGTGTAGACGGCTTCCTCGTGCGGCGTGAGCGCGTCGGGGATCAGGCTGACCGCGCCGACAGTGCCCTGGATGGTGTCCAGCAGCGTCAGGCCGGTGAACACGCGCATGGTCATCTGCTTCTCGTGGGCGGTCAGCGTGCCCCAGGACGGAATGTCGTTGGACACCGGCACCTTCTCGGGCAACCAGAAATTGCCGGTCAGTCGGTCCCAGACCTCGGCGTCCTTGTCGTCCTGCAGGCGGTTCCAGTTGATCGCTGACACCCGGTCGATCAGCTTCATGCCTTCACTCACCAGAACTCCATTTCCGCAGGTCACTTTGTCTGCCCTGACACTACCCCTGGTGCTAAGCGCCCGCGGGGACCCCGACATCTAGTGCTTTCGTGTCGCGTCCGTCCCGCAGAAAATCGAACTCCGACGGATCCAGATTGCGGGTGGCCAGCCAGTACTGCCACGTCATGCCGCTCCACAGGGTGCGGTTGACGCCGTGCTCGTCCATGTACCAGCTCTTGCAACCACCGGTGTTCCACACCGTGCCGGTCAGTTCGTGCTGCAACTGGGCATTGAACTCGTCCTGGGCGCGCCGGCTCGGTGCCAGCGCTTGGGCGCCCGCGTGGTCGACTGCGGAGATCGCCTGCGCGACGTAGCGGATCTGCTGCTCGATCATGAACACCACCGAGTTGTGGCCGAGGCCGGTGTTCGGTCCCAACAGGAAGAACAGGTTGGGCATGCCGGCCACCGCGATGCCGCGGTGCGCCTCGACGCCGCTCCGATTCCAGCGGTCCACCAGGTCCTCGCCACGGGGACCCTTGATGTCGACGTACGTGTACGAATCGGCGACGTGGAAACCGGTCGCCCACACCACGACATCGACAGGGTGCTCGACACCGTCGGCAGTGACGATGCCGGTCGGGGTCATGCGCGTGATGCGCTCGGTGATCACCTGGGTCTTGGGGTTGGCGATGCCGCGGTAGTAGGTGTCGGAGTTGAGAATTCGCTTGCAGCCCGCGCGGTAGGTGGGCGTGAGCTTGCGGCGCAGCTCCGGGTCTTTGATGCTGCGGTTGATGTTGTAGCGGCCCATCATCTCGCCGATCTTGAGCAGCCGCGGCTGTTTGGTCATGGCGAACCCGACACCCTCGTGGATCCAGTAGATAGCGGCACGCAGCAACGCCCGGGTGCCGGGGACATAGCTGAAGACGCGGCGCATCCACAGCGGGAAGGTGTTGTTGACGCGCGGCATCACCCAGGCAGGGGTGCGTTGGTAGAGCTGCAGTTCGGCGACGTCCTTGACGATCTCGGGCACGATCTGGATGGCGCTGGCGCCTGTGCCGACGACGGCAACGCGCTTGCCGTTGATGTCGACGCTGTGGTCCCACTGCGCGGAATGGAAAGCGGTGCCGGTGAATTCGTCACGGCCCTCGATGTCGGGGATCTGCGGGATGTGAAGGGCACCGGCGCCGGAGATGAGGAACTGGGCGATGTACTCCTGGCCGGTGTCGGTGAACACGTGCCAGCGCAGTTCGTCGTCGTCCCAGTGCGCCCGGTCCACGTGGGTGTTGAACCGGATGTAACGCCGCAGCCCGTACTTGGCCGTCACCCCCAGCAGGTAGTCCTGGATCTCCGGTTGGAACGACCACATGTGGCTCCAGTCGGCTTTCGGCTCGAACGAGAACGAGTACATGTGCGACGGGATGTCGCAGGCGCAGCCCGGGTAGGTGTTGTCGCGCCAGGTCCCGCCGATCTCGTCGGCCTTCTCCAGGATGAGGAAGTCCACCCCGCGGCGCTGCAACTCGATACCCATGCCCAAGCCGGAGAACCCGCTTCCGATGATCAGGGCCCGGGTCCGAACAGGTTGCTGGGTCTGCGGGGTTTGCTCGGCAGCCGTCATGGCTTCAGGTCCTTTCCTGGGAACACCGGTACCGGATATCCGCCAGTCTGCGGACCTGAGACGCAGCTGTCAACGAACCTGGTCAGCCAACGTGTTCGCGGCGCTGCACACCTTCGTGCAGTGGCAGATCTGGGTCGATCCAGATGCCCAGCAACTCACACGTTCCGTTGATCGAGCCCACCATGATCGTGGTGAGATGCGCGACGAATTCGTCGATCGGCATCCGGCGCGGGCTGTCCTCTTCGCTGCCCAGCCACCAGTCGGTGGCCGAGGCCGCGGCACCGAACATGGCGAATGCCGCCAGCTCCATCGCCGCCCCGTCGAGTTCCATCTCACGCAGTTCGTTGGAGAACATGTCGGCCATCGCCAGGGTGATCCCGCGGCCCTCGTTGAGCGCCCGCATGGTCGACTCGCTCTGCTCGGCAAAGCGGCCCTGGATCAGGAACCGCAGCACATTCGGATGCTCGTCGACCAGGCGCACATACTGCTCGACGCTGCGTCGGATGACCTCGCGGGCCGGGTCGGCGGCCAGGTTGATCGACGGGAAGATGGCCGCCCACAGCATGTCGCGCAGGCGCTCGCCGATGGCCTGGAACAGGTCGGACTTGTCGGCGAAATGGCGGTAGATCTTCGGCTTGGCGGTGCCGGCTTCCTCCGCGATCTCGCGCAGGCTCAGCTCGGGGCCCAGCCGGTCGATGGCCCGGAACGCGGCCTCGACGATTTCGGACCGCACCCGCTTTCGATGCTCACGCCAGCGCTCGCTGCGGGCGTCTACTTTGACGCCCGCTTCGCCGCTGGTATGTGGTCTCACCCCTCGCCGCACGCGATCACTGTACTCGCCCTGATAGCGCTGACCTGCCCAGACCGACCTATGATCCGCAAACAACCCCTCTGAGCGGCGGTTGTACCAGTCACGCCGGACACAGCCGGCTTCGGTACTATCGCTGCGACACTCAACCGATGAGACGAGGCTCATGACGCAGCGATACGACCTGGTCATTGCCGGTGGCGGCCCCTCCGGGTCGGCCGCGGCGTGGCAGGCCGCACAGACCGGCGCCAAGGTGGTCGTCCTGGACAAGGCGCAGTTCCCGCGGGACAAGCCCTGTGGCGATGGTCTCACCGCCCGGGCGGTGAGCTACCTGCAGAAGATGGGCTTGGCCGACGAGGTCGCCAAGTTCCATCGGATCAACAAGGTCACCGTGTACAGCCCCAGCGAGTGGGAGCTGTCGTTCCCGCGCCGTCCCGGCATGCCCAACCACGGCCACACCGTCAGCCGTACCGAATTGGACACCCTGCTGCTCAAGCACGCCGAGTCGGCGGGCGCCGAGGTGCGTCAGGGCTCCGAGGTGGCAGGTCCCGAGTTCGACGCCAACGGCCGAGTGGTGGGCGTCGTGCTCAAGAGCGGCGAGAAGGTGTACGGCGACGCGGTCATCGCGGCCGACGGTGCCTACTCCCCCATCAAGCGGGCGCTGAAGATCGACTCCCAGTACAACGGCTACTCGGCGATCGCGATCCGTTCGGAGATGCACGCCAACCGACCCGACTCCGACAGCTTCGACATCTATCTCAAGCTGCTGTTCCAGGGCGATCAGCTGCCGGGCTACGGCTGGGTGTTCCCGATGGGCGGCGGCCGCTTCAACATCGGCCTCGGCTACGTCAACAGCTACAAGAACTGGCAGTCCATCAACGCCACCCAGTTCCTCGGCGACTTCCTCCGGACGCTTCCCCGCGAGTGGGAGTTGCCGCCGATCGAGGAGCTCAAGAAGAACAAGAGCGTGCGGGCCTGGCGATTGCCCATGGGCTTCACGGCCTGGCCGCCCTGGCGTCCCGGTGTGCTGTTCGTCGGCGACTCGCTGGGTGCTGGCAAGCCGGTATCCGGCGCCGGTATCTCCAAGGCGCTCGAATCCGGTTTGACCGCAGGCGAATGCGCCATCGCGGCACTGACCAATGGTGGCCCCGACGATTTCACCAACTACGCGCAGCGCATGCAGGCGACGTGGGGTCGGGAGTACCGGCGCGGCCGCTTCTTCCACAAGCTTGCGGGGATTCCGGGGGTCGCCGGTGCGGGCCTCAAGGCGCTGGACAACCACACCTTCCGCGACCTGCTGCTGAAGTCGATGTACAAGAAGGCGCAGAGCCCTCAGCACACCTAGTCAGCCGGCTGCGCCGAGTGGCCAGTTGTGGCACGCCTTTCGGGCTGTTGCGGAATCGTGTGGGGGTCAGTGCAACGGATCTCGTCAGTGGTGGCGGGTGGCCGGGCCCGAGGTCGG
>NZ_MVHF01000059.1 GCF_002086485.1 Mycobacterium aquaticum | reverse complement strand
CCGACCTCGGGCCCGGCCACCCGCCACCACTGACGAGATCCGTTGCACTGACCCCCACACGATTCCGCAACAGCCCGCGATGGGTGCATCAACTGGCCAGTGGGCGGGGCTACGCCGAGCGCTCGGCCTTGGCGGCCTCGCGGGCGAGCATGCGATCACGCTGCTCCTCGAACCTGACGACCTGCTTCTGCAGGTCCTCCAGGTAGTCGGCGAGCTGCTCGCGGCGCTTCTCGCCGATGGCGGTCACGTCGGTGCGTTCGAAGATCCGCCACTTCTTGACGTTGGGCATGACGACCTCTTCGAGGTGCTGGCGCAGATCGTAGATGCCGTGCTTGGCCATGATCACGCTGTTGCGCCGCCAGTTCGGCATGCCGCGTCCGGGCATCCGGAACCCTTCGATGATGGCGCAGACCGCTTCCATCGCCTGGTCAGGGGCGAGGTCGAAACCGGCCGAGAACATGTTGCGGTAGAAGACCATGTGCAGGTTCTCGTCGGTCGCGACACGCTGCAGCATCGATTCGGCGATCGGGTCGTCGCAGATCTTGCCGGTGTTGCGGTGGCTCACGCGGGTGGCGAGTTCCTGCAGCGTCGCGTACGCCGAAATCATCAGCGGGCCGGGCTCATGGATTTCGCGTTCTTCTTCGTCGGGGTCGTAGCCGTTGCGCATGTGCTCCATGCGCATGCGCTCCAGGGCCACGGGGTCCACTCCGCGGGTGACGACGAGATAGTCGCGGATGACGATGCCGTGCCGATTTTCTTCGGCGGTCCACTGGTTGACCCAGTGGCCCCAGGCGCCGTCGAGAGAGAAGTGGTTGGCCGCGCCCCGGTGATAGGACGGCAGGTTGTCCTCGGTGAGCAGGTTGGTGACCATCGCGACCTTGGCGACTTCGGACAGCCGGGATTGCTCGGGGTCCCAGTCCTCGCCGCCCAGGGCCGCGAAGTTCCGGCCCAGGTCCCACGGGACGTAGTCGTGCGGATGCCACTCCTTGGCGACCTTCAGGTGATGATTGAGACCTGCCTCAGCAACCGGCTCGAGTTCCTTGAGAATCTCGACGTCGGTCAAATGTCTCTGCAACAGGTTCCCCTTCAGTGTTAGCCCGACCGGTGCGTGTCCGCGATGTCTGCCTAGATAGCCACGTGTAAGGTACCTGGTTTTGCGGCCAAATCCGATTTGCCGTCCCACTCATGGGACATGCCGACGCGTGGTCGACCCGGTAAGTGCGCTCTGCCTGCCTCATCAAGATCGGCCTTTTCGCAGTTGGACGGAGTTTCTTGACCTACGAATTCGATCCCATGTGCACCTGGCGGCGGCCGGCTGTTCGGCGCACGTTGCGCGCACTTGTGCCGCGGCGGTCTCGACGCACGAAACCCCGGGACGTCGCACGCTTGGTCCCGGGGTTCCGGAGATGATCAGGTGATCAGAGGGCGGTTACGCCCACGGCTTGCGGGCCTTTGTCGCCCTGGGTGATTTCGAACTTCACCCGCTGGTTCTCTTCGAGTGAGCGGAAACCGCCACCCTGGATCTCGGAGTGGTGAACGAACACGTCTGACGCACCGCCATCCGGGGCGATGAAGCCAAAGCCCTTGTCGTTGTTAAACCACTTCACGGTTCCTTCGGTCATGCTGTACTACTTTCTCTTTTTTCGATGAACGCATGTTGATACGTCCAAATCTGGTGCCCAACGGACAAGTCGTTGGTGGACTACTAGTCGGCGTCTTGCGCGGAGATCAGGATGTCGACCGCTGTCGAGCGGTTGTCGGGCCGTGCAGCACTCATGAGCGCAGAATGGGCTTCCGCTGGATCGGTGCCCGCCGGCACTGTCAGCAGCACGATCTTCGCTCGGTCGTGCCCGACGACTTCGATGGTGTTGACCGGTTGTCGTTGGTATCCGTCGAGCCGCACTCGCCGTCCGCAAGTGGCGAGTTTGGTGGGCGCCTTCGACCACTCGCCGACGTTGTACAGCACGCGGTCGATCCGTCCGAGGCGAATTGACAGTACGGCCAAGAGGTCTGGCAGTTCTGTGCTGAGGTCAGTGGTGTGCGGCCACCACGCCCCGTCCACGTACCCGCTGTGGGAAGCTTTCGGCTTCAACCGTAACCGCGGTGTGTGCTCGGGTGCCGTGCGTTGTTTCCGGACCGTGGTGCAGTCATTTTGCGGCGTCATTGCGACGCTCCCGCCTTGACCGCGACCGGCCACATTCTTCGAATCGGCGACGGCCTGACTTTGACCAGTCAGGCGACGGAGTACCGCCGAATTACTTGAAGTGTACGTGGTGCATCCAAATCGGCCGATGGCGGCCCTCGATCGGAATCCTCCGGCTGTGTGCTCGGCCGCGTCACGTCTCGTCAAGCGGAGGTGTGTCAGGATCGGGTGCTTTGCGGAAAACGTTCTTGCCGCACTCGAAACACTCCCATCGCCGCCCACCGATGCCGCCTGCGGCGGCTTTGGGATTGGTATTGGGAAGTGGATACATGCCGGTGCTGCCGCATCGGGGGCAATTCGGCGCCATCCGAGTGAGTCTACGGGTGATCAGCAGTCAAATGTGCGGTAGGGCGAGCATTTTCGTATCGGCTGACGGCCTGTCCCGCGGTTCAGGTGATCCGCCGCACTGGCTCCACCATGTCGTTATTCAGCGGTGCCGCAATTGATTACGGCGTCCAGATCCATAGGAGCACGCGGATCGTTGACAGGGCCCGGATCTCGGCGTCTACTGGAAGGCAGCAGAGGCCGCAATTGATCAGCGGAAATGCCAGGGCCGGGCGGCCCGCCCACCGACCGAAAGCTTCTCCCTGTTCGACCTTTCGTGTCACAGGGACGACAGGAGCGGTGTTCCTTTTCGGGATCACGGTCGGTGCGGTGGCGTCGCCCGAGCCTCATACCGCCGCTACGTGCGTCAGCCGATTGATACCAACTGGCCGACCGAATCTCTGGGGAGTTCACCGTCGACGACGGCGAACACGCTCATGGTGCACAGTGCGACCGACCCCCCGTGGTTGTCGAGAAATGCGGTGTCTGCGGAGTCGCGGCCGGTGGCAATCCGGACCAGGCTCTGCCTTGGAGCCAGCAGCGTCCCGTCGACCACGCGCCAGAAGCCGTCCACGTATGCCTCGGCGACCGCATGAAAATCCATGGGCCGCAACCCGGGTGCGTACACCGAAACCATCCGCGCGGGTACGTTGACTGCCCGCAGCAGCGCTACCGCCAGGTGGGCGAAATCGCGGCACACTCCGGCGCCCGCCAGCAGGGTGTCGACAGCTCCGTCGATTGGATCGCTGGAACCGGGCACATAGCTCAGCCTGCTGCCCACCCACGCCGAGACTTTCGCCAATAGTGTCGCCGAGTCCCGGTAGCTGCCGAATTCCGTTGCGGCGAAGCCGAAGAACTTGTCCGATTCGGCGTAGCGACTGGGGCGCAGGTACACCGAGAGGTCGTAGTCGGTCACCGGCGCGGGGTCTCCGCGGCCGACAACCGTGGCAGTGTAGTCGACCGTGAGCCGCCCTTGCGCGGCATCCAGTTTGTGGACCCGGCTGCCGTGCGCACCGATAACCTCGGTCGGCCGTAGCTGCTCGCCGTTCATTTCGAAGGAAAGCGATTCGAATACTTTGATATTCGCCTGCCGCGCGACGGTGATCTGAAACTCCAGCGATGTCGGCTCGACGATGTCGACGCCGAGCTGGACGCCCACGTCGCGTTTCATGATCCCGTGCAGGTTCGTGTCGTCATGCGGGGTTGCCGATGACTCGCGGTGCGGCGCCACGCTACAGGCCCTCTCAACACGGTTGTCCTACAACGACATCGCCTTGACAGGCGACATTGCCCGCCTGTCAAAGGGCGCGTAGGGTCGAGAAATCGGGACCACTGTAGGCCCCATATCAAAGGGGCACATATGTCCGACAAGTCGCCACGGCAGAGTATGACCAAGAAATCCGGCAAGTCGCTCAAAGAGAAGCGAGCGGTCAAGCGGGCCAAAGCCGCTGACATATCGTCTACCGACAAACTTTTGCCTCCCAAGAAGCACTGAGTTACCACACACCCGAACCGCTCTGCGGGGCGTCAGAGGGATGTAACATCAACGGCCCGAGGCCCTTTGGCGCTTTGAGTGACATTGAACTTCACCCGCTGGTTCACCTGCAGCGAGGCCTGGTCGCCGTTCTGAAGATCGGTGTGGTGAACGAATACGTCCGGCGCGCCGCCATCCTGAGTGATGAAGCCGAAGCCCTTGTCGTCGTTGTACCACTTCACGGTTCCTTCGGTCATGCTGGTTCTACTTTCTGTTGTCGTTGATGACCGCACGGCAGTGCGTCCAAATCTTGTTGAGGGTCCGGTGGCTAGCCGTCGTGCTGCGCCGAACCCAGAAGGTCGGCCACCGTCGAGCAGTCCTCGGGCCGTGCAGCGCGCATGAGCGCACAATGGGCTTCGCCGGGATCAGTGCGAGCCGGCACCGTCATGAGGACGATCCTGTCGCGTCCGAGTCCAATGACTTCGATGGTGTTGACCGGCTGTCGCCGGTACCCGTCGAGCCGCACTCGCCGTCCGCCGGTTGAGAGTTTGGCGGGGGATATAGGCCATTCGCCCATGTTGTATAAGACGCGATCGATCTGCCCGAGGCGAATTGACAATACGGCCAAGAGGTCCGGCAGTTCGGTGCTGAGGTCACTGGTGTGCGGCCACCACGCCCCGTCGACATATCCGCTGCGGGAAGCTTTGGGCTTCAGTCGCAGTCGCGGTGTGTGCTCTGGCGATGCGCGGCGCTGTTGACTAGTGGGGTGCAGTTGCGGCGTCATCGTGACGCTCCCGCCTTGACCGCGAACCGGTCACATTCTTCGAATCGGCGACGACGCAACTATGACCAGTCACGTGACGAAGTACCGCCGATGGCCTCAAGCGTACGCGGTATGCGCTGATGTGGTTTGGTTTGGCCGCCTATGTGGATGTTGACGAGCGTGAGCTGTGACCGGAGTGGGTGTAGTTTGGTGCAGGTAGGCGTCACATCTCTCAGCGGGGTAGCCGGCGGTTTCCGCCGCTCGGGTCCTCCCATTGTCGACGCGATCAGCCTGCAGATCATGTATCGATTGGTTCCCACCGCCTGATCCGTACCGCACGCGGCCGGACCCACACCGAACTAGGAGCGGGCTTATATGCAGTCTTCCGTCATCTTTTCTCATCTCAGTCCGCCCGTCGACACGCACGACGACGCCAACGTCGCCACACCCGTTGAGGCGCCGCTTTTTTCGGACACCGCTGACAGTCAGCCCCTGGCCGGTCCGACGACATCATGAACGGTTTGGAAGGTCCCCGGCGCTCAGCGCGACCGGTACGGGTCGTGTTGGCGAAGCACTTGGGGGCCGACATCGACGGGGCCTGGTGGCCCTATTCCGGGTCGCTGGCCACCGAACTGCCGAACCTGGTCGCGGCCCTGCAGCAGCAGCTGGGCGAGATCATGGAGATCTGCCTGAACTGGTCGGAGACCGATGGGCAGCTCGACCTGGACGCAATGGTCGTCGGTAGTCGTTGGGCAACCGTGACGCGTCCCAAGCGGCTGCGCCTGATCAGGGTGACCGGGCGCAACGCTGACATCACGTTGCTGGTGGTGCCGCCGAGAACGTCGCTGGCGCTCGGAGCGCTGGTGATGCGCTGTGCCGCGGTGCTGCCCATCGCCAGTGCCGATCGCAACACACCGTTGTTCGCGACAGCCGACTCGGTGGTCGACGCTGCGCTGGCTGAATCCGCCAGGTGGGCCCGCCCAGCCCGCAAGGCGGCGGCCGAAGGCTGACACGAGCGGGTGGCAGGGCGGCCTGCTACACCTTGGTCAGTAGGACGGCCTGCTCGAACGGCAACCGCGCGAACGGGCGACGCATCACGCCGGTCACGTGCTCGGCGGCCTCTTCCTTGGTCACCACCCGGGGGTCCTGCACCTGAATGGTCTTGCCGTGGCGGCGGATCTGAGCGTGACCCGCGGCGGTGAGGTTCTTCAACCAGTCCCGATCCGGGCCGTAGGTCAGCATGATCGCCACGCCCTCATCAGTGCTGAACACGCTCAGCGGGGTGCGGTAGGTCTTACCCGACTTGCGGCCCACGTGCTCGAGGATTCCGAACGTCGGGGCCCAGCCGGCCCACAGCCGCTGGATGGGATTGGTCACGTGGCGATTGAAGCGAGCCAACGATTGCGGTAACTGCATACTCCCATCAAACTCGTGCGTTATGGCCTATCTCAAGCCTGGATGGTTTGTTCGCACAGTGTTCAACCGGATCGCTATGGCCACCCACGTCGGCGAAAGCCAGACACTCACTGTCACAACACGAGTCAGCAAACGGCCTCAGCAGATTCCCGTTGTGGTTCCCGAGGTCGACGGGGTCAAGTACCTGGTCTCCACCCGCGGTGAATCCGAATGGGTGCGCAATGTGCGGGCCAACCCGCGCGTCACCCTGGGGTCGGACAGCTACCTCGCGGCAGAGGTCCCCGTGGATCGGCGGGCGCCGATCATCGCCGCCTACCGGCCGCTGGCAGGCAAGGTCGTCGACGGCTATTGGCAGCAGCTGCCAGACGACGCGGATCACCCGGTGTTCGCGCTGACCCGGGCTGGGTGACACGTTCGGCTACAACTGATGGTGATGAACGCCGCAGCGAATGTCGATGACGTCAGCACCCTGCCGCTTGCACCCCGCAATCCGCTGTCGATCCGGCAACTGGCAAACGCCGTGCGGCAACTGGACAGGGGGCAGCTGCTGCTGCGTGCGGCGGGCGGGCCCGTCACCCGCGTGCAGTTCGGGCCCGCACGGCTCATGCCGCCGCTTGTCGCGGTGTTCTCCCCGGACGGCATCAAGGACGTGCTGGGACGCAACGACGCGTTCGCCGAGCGGTGCATCGTGCACGACGAAGTGCGGCACGCCGCCGGTGACAGCCTGTTCGTACTGCCCAACGAGCAGTGGCGGCCCAGGAAAAGAGCATTGCAACCGGTCTTCACCAAGCAGAACGTGCGGGCGTTCGGTGGCCACATGTCGCGGGCCGCGCAGACCGCGGTCGACAGCTGGGGTGGCGGGCGCGCGATCGACCTCGACGCCGAATGCCGTCGGGTCACCATGCAGTCGCTGGGCCGGTCGGTGTTGGGCATCGACCTCAACGAGCGGGCCGGCGTCATCGTCGAGCACATGCACGTCGCGTCGTCGTACACCACCGACCGGGCGCTGCGGCCGGTCCGTGCGCCGAGGTGGCTCCCCACCCCGGCGCGCGCCCGCGCTCGGGCCGCGGTCGCGGCGATGCGTGAGGTGACCACCGAGATCCTGCGGGCCTGTCGCTCCGATCCGGACCGCGACGCGCCGCTGGTGCAGGCCCTCATCGCGGCCGCGGACCCGGAGACGGGCCTGCCGCTGTCCGACGAGGACATCGCCAACGACCTGTTGATCTTCATGCTGGCCGGGCACGACACGACCGCGACGGCACTGACCTACGCGCTGTGGCAATTGGGTCGGCATCCCGAGATCCAGGAGCGGGTGGCTGCCGAGGCCGCTGCCCTCGGGGACCGCGAGTTGACCCCGGCCGACGTACCGAGCCTCGGCTATACCGTGCAGGTGCTCAACGAGGCCCTGCGGCTGTGCCCACCTGCCGCCGGGGTGGGCCGGCTGGCGCTGCGCGACATCGCAGTGGACGGATACCGGGTCCAGGCGGGCAGCCTGGTGGCGTTGGGTATCTACGCCGTACACCACGACCCGCAGCTGTGGCCCGACCCACAGGTGTTCGACCCCGACCGGTTCAGCCCGGAGAACACCCGGCAGCGGGACCGCTGGCATTTCATCCCGTTCGCCGGTGGCGCGCGGTCGTGCATCGGTGAGCATTTCGCACGGCTTGAGACGACGCTGGCGCTCGCCACCATCGTGCGCGCCGTCGAGGTGGTCGCGACCTGCGCCGAGTTCCCCGTCGAAGTGCCGTTCACCACTGTCGCCAAGGGCCCGATTCCGGCGAGGGTTCGTCCGCGCGGACCGGCCACTATTACACCCTGTAGTTGACGGGTTTGCACCGGCTGGGACACTGGTGGCCATGCCTGTCACCCAGCGCTCGGCCGAACTGTTCGCCGATGCCTGCGCCGTCATCCCCGGCGGAGTGAATTCCCCGGTCCGGGCCTTCAACTCTGTGGGCGGTACGCCGAGGTTCATCACCTCCGCGCAGGGCTACTGGCTCACCGACGCCGACGACAACCGCTACGTCGACCTCGTCTGCTCATGGGGCCCGGCGCTGCTCGGCCACGCGCACCCCGCCGTCGTGGAGGCGGTTCAGCAGGCCGCGGCGCACGGGCTCAGCTTCGGCGCCCCGACACCGTCGGAGACCGAGCTGGCTTCCGAGATCATCGGGCGGGTCGCGCCTGTCGAGAAGCTGCGGTTGGTGAACTCCGGTACCGAGGCCACCATGAGCGCCATCCGGCTGGCCCGCGGGTACACCGGCCGCGCCAAGATCATCAAGTTCTCGGGTTGCTACCACGGCCACAGCGACGCACTGCTGGCCGACGCCGGCTCCGGCGTCGCGACCCTGGGTCTGCCGTCCTCGCCCGGCGTCACCGGCGCCGCGGCAGCCGACACCATCGTGCTGCCGTACAACAACGTCCAAGCGGTCGAGGACGTGTTCAAGCGCTTCGGCGACGAGATCGCGTGCGTCATCAGCGAGGCCAGCCCCGGCAACATGGGCACGGTGCCCCCGCTGCCCGGCTTCAACGCCGCGTTGCGCCGCATCACCGCCGAGCACGGTGCGGTGCTGATCCTCGACGAGGTGATGACGGGGTTCCGGGTCAGCAAGGCCGGCTGGTACGGGCTGGATCCCGTCGACGCGGATCTCTACACGTTCGGCAAGGTCATGAGCGGCGGCCTGCCCGCCGCGGCGTTCGGCGGCAGCGCCGAGGTGATGGGCCGGCTGGCCCCGCTGGGCCCCGTCTACCAGGCGGGCACCCTGTCGGGGAACCCGGTGGCGATGGCCGCCGGGCTGGCGACGCTGCGCAACGCCGACGACGCGGCCTACACCCGGCTCGACGCCAACGCCGACACGTTGGCGGGCCTGCTGACCTCCGCGCTGACCGATGCCGGCGTCGCGCACCAGGTGCAGCGGGCCGGGAACATGCTCAGCGTGTTCTTCACCGACGAGCCGGTACACGATTTCGCCGCCGCGAAGGCGACGCAGACCTGGCGCTTCCCACCGTTCTTCCATGCGCTGCTGGAGGCCGGCGTCTATCCGCCGTGTAGCGCGTTCGAAACCTGGTTCGTCTCAAGCATTTTGGACGATGCGGCGTTCGAGCGCATCGCCGACGCCCTGCCGGGTGCGGCGCGTGCCGCCGCGGAGGCCACGGCGTGACAGTTCGGACGACCGTGCACGTCATGCGGCACGGTGAGGTGTTCAACCCGGAGAAGGTGCTCTATGGGCGCCTGCCGGGCTACCACCTGTCCGACCGGGGTCGGGCCCAGGCCCAGGCGGCCGCGGATTGGTTGGCGCACAACGACATCGTGTATGTGGTTGCCTCGCCGCTGGAGCGGGCGCAGGAGACGGCGACACCCATCGCCGAAAGCCACGGCCTGCCCATCAACGTCGACGACGACCTCATCGAATCGTGGAATCAGTTCGAGGGGGAGCGGGTGTCGCCCGGTGACGGCGCGCTACGCGATCCGCGGAACTGGCCGCGGCTGCGCAACCCGATGAAGCCGTCGTGGGGCGAACCCTACGACGAGATCGCCCCGCGAATGATGGCTGCGCTCAACCGGGCTCGCGAGAAGGCCGCGGGCCACGAGGCGGTGTGTGTGAGCCACCAACTTCCGGTCGAGACTCTGCGCCGCGCGATGACCGGGCGAAAGCTCGCGCATCTGCCGCTGCCGCACAGCCGGTTGTGCAATCTGTCCTCCCTCACGTCGTTCACGTTCGACGACGACCGCCTGGTCCGCTGGGGATATTCGGAGCCCTGGGGTATCTAGTGAAGTGGTTGGTCGCGCTGCTTGCGGCGGTGCTGTTCGTCTCCGGTTGTTCGACCGGTGACGACGCCGTCGCGCAGGGCGGCACCTTCGAGTTCGTGGCCCCTGGCGGCAAGACCGACATCTTCTACGATCCACCTGAAAAGCGCGGCACCCCAGGCAAACTCAGTGGTCCGGAGCTCACCGATCCGAACAAGACGCTGTCGCTCGACGATTTCGCGGGCAAGGTCGTGGTGATCAACGTGTGGGGCCAGTGGTGTGGGCCGTGCCGTGCCGAGATCAGCCAGTTGCAGAAGGTCTACGAGGCCACCCGCGACAAGGGCGTGGCATTTCTGGGCATCGACGTGCGGGACAACAACCGTGATGCCGCAGTCGATTTCGTCACCGACCGCAAGGTCAGCTTCCCGTCGATCTATGACCCGGCGATGCGCACCATGATCGCGTTCGGCGGCAAGTACCCGACCACGGTGATCCCGTCGACCGTGGTGCTGGACCGTCAGCACCGCGTCGCCGCGGTGTTCCTGCGGGAGTTGCTGGCCGAGGATCTGCAGCCGGTCGTGGAGAAGCTGGCAGCCGAGCCGGAGCCCAAGGCATGACCGGATTCGCCGAGATCGCGGCAGCAGGGCCGGTGCTGCTGGCCCTGGGGGTCAGCGTGCTCGCCGGTGTGGTGTCGTTCGCGTCGCCGTGCGTCGTGCCGCTGGTGCCGGGCTATCTCTCGTACTTGGCCGCCGTCGTCGGCGTCGACGAATCCGAAGCAGCGTCTGGCACGGTCGGAGTCAAGACCGCGCGCCTGCGCGTGGCCGGGGCGGCGGCGTTGTTCGTCGCCGGGTTCACCGTGGTGTTCCTGCTGGGCGCCGTCGCGGTCCTCGGCATGACCACCACGCTGATCGCCAACCAGCTGCTGCTGCAACGCATCGGCGGCATCGTCACCATCGTGATGGGTCTGGTGTTCGTCGGGTTCGTGCCGATGCTGCAGCGGCAGGCCCGGTTCACGCCGCGGCAGTGGTCGACGCTGGCGGGGGCCCCGCTGCTGGGCGCGGTGTTCGCGCTGGGCTGGACGCCGTGCCTTGGGCCGACCCTGACGGGCGTGATCGCGGTCGCCTCGGCGACCGACGGCGCCAGCGTCGCGCGCGGTGTGACCCTGGTGCTGGCCTACTGCCTCGGGTTGGGCATCCCGTTCGTGTTGCTGGCCCTCGGCTCGGCGCGCGCCGTGCAGGGGCTGGGCTGGTTGCGCCGTCACACCCGCGCCATCCAGATCTTCGGCGGGATCCTGCTGATCCTCGTGGGTACCGCCCTCGTCACGGGCCTGTGGAACGACTTCGTGTCCTGGGTGCGTGACGCCTTCGTCAGTGACGTCAGGTTGCCGATATGACCGACACCGACGCGCGAGCAGACGCGCAAGTCCCCGAAACACGGCGTGTCGGGGTACCTCAGCGTCTGCTCGCGGTGATACGGAACACCTGGCGGACGCTGACGTCCATGGGCACCGCGCTGGTGCTGCTGTTCCTGCTGGCGCTCGGCGCCATCCCCGGTGCCCTGTTGCCGCAGCGCAGCCTCAACTCGTCGAAGGTCGACGAATATCTCACCAAGCACTCGACCATCGGCCCGTGGCTGGACCGGGTGCAGGCTTTCGACGTCTTCTCCAGCTTCTGGTTCACCGCGATCTATGTGCTGCTGTTCATCTCGCTGGTCGGCTGCCTGACCCCGCGGATGCTCGAGCATGTCCGCACCCTGCGGGCGGTTCCGGTGGCCGCGCCGCGCAACCTGGCCCGGCTGCCGAAGTACCACTCCGACCAGGTCAGCGGCGATCCGGAGAAGCTGGCCGAGCGGGTGACGCAGCGGCTCAAGGGCTGGCGCACGGTCACCCGCACCGAAGACGGCGTCACCGAGGTCTCGGCCGAAAAGGGCTATCTGCGCGAGTTCGGCAACATCGTCTTCCACTTCTCGCTGCTCGGCCTACTGGTCGCGGTCGCGGCGGGCAAGCTGTTCGGCTACGAGGGCAACGTCATCGTCATCGCCGACGGCGGCCCCGGCTTCTGCTCGGCCTCCCCGGCGGCGTTCGACTCGTTCCGGGCAGGCAACACCGTCGACGGCACCTCGCTGGACCCCATCTGCCTGCGGGTCAACGATTTCGACGCGCACTATCTGCCGTCGGGCCAGGCCTTGTCGTTCGCGGCCAACATCGACTATCAGGCCGGCCACGACCTGGCGGCCAACACCTGGCAGCCCTACCGGCTCGAGGTCAACCATCCACTGCGCATCGGCGGCAACCGGATCTACCTGCAGGGGCACGGCTACGCGCCGTCGTTCACCGTCACCTTCCCGGACGGGAAAACCCGCAGCCAGACCGTGCAGTGGAAGCCCGAGGAACCGCTGACCCTGCTGTCCTCCGGCGTGGTGCGGATCGATCCGCCGGGCGGCAGCTACCCCGACGCCGACGAGCGGCGCAAACATCAGATCGCCATCCAGGGCCTGTTCGCGCCGACCAAGCAGCTCGAGGGCACGCTGCTGTCGTCCAGCTTCCCGGCGCTCAACGATCCGGCGGTCGCCGTCGACATCTATCGCGGCGACACGGGCCTGGACACCGGCAGGCCGCAGTCCCTGTTCTCGCTGGATCCGCGCCTCATCGAGCAGAAGCGGCTCACCAAGGTGGCGCGCGTCAACCTGACCAAGGGACAGGTCACCCGCCTCGACGACGGCACCACGGTCCGGTTCGACGGCGCCGTGCCGTTCATCAACCTGCAGGTATCGCACGATCCCGCCCAGGTGTGGGTGCTGGTCTTCGCCATGTCGATGATGGCCGGGTTGCTGGTGTCGTTGGTGGTGCGCAGACGTCGGGTCTGGGTTCGGATCCAACCCGCTGCGCCGGGTACCGTGAGCGTCGAGCTGGGCGGGCTCGCGCGCACCGACAACTCCGGATGGGGCGACGAGTTCGAGCGATTGACGCAACGGCTGCTGGGAGAGTGACGCGCGAATGAACACAGAGCACATCGATATCGGGCTGGCCCGGTACTCGGACTGGGCTTTCACCTCGTCGGTGGTGGTTCTGGTGGGCGCCCTGCTGTTGCTGGCGGTCGAGCTCGCCTACAGCCGTGGCCGCAAGGTCGAAGTTCGGGAGCTGGTCGGCGCCACGGTCGGTGCCGACAGCGCCACCCCCGGCGTCATCGCCGACGTCCCCACGCGGTCCACCGACGAGCGGATCGGTCGCGCCGGTCTGGCCCTGGTCTACGTCGGTATCGCGCTGTTGTTCGCCTGCATCGTGCTGCGCGGTCTGGCCACGGCCCGGGTGCCGTGGGGCAACATGTACGAGTTCATCAACCTGACCTGCTTCGCGGGGCTGATCGCGTCGGCGATCGTGCTGCGCTTGGGGCGGGCGGGGCGCGCAGGCAAGTACCGCGCGTTGTGGGTGTTCGTGCTGGTCCCGGTACTCATCCTGCTGGCCGTGTCGGGGCACTGGCTCTACACCAACGCCGCGCCGGTGATGCCCGCGCTGCAGTCCTACTGGCTGCCGATCCACGTGTCGGTCGTGAGCCTGGGCTCCGGGGTGTTCCTGGTGGCCGGTGTCGCGAGCATTCTGTTCCTGGTCAAGATGTCGCCCCTGGCCGACCGTGACAATGCGTTCGGTCGGGTCATCCAGCGTCTGCCCGACGCACAGACCCTCGACCGCATCGCCTACCGGACGACCATCTTCGCGTTCCCGATCTTCGGCTTCGGGGTGATCTTCGGCGCCATCTGGGCCGAGGAGGCGTGGGGCCGCTACTGGGGCTGGGATCCCAAAGAGACGGTGTCGTTCATCGCGTGGGTGGTGTACGCCGCCTACCTGCATGCCCGTTCGACCGCCGGTTGGCGCGACCGCAAGGCCGCCTGGATCAACGTGGTGGGCTTCGTTGCGATGGTGTTCAACCTGTTTTTCATCAATCTGGTTACCGTCGGGCTGCACTCGTACGCCGGCGTTGGTTAGGTGATGTGGTGCGCGGATAGCGCATCGCGCCCGTATGGAGGGGAGATTCCATGTCCGAGTCAACTGAGCACGGCACGGTGGATGTGTCCACGACCGCCCCGGACGAGCCGACGATCAGTCACGTCGGGTCCCCTCCGGCAGCACAGGTAGTCGAGCAGCCGACCTCGGCCGTGGCCGGTTTCCGCGGGCAGCAGCGGTTCAGCGACCCGGCGACCAGCGCGGGACCGCCACCGGAGTGGACGGCCCCGACCCCGCCGCACGGTGTTCCCGTGGTCGCGCCGCCCGTGGCCGAGGCTCCACAGCAGGCACCGGCACAGCCTGCGCAGCCCGATTTCTCGTCGCCGTACCGCGACCTGTCGACCACGGCGCTGCTCGGACAGCGCAAGAATCCGCCGTCGTCGGGTTGGCGCAAGCTGCTGTACCTGTCGACGTTCAAACTGGTCAACGTGGGGGAGAGCCCCAAGGTCAACCACCACAACGATCTGCTGGCCGAGGTCCGTCAGCCGCTGCAGGGCTGCTACCGCATCGCGCTGCTGTCGCTCAAGGGCGGTGTCGGCAAGACCACGATCACCGCGACACTGGGTGCCACGTTCGCCTCCATCCGCGGTGATCGGGTGGTGGCCGTGGACGCCAACCCGGATCGGGGCACGCTCAGCCAGAAGGTTCCGCTGGAGACCGCCGCGACGGTGCGTCACCTGCTGCGCGACGCCGAGGGAATCGAGCGGTACAGCGATGTGCGGGCCTACACCTCGCAGGGGCCCAGCCGGCTGGAGGTGCTCGCCTCGGAGAGCGATCCCGCGGTGTCGGAGGCGTTCAGCTCCGACGACTATGTGCGCACCCTGGAGGTGCTGGAGCGGTTCTACAGCCTGGTGCTGACCGACTGCGGCACGGGCCTGATGCACTCGGCGATGTCGGCGGTGTTGTCCAAGGCCGACGTGCTGGTCGTGATCAGCTCCGGCTCGGTCGACGGGGCGCGCAGCGCGTCGGCGACGCTGGACTGGCTCGACGCGCACGGGCATCAGGATCTGGTGCGTAATTCGATCGCGGTGGTCAACGCGGTACGGCCGCGGTCCGGCAAGGTGGATCTGTCGAAGGTGGTGGATCACTTCTCGCGGCGGTGCCGCGCGGTGCGGTTGGTGCCGTTCGATCCGCACCTGGAAGAGGGCGCCGAGATCAGCTTGGAGCGGCTCAAGCCGAAGACGCGCGAAGCGTTGATCGAGTTGGCTGCGGTGGTCGCCAGTGACTTTGCCAAGCCGCGGCAGCGCCGCAGTGAGCTGCGCGGCTGACGTGCTGCACGAACCCGCGGCCGCTCAGGGGCGCGGGTTGTCGCCGTGTCCGAGCCGACGCAAGAATTCGGGATCGTCGTCGGGGCCGATCACGCGAGTCTTGGGTTTGGTCGCCGTCGCCCGCGCCAGCCGCCATCCGACATAAACCAGGCAGCCCAAGACGAGCAACAGGAGTAGGTAAGCCACTCGAAACCTCCTTTACCTGAATATACGCGTCGTCGGTAGGCTCGGGTGGTGTCAGGAAGTCGTCCGGTGGCCCGCTTGGTCGCCGATGTGTTGGTTTACGTCGCTGCCCGATTGGTCCTCGTCGCGGTGTTGACGGGAGTGATCTTCGCCGGCGGCCACCTGCTCGGTGTGCGTGAGTTCCCGATCGTGGTGGCGTTGTTGTTCGCATTCGTGATCGCGCTCCCGCTGGGGATTTGGTTGTTCCGCCCGTTGCGCGAGCGTGCCACCGCGTCCATCGCGGCCCTCGACGAGCGTCGACGCGCCGACCGTGAACAACTTCAGGCGCGGCTGCGCGGCGAGGACCCCAAGTCGTGAGAACCGCCTTCGGCGCCGAATTCGCCGGTGCCGAAGGGTTTCTCAACACGCCCACGTTCGGGCTGCCGCCACAGTTCCTGCTCGACGCCCTGCAGGGCTGCATAGCCGAATGGCAGGCCGGGACCATGCAGGCCGCATCGTTCGACGAACCCGTGCGCGCCGGGCGGGCCGGTTATGCGCAGCTGGCCGGGGTTCCCGTCGAGTCGGTGGCGATGGCCGGGAACGTCTCGGCGGCACTCGGTCTGGTGGCCGCCGCCGTTCCCGACGGTAGCCGCGTCGCCGTGCTCGCGGGCGAATTCACCAGCACCACCTTCCCGTTCGCCGCGCAGGGCCGCGGCATCACCGTCACCGAGCTGACGCTGCCCGAGCTCATCGAGCGCGCCGCGGACTTCGATGTGGTGTCGGTCAGTCTCGTGCAGTCGGCCAACGGTGCCGTGCTGGATCTCGCAGCATTGCGCGCCACCGTGCAGGGCGCCGACACGCTCACCGTCGTCGACCTGACGCAGGCCCTGGGTTGGGCGTGCCCCGATGTGAGCTGGGTCGACGTCACGGTGGCCGCGGTGTACAAGTGGCTGCTGGCGCCGCGCGGTACCGCGTGGATGTCGTTGAGCGAGCGCGTGGCTGCGACCATGACGCCGCACGCGGCCAACTGGTACGCCGGTGAGCAGCCCTGGGAGTCGATCTACGGGCTGCCGCTGCGGTTGGCGGCCGACGCGCGCCGGTTCGACGCCTCGCCGGCCTGGTTCAGCGTGCTGGGAGCCGGGCTGACGCTGCCGTGGCTCGCGTCCCTGGATCAGGTCGCGGTCAAACAGCATGTCCTCGGGCTGGCCAACCGGTTGCGGGCGGCGATCGAGCTGCCCCAACAGGATTCGGCGATCGTGTCGATTCCGATCGCTGATGCGGCAGAACGGTTGCAGCGGGCGGGAATTCGCGCGTCGATGCGGGCCGGGGCCGTGCGGGTCGGTTTTCACCTGTACAACACCGAGGACGATCTCGATCGGTTGCTCGACGCGCTGGGACGGTGACCGCTATCCCGCGAGCTGTGGACTGCGAGGCTCGATGCAGCGCAGCGGGATCCGTGCCGTCAACGTGGTGCCGATGTCGCGTGGGCTGATCACCGTCAGGTGCCCGCTCAAGGCCTCGACCCGGTCGGTGAGTCCGGTCAATCCGGACCCGGCACCGGTTGTGGCACCGCCGATTCCGTCGTCGCTGATCGAGAGCGCCAGCTCGGCTCCCTCGGTGACGGCTCGCACGTCGACACCGGAGGCCTCGGCGTGTTTGGCGGCGTTGGTCAACGCCTCGGCGACGACGTAATAGGCTGCCACGCCCACGGATTCGGGCACGGGTCGGGTGAGGTCGAGGTCGAGGTCCACCGGGATGGGGGAGCGTCGGGCCAGCGAACGCAGCGCCGGACCCAGCCCGCCCTTGGACAGGATCGCCGGGTGGATACCTCGCGAAACATCCTGCAACTCAGTGGACAACGCCGACAAACCGGCCGCGAGCCGGGCGATGTCGCGACGCAGCATCGGCTGATCGGCCGGTACCGACGCCTCGACGGCCCGCACGGCCAGGCCAAGGGACACCACCCGCTGCTGGGCACCGTCGTGCAGATCGCGTTCGAATCCGCGTCGCGCCTGATCGGCCGCGGTCACGATCCTGGCCCGCGACGCGGTCAGTGCGGCCCGCGTCTCGGCGTTGCTGATGGCGGTGGCGACCAGGTCGGCGAAATCCCCGACGTGGGCCTCGGTCTCGGCCCCGAACGCGTGCCGTTGCGTCGAACCGGCCACCAGCACCCCGCGCAGCTGTCCGCCGACGATGATCGGCGCGCCCACCGCAGAGCGGATCCCGATGGCGCGGATGCGGGCCGCCGTGGCGCCGTCGACCTCGTCGTAGTCGTCGATGCGCGCCGCCGCCCCGGTTTCGGCGACCGCACCGGCCACGCTGCCGCCGTCGAGCCAAAAACGTTCACCCACAGTCAGTTTCGGGGCGCCGACCGGGTCCCGAGAGGCCAGCACCACGGGTGCTGCCGCGTCGTCGCCGAACTGCAACAGCGCCACGTGATCCATGCCCAACCCGCCGGCCAGCTCCGTCACCGCCGCGGGGTACACCTCTTCGGGGCCGGATCCGCGGGCCACCAGGGTGGCGACCCGGCGCAGCGCGGCCTGCTGCCCGGCGACCAGATCGGCCGCGCGCCTGCCGGCTCTGGCCTCGATGGTTCGCAGCCGCGCCTGGCCCACCAGCACATTGATCAAGAACGCCAGCGGCAAGAAGATCGTCAGTGCGACCACGTCCTCGGCGTGGGCGGGCAGCATCCCGCCGGTGGTCTGCATGTGGAAGTGCACGTACGTCGCGGCGCTGGCCAGCGAGGTCGCCACGGCCAGCCGGATCCCCCAGCCGGCCGAGATCACCAGCACACCGAACAGGAACAGTGCTCCGCAGGCGCTGCCCGGGGCCAGTTGCCGCACCACGAAGGACAGCAGCGTCTCGGCGGTGATGAACGCCGCGGCCACCGCGACACCCACCATCGTCGGTGGGGCGCTGGGTCGCAGCAGCAGCGCCAGCATCCGTGCACCCACGGCACGGGAGCGCGCAGGGGAAGGCGCGGGTAATGCGGTGGCCACACTCACCTAGATGATGACGTGTGGCGAGCACCGATGGTTCAGCGGTGACGGGAATTCCCGCTAGCGGTAATGACGCCGGAGCCCTCCGATGCGACGCTGGATGCATGACCGGCCCCGGGAGACGCCATGCGCTGCCTCATCGTCGATGACAGCGCCGGTTTCCGCGACGCCGCGTGCCGCATGTTGGCCCGCGGCGGCGTCGAGGTCGTCGCGTCCGCGACCAACAGCAGCGACGCCGTGAGGCTGTGCCGCGAATTGCAGCCCGACGTCGCGGTCGTCGACGTCATGCTCGGCGCGGAAAGCGGGTTCGACCTCGCAGAACAGCTGCAGAGCAGCGACTTGCCGCGCCGTCCCGCGGTGGTCCTGGTGTCCACGTACGCCGAGCAGGACCTGACCGAGATGATCGAGACCAGTCCGGCGATCGGCTTCCTGCCCAAGTTCGCGCTGTCTGCGGCGGCCATCGAGGATCTGGTCGCTACCGCGCTTCCAGGTAGGTGATGACGGCGCGGACCCGGCGGTGATCGTCGGCGGTCCCGGCCAGGTTCAGTTTGGTCAGGATGCTGCGGACGTGCTTTTCCACGGTGCCCTCGGTGACCCACAGCCGTCGCGCGATGCCCGCGTTGGAGCGGCCCTCGGCCATCAGCATGAGCACTTCCTGTTCGCGGGCACTGAGCACTGCGAGCGGATCGTTGCGTCGCCGCGCGGACACCAGTTCGGACACCAGCGCCGGGTCCACCACGGACGCGCCCTTGGCGATGCGTTCCAGGGTCTCTACGAAATCGGTGACGTCGGTGACCCTGGACTTGAGCAGGTATCCGATGCCGTGGCCGCTGGCCAGCAGCTCGGTGGCGTGCTCGACCTCGACGTGCGCCGAGAGCACCAGAATGCCGGTGTCGGGGGACTCGTCGCGGATGACTTTCGCGGCATCGAGGCCTTCGGTGGTGTGCGTCGGGGGCATCCTGATGTCCACCACGGCCAGTTGCGGTTTCTGATCCCGCACCAGGGCAAGCAGTTCCGTCGCGTCACCGGCTTGGCCGATCACGTCGAAACCGGACCGGTCGAGCAGGCTCGCGAGGCCTTCCCGGAGCAACACATCGTCGTCGGCGACGATGACCCGCAGCGCACTCATCTCATTGATTCTGCCGTGCCGAATGCCGAGCCCTTCTCGCGGTCCAGGTAGGTGTCGGCCTTGTTCTTCAGGAAGAACAGGTACACCACCAGTGAGATCGCGATGCACAACGTCACGTAGGCGATGAACAGCGGAACCTGATGCTTCTCCTTGAGCGCCTGGTAGATCACCGGAGCGGTGCCACCGAATATCGAATTGGCCAGTGCGTAGCCAACTCCCACGCCCAGCGCCCGCACGTGGGCCGGGAACAGTTCGGATTTCACCAGCGCATTGATGGAGGTGTAGCCGGTCAGCAGCACGTAGCTGACCGCGACGAGCACAAACGACATGATGGGCGAACGGGTTTGGGGTAGGTAGGTGAAGAGCACGTAGGTGTAGACGACGCCACCGAACCCGAAGAACAGCAACAGCGGTTTGCGCCCCACCTTGTCGCTGATGAGCCCGCCGACCGGTTGCAGCGCCATCAGGAAGATCAACCCGATGAGGTTGATCCAGGTGGCCGTCATCGCCTGGTCTTTGTAGGTGGCCTTGACGATCGCGGGGGCGTTGACGCTGTATGCGTAGAACGCCAGCGTGCCGCCCATGGTGATCAGGAAGCACAACAGCAGCGGTTTCCAGTAGCTGGTGAGCAGTTCCTTCATCGAACCCGAGCTGCTGTCCTGCCCGGCCTTGACCGCCGCGAGCTGTTCCTCCGACAGCGATTCGTCCATCGTCCGGCGCAGCCAGAACACCACGACCGCGGCCACGCCTCCGACGGCAAATCCGATGCGCCAACCGAATTCGCCCACCTGTGCCGCGCTGAACACGGTGAGGATGATCAGCAGCGTGAACTGGGCCAGCACGTGGCCGCCGACCAGCGTGACGTATTGGAACGACGAGAAGAAGCCGCGGCGTTCCCGCGTGGCGGCCTCGGACATGTAGGTGGCCGACGTTCCGTATTCACCGCCGGTGGCGAAGCCCTGCACCAACCGGCACAGCACGAGGATGATCGGGGCCGCCACGCCGATGCTGTCGCGGGCAGGCACCAGCGCGATGACGAGCGAGCACAACGCCATCAGCGACACGCTGAAGGTCAGCGCCGCGCGGCGGCCACGGCGGTCGGCGAACCGGCCGAAGAACCATGAGCCGATCGGCCGGGTGACGAAGGTGACGGCGAAGATCGCGTAGATGTAGACCGTCGAGTTCTGGTCGGCCGGGTCGAAGAACTGCTTCTCGAAGTACGTCGCGAACACCGTGTAGACGTAGACGTCGTACCACTCGACGAGATTGCCCGACGAGCCGCGGATCGTGTTCCAGATGGCCCTGCGAGTCGCCGCCGGGCCCGACGGCGGTGGCGGGTGTGCGGTCGAAACGGTCATGCGCGTCTCCAGACGGTCGGCCGGTCGAGGAGCAACGTTACTTCGATATCGCCGAACAGACACTCAGGTCCCCCGACACGCCGGTTTTCGCGTACCTAGCTGTCTGCTCGTGCGGGGAATCAGCCGGCAAGTGCGGCGTCGTCGAGGTGCCACATCACCCGGCGCACCAATTCTTCGGGACGCCTGCGGATGTCATCGCCCGTCGCGGAGACCGTGCGCCAGCCACACTCCTGCAGCCGGGCGGCCTTGAGCCGGTCGTGTTTGAAGCCTTCGGGTGTGGCGTGCCATGCCACGCTGTCGTATTCGGCGGCCAGTTTCGCGTCGGGCCAGGCGAAGTCCACGCGCCAGCGCTCACCGTGGCGGTCGATGATCTCGTATTGCAGCTCCGGCGTCGGCACGCACCAGTCGATGAACACCAGCCGCATCTCGCTTTCCATCGGCGACTCGGCGCGAGCGTCGGCGTGAACCAACAGGTCTCGCACCGCAACGATGCCCCTGCGGCCCTTCTGTTCCCGCACCGCGGACGCCAATTCTTCGGTGCTGCAAGCTCCGACGTGCAGCGCGGCATCAAGGACGGCAAGCGCCCGCGGTCGGCGTAGGGTGCGGGCGAGTTCGACGGCCGTCCACGCCGGGCTTGTCGCCAGCCGGCCGGAGACTCTTTTCAACGGTGCGCCGACACGTTGATGCACCATCAGCCCGTCGGCGGGGCGGATCCGCAGGCCGGGATCGAGGATGTGAATGCGGTCGTCGTGCTCGGTGTCGAAGCCATAGAGTGCGGCAGCGGTGTTCATGCAGGCCACGATCGGCATCGAGGTCAGGAGGTCCAAGGCCGCAAGTCGATCGATCGTGTCGGGGACATGGTCGGAGTACACGCCGCGGCAGACGCGCAGGATCTGCCCTGAGTGCACAAGCGCCGCAAGCGTCTTGCGCGACATGACCGACCGCAACTGTGCAGTGGTGGCCACACCGCCGTTGGCGGCAAAGAAGTCCTCGAGATCGATTGCAGCTCTGGGCACCCGTTGATGCTGACCGTCTTACCGCCTGCGATTGAAGAGCCCAGGTCCAATCTGTGGATAACCTGCCGGATTTTTTCGGCGAGCAGTCGTGGCGGTACCGGAAACGCGGCGTGTCGCGTACCGCAGTGTCTGTTCGCCCTAGAAACCGGCGCCCGCCAAACCCACGGCCAAAGACACCGCAACGGCCCATACCAGCATGGTGAGCCCGGTGTCGCGTAGCACGGGGATCAGCGCGGCGCCCCCGCTGCCTCCGAGCACGGGCCGGGCCGCGCGCACCGCGAGCGGCGTGGCGAGCAGACCCACCAGGCACCACGGGGTGGCGGCGCTCAGCGCCAGCGTCCCGACCAGCGCCACGCCCAGCAGCACCTGGTAGAGCACCCGTGTGCGGGCATCACCCAGCCGCACGGCCAGCGTGATCTTGCCGGACTCCGCGTCGGTCGGGATGTCGCGCAGATTGTTCGCGACCAGCACGGCCGACGACAACGAGCCCACCACCACGGCCATCACCACGCCGACCCAATCGATCCGCAGCGCCTGGGTGTACTGCGTGCCCAGCACGGCCACCAGGCCGAAGAAGATGAAGACCGCGATCTCGCCGAGCCCGAGGTAGCCGTAGGGCTTCTTGCCGCCGGTATAGAGCCACGCTCCGGCGATACACACCGCGCCAACGGCGATCAGCCACGGCGCGCTCACCGCGGCGAGCGCCAGGCCCGTGACGGCGCCCACCGCCAGACTCGAAAGCGCCGCTGTCAGGACTGCGCGGGGTGACGCCAACCGGGAGCCGACCAGTCGCAGCGGGCCGGATCGCACGTCGTCGGTGCCGCGGATGCCGTCGGAGTAGTCGTTGGCGTAGTTGACGCCGATGATCAGGGCCACCGCGACGGCCAGGGCCAGCAGCGCCTTCCACCACACCGCCGCGCCGAGCCACGCCGCCGCACCGGTCCCGGCGATCACGGGGGACACGGCGTTGGGCAAGGTGCGGGGCCGGGCGCCCTCGATCCATTGAGCGAAACTGGCCACGATCGCCATCGTATGAGGACTCCAGGAACCCGACCTACACTGGCGGCATGAATGACCGGCTCAGCAAGACTGAGATCAGCAAGGATGTGCTGCAGGAATCCGTCGAGGCCGTGGCGTCGACCGTGGGTGAGGTGACCCACATCATCACGACGGCGGTCAAGGACGTGGCGGCGGCCATCGGCGGCCTGGCCACCGATGCGTTCGAGATCCGCGACAGTGCGCGCAAGGCCCGGGCCCAGCTCGATGACGATCTCGACGTGGACGCCCCCGCGGACGTCGAAGACGTCGAAGAGGACGTCGTCGAGGTCAAGCCCACCGACGTTCCCGAAACCCAGGACCTCGGCGACAAGACCGACTAGTGCTCGGAGTCGTCGGCGGTAGCGGCTTCTACACATTTTTCTCCGCGGACGCGCGCAGTGTCAGCGTGGACACGCCGTACGGCGCTCCCAGCGCACCCATCACAGTCGGCACCGTCGGCCAGCATGAGGTCGCGTTTCTCCCGAGACACGGTGTGAATCACGAGTATTCGCCGCACACCGTGCCGTACCGGGCGAACATGTGGGCGCTGCGGGCCCTGGGGGTGCGACGCATCTTCGGGCCGTGCGCGGTCGGTAGCTTGACCCCTGACCTCGGTCCGGGGTCGATGGTGGTGCCCGATCAACTGGTCGACCGCACCAGCGCGCGCCCCGACACTTATTTCGATTCCGGCGGCATCCATGTGAGTTTCGCCGATCCCTACTGTCCGACGCTGCGTGCGGCGGCGGCCGGGCTGCCCGGTGTGGTCGACGGCGGCACCATGGTGGTGATCCAGGGGCCGCGCTTCTCGACGCGTGCGGAGAGCCAGTGGTTCGCGGGCCAGGGCTTCCGGTTGGTCAACATGACCGGTTACCCGGAGGCGGTGCTGGCACGTGAACTCGAAATGTGTTATGCCGCCATCGCTTTGGTGACCGATCTGGACGCTGGCATCGAAAGCGGCGAAGGGGTGAGAGCGGTCGACGTGTTCGCCGAATTCGAACGGAACATCGTGCCGTTCAAGAAGTTGGTGCACGAGGCTCTCGAGGCCGTCGACGTCGAGCGCACGTGCACCCACTGCCTGGCCCATGACGGGGTGAAGCTGCCTTTCGAGTTGCCGTGAAGGTTCTGCTCACCGGCGCAGCAGGTTTCATCGGGTCCCGCATCGCGGTCGCGTTGCGGTCCGCGGGCCACGAGGTCGTCGCCGCCGACGCCATGCTGCCCGCCGCGCACGGCCCCGGCGCCGAACCTCCGCCGCAGTGTCACCTGGTCGACATCCGGGACCGCGATGCGCTGAAACCGCTGCTCAGTGGCATTGACGTGGTGTGCCACCAGGCTGCCGTGGTCGGGGCCGGGGTCGATGCCGCCGACGCGCCGGCGTACGCCGGGCACAACGACTTCGGCACGGCGGTGCTGCTCGCCGAGATGTATGCCGCGGGCTGCACGCGGCTGGTGCTCGCATCGTCGATGGTGGTGTACGGGCAGGGCGGCTACGACTGCCCCGAGCACGGGCCGGTCGACCCCACGCCACGTACCCGCGCGGATCTGGACGCGGGAGTGTTCGAGCATCGCTGCCCGATCGGCGGAGAACCGTTGCGGTGGCGCCTCGTCGGCGAGGATGCGCCGTTGCGCCCCCGCAGTCTGTACGCCGCAAGCAAGACCGCGCAGGAGCATTTCGCGCTGGCCTGGGTGGAGTCCGGCGCCGGGTCGGTGGTTGCGCTGCGCTATCACAACGTCTACGGGCCCAACATGCCGCGCGACACCCCGTACTCGGGCGTCGCGGCCATCTTCCGATCGCAGCTCGAATCCGGCCACCAGCCAAGGGTTTTCGAAGATGGCGGGCAGATGCGCGATTTCGTGCACGTCGACGATGTCGCGGCCGCCAACGTCGCCGCGGTCGACGCCGGGCTGGAGGGCTTCAACGCGTTCAACGTCTGCTCGGGGCGGCCCATCTCGATCATGGACGTGGCGACCCGGCTGTGCGAGGCCCGCGGGGCACAGCCGCCCGTCATCACCGGTCAATACCGCAGCGGGGACGTCCGGCACATCGTGGCCTCGCCTGCGCATGCGGTGCAGACATTGGGGTTCCGGGCCGCGATCGATCCGCGTGACGGCTTAGGGGAGTTCGCGTTCGCGCCGCTGCGGGTGTGATCCGCGAGTGTGAATCCTCTGCGAGAAAACGGCCGATTTTTCGCAGACCCGGCACACTCGCGGGCCTTTGGCAATGCTCGCCCACTCTTGACACCCGTCAACTCCACGTGGCAATACTGACGTGGTGAAACCCGCCATCTGTGAGCAGTTCGGCATCGACTTTCCGCTCTTCGCCTTCAGTCACTGCCGTGACGTCGTGGCCGCGGTGACCAACGCCGGAGGCTTCGGCGTGCTCGGTGCCACCGCCTACACGCCCGAGCAACTGGACCGCGAACTGACCTGGATCGACCAGCACGTGGGCGGTAAGCCGTATGGCGCCGACATCATCGTCCCGGCGAAATTCGAGGGCAAGGGCGAGCACCTGTCGCGCAGCCAGCTGGCGGACCGAATCCCGGGTGAATACCGCGATTTCGTGGCGCAACTGCTCGCCCAGCACGGCATCGAGCCCGATCCCAACCCGCGGCTGGGTGGTTCGTCGTTGTCGGGGGACACCGGGCAGGAGTTGCTCGAGGTCGCGCTGAGCCATCCGATCAAGCTGATCGCCAATGCGCTCGGTGTGCCGCCGGATTACATGATCGAAGCGGGGCGTGACCGCGGTGTTCCCGTCGCGGCCCTGGTGGGTGCCCGCGAGCACGCCGTCAAACAGGTGCACGCCGGCGTCGACATGATCATCGCGCAGGGCACCGAGGCCGGCGGCCACTGCGGTGAGGTGTCGACACTGGTGCTGGTCCCCGAAGTCCTCGAAGCGCTGGCCGAGGCGGGCAGCAGCATTCCCGTTTTGGCCGCGGGCGGCATCGTGACCGGTAGGCAGATGGCGGCCGCCGTCGCGATGGGGGCCGCCGGCGCCTGGACGGGATCGGTGTGGCTGACCACCGAGGAGGCCGAGACGGCGCCGCACACCGTGCAGAAGATGCTCGCCGCGACGTCGCGCGACACCGTGCGGTCGACGGGCCGCACCGGCAAGCCTGCGCGCCAGCTGGTCTCCGAATGGACCGACGCGTGGCAGCCGAATCCTGCTGGACACCAGACACTTCCGCTCCCGCTGCAGAACATGCTCGCCGAGCCCGTCATCCGCCGCATCGATGTACTTGCCGCACAAGGCCATCCGGGTGCCCAAGCACTGGCGACCTACTTCGTCGGGCAGGGTGTCGGGCTGATGAACAAGGTGAAGCCGGCGCGTGAGGTCGTCCGCGAGTTCATCGAGGACTACGTGGCGGCCACGGAACGGCTGAGCAACAGCCTGCCCGATTAGTGTTGCGGGCGCCCGCCGCCACAGCTGCCGTTGGTGGCGGGCCGAACCGTCGCACCACTGGCCTGCAGCACGCCGCTGCTGTCCTTGGTGCCGTGGGCGGCCAGGCAAACACCGGTGGCGACCACCGAAGAATCTGCGCCCGAACGCTTTTCGTATCGGGTGTTGGCGGTCACTGTCACCGTTGCGGTGCTGTTGTCGGCCTCGGTGACCACGATCGAGTTGCCATTCACCGAAGTGACGGTTCCGGCGACGCCGTGTTGCTGATCGCCGCCCTTGTGTCCGCATTGGGTCCCGGCGTTCTGCGCGATGACGACTGCCGCGGCGGTGCCGCTGTCCTTGGTCGGATGGACCTGGATGCACTCGCCCTGGGTGACGTCGGTGAGCTGCGCTGCGCTGAGCTGGACGATGTGCGTTGATCCGGTGATGTTCACGGTGGCCGGGCCCTGCCGTCCTGTCACGGTCACCGTGCCGCCCGATACGGCGCTGACCAGGCCGTCCACCCGGTCCTTGCCGTTGTGTCCACCGGTTGCGGGCGGGGGACCGGCGACGGCCGACGTCGACGTCGAGCCGATGGTCGCGGAGCTGGGAGCGGACGATGTGCTCGACGAGCCGCAGGCGGCCAACGAGAGCGCGGCGAATCCGGCGAGGGTGACGACGATGTAGCGCGACGAGCGGGATGTGATGAGCATGTGGCCACGGTCCGCGTCGCAGCTGTCGATCAGCTCAGCCGTGGATATGAATCCGATGAGTGTGCGCTACTCGGCGGTGTCGAGCGCCAGCGGCAAGCGCACCTCGAACCGCGCCCCGGTGTCCAGGTTGCGTGCCGAGAGCGTGCCGCCGTGCGCCTGGACCAAGCCGGCCGCGATGGTCAGCCCCAGCCCCGATCCGCTGGGCAGCGACGAATCCGCGCGGGGCACACGGCCGTTGGAGCCCCGGTAGGCGACGTCGAAGACGCGCGGCAGGTCGGCCTCGTCGATGCCGACGCCGGTGTCGTCGACGTGTGCCCACGCACCGGCGGCGTCCGCACCGAGGGTCAGCGTCACGGCCCCGCCGTCGGGTGTGTGCGCGATGGCGTTGGCCACCAGATTCGACAGCACCCGCACCAAGGCACGGTCACTGCCCAGTACCCGCACGGGCTGAGGCGGCAGTTCAGCCGTCAACCGCACGCCCGCGCGGCCTGCCGCGATCCGGTGGGCCGAGATCACGTCGGCCACCACCTCGTCGAGGGCCACCTGCTCGCGCACCGGTTGCACCGAACCCGCGTTGATCTTCGACATCTCGAAGAGGTCATCGACCATCTCGGAGAGCCGGATCGATTCCTGCTCAATGTGTTTGGCCTGGGTCCTGACTTCATCGTCGGTGACCACGCCGTCGGCGATGGCCTCCGAGACGGCGCGGATACCGGCCAGCGGGGTACGCAGGTCGTGGCTGACGAACGCCACCAACTGGCGGCGCGAATATTCGGCCGCGCGTTCGGAATCGCGAATTTCCTGTTCCCACACCGTGCGGCGGGCCTGGTATCGGGCCAGCATGACCGCCGCGGGGATGGTCACCACCGACACGATCACCAGCACCACGGCGGTCTGCTCGAAGGTCTCGGTGATCATGAATCCGCTGGCGCCGAGCACACCCGTGAACGTCGCCAGCGTCGGGATCAGCACCAGCACCACCATGCTCAGCGCCAGCGACCACGACCGCGCGAAGCGGATGATGATCGCCCCGGCCAGCACCACCGGCAGTGAGCAGGCCAGTGCCCATCCGATGATCTCAGCGAGGTTCTGCACTAGATCCTCTGATCTTCGCGCAAGCGCTCATCACCACTCCACAGGTAGCCGCGCCCCCATACGGTCTGTATTCGGTGCCGGTCACCGAGTTTGGAGCGTAACCGCTTGATGTGCACCGTCACGGTCGACAGGTCGCCGAAGTCCCAGCGCCACACCCGTTTGAGCAGATCCTCGCGGGAGAACACGGTGTCGCTGTTGGTCAGCAGGAACACCAGCAGGTCGAACTCGCGGTTGGTCAGGCTGACCGGCCGCCCCGCCAAGGTGACCGAGCGTGCCGCGGTCGATACGCGCAGATCATCGACGGCGAGTTCCGCGGGCACCGACCCGACCAGCCCGGAACTGCGCCGCAGCAGCGAACGCACCCGCAACGCGAGTTCGCGGGGGCTGAACGGCTTGGTCAGATAATCGTCGGCGCCGGCCTCCAGGCCGGCGATGCGGTCGTCCTCCTCGCCGAGCGCGGTCAGCAGGATCACCGGCATGCTGTAGTCACCGTCGCGGCGCAGGTCTCGGCACAGCGACAAGCCGTCGGAACCCGGCATCATCACATCGAGTACCGCGACATCGATATGCACGGTGTCCAGCAGCCGCAGGGCCTCTGTGCCGTCGTGCGCGACCGAGACGTCGAGCCCGTCGCGTTCCAGATAGCGCCGCACCACGTCGCGCACCACGGTGTCATCGTCGGCGATGAGTACCCGGGTCATCGTTCGAGGTTACTGCTGCAGCGCCGCGACCTGCGGCTATGTCACGATTTCGTCATGTTTGGCCGCTGGTCACCGGGGGCGGGGCGGCCTACCGTCGGAGAGCATGGCCCCTGAACCGGCGCTCGTCACGGTGGTGCTGCCGTGTCTGGACGAGGAGCAGTCGCTGCCAGGCGTACTGGCCGCGCTGCCCGACGGATACCGCCCGTTGGTCGTCGACAACAACAGCTCCGACCGCACCGCCGAGGTGGCCCGGAAGCTGGGCGCGACGGTGGTGGCCGAGCCACGACCCGGGTACGGCTCTGCGGTGCACGCGGGGGTGGTCAACGCTGCGACGCCGATCGTGGCGGTGCTCGACGCCGACGGCTCGCTCGACCCGCGAGAGCTCCCGGCACTCGTCGCGGAACTCGATCGCGGTGCTGATCTGGTGATCGGCAGGCGCAGGCCGGTCGCCGGGTTGCGCTGGCCCTGGCATGCCCGGCTCGGCACGGCGGCGGTGTGCTGGCGGCTGCGGCACCGGTACGGATTGCCGGTCCACGACATCGCACCGATGCGGGTGGCCCGCCGGGATGCCCTCATCGGGCTCGGGGTGACGGATCGCCGGTCGGGCTACCCGCTGGAGCTTTTGGTGCGCGCGGCGCAGGCCGGTTGGCGCGTGGTGGAGCAGGACGTGGCCTACGGGCCGCGCACAGCAGGTCACTCCAAGGTGAGTGGGTCGGTGCGGGGCAGTGCCATTGCGGCAGTGGACTTCTGGCGGGCGATCACATGAAACCCGTCGTGGTGCTGGTGGTTGCCAAGGCCCCGGTTCCCGGGTTGGCCAAGACCCGGCTGGCCGCGGGTATCGGTGCCGCTGCCGCCGCGGACATCGCTGCCGCGGCGCTGCTGGACACCCTGGACGCGGCGGCCGCCGCCACCGAGGCCCGCGTGGTTGCGCTGACCGGCGACCTTCGGCAAGCCTGCCGCGGCGACGAGATATGCGATCGGCTGGCCGATTTCATGGTGGTACCCCAGCGCGGGGACAACTTCGCCGAACGGCTCGCCAACGCTCACGCCGATGCCGCCGCGGCGACCGGGCTGCCGGTGCTGCAGGTCGGGATGGACACGCCGCAGGTGAGCGCCGCCCTGCTCGACGGGTGCGCGGGCGCGCTGTCCGACGCCGACGCGGTGCTCGGCATGGCCCGCGACGGCGGTTGGTGGGTGCTCGGTGTGCAGGACAGCCGCACGGCGGCGTGCCTCACCGACGTCGAGATGTCGACGTCGCACACGGGAACGGAAACCCTTGCCGCCCTGCGTGATACCGGCGCCATGGTGGTCCTGACCACTGAACTGGCCGACTTCGACACAGTTGACGATATCGACGAGGTGCGCCGAGCCTGCCCTCTCGGCAGCCGGTTCGTCCGAGCGACCCGGGGGTTGTGACATGCACGGACAACTCTACGACCGGGCGCTCGATGGGGAACGTTGCTGGATCAGGCGCGCCGACGGCGGAATGCGGTATCTGCCGGTGTACACCTGGCTGGGCGGAGCACGTGCCGACAACCGGTTTGACCAGACCATCGTGAACCTGTGTTCCGGGCCGACGCTCGATCTCGGCTGCGGACCGGGGCGGTTGGTCGCGGGCCTGGTGCGCCGGGGGCTGCCCGCCCTCGGCGTGGATCTGTCGCGCACTGCCGTCGAATTGGCCCGCGGCAGTGGCGCACCGGTGCTCTGCCGAGACCTGTTCGCACCGCTGCCCGGCACCGGACGCTGGCAGACGGTGCTGCTGGCCGACGGCAACGTGGGGCTCGGCGGTGACCCGTGGCGGGTACTGCAACGAGCCGGCGAGCTGCTCGGCAGGGGTGGCCGGTGTCTGGTCGAATTCGACACGGTAGCAACCGGAGTCGACGCGGCCTGGGTCCGGTTGGAGTCGGTGCGCAGCATCGGCCCCTGGTTCCGCTGGGCGACAGTCGGGTTGGACTGTGCGGCGCGGTTGGCGGGGGACGTCGGTCTGGCGGTGACGTCCACCCACCCGGTCGGCACCCGGGTGATCGCAGCCTTGGAAGCGGCATGAGAAGCGTCGTGACGCTGCGGGGCACCGCCGTCACCGTCCGCGTCGGGGCGGCGCTGGGCGTCGCGGTGGCGGTCTGCTTCGTGACGGGACTGATCAGCCACTTCATCCAGCACCCGCAACCCTGGTTCTTCTGGCCCACCCGGCCGGTGTGGCTGTACCGGCTGACCCAAGGCCTGCACGTGATCTCGGGTATCGCCGCCATCCCGCTGCTGGTGGTCAAGCTGTGGTCGGTGTGGCCGAAGCTGTTCGAGCGCCCACTGATCGGCGGGGTGGTCCGTCAGCTGGAGCGGCTGTCGATCCTGGTTCTGGTCGGCGCCATGCTGTTTCAGCTGTCCACCGGGCTCATGAACATCGCGCAGTGGTACGCCTTCAAGTTCTTCTTCACCACCGCTCATTACGCCATGGCCTACGTCGCCGCGGGTGCCGTGCTGGTGCACGTCGCGGTCAAATTGCCGGTGATCCGCGTGGCTCTCGGCGAACCGCTCGAGCCACTGGAACGGGCACCCCAAGGGCCTACCCGGCGCACCGTGCTGCGCGGTACCTGGCTCGCGGTGGCACTCGCGACGATCGTCACGGCCGGCCAGACCGTGCCGTTCCTGCGCCGCGTGTCGGTGCTGGCGCCGCGATCTGGGCAAGGGCCGCAAGCGGTTCCGGTGAATCGGTCCGCGATCGCGGCCGGTGTGCTGCGCAGCGCCACCTCGCCCGACTACCGGCTGACGGTGGCCAGGGGAGCCGTGGTGCGTACCTTCACCGTCGCCGAACTCGCGGCCCTGCCGCAGACCATCCGAAGGCTGCCGATCGCGTGTGTCGAGGGCTGGAGCGTCGACGCGGAATGGAGCGGGGTGGTGCTGGCCGATCTGGTCGCCACGGTCGGCGGCGGCGCGGATTCCGATGTGCGGATGATCTCGCTGGAACCGCCGGGCCCGTACTCGCGCACGGTGCTGCCGGCTCGACATGCCCGCGACAGCGCGACCCTGATCGCGTTGCGGCTGAACGGAGAACCCTTGAACCTCGACCACGGGTACCCGTGCCGGCTGATCGCCCCGAGCAGACCCGGTGTGCTGCAGACGAAATGGCTGTCTCGGATCGAGGTGGTGGGATGAGAACGACGCGGCTGCTGCTGGCAGCGATGGGACTGGGTTTGGTGGGCTATGGCGCCCTGCTGACCTTGCAGAACCCGCCGGTGATCATCGTCCGGATCGTGATGTGGGCGCTCGTCGCGGTGGTGGTACACGATTTCGTCTTTGCCCCGCTGTGCGCGGCGGTGGGGTGGGTGGGTCATCGGCTGATCCCGGCCAGTTCCCGGTCACCCGTCGCCGTGGCGGTGTTGTGCAGCGTGGTGCTGGTGCTGTTGGCGATCCCGGTGTACGGCCGGCCCGGCATGCGGCGCGACAACATGACAGTGTTGGACCGCAATTACCCACTGGGACTGGCGGTTTCCCTCGGGGTGGTGTGGCTGAGCGTGCTAGTGTACGGCTTGTGCAAGCGGCTCTCACCAGTTGGTGAGGATGACATGGTTGAGCACGAGCGCGCCGAGCACGTTGACCGCCAACCAGAGCCGCGCTGAGCGCGGTGGCAGGTATGCACCCGCCGCGGTGAGCCACACCGTGAACGGCAGCCAGATGCGTTCGGTCTCTGCCTTGCTCAACATGCTGAGATCGGCGAACAGGATCGCCACGAGCGCGGCGACCAGTACCAGTCGCAGCCCCGGCTGCCGACGGATCGCCGCCACGTCGAACAGCCGGCTCATCCCGGCCACGCTGCCCAGTCCGATGGCACACACCACCGAGGCCAGGTTGGCCCACGACCAGTACTGGAACGGCCGGTTGGCGGCGATGCCGCCCCAATAGCGTTGCTGGACCAGCGTGTAACCGTCGAACCACCAGAACCCCGCGGCAAGGAACACCGCCACCACCGCCAGCGCCGCCACTGCGGCAGGCCCCAGCACGCGCAGCCCGGCCCGCCAGTCGGGCGCAGTGAGCAGCACGGCCAGCGCTGGGAGTGCCATGAGGACCAGCCCGTAGTTCAGGAAGATGCCCCACCCGAGCAACAGGCCCGCGCCGACCGCCCACAGCATGCGGTGGCGACCGTGTACTGCCAAGGCCAGCAAGGCGATACCCCACGCGGCCACACCCGCGTAGTAGCCGTCGGCCGAGACCGCGATCCAGATGGCGGTCGGCGCCACCGCCACGAAGGGCGCGACCCGGCGCGCGGTGGCTTCGTCGGTGAGAGCCCGGGCCGCGACGACGATCGCCGCTGCGGCACTGGATCCGGCCAGCAGACACAGCAGCCCGGCCCACGCGCCGCCACCCAGCCCGAGGCGGTCCAGCCACACAAAGGTCAGCAGCGCACCCGGCGGATGCCCGGATACGTGGGTGATCCACGAATCGGGATGATGGCCAGGGATTCTCGACGAGAACGTGCGGAGTGCCTCGGGAATGTCGGTGATGGTCGGCACCTGGTTCAGATACTCGTGCGGCGCGGTGAGCCGCCCGGCGAAGCCGCGCTGCCAGCCGTCGATCATCGCCAGCGAGAACGCCCACCCGCCCGATACGGCCCAGGCCGCCACGGGCAGAGCCCGCCACGGAATCCGCCGTGCAAGGGTCGGACCCCACCACACGGCGGCCGCCGCGATGACGATGGCCGGGAAGGTACCCCAACCGACGTGCGCGTTCCACCAGCCGAAAATCGGTGCGGTGTCGGCGAAGCTGTGAATCTGCGTGGCCGTGCTGTTGATCAACGGCGTGACGATGCCCAGATGTAGGTGCGGCACCACGAACGCCGCGACCACCAGGAACAGACCGATGACCACCGCGACAGCTTCCCGGCGTCCGATCTGCATGCGCCCAACCCTAATGGGACGTCGCCCGGGCGTGTCTGACCATTCGGTGACGGCTTTCACCCAATTTTCGGTGGCGACGGACCCGAATCAGATGGGATCGTGGGCGACGTGGACACCGACGTACTCTTCTGCGGCACCGACCTGGCGGCGCGTATCGAACGGGCCGAGACACAGCTCATCGTCGCCGCAACGCACGCGGCGGCCGGCCGCGGCGCCGATGTGCTCGCGGTGCCGGTGGCCGGCGGATACGCGTGCTTCGCAGAACCCCACTCACCGCTGAACAAGGTGGTGGGGCTCGGGTTCGACGGCGTGCCGGACACTGCGCTGCTCGGCGAGGTCGAACACATGATGGCCGGTCGCGGTGCGGCCACCCAGGTGGAGTTGTCCACTCTGGCGGACCCCGCGATCGCGGCGATGCTGACCGCTCGCGGTTACCACGTGACCGGGTTCGAGGACATTCTCGGCCGGGTTCCGAACGGTGACGAGCAGTCGGTGCCCGGTGTCGAGGTTCGCCGCGCCGATGATCTGGCGGCGTGGGTCGACGTGGTGGTGGAAGGGTTCGCGCACCCGGACGGTGTCGGTGTGCCTACCCATGAGGAGTTTCCCCGCGACGTCATCGAGCGGGTCGAGCGGGACATGGAAAAGGCAGGCGCCACAGCATATGTCGCGTTGTGTGACGGCGTGGTGGCCGGCGGTGGCAGCGCGCGGTTCGCCGACGGCATCGCCCAGCTCACCGGTGCGGCGACCGCCCCGGCCTACCGCAGGCGAGGCGTGCAGACGGCGCTGCTCGCCACCCGGCTGGCCGACGCCGCGGCCGCGGGCTGTGACATCGCCGTCGTCACCACCTCGCCCGGTTCGCAATCTCAGCAGAACGTGCAGCGGCGCGGTTTCCAACTGCTCTACACTCGCGCGGTTCTGGTGAAACCCCTTGTCTAGTAGAGGATCTTGCGCAGGTTGTCTTCGCTGTAGTAGTCGTCGAGTTCGCGTTGGCTCAGGTCGGGCTTGAACGCCTTGGCCAGCTGCGCCACGCTCGGCACCGCCGTCGGGTTCCAGGATTCGGGCTTCCAGGCGTCCGAGCGCAGGAATGCCTTGGCGCAGTGGAAGAACACCTCCTCGACGGCGATCTCCAGGGCCAGGATGGGCCGCTTGCCGTCGACCACCAGCGTGTCGAAATAGTCTGCGTCGGAGAGGATCTTGGCGGTGCCGTTGATCCGCAGGGTGTCGCCGCGGCCGGGAATCAGGAACACCGTGCCGACATGCGGGTTCTGCAGCACATTGACATACCCGTCGACGCGCTTGTTGCCCGGCCGCTCGGGGATGGCGATGGTGGTGTCATCGATGATGTGCACGAATCCCGGCGGATCACCTTTGGGTGAGACGTCGACGCGGCCGTCGGCGTCGGTGGTGGCCACGAAGCCCAGCGGGGAGTGCTTGAGCCAGTCCTGCTGGGCCTCCGAGAGCCGCGGCGAGACCTTGTTGGCCACGTATGTGTTGGGGAACCCGACGATGGCACGCAGCTGGTCCACCGATGTCACTTCCTGGCGCATGAGTCCATGATGCCCAAACCTGCAACCGATTTGTCCGGTCCGTGCCGAGGTTCACCCGAATCGGGTTGCCAGCGCTCGACGGTCGAGCTTGCCGATGCCGCGCCGCGGTAGTTCGTCGACGATGTGGATCTCGCGGGGCGCCGCGGTCGGATCGAGGGTCTGGGCCACGTGCGCGCGCAGCTCGGCCACCTCCGGTGCGGCTGCGGAAGACAGCACCACCGCTGCCACCACGCGCTGGCCGAGCCGTTCATCGGCGACCCCGAACACCGCACAGTCGGCGATCGCCGGGTGGGTCGCCAGCGCCGACTCGACCAGCTGGGGCAACACGGTCAGGCCGCCCGTGCTGATCGCGTCGTCGACCCGGCCCAACACCCTCAGGGCACCCGAATCATCCACCACGCCAATGTCATCGGTGCGGAACCACCCAGGCTCGGCGAACGGGTCCGGGCTGATCGGGTTGCGGTAGCCCTTCGCCACGGTGGCACCGCCCAGGACGATGCGGCCGTCGACGATGCGCACGGTCACCCCGTCGAGCGCCACCCCGTCGTACACGCAGCCTCCGGCGGTCTCGCTCATCCCGTATGTCCGCACCACCGTGATGCCGGCTGCCTCGGCTCGTTCGGCAACGCCTGCGGGCATCGGGCCGCCGCCGATGAGCACCGCGTCGAGTTCGGCGAGCGCGGCCGCCGCGCCGGCGTCGCGCAGCGCCTTGTCGAGCTGCACCGCGACCAGCGACGCATATCGCCGTCCGGAGCCCATCGCCGCAATCGCGCCGGGCAGTTCGTCGACGTCGAAGGACGGGGCGATCGACACCGGAGTCGTGCCGGCGACAACGCTGCGGACCAGAACCTGCAGCCCGGCGATGTGATAACCCGGCAGCGCCAACAGCCACCGCCCGGTACCACCGAGCCGGTCATGGGTGGCCTCGGCGCTGGCCAACAATGCGGCCGCGGTCAGCAGGGCGCCCTTCGGAGCGCCGGTGGTGCCCGATGTCGACACCACCACTGCGACATCGTCATCGATCGGTGAGCCGGCGCGCAGCGCTGTGGTGAGCAGCGATGCCTGGCGCTCGTCGGCTGCGGGTACCGGAAGGATCGCGGTATCCCGGCCGGCCAGCAGATTCTCCAGCACCGGCAGAAGTGGCGCCGCTTCCCCGATGCTGACCGGACGCAGGGTGGCTATGCCGACCCCTCATTGTCGTCGGGGCGATCGTCGCCGGTCTCGCTGTCACGCGGGTCGTCCAGCGGCCAGCCCTTGGCGGCCAGGCGTTCCCGTACCCGTTCGACGTCTTCGGCACGGGGCAATTCATCGGTGATCTGGGTGATCTGCACCCCGATGTCGAACTTGTCGAACTCTCCCCGGTTGATGAGGTCGCGGGCGACGGCCTTGACCTCATCGTTGGTGAGACGACGGGCCAGCAGCGCCAGGAGTGGTACCCGATCGGCGTCGGGCACACCTTCCGGATAGCCGGACTTCAGCCAAGCCGCGATCTTGGCGAGGAACGTGTTCACTGCGGCAACTCCTGATGGGGGACCGGGCGGGGATCCCGGGACATGCGACGGAGACTGCATCGATGGTAGTGCCGTCGGGGGCTGTGGATCACAGTGAACATATCGCAGCCGTCCGGCGCATTGTTGCCACGGGCAAACGCCTTGAAGCTCTAAGATGAACAATCGGTGAACTCATCGCCGAACAAGTTGAATTGCCTGTTGGGAGGGCCAAACGAGGTGATGCGTCAGCTGGTCAAAATTGCCAGTGGTCCCCCAGAATTAGCGCCATGAGCGCAGAGCTGATCATCCTGGTGTTGTTGATAGCAACAGCACTGGCCTTCGACTTCACAAACGGTTTTCACGATACCGGCAATGCCATGGCGACCTCGATCGCGACGGGCGCTCTCAAGCCCAAGGTGGCCGTTCTCCTCGCCGGCATCCTCAACCTGGTCGGCGCGTTCCTCTCCGTCGAGGTGGCTGTCACCGTCACCACATCGGTGCTGAAGGTGCAGGACGGCAAAACCGGACACCTGCTCCCGTCGATCTCCTCGTCGACCGGCCTCACCATCATCTTCGCGGGCCTCATCGGCGGCATCCTCTGGAATCTGCTCACCTGGCTCTTCGGTATCCCGTCCAGCTCGTCGCACGCGCTCTTCGGCGGTCTGATCGGTGCCGGAATCGCCGCACTGGGCAGCAGTGGCGTCAACTGGAGTGGCGTCATCTCCAAGGTGCTCATTCCGGCCGTGGCGTCGCCTCTGATCGCGGGAATCGTTGCCGCGGTAGGCACCTGGCTGGTGTACCGCATCACCCGCAACGTCATCAAGAAGCGGCGCGAGGAGGGCTTCCGCTGGGGCCAGATCGCCACCGCTTCGCTGGTCGCCCTCGCTCACGGCACCAATGACGCGCAGAAGACCATGGGTGTCATCGCGCTCGCGCTCATCACCACCGGTCATCTGACCGGCGACGTGAAGAAGGACGGCCTGCCGTTCTGGATCATCCTGTCGTGCGCACTGGCCATCGGCCTTGGCACCTACATCGGCGGCTGGCGCGTCATCCGCACGTTGGGCAAGGGTCTCGTCGAGATCGAGTCCCCGCAGGGCTTCGCCGCCGAGGCGTCCTCGGCGGTGGTCATCCTGAGCTCGTCGGCCGCTGGTATGGCGCTGTCGACCACGCACGTGGCGACCGGTTCGATCCTCGGTAGCGGCGTGGGCAAGCCCGGCGCCGAGGTGCGCTGGGCGGTCGCAGGCCGCATGGCGCTGGCCTGGCTCGTCACACTGCCCGCCGCGGGCATCGTCGGTGCACTGTCCTTCTGGCTCTCCGAGGGCATCGAGTCGCTCACCGGTTCCGCGCTTGCCGGCGACGGCACGATCTTCGTCATCCTGCTCGCCCTCTCCGGCTACATGTGGTGGCGGGCGCAGCAGCAGAAGGTCGACCACAGCAACGTCAACGCCGATTGGGACGACACGACCAACTCGGTGGTGCCCGCCGAGGTCCGCGAGGCCACCAAAAGCGGCGACAAAGCCGCAGCGGTCTGAGCGACTCCGAGACGCAACGAATAGGGACTGACAGATGACTTATGTAGAAGCCATTTTCAAGGTGCTGGTGGTTGGACTGATTCTCGGTGCCGGGCTGCCTGCGCTGTTTGCGGGCGGGCTGGTGGCGTACTCCAGCGGTGCCGGTGGCACGCACGAGGACGGCACGGTCTCGGCGCCGAACCAGGCGCTCAAGGCCCTGGGACTGCTGCTGTTCGCGGTGGTCGCGGCGGTGATCGTGATCGCGATCCTGTACATCACCAAGACGACGATCATCCACCACTTCGGTTTCAACCCCGTCCCGTTCATTCCAGGGAAGTGAGCTGACATGACAGAAGGCACGAGCGTCATCGACAACGTCCTGGGTTGGCTGCACGAGGGCTATCCCGAAGGCGTGCCGCCCAAGGATTATTTCCCGCTGCTGGCGTTGCTGAAGCGCTCGCTCACCGAGGACGAGGTCATCAAGGCCGCGCAGACGATCCTGCGGTCCAGCAACGGCGATGCGCCGGTGACGGACGACGAGATCCACCGCGCGATCCACCAGATCACCGAGAAGGAGCCGAATCCCGAGGAGATTCATCAGGTGGCGTCCCGGCTGGCCTCGGTCGGCTGGCCGTTGGCGACGCCGACCCGCTGAGCTCATGACGCGAAAACCCCTGCCACGGCAGGGGTTTTCGTCATGTCTGGCCCATCACTGTCGGGTGTCGCGGCGCAGCGGGTGATTGTCGGGGACCTGGACGAAGATCAGGGTCACGCCGTCGGGGTCGGTCACGTGCATCTCGTGCAGACCCCACGGTTCTTCTTGGGCGGCCCGGGCGATCGGCACACCACGGCCCTCCAGTTCGGCCTGGGTGGCGTAGACGTCGCGCACCTGCAACCACAATGCACCCGGAAAGACGCCGGATTCGCCTGGGGAGTGATGGCCCGCCAACTCGATGAGCGACTGCCCGGCGTAGAGGACCGTGCCGCCCGGGTACTCGCGGGCGATCGCCAGCCCGATGCCATCGCGGTAGAACTCCACCGATTTCGGGTAGTCCACCGGCCGGATCAGCATCCGGCTGGCCAGGATCTCCATAGCTGACTGTTTACCACCGGGCCACGGTCTGTGTGCGCCGACACGTCAGACCGGCTGGACGCGCTGCCTTTTCATCATGGCGTCGACAAGTCCGGGGGCCACGGTGTTGAGCGCTTTGGCCGTCACAGCCATCCGTGGCGCGATCTGCACGGGGCGGGTGCGGGTCGCGGTCACCATCCAGTCGGCGGCCTCGCTCGCCGACAGCCCGGGCAGGTTGTCATAGGCGCGGGTCGGCGCGATCATCGGGGTCTTCACCAACGGGTAGTAGAGCGTTGTGGAATGGACGCCGGCCGCGGACCATTCGGTCTCGATGACCCTGCTGACCGCGCTGAGTGCCGCCTTCGAGGCGTTGTAGACCGCGAACAGCGGTGAGGACTCGTTCATCACGCCCCACGTCGACACATTGATGATGTGCCCGTCGCGCCGCTCCCGCATGCCCGGCGCCAGCCCGCGGATGAGCCGCAGCGGCGAGTAGTAATTGAGCGTCATGGTCCGTTCGACGTCATGCCAGCGGTCCAGAGATTCCGCCAGCGGGCGGCGGATCGACCGTCCGGCGTTGTTGATCAAGATGTCCACGCCGCCCAGGTCGCGCTGCACTGTCGCGACCAGTTCGTCGATCGCATCCATGTCGGAGAGGTCGACTGCGTGCGCAACGGCCTCGCCGCCAGTGGCGGTGATCCGTCCGACGAGATCGTCGAGGAGTTCCTGACGACGGGCCACGGCCACCACGGTGGCACCGCGGGCGGCCAGCTTCTCGGCTGCGGCCTCACCGATGCCGGAGGATGCGCCCGTCAGCAGGATGCGCTTCCCGGCGATGTCGATGTCGTCGCGAGTGTGCAACCGGTCGGTCAGGGGCGGACGCATGCTGGTCAGCAACAGCTGTTCGGACAGCCGGCGCAGCGGGCTCTTGCTCATGTGTCGAGTCTAGGAACGGGCTCGTACCGCCAGCCGCCTGAGGTGGTCCGAGCGATTTGGCCGTTGCGCCTTACCCGGCTCGACGAGCGTGTAGGTTCAGACCTGTTATGCCCATTTGGAAATAACTGCCCGGTGACGCCCGGAAAGGTGCTTACGCCTGCGCCGTTGTCAAGCGTCAATCCTGTTGTGCCCGTCCCGACTCAACGACAGACCGGAAGGACCCCATCGTGCCAGCGCCCACTGATGCCGAATATTTCGACCTTGGCGACTTCACCTTGCAGAGCGGTCTCACGCTGCGCAACGCAACCCTCGCGTACAAGACGTACGGCACGCTGAACGCGGACAAGACCAACGTGATCGTCTACCCCACTTGGTATTCGGGGTGGCACACGGACAACGAATGGCTCATCGGCGCCGACAAGGCGCTCAACCCCGACGAGTGGTTCATCATCGTGCCCAACATGCTCGGCAACGGGCTGTCGTCCTCGCCGTCGAACACTCCGGCTCCGTATGACCGGGCCCGCTTTCCCGATGTGACGTTCTACGACCAGGTCGAGGCGCAGCACAAACTCGTCACGGAGAAGTTCGGGATATCGACCATCGAACTTGTGACCGGCTGGTCGATGGGTGCCGGGCAGACCTACCAGTGGGCAGTGAGCCATCCCGAGATGGTGCAGCGCGCAGCGCCGTTCTGCGGGTCGAGCATCACCGCGCCACACAACAAGGTGTTCCTCGAGTCGTTGATCTTCGCCCTGACGGCGGACGCGGTGTGGGCCGATGGCGATTACTCCCCGGACAGGCTGCCGGTCAAGGGATTACGCGCATTCGCTCGGGTCTACTCCGGCTGGGGCTATTCGCAGGCGTTCTACTGGCAGGAAGCGTGGCGTGAGCTCGGCTTCACGTCGTTCGACGATTTTCTCTACGGCTTCTGGGAGAACTTCTTCCGCGACGGACGCGATCCCAACAATCTCATTGCGATGCTGCGAACTTGGCACAGCGGAAACGTCGGTAACACACCGGGATTCGGCGGTGACGTCGAGAAGGCGCTGGCGTCCATCAAGTGCCCGCTGTTGGCGATGCCTGCCGAAAAGGACCTGTACTTCCCGCCTGAAGACGAGCACTGGGCAAGCCAATTCATCCCGCACGGCGAAGTGCGCGTCATCCCGGGCATCTGGGGTCATTTCGCCGGAGGCGGCGTGAACCCGGCGGACACCGACTTCATCGATGCGGGGATTCGGGATCTGCTGGCGCAGCCGGGGTACACGCCGTCCTGAGCGACAATCGGTCCCGTGAACAAAGTTGTGGTCATTACCGGGGCAGGCAGTGGAATCGGCAGGGCGACGGCGCGGGTGCTCCTGGACGCCGGTCATCAGGTGGTACTGGCCGGCCGCAGGCCCGAGTCGCTCAGCGAAACTGCCGACGGCAGACCGAATGCGCTGGTGGTGGCGACCGACGTGACCGACCCGGTCTCCGTACGGGCGTTGTTCGACGACGCGGTGTCAGCATTCGGCCGCGTCGATGTGCTGTTCAACAACGCCGGGGTGTTCGGGCCGTCGGCGTCGATCGCCGAGATCGACGACGAACAGTGGCACACCGTGTGGCGCACCAATGTCGACGGTGCCGTGTTCTGTGCGCGGGAGGCCGCCCGGGTCATGGCCGCACAGCAGCCGCGGGGCGGACGCATCATCAACAACGGTTCGATATCCGCGCACCGCCCACGCCCCCAGAGCCTGGCCTACACCGTCACCAAACACGCGATCAGCGGGTTGACCGCGTCAATGTTGTTGGATCTGCGCGATATCGACATCTGCGTGACGCAGATCGACATCGGCAACGCCGCCACCGACATGACCGCCGGGTTCAGCCATCAGACCCTGCAGGCCGACGGAAGCCTCGCGGCGGAGCCGACTTTCGACGTCGACCACGTGGCGCGTGCCATCGGCCACATCGTCGATCTGCCGCTGGAGGTGTCCGTTCCGTCCATCACGGTGATGGCGCGGGCCATGCCGTACGCGGGCCGCGGATAACCGTCAGAAGTAGCGTGGAAACGCGCTCCAGTCCGGATCGCGCTTCTCCAGGAAGGCGTCGCGGCCCTCCACTGCCTCATCGGTCATGTAGGCCAAACGGGTTGCCTCTCCGGCGAATACCTGTTGGCCGACGAGTCCGTCGTCGATCAGGTTGAAGCCGAACTTGAGCATCCGGATGGCCTGCGGTGACTTGCCGTTGATCTCGGCCGCCCAGTGCAGGCCGACGGTCTCCAGATCGGCATGGTCGACGACCTCGTTCACCGCACCCATCTGGTGCATGGTCTCGGCGTCGTAGCTGCGGCCCAGGAAGAAGATCTCGCGGGCGAACTTCTGCCCGGTCTGGCGCGCCAGGTACGCACTGCCGAACCCGCCGTCGAAGCTGCCGACGTCGGCGTCGGTCTGCTTGAACCGGGCATGCTCACGGCTGGCCAGCGTCAGATCGCACGTGACGTGCAGACTGTGCCCGCCGCCGGCGGCCCAGCCGTTGACCAGACAGATCACCACTTTCGGCATGAACCTGATCAGCCGCTGCACCTCCAGGATGTGCAGCCGTCCGGCGCGGGCCGGGTCGACGGTCTCGGCGGTTTCCCCCGATGCGTACTGATAGCCGGTACGCCCCCGGATGCGCTGGTCGCCGCCGGAGCAGAACGCCCAGCCGCCGTCCTTGGGTGACGGGCCGTTGCCGGTCAGCAGGATCACACCGACATCCGACGACATGCGGGCGTGGTCGAGCGTCCGGTACAACTCGTCGACCGTGTGCGGGCGGAATGCGTTGCGCACCTCGGGCCGGTCGAATGCGATGCGGACCGTCGGCTGTTTGGCGCCGTCGACGACATGCCGGTGGTAGGTGATGTCGGTCAGGTCGGCGAACCCGGCGACCGGTTCCCACGCCGCGGGGTCGAACGGACTGGCTGCGCTGGAATCAGAGCTCACCTGCTCGACTGTAGAGCGGGGTTTGGCCGGCACGGTCCAGGGGTATGAAGCACGGTGCGCGTGTCTTGTGCGCGGACAGAAAGGGCTGCGATGAAACGTTCGGCAGGCATGTTGTTGTCTGGTCTGGTCGCCGGTGTGATGTTGGTCGGCTGCTCGCCGGCTGCCACCGGGGGAGACACCAGCTGCAAGGACTACCTGGGTGCGGACGAGAAGACCCAGAACGATGCCGTGGCAAAGATGCTCAAGGACGAGAAGGGCACCGACGCGGCCCAGCTCGAGATCACCGGTACCAAGGTGTCGGTGCAGACGTTCTGTCAGACGGCGGGCAAGCAGGACAGCAAGATCAAGGAGGCGCCGCACCTCTGAGGCACGGGGTCACACCGGGTCGAGCCGAAAAACCGCACAGCGGCCGGCGAGGGCTTCGAACTCGTCGGGGTTCGGCCCGGTGACCAGCCCGGCGTTCTTCATGAACCCGACGCCGGTGGGCACCAGGATGGGGAACTGCCGCAGCAGCGGACGGGCTTCCTCGGCTGGGATCTCGACCATGCGCACCCGCTGGGCGCGGCGACCTTGGTTGATGGTCGCCTCACCGGCGGCCCGCGCGTTGGCGGCCCAGTCCCCACGGGGTAGCCCGGCGACGATGTAGCGCTCGCCGTCGACGGTCATCGGGGTGACCGGTGTCGTGCGTGGCTTGCCCGTCTTACGGCCGGTGACAGTGAGCACGACCGGGCCCTTGTCACCGCCGACGCCGAGCTTGTTGAGCCCGATCATCACCTTGTTGACGTACTTGAGCCACCACGGTGGCCGGATGCGTTCGTCAGCCATGAACCCAGACTAATGTCACGCGGCTGATTTTCGCTTGCGGGTGTGAATCACACGGTGAATCCGACACTCCGCGAACGGATTCCGCCCTCGGATCCCAGGTTGGCTGAACCCGCCCGGCCGGCAAATCCTGCCATGGGCGGGCCCTGGTGCTACCGAATCGACCCGCCTTCGCCCCGTATTCGCCTGGCGGCCGGTGTTATCCGGCCCGGCGTGCCGTCGGGCGTGTGCCTAGACGGTATGAGTGACCGTCGGCGTTGTGTCGGGGGTTGCGGGCCGGGGCCTCGCTCACCCATGTTCGTGGGTTA
>NZ_MVHF01000058.1 GCF_002086485.1 Mycobacterium aquaticum | reverse complement strand
AGCAGACAACACACGATCGACCTGCGCCACATACGCACCAACCGACCCGCCACTCACCCACCAAAACTAACCACCACCCACACCCTTACACCGCACCCAAACCAACCCGGCTCCGAACCACTTGCCGATGGCTGTCGCATAACCCGCCGCGCTCTGAGTCAATGAGCGATGAACGCCATTTCATCGAACATCCGGGGGGAATCATGAAACACCAAGTCGTCGACCGCATCTGGCGCCGCTTCCGCCGCTCACCACAACCAGACCCCGACCCTGACCATCGCCACACCCACCGAAGCCCTCGACACCGCAGCCCAACTCCTCAACAACGCATGCCCCCGCAGCGTCGCCGCCGCTCTGTGGGCCAACACGGCGTGCCGGCCACTAGCCGCCCTGCTCTACACCGCCTCACCCACCGGCAACGCCGGCGCCATGCCCTGGGTCCGCTCCACCGCAGCCTCCCTACGTCACCCCGACGGCTGGAACGTCGCCACCGACGCGTGCGCCGCGGTCAATCCCCTGCTCACCGAATGGCTCGTGCCGACCGGGTTCGATCAACGCCAGCGCCTCAGCATCGCTGAGGCCCTCACCGAAGCAACCCACAGAACCCAGCGACGGCAATAGCGACCAGAAACGAGATACTTCGTGAGATATCGCACGAGATACCTGCTGATGCGGTTGTTTCCGCCGAACCGACTACGAACGACCAGCCAGATCGCGCTCAGCGCAAGCGATCACCATGTCCTCATAAGCCACAAGCGCAGCACCCGTGAACTCATCATCACCGTCCAACGCATAGACCGCCGCAGTGAACCCCGCTATGACCCGCCCCAACGCTTCATCACCCAACCGGGACACCGCAACCGGACGAACCGCCATCAACAGCAGCTTCTCACTCAACTCGCCGACCGTCACACAGCCCAACTCCTCAGCGGCAACCACCAAATCCCCATCACAGACCAGAACATCAGCAACAACAGCATCGGCCGGATAATCGGCAATCTTGCCCAAATACGTGGCCACCACCGAATCGACCAGAGCACGCAACGAACTATCGGCGCGCTCAGAAACGGTGGGCCGCTGCGGATCTGCGCTATCTACCATCACCCAATCATTCCTCGGCTGCGCGCCTGCCGCGACATCCGAAACGGATTTGCCTTGACTGTTGTATAACGGTGAACCTGCACATAACTTCGAAAGTGCAGCGGCTGGTCCCCTTTGCCGCAGCGCACCGAGGCCCCGGCGAAACCCCTCGTTGCCGGGGCCTCACTCATGCCTGGCCGGAAACTAATGCCGGGCTCTTGTTTTCTCGCTATCTGAAACCCCTTGCTGGCGAATCACGTCCGTAAAATAGATCTCATGATGCTGACTAATCGCGGTGCCGTCGTCGACACCTGGGCGTCCTGGCGCTTCTATAACCGCGTACGCCCCCAATTCCTCGCCTGGAACCACGCCATCCTCACATTCGAAAACGGATCCGCTGGCGGGGAGAAAATGGTGAAGTTCGTCGACGACGCCGGCAACATCCTCGAACTCCACGGCATCGCCTACGGCTACGACGGAGGCACGCCGGGCGAACTGGCCGAAAAACTGATCAAAGAAGGATTCCAGAATCCGGATCGAATTCGCCATCTGGTGTACAACACCGGCGGCGGGCAGAAATACCCGATGACCATCTCCCGCGACTCTAGGATATAGAGGTCAACCGCAAAGCCCACTTACTCGTTGGCTTTGTCACGTCCCCGTCAGCGGAGCGGGCAAACACCGCAGTCGGCCGTACTCCCGCGGCTACATCACACACACCTCTACGCGTTCACCGGCGCGAACGACGGTGTCGGCACCCCAGCACACCAAGCCGCATACACCACATCCGCCGGAGTCATGTTCTCCCAACAGATCAGCACTTCCAACCGCCGGCACTCCGCGAAATCACGCTGATACGCCACCGACTGCTGCGGATCCTCAATACCAATCACACCCGGCCGCTGCGAACCAGCCATCAACCGCGCAGCCGAATACTCATCACGCAACGCCGACCACTCACCCGACGACGGCCACCGACCCGCCACCACAGCCCTGGCCACAGCCTGAGCCGCCGACGACAATTCCGGCCCGCAATTGAACACCGCCTGCTGAGTCACATGACGCACATACGCTTCCACCGCACCCGGATCGCCCTCCGTCAAATCCTGATACAAGCCCGGCGCAACGGTTTCCAACCGATGCGACCGACTCCGCAACAACTGCGACGCTTCAGCCTCATCCGGACCCCCAGCCGCCGGCACGCCGACCGCCACATCCGCGACACCCTCATCAACCAAATCCGACCGCGACATAAACGTCGTCGCCACCGCCGACACCGCATCACCGCGCGCCTGAATCGCCCTCAACACCGTCTCGGCCGGATTGAACCAACCGAACCACCGAGCATCAAACGTCGAATCGAACCGCGCAGCCAACGGCATCGACCTCGGCACAAACACACCGGCCGGCACATACCCGGCGCCCTCGTTCGTCGCAATCCACAACTCAGGCTGACCGGAAACACCACGCGCCACACCCACGGCCCACTCAAGACCCGGATACACCACGCTCGACGCCGCCGCGAGATCCGCGACAACCTTGCGCGCACTCTCCAGATCCGTCATCGAAATATCGCGGCCCAACCGGCCACTGCCACCACTGCCACCACCCACAGGTAGCAGCCCAGTGGCACCAGCAGCTCCAGGAGGCGGCGGCGGAACCGCACCCGGCGGAGGAGGCGGAGGCACCGCACCACCACCCAACGCCGGGGCCCCAGCCCCCGCAGCTGGCGGCAACACCGATCCATACGACGTCATCTGGGCACCAGGACCACCGGCCGCCGGCACACCCATCGGACCACCGGCAGCCACCGGAGCCGACGAAACCGCCGGCGCCGCAGGAGCACTCATCGTCGCCGGCGCGGCCGCCGGCGATGCAGAACCCATCGGCGCAGCCAACGGAGACGCCGGAGTCTGAGGAACAGGTTGAACCGGCGCCGCAGGCATCGCGCCAGCAGCATTCGACGCCGCAGCTAGACCCCGACCGAAATCACCACCGAACGCGGCCCGCATCGCCTGCGACGACTGACCCTGCACAGACGACGCCGGGCTACCCACATTGCTCGCCATACCAGCCGGATTAGCGCCACCAAGCAATCCCGACATCGGACCCATACCGCCACTAGCCGCACCACTCAACGGCGACGCGCCACCACCAGGCGCAGACGGTGCAGACGGCAGCGACGGCATCTTCGGCGAAGCCGGCGGAGGTGATTGGGTCGGCAGAAGACTAGTCGACAGGTCTTTGCCGAACGAAGAAGGAGAACCCGACGAAGATGCGCCGTGCCCGCTACCCGCGCCGCTGCTCATTTCTTTGCCGTAATCGCCCGGCGAGTCGGGCTTACTAGGTTGATGGTCGCCGCCGCTGGAAGGGTCAGTGCCAAAACCGCCGTCGCCCTTCGGCGGAGCCTCTGGAGTCCCGAACTTATTGGTGAGGCTTTGTGTTTCGGTTGTGACGAAGCCTCGCAGCTCTGCGGAGTATGAGGTGATTTGAGTGCGGTAGGTTGTGAGGATTGGTGCAACGGCCGCGATCCCTACCGCCGTGTTCGTCTTCAGGACGGCCTCAATCTCACGGTGCGCGGTATCGTGCGCTTCCCGGATGAGCCGCTTGGTGCGGCCGACGTCTTCACTAAGTCGACGCATGCCGGCCGAGCCCGTGCTGAGGACGTCCACTAGATGTTCGTGAGCTTGATGCTCACTCCAGTAATGCGCCTGCGCAGCTTCCGCGCCCTCGCCAGCTGTCCAGCTGTTTGAAAAGACCTGGTCTGATTGGTTTTTCGCCTCAGTCGATGCAGTGGAATGATCCCTCGCCAGTTGTGCGAGCTGGTCTGCAGCAGCTGCGAGCTCAGTCTCTGATTCAGTCGGCCACACGTCCGGGCCAATCAAAGATGCCGTGTACAAGCCTGGTTGGAGCTGCACGTCACCGCCACCCGACATCCCGTAACCAGGAACGAACGAGTCAGGCTTCGGAGGTTTCGCCGCGATGACCCGCTGGAGCAGGTGATCCATCTGCTGCTGGGAGGCCCCCGAAAGCTTCGGCGGCGCAACGGTATCCGGAGCCGGCGGCGTCGGCTTCGGGGTGACGGCCGCCATCAGCGCAAACCGCAGGCATCAGCCAGAGCGTACGTTGCGTCATTCGACTCTGATGTCAGCCGATTGACGTCATCAACGCTCCGATTTCCGGTCGCAGCGGCGGTCAGATCAAGCGATGAACTGATATAAGCGCGCGCCGCTTCGGCTAGGTCGTCTGGCACAGCGGGAGTCAGAGTATTCTGAACGGCCACAACGCTATTCACTGTTCGTACGACCAACGGCAAATTGACGTCGCCATTGACCACAACGCCGCCTTGGCCGCGCTGGCCACGAGCCGTCGTGTCGAACACGCTGCACAATTTCGCCTTAGCCGCGTTCTGCTCGGACGCGGTGAAGTGAGGCTCCGCCGCCCTTGCGGCTGGCGGCGCCGATGGCGGTGCGGCGTCGTTGTTCCGCACGATGGCGTACGTGATGGCTGCAGTCGCGGCCACTGCGATGACCATCAGAGCAGCCATGGCCAGCACAATCACCCACAGCCCAGGACGCCGAGCTGGCCGCTCGACCGGAGGCGGCGGTGAAGCCGGTGACTGTGGTGGAACACCTTGGTTAGGAGGCGCGGGCAGTGGCCGTTGATCGGCCGAGCCTTGAACCGGCGCGCCGGTTTGTGGTGCCCACGGCGACGTGGTTGTCATTGTCCGCCCCCTTCAGAAGCCGCTCTCGTTACGTCGTCAGTACGCCTGCGCTGAGTTCCTCGGTCGTTTCCACCGAGGTCACACTCGCCACCGATGTAACAGCACCGAACGCCACCTTTGCTGTCAGATTCGCTGACGCCGCCGCCAGCAGCAACGCCAACTCCGCGGTGTACGGAGCGATGTACGTTCCGACAGGCAACGCCGGCAACCCAGCCCCTGCTGCGCTCCCCCGGGCCGCCGCAGCAGCAGCGAGCCCACCAACGGTGTCAGGAGCTGACATATGCACGGATAACGCCATACGGCGATGCTACCGCCGACTTTCGCCGCTCACAGCAGTCAAGCAGAGCGAAAATCTCAGCCGAAGAGCTTTGCCAGACGGCTGTCCCTGATCCACCGATCACCAAGCACCGCCGTTGCCGTCCACAAACACAACGCCGGCGCCGCCGGGCCCGCCAACCGCAACGGCGCAACCTTGCCATCAAAAGCCAGCGTCAGCTGCCAACCGTCGAGATCCGGATAGAACTCAGTGATGCCGCCGTAGTAGTAGCTCTCAAAGCCAGCATCAAGCGTGTTGCACAGTAACCGATGGTTTGTCGCTGTCACGCGAATTTGCTGATGATCCCGCCACCGCTGCTCGGCAGCATGCTGAGCAGCTACCTTCCGGCGATGGTTCACCGCAGCGCCAACTGCCAGCGCGCCAACCATCACCGCAGGCCGGCCAACCACCAGCATGCTGGTCTTCTCATACCGACCGTCACCGGCCGCGTACAACCGGCTGTACGCCAAATCAGCCTCAAGCAACCCGAACTCGTCAACACCGAGAACAGGCCCGAAAACCTCAATCTCAGGCGGCGAAATACCCCGAGCGAAACGGTGCGCCGCGCCACGCGCATACAACCACCACCGCTCCCACTCATTCCGCGGCGACGCCACCGCATTGTGCTGCCGCTGCTCAGGCTCCTGACTCCGCCGTTCCGGAACTTCCGGATCGTAAACATCCGGCAGCGGCCGGGAATCAACCCCGGCAACCTGCTCCTGCCACCATCCGTCCAACATGCTCAGGATTATTAACCGCACCACCGACATACGCGACAGCAAAACGGGCGGCGAGTCATCCGCCCGCGCGAAAGTCGAAACGCTCTAGCCCGATTTGTTTTCAATGTGGCATATCCTTTCGACGCGACGTCTCATCGACAACCATGGACAACGACAAGCACGGCTGGCACAGCGATCCCGACGCCGAACTGCCCGACGAGACCGACCAAGACCTGCTCGACCAACTCCACACAGACCTGCTGGAGCTCGCCGAACTAGCAGATGCAGAAGCAGACCGCTGCGATGAGGACGTACTCGCGGAACTCGAAGCACACGTCCAGGATTTCGCCGACTTCGTCAACTCAGGGCAGGCGTCGGCCGATAGGCCACTGGCCCAGGTGATCAACCTCGCCGACCGCCGCATGGACGGTCGGCACTAGCTCAGCTGTCGGCCCGCAACTCCGCCAACAAACTAATCGCTTCACCACGCTCAGCCTCATCCAGCCAAGGCATCAGCGCGATAATCCCTTCCTCAGCCTCCCTGGCGGAACGGGTAATTTCTTCCGAAAGAGCCTCGCGCGCAGTTGGTTCCATCTGATCGCGGTGCTTGGTGAAAGTGCTCTTCATCGCGAGAACGCGCTTGGCCAGTGCAAACCGGTCACCGCCGATCTGCGGTGGTTTGTCTCGGCGGCCGCCTAAGGGTTGACGAGGTGGGCCGGCCAGCTTCGCGGTGCCGCCCTCGAGGACGACGTCGACACTGCCGGGCTCCCACTCGATCGCCCTTTCGAGAGCACGTCTCATGCGAGGACTCAGTCGGCCAGCCCGATTGTTTTCGATCGCGCGGAGTGTCTCCACCGCTGGACCCCCGCGCTCGCCTACCTCGATCTGGGTCAAGCCGAGGTCGGCGCGTCGGTTCCGCACCTCCACTGCCAACTTTTCCCACATCATGATGCCCAACATCATGCCCGACCATCCGGTATTTCTCGGTGTCCTGGCCCCAAAAACCGGTAAAACCCGGTTCCGATTTGCCGTGATCTGCGATCTGCTCCCCGAGGTTCGGCTGGGTTCGATTCCCGCCTGACCTGCAGGTTCCTCGAAATGTGCCCACAGTTGTGTGGCTTGCTCGTCTGCGCACTCTCCGCATACCTCAAATTCCTACCGCCGAGAACCGGTAAATCCTGCTATAGTTCCCGGTTAGTACCGGTAAATCCCGCACGGGACCGGCGAATACTTCCAAGTCAAGCAGGCGCGAACCAAGGAATGAGGGGTCCAAATGAGCGCTGATACCGGCCACACACCAACTGCTCGTCTTGCCGATGACTTCGGCCAGGTGCCGGCCGCGAGGCTTTTCGAAACCACGGAGCCTCGGCCATGCACGGCCACCAAGCCAGGGCCCGGCAACGACCCGTGGTTTTCCAACGACCGCAGCCGCGAACGCGCTGCCCGGATCTGCAAAACCTGCCCGTTCATCGGCCGCTGCGGCTACAACGCAGTCGCTTCCAGGGCCACTCACGGTGTGTGGGGTGGCGTCGTCTTCCCGGGTGACAAAGCCGCAGCACTCGAAAAGATCTACGCACAACTCCTCGACCAGTTCGAGGAGCGTCGACCAATCGAGCTGGGCCATGCACCGGCCCCTGAATTGCCGGCGGCGACCGCGCATCGCCGGCGCCGATCAGCCACCGCCACCGCCGCCTGAAGAGCAGGCAGCAACGCCGTGGAAACCAGCCTCAACCACACCTGCACAGGCGGGTGCGGCGCGACCGTATCCGACCCACGGCATCCCTGCGATGCCTGTAGGGAGCGCATACCTTCCGGGCTCAAACGCGATCTGCTGTTGAGCCTTGCCGGCGTCGAAATCAACACCGCCGTCATCTCTGCCGCCGAATTCTTCGGCAAGCCCATCCCCCAGTTTCTGGCCGGTGACTCCGGCCTGCGTGTCAACCAACCACGCCAAGGAGAAACCACGCCATGAACACCACCACCACTACCCGGCCTGCGCCCTACATCGCCGCGCTCGCTGTCTCCGAACTGTTCGTCGACCACAGCTACCAGCGGCCGCTCGATCTGCCCCGGGCACGGCGCCTCGCCGAATCCTGGGAACCACCACTGATCGGCGTCATCGAAGTTTCCGACCGCGGATCCGACCAACAGCCGCGGTACGCGATCGTCGACGGCCAGCACCGCTACGCCGCAGCCAAGCTGCGTGACCCAAAAGCCGTACTAGTAGCCAACATTCACACCGGCCTCACCCCACGTGACGAGGCGCACCTGTTCTACGAGATCGACGCCAAACGAACCCGCCTCACCGGATGGGACCGCTGGAACGCCCGGCGCGGCGCCGGCGACCCCACCGTTCTCGCCGTCGAATCGGTCGTCGAGGACGCCGGGCTGCGCGTCGAGGATTCTCCGACCAACGGTTCGGTCCGCTGCGTCTCGACCTGCGAGAAAGTTCTCAAGCTCGGTGGCCAGCCGCTCCTGCGTGAGACGCTGAGTTTGATCACCGAGGTCTGGGGTGTCGAGGTCGAGGCCTTCGACGCACCCCTAGTGCATGGAACGGCGTTGGTGCTGTGGCACTACGGCAAGACAATCAACGTCGAGCGCCTCGCGGACGCCATGGTCGACGTCTCACCACGGCAGTTCAAAGCCAAAGCCGTCGCGCTCCGCGAATACGAACGCGGCAGCCTGCCGAAGCTCGCGGCCCTGGTCATCGTCAACACCTACAACCGCACCAAAGGACCGAAACTCGATAAGCCCAAAGACTTTACGAAGCGATCGCCGCAAGCCGGCGTCCGCCGGCCCGCATCGTTGGCCGCAGCGTCCTGAGCCCGGTTGTGACAGATCATGGCCACCACAACCGGCAGCCCCAGTGACGTAGACACCATTCCGCCCGTGATCGAACGGCACGTGATCACTGCAGACGGAACCGCACTTGCCGTGTGCGATTACCCGAGCTCGGCACCGACCCGGCACACCGTTGTACTTCTGCACGGCTTCTGCCTCTCACAGGTCAGCTGGAGCATCCAGATCCGGCTCCTGCGTCACGCGCGGCCGGACGTGCGGATCATCAGCTTCGACTACCGAGGCCACGGCCGATCCGCTGCTGCAGCACTGCGCACCTACAGCATCGAGCAGCTCGCCGACGACCTCGCTCAGGTACTCACCGCGCTCGACGTCACCGACCCCGTCACCTTGGCCGGTCACAGCATGGGCGGCATGACGGCCATCACGTACCTCACGCATGCGTATCTGCGGCGGCCTGTCGCCCCGGTCGGTCTCGTCCTGGTGGCCACCGCCGCCGGCCAACTCGCACAGCGCGGCATCGGCCGACTCCTCGGCCTCCCAGCTGTCGGGATGCTCGGCACCGTCGTCGACCATGCTCCGCACCGCGGCGCGGACCACACCGTACGGACACTTATCCGGCCGGCGTGCCGAACATTCAGCCGCCTTGCCGGCCTCGGCAGCGCTGAACGAGCCGCGTTCGTCGCTACCGCGGCCGACGCGGTCCAACGAACACCGCTGGCCACCGCCCTCGGTTTCCTTCCCAGCCTGCAAACCTACGACCGCTGCAGCCAGCTCGCCGCCATCGCTGCACGCACCGTGGTGGTCAGTGGCGGCACGGACGCCATCACCCCGGTTGCCCACTCTCACGAGCTCGTCGCCGGCATCCCCGGGGCGGTTCACCTGCACGCGGCCGCCGGCGGACACATGCTCCTGCACGACGCGCCTCGCCTCGTCGTCGACGCGATCGCGCGCACCGTCACTCCGGCGGCGAACTCCACCCTCACAGATTGCGTGGGTGTGCCAAAACTCTTGGAGGCGATATGAATACACCGCTATCAGCGAGCACCAACGGTGTCGACGTGCGCTCGTTCAACAGCGGCGCTGTCACACGGGTGCGGTACCGCGGCTGGATCGTCGACGTCGACCGCGCCGGCACTATCACCGTGCCCCGCCAAACCGTCACCAGTGCGGCCGAGGACCTAGCCGTCTGCCTCGACGCCGCCCGCACCATCTCCGCGAAGAACGCGGCCGACACCAAGGCCGCCGCTGAGGCCGCGCGCGCGGCTGCGGCCGCGGCCGAACCCGCGGCGCACATCGTGGCGGCCGTACCCGACCGGCGGCCCCAACTGCGGCCGCTCGTCCAGGTGCTCCAGGCCGCGTGTGCCATCGCTGACCAACACTGGCACCGGGGCCGCAACGACATCTACACGTGCACCAAGCAGGCCTGGCTCGACCACGAGATGAGCGTGCCGTTCGCCTGGCTCCTACGAGCCCTGCGCGAAGCCCTGCCACCGAACACGACACTCACCGACTACAACGACCAGGCAGACCACGCCGGCGCCGTCGGCCTGTTCGACACTGCGATCCAGAATCTCACCGGTGCACAACGCCGCCCGCCGACCCCGATTCAGGCCGCCTCATGACCCCGAGCTTCCCGCGGTGGATCCTCCAGGAGGCACGCAGAACCTGGCAACAGGCCTCCACCGCGACCAAGCTGAAGATCGATCTCCTGCTGCTCAGCGTGGTCCTCGCCGAGCGGCTCCTACCTCCGTCCATCACCGTTCTCGGTGCCGGACTGTTCCTCACCTACATGTACCGCCTATACCGACGATCCATGAATCAGATGGCACGCGAGGATGATTCACAAATCCACGCCGACATCGGCGACTCCCTCTCCGACGACTCACTGCGCTGGGCCCTCACCGCCTGGTCGCGGAGGTACCGGCCATGAGTACACCAGCCATCCCGGCCATCGACGCCGCACGACCTACTGTGCTGCGGGCTTATCGATTCGCTCTCGATCCGACCCCTGCCCAGGAACAGCAGCTGCGATCACACTGCGGTGCAGCACGATTCGCCTACAACCACATGCTCGCTCTGGTGAAAGCCAACCTTGAACAACGCGCCGCCGAACGCACCTACGACATGCCCGAACAGGAACTCACGCCGTCGTTGAGCTGGTCGTTCTACTCGCTGCGGAACCTGTGGAACCAAATCAAGAGCGACATCGCACCGTGGTGGTCGGAAAACTCGAAAGAGGCCTACGCCAACGGCATCGCCAACCTCGCCACCGCCCTATCCAACTGGTCCACATCACGCGCGGGCCAACGCCGCGGCCGCGCGGTACGGTTTCCCAGGTTCAAGACCAAACGGGCCCGCCCATCGTGCCGATTCACCACCGGAGCACTGGGCCTCGTCGAGCGCGACCGCCGACACGTCCGGCTGCCGAAGATCGGCATCATCCGGACCCACGAGTCGACACGCAAACTCGCCCGCCGCGTAGAAGCAGGCGCCGCGCGGATCAGGTCGGCCACCATCAGCTTCGAACGTGGCCGCTGGCACGTCGCATTCAGCGTCGAACTTCTCGGCGACCACACCCAGCGTCACGGCCGCCGGCATCGCCGTGCGGTTGTTGGTGTGGATCTCGGCATCACTCACCTCGCGGTCCTCTCCACACCAGTCCCCGGTGTCTCCGACGAGCAGGGCATGGTCGCCAACCCGGATCACTTGGAAAAGGCCCAGAAGCAGCTGCGCCGACTTCAACGCCAGGCTGCACGACGCCGAGGCCGCGACAAACGCACCGGGGCAACACCGTCAGCGCGCTGGCTCCACACCCAGGCCCAGATCAACCGGCTCCACGCCCGGATCGCCAACGCTCGCACTGATGGCCTGCACAAACTCACCACCGCCTTGACCGAGCGGTTCGAGACGATCGTCATCGAGGACCTCAACGTCGCCGGAATGCTCGCCAACCACCGGATCGCACGCAGAATCAGCGGAGCCGGATGGGGTGAACTCCGCCGCCAACTCACCTACAAAACCAACGATCGCGGCGGCACGCTCATCGTCGCCAACCGGTTCTACCCCAGCTCCAAAACATGTTCCAATTGCGGCGCAGTGAAAACCAAACTGAGCCTCTCCCAACGGATCTACCACTGCGAGTCATGCTCAATCAAAATCGATCGTGACAGCAACGCTGCTGCCAACCTGGCCGCTCTGGCGGCCTCAGCCGCAGCTACGTCCTCCCCGAGTTGCGGGGCGACGCAAAACGAGCCCGATGGAAACCCGCAGAAGACCAGCACCGCTGGCAGCGGGTACCGCCACGGGAAGTCCGAATCGGACAACGCCGCATGAGCAATCACGCGGCTGGAGCTTTCGCTCTTTCTGGGAAAGCTCCAACGGACCCATCGATGTGTGACGCCCCTGGCTTTTCGAAACCACGGAGCTCGCGTCACCTCACGGCGACACCTAGCCCCCTCGCTCACCCAGACGACGCGCTGATGCCTTGGCTGGATGAGGCGGTGCGCCGATTCGATATGTGGTCCGGCGGCCGTTGAGTGGTGCGGTTCGGATACGGGCGCCTCGCATCCGCCTGTGCAGGTGTGGAGGCTGGTGTTGCCAAAACCGCTGTTGCCCTTCGGTGTTCGCGCGACTCTGAGCGGAGCGCGCGATGGATCGAAACCTATCGCAATAGAAGGATATACGTGCAGTTCGAGAGGATGTGTAGCGCACGATGGTGATGAATGTTGGCGCGGTTGTGACCGCGACTCGTGACCAGTTGGCGGCCGAGTTGCGTGAGGCGGGCCGGCCGTTGTCGACGATGCAGTTGGCTGCGCGGTGCGGGATTCCGTGGCATACGGTGCGGCTCGTCGACGCGAGCTGCTCGTGGGTGCAGGGCTTCGCGGAGCACCGTTATGGTGTGGTCCTCGACTGCTGCGATGGAGTGCATACGGTGGCGGTGCCGCCGCTGCCCGGTCTGGTTCATCCGCTCCTGGTCGATCTGGAGGCCGCTGGCACCATCACCCGCGTCGCCGGTCGCGGCATCGGTAAGCAGGCTGTAGAGGGCTTCGTGCGGCAGGCCAATCACGGCTGGATGACATGGCGATACACCGGTCTTGTGTCGGATCCGGAGTTCGATGCGATCGTCGCCGGCTACTGATTAACAGATGATCTGCAGTCCCGGTGGATACCGAATCACATTGATCTGTAGGTACTTTCATGCCGATTCCGCCTTCTCGTCGGCGTGTCTCGAATCGGCATCCGCTTCGTAATGACAAGGTCACACTCATGCCACAGCCGTACAAGGGCGAGCGCCACAAGATTCCGGTGCGTCCGGTCGATCGCGTTTACCGAAAACTGGAAGAAATGCGCGTCGAGGCAGGAGTCAGCTCCATGTCCCAGTACATGAGTGACGTCCTTGCAGTGTGGGCCGGGATGCCGGAACTAGCCCGCGAGTTGAATCAGGAGGTGTTGCAGATCAGCGCATAGCTCGTGCGGGTGAGTTTCCCGCTGCCACAGCACATCTGAATAACGCGCGATAACTGCTTCACAACGACGAACGCCCCCGGCTGGCGGGCCGAGGGCTTGCGTTCGTTGCGAGTGCGAAGTTCCGAGTTTGGCGGCTCGGTCCTTCTGTAGGCGACTCGCGCGCCTCTCCCCGAAGGGACTGTCTCTTGCAGGACAGGTCTCACGGTAGCGCACACCTCCGACAAGGTCCAGAGGACGCGCGACCGTGCTCTCAGCTACCCTCGCGGCCACCTGGTGTGGCCGAGCGTTTACGGCGGCCCTACCAGGGCTCCAGCCGTACGAAACGTCGCCGCGGTGTCATCCGTACCCGGCCACGGCCCACCTCGCAGCGTCGACGTCGCACTGCCCGGAAACCAGTCGCCCGCAGCCATGTTTGGCTGGACGGCGAGCTTGTCTACCTGGAGCTTCCCGAGGACGCCCATCTGGGCGTGCCGTGCTGGACCGGCAAGGCCGCCCGCTGGGTGCATTTCACCGTGGCGATCGCCTACGACCTGCACTACAGCGATATTCGGCCGCAGATGGTCAACGGCGGCATCAGCAAGCCAGCACTATTGGCGATCGCCGCGGCCCGTGCGCGCTACGCCGACCACGACACCGGACGCAACTGCCGGCCCACCAACGAGCAGCTCGCCGAAGCCACCGGGTTCTCTGTGCGCCAGGTGCAGCGGGCCAGCGAGGCGCTGCGGTTGTTGTCGGTGGCCACCGAGATCCTGCGCGGCAGGCAACGGACCCTGAGCGAGCGGTTGGCGTCATGGCGGGTTGGTGATCGCGGCCGCGGGTGGGCATCGGTGTGGGTTCTGCACGATAGTGCCTGGTTGGCGCCAGTTATTAACAGGTTGTCACCCCACCTCGGAGGGTCTCTTTTACGTAGTAACAGTTCTTTTAAGAACCCACTCACTACCTCAAAGCGGACGCCTGACGGCGCCCGTGGTCGCGGCGCGGGGCGCCGCAGATGCCCCGACGCCAGGGGTTCGGCCCTGGCACGGTCCTGGAGGGCACATCCGGGGGCCCCACCGTGGGCCAGACGCTACTCAGCCGACGCCTGGGCGGCGATCTTGGCCGCTCCGGCCCGGCACGGTTGGACCGCGCGTGATCTCAACCAGCTCATCACCGACTGGCTCGGGATCACCGGCCGTCGAATTCCAGATGCGCCGTACAAGCCGATCGGGCTGCTGGGAGCGATTCTGGCGTGGCACGGTAGTGAGAACCTAGACGACCGGCCGACGGCGGCTGAGGAAGCCCGTGAGGCCGAGGAACTCGCCGCTGCGGCCGTGCGGGTGGCCAGGGCCCGGCAGGTCACCGAGGTCACGCCCCCGTGCGGTTCGGGTGCAGGCGGTGCCGGCCGAGTCGCCGCGCATATCGCCGCGGCAGAAGCGGTGCGCAATGCTGCGCGCAAGCGAACCGAGAAGGCTGCGCGTCATGCCGCTCAGCTCGCGATTGCCGTGCGGCGTGCCCGTGGACTTGAGCAGGATGTTGAAATGTAGATGCGCAGCCGGCATGTACATCCGGTTCACGCTGGCAGACGCACCAGTTCGCACCTTGACTGGCGCCGAAAGCTCAACCGAGCCAAGGGCATGAGCCAATGGCGCTCCCGGTTACCTCGCCATGTCACCGCCGTAGGAACTGAAATACGCACAGCTGCAGCACAAACCGAAGATATGAGCTGGCTGTGGGCATAGCGGCAATATCCCCGACCGCGGCGGCTGACTCGGGAGCCCATTGGGGAGGAGCTGATCAGAGCCGCGCCCCAGCCCTGCAATCGGATTCGATCGCAGGGCTGCGTCCGTTCCCGGATCGCACCGCAATTCGAGTAGTGAACTACGCAATCGCCGCAGAGTGCTCAAATCTACGGTTAGACGATGACCGCCACCATGACAGGCGACCACGTCGATTTCGGCGTGGCCTACGGCACCACCGAGACTTCCTGGCACCAGGTCGAGGACCTCCCGACGCCGGTCACAGTGACCGCAGTCGCATCACAGGGATTCGGGGTGGTCCGCGTTGACCGCAGAACCGTCATGGTCCCGATTCCTCGAGATGAGTGGCCCCCGGAGTGGACAATGCCAGGGCACCACCCACCGAACCCACTGCCGAAGGTGCCCGACGTAACAGACACCGACGTTGACGCCGCAATCCCCGCGACCGTCGGCGGGAACACACCGCTGATCTACATCGTCAGCGCGGGCACCGACCCCACACCACCCTGCGTGCAGGTAACCGGCAGCCTCACGGTCACCGACGAGGCCGGTCAGGTGTTGCGCACCTGGCAGCTGAGCTATGTCAAGGGACCCGACATCACCCTCGACCGCAGCCCCATCACCGTGCGGCAAGGCGAGGCGTTCGAAGTGGGCTTCCAGGCCCGTTCTGCCTCGGGACAGCCACAACACTTCATCCTCGAAGCACCCGGTTGGGGCAGTGCAGCGGTCGACATCCCACCCAATACAACGGTCACCGGCAAGCTTTTCTTGACCGTCCCCACGGATGTCGCGGTCGGGACTACAGCGATGCCCGTGACGACTGTGCCTTTCGTGTTGAAAGGCGTGATCGCCGGGGCCACAGCCGATGGCACCACGATCCCCGCCACGATCGATGTGACGGTGACACATGCCCAGGCCTCGGTGATCGTGGTGGGATCCCCCGTCATTTCGGCCGCACCAGGCACGACCGTCCCGGTCACCGTCGACTTGTCTCTCAATCAGACCACCTCGAACACCACCATCGTGGTCGAGCCCTACTCATCCCCCTTCGCCAACATCCCCGGCCACACATTCGAACTCAACAACTCGGACTGGGTGCAGAACGGGATCCCGTTCGTCCGGCACACACGCAACCTCGACGCCTCCGGGACCCTGCGTGGACAGATCAACCTTCTGATCCCACCGGACACCGCCGGCTGCGCCCAAGACACGACAGTGCGGGTCAAATGGTCGGCCTACGACGGAGAACAGCAGGGTGAAGTCGACCTAGCTGTCACTGTGCCGTATCCGGAAATCACCTTCGACGCTCCGATCGTCAGCGGAGGACTGGCAGCGCTTGGAGGCCACATCTGGGTGACCCTTCACGGCGACGGCACCGTCGAGTGGAAAGGGCATGCACACGACAGCGGCGCTGATGGCTACGACTTCACTGTTAATGCGGTCGTGCCCGGTCCCGCTGGCGTCGCGGTCGCGCTAACTCATTCCGGACACGTCGGCGGCACGGTCACGACTGGCGCGCGAGATCACGACTGGGACGAACAGTATCCCAACGGCTTCGTGCGAGACAGCTGGCCGATCTTGGTAAAGGCGCAGCTGCAGACGGATCTCGAATACACCAGTGACATCGGCGAAGCATTTGAGTCGCTGCTGGATTGGGCGTTGAAGAGCGCTTTCGATGGAGCGTTTCCCGGAGGCGGCGCAATCATCTTCGTAGGCACCGAACTTGGCTCACTGTTCACAACGGGGTCGCTCGTTCCCGGCGCCCGCATCGTCGGCCCCGTTCTGTGGCTGGCCGGTCCCTCCAACACCTTGTTCGCAATGACCGCAGACGCGATCGCCAAAGTCGGGTCGTCTGAGCGGGAGGTTCACCAGGCGGAGTATGACTGGGCCAATAACGAGGTATTCGGTGGGGCGCTACCGCCTCGCGACACCCTGCGGATCACCGACACTGTCGGTGCCGGAGATCGCGCCTTCACGTTCCCTCGCTACGACGGCGCGACGGTGCTAAACCTGCGGCCGGACGGGTTCGCCGCAATTTACGATGGCGAAAGCGGGGCAACGCCGAACGCATATCTACAGCACACGTTCCTTCATGAACTGGTGCACGCCTGCCAGATTGCGCACAGCCATAACCTGTCGTATCTGACCAGTGCGCTCGCCGCGTCCGGCAGCTACGCCTACGGGCCGCCCGGACCGGATTATTCGAGTTTCAACTTCGAACAGCAGGCCCAGATCGTCAGCGACTGGTGGCTTGGACAAAACACCGCCACAAGCAACACGTCGGGGAACCAATCAACGGTCGCCAAAGATAAGAACAGTCCGTACTTTCGCTACGTTCTCGACGCAAGACTGGGCAGGTTCGGGTGGGAAAACTGGTAGGTGACACTCGCTGAACCCGCCGGTGCGGAGGCGCTGCGGCGGGCCCGTTGCTCGACGTGGTGTGGTTCTCGCCAGAGAGTTCCAGCTGCCGGGTTTAGCACTGAACTGACCGCGTGGTGCCACTCTACGAACCTAATGGCGAGTCTGCACTGCTTACAAATGAAATTCGCGTAGTCGGCTACTCTATGCCGCCCGTGGTCGATGTCGTTCGATGGAGTTGAGCGATCATAAAGCGTGGGTCGAGGGACGACATGGAGGTTATTTGCGCGTCCTTCCATAGCACCAGATAGTCGCTGCCGGCCCAGTCGTCACGGCCACAGCCGCTCATCCCGATACCTGAATGTTCCTTGCGTCTTTGAACAAGAAAAACGGTACGGCTATTACTTCTGGAGGTGCCATGCCGACCCAAATCGCGTTGCCGTCATGTCTCATGGATTGCTACAAGGTTATTTACCCCAAGCTCGACTTCTCTCGCATCCTCTTCTACGTCGGCACTCCGCCGGGCGTAGGCGCGCCCGGCTTCACCATGTCATCAGGTGGTCCGTCGCCCGATATCCGCATCTACGTGCAGACTTATGACTGCACAGAGGAAACCTTTTTGACCATCGGGCACGAATTGGTGCACGCCCTGCAAATTCAGGGAATGACCGGTGGTGGCCATATCCCCGGTTCGTGGGCCAGTTACTACATGTCGCACTACATAGGCTGCGTCGGGCATGGATCAGGGTGCAGTAATGACCTGGAGAAAGAAGCCTACGTCTTCGCCAATGGCCCTGTCCCCAGTGAGGGCTGCCAAGAAGTTGGACAGCTCCGCAATTTCATTGATACCCAGTTGAGGGGCAAGCTGCCTTGCGATTGCAGCGGGGCGTGGCCTGTTGCCACGACCGTCGGCGCGCAAAGCTATGTCGATGCGTGGAAGGCCGCTTCGGGTCCGACCAAGTCTGAGAGCGCAGTGGGGCGCACCTGGTGTTCGCTGCTCTGGTTTCCCGTGTTGTTTCTTGCCGGCGGCTACTCCATCTTCGGGTTCACCAACACAGGCGGCGCTATCGGTTCCGGCATAGGTGCTGTCGCGGGCGGGATCATCGGAGGGATTCTTGGAAGCGTCCTGGGTCCCTGGGGTGCTGTTCTCGGCGCGCTGCTCGGCGCCTATCTCGGCAGCATAGTCGGCGGCGCTATCGGCGCTGCGATTGACGGTTTGTTGTCCGGTCCATCGGCCCGCATCTGGTTCACGGCCTTCGACGGCAAAACCTGGGTCATCCCCGATATCCCTATTTCGAAACAGGGACACACGAGGACAAGTGCGAGCCCGACGGCGGCCATGGATAACAGTCTCAGCGCCCTCTATTTAGCCTACAAGTCCGCCAGCAATAACGATCTCTGGTACAACGTGTTCGACGGCGCATCGTGGCTTACCGACGACATCAAAATTTCTAAGCACGGTCACACGCAAACCGACGCGGCACCGACCCTCGCCGTGTATAACGGCGTGCTCTATTTAGCCTACAAGTCTGCCAGCAACAACGATCTCTGGTACAACGTGTTCGACGGCGCATCGTGGCTTACCGACGACATCAAAATTTCTAAGCACGGTCACACGCAAACCGACGCGGCACCGACCCTCGCCGTATATAACGGCCTGCTCTATTTAGCCTACAAATCTGCCAGCAACAACGATCTCTGGTACAACGTGTTCGACGGCACATCGTGGCTCACCGACGACATCAAAATTTCTCAGGGCGGACACGTGCACAGTAGCGCGGGGCCATCATTGGCCACAGTCGGGCAATATCTGTTCATGATCTACCGAGACGACAGCTGAGCCTCGCGTACTCACCCGGCTACCGAGGGTGATCACGGATAGTCAAAAGCGGAACGGGAACCGCACAGTCACGTTTTAGGGATTCGGGTGTGATCCATTCCTGTCTCACTCGGTAACCACGCTCAACCGGAAAGTGTGGCGATGATTTCGACGCCAACCCGAACATCAACCCCGGCCACCATCCACCCACTAGCCACCGGCGACTGGATCAGCAGAGGCCAACCGCTGTGCCTGATCGGCGACTCCGGCACCGGCAAATCACATCTACTCATCGCCTTGGGCACTGCCGCCACCAGGCGGCCACTCTGCCGTGTTCGGGGCGAGGACAGCCTTCCAATCGGTGTACTCATCGATGAGATGCTCGATCGTCGGGTGGGCCTGGGCCGGCTGCGCGGGCTATGCCATCACCGCATCGTATGACGTTCGCTCGACATCGACTTCTCGCCAACGCCTCGACCCGCCGAAAGAAATTTCGGATCAGTGGAACGGATCGTCGCCGAAGTGTCGTGAGATAGGTATGAGCATCATGTCTGACGACACAGCAACCGACTGGGGCCAAGACGACCCCCGCCAGGAGATTCTCCTGGACCCCGACCATGAACTTGCCAGCCCCGACAGCTATCCACGCATGTGGAACCTGTCCGCTGGCATGGCGTTCTTCCAAGCAGTCATCCGACCAGACATGCCCGAACGGCCCGAATTCGTACCCATCTTCATGCCCGCGATCGCTTCTGCTGACCGAGATACATACGGCGCCAGAATCTTCTCCATCGCACGCTGGAACTCACTCTGGGAAGCCGCCCAATACCGCCGCCGCTTCTTCGCCGATGACACCGACCCCGACGCCTCAGATTGGCAACGCCTGCCTGCCGACCTCGCACGCATCGCCGACCTCGGCGACAACAACATCGTGTTCATCCCCCGCACCAAAACTCGCTACTACGACTACGCACCCCTTTTCCATCTGCTGTCGCGCGCGACCCTCGACCGATTCGGGCTGCCGTTGCTCCATGCCGGCCAATGGCCATTCTGGACCGAGCTCGTCAATCCCGACCCCTACCTACCGGCGGACTTTCATCAGCGCCTCACCGACGCCTGGGGAGCTACCGTGTGGCGTCACCTGATGCCGAGTTCTCCCATCTCCCGGTTCACCAAAGATGACCCCATCCGAATCCTGGCGCACAACCTCGACTTCTGGATCCCCGCAGTCGCCGAGGCCATGGAAGACGAGATGCGCACATGGCCCATCGTCGATACCGGCATCACACCCGGGCCGGTGACGCTGAGCAACGGCGAGATCCTAGAAGGAACCACCATGGGCGGCCCCCGGAAAGGCTCCGATATCTGGTCAGGTGAGGACGAAGCTGCCGAATTCGTCGATCGCACTGTCGAGGCCGCCGACCACACTGGTCAGCTGCGCGGCATTCTCGATGCCGTGCGATCCCACCGCGCCCACGACGACTTCTCCGATCGATGGTCACACGCCAAAGAAGACTTCGAACGCAAGCTCAACCACACCCGCTCCAGAGTCAAAGTCGCCTTCATCGAGCTCGACGACACCACTCCCGTCCACGGACCCGAGACCGAAATCGTCGGTCAGCTCGCGTGCAGCGACTTCCTGACATTGCTCAACCCCAAGGACCGCGAAGTGGTCGTGGTCTTGCGTTCCGGTGTCACCTCGCTCACCGAGGTCGGCGACATCCTCGGCTACAGCAACCACAGCGCGGTCTCCAAGCGGCTCACACGCATCCGTGAGCAGGCCGCCCGCTACTTCAACGACAACTAGATATAATCAGCAAAGCTGCTGGACTGAGCCCGGTAAACCTGGGCTTGGCACTTGCCATGGCTGTGGCGGCTGTAGTTCTCAACGTCATTCCCAATGCCATCTCGCGGCTGCGAGACAACAAGCGGAAGGAGACGGTGCGTATGAACAGTGACTCCACAAAGAGCGTGGTGCTAACCGCATCTACATCTGTTGGTTCGGCCTTGATGACAAACATCGCCGCCACAGCTGTAGTGCCGAGCTGAGTCCAGCAGCACGTCAAGCCAGTTTTCAGTGAATACTGATCTCCGTATATGCGGAGATGCGTATCCCCCGTTGTGACTCAAGCATGCTGATCGTGGTGCTTGAGTCCGGTTAGCTGTAATATCAAGACAGCCTGTTGCGTTGAGCTTCAGGAAGTGAGCCCGAGACCCGGCCGGACGACCGTGGCGCTCGGGCTTCGCGCTTTCTACAGCTCGTAGACACCCGTGATAGCTGGCCTGATGAGTTGGCGCCAGCTCCCTCCTTTGCCCCAGCACCAGGCGATCGCGTCGGGGATTCCGAGCAACAGTTCAGTCTTGTCGCTTCGATGTTCGTAGCGCAGCGTGCCCCGACAGCCGGCCCTGCGGGTGAACTCGATGAGCTGCTGATTATCGAAGCTGACCAAAGTGTCGTCGCGATCAATAATTAGCAGGGTTTCCGGGCCGCTCGCGTGGTGTTCGACAAGCGCTTCAAGGCACTTAGCCCGGCGCTCGTTATTAGTGCGGTAGCGCTTACCCGCCACATAGACGTTCGCCTGGACCTGCGCGGCGACGATCTCCGCGGCGATCTCACGCTTCCGTCCCTCGCTCTCGTCCTTCATGTGCAGGTACCGCTGACCTGGCAGCAACAGCCTGCGAACGACCTGGCGCAGCGCCTGAACGTCGTCGGCGCCATGCACACTAGCCACAACTACATAGCTGCTCCGTGGCTTGGTTTCATCGACGTAGATGTGTCGGGCGGTCATCGGTTCTCTCTCATTGTCAGCGTTAGGCAGGTCTGTCCAGTCGCCCCTTCCGGGCTTCACTGGCCTGCCCGAATGGCTTGCCAACATGAGGTGGTGCGAGGGCCACGCCAACAGATGACGCGGAACACAAAGCCTGACAGCTCCTCAGAAAACCGATCCCGCCAAGCACCGCAATATCACCCCAGAGGGTACAAGACGGCCTACTTTCCGACTTCCTACGACGCGCCGAGAACGCACCCGATCCGGGTACCCGCTCTCCATCGTTGAATATGCCGGACAGGGAGATCCCTTTGGCTCGTCACAGGCCCGCAGCTTGGTTCGCTTGATAGATCTGCTGCGCGTGGTCGGCAATGTTCAGTGCGGGTACGGTGTGAGCTGTGTAGTCCTGCAGGGCAATTCGAAGATGCTCGTGACCTGGTGCCTGTTGATACTGCTCTGGCCTGTCGGAGCCTTTGGCCTCGGCGGCGGCGACGGCGTGCACCGCGCCATCCGACGTGACGGGCATTCTTTCCTTTGGCATACCATTCATCGTGCTAACAGTCGGACCTGTTCTACGTTGCGAAAACCGGGACATCCAGGGTCGTTGGGTTTGTGTGCAATGAACGGCGCGAGTGCCTCCGCCTAGGGAGGCGTCAGTCGGGTAGCTCGACGTACGGCACGCCAAGCACGTCCGGTTTGAACCGAGGGTCGCCGGGCGAGAGGTATTCCGCGTAGAGGTTGCGGACCTGCTCGGCGAACTGTGCGCGGGTTCGGCGCAGCGCTTCGGTCATGATGCGTTCGAGCTCGGTGTTGGTGTATTTCTGCAGGGCGTCGTCGTCGACCTCGAACACTTTCAGGTCGCCGTTCTCGTCGAACCGGACCGTCACATCGGGGTGGACCTGGTCGAGGGCGATTTTCTCGCACGCATCCATCCAGGCGCGGTTGCGGGCGCGCCAGTGCGCGATCCCGTCCTCGATGCGCGCTACGTACTCGTCGTCGGACAGCTGCGTCATTTCTTGTCCCCCTCAGACTGTTTGACACTGCGTGCCTCGCGGCGGCCTTTTACCGGTTCGGTGTTCGGTTGCTCCTCGATGTGTAGCCGACGCTCTGGATAGAGGCGTCGGTCATCGTCGGAGCCGCCGCCGCGGCCGCCGGGGGCTCCCATCATCGGTGGCATCATGCCGCCGCCCATCGGTGCCCCGGCCGTTGGGGCGCTGGCCGGTGCCGGTGGGCTGACCGTGGCCGGGGCCGCGGCGATGGGTGCGGTCGTGCTTGCGGTGGTGGCGGGTGCTGTCAGCGGGCCTGATGGTGCCGATGCTGGTTCGGTGTCGCCGGGCATTCCACCACCGCCGCCCCCGCCGCCGAAGCCGCCGAAATCTGGTGTGCTGCTGGATAGTTCGTCTCCGCTGCCCAGTTCGGGTGCTTTTGCGGACATGGCTGAGGTCAGGGCGCTGGCGCCTTGCGTGACGCCTTGGACTGCTTGGTTGCCGACTTCCTGGAGTTTCTGGCCGGCGCCGGTCACGGCCCCGAGTACTCCGCCGATGGCTCCGGATACGCCGCCGAGGACCGCGGGTAGGACGGTTTGCATCATTTGGGATGCGGTGTCGGTGGTGCCGTCTAGTGCGGGATCGGACAGCGGATCTGTCGCCGATAGCGGGTCAGCGGTGTCTGTGTCGGTGCCGAGCTCGTTGGCAGGGTCTGCGCCCGCGGTGGTCGTGTTTGGTGCGGCTGCGGTTTCGTGAGGCTGGTTTCCGGGTGGTTGTGGCGTGCCCGTCGGGCTGGTGTTGGCGGCCGCGGTGTACTCGGCGAATCCTCGGGTGGCTTTCTCGTTGGCTTCGGCGAGTTTGAGTTGCAGTTCGGTGATGGTGGCCGAGTAGCGGCCCATGCTGCCTGGTTGTGAGTTGGCGACGTTGGCCGCGTGCAGGCGGCGTTCCAGGTCGGTGAACGTTTCCGGTGTGGGGATGGTGGCTTTGGCTTGGCGGAAGTTCGCTGCCTGCGTCCGTGCGTGTGAGGCCAGTGAGCGGGCGCGTTCGGCGTGTTCGGTGTAGCGGGTTTGTAGGCCTGACATGTGGGTGTCGGCTTGGTCGGCGGCGGTCGACGACCAGTTGTTGGTGGTGTCGGTGCGTGCCGATCGGACGGTCGTTGCGGCGTTGTCGAGTTCGGTGGCCCGGTTCTCGAGGGTGGTCGCTGCCTGGTCGAGGCTGTCGGCGCCCGGGCCGCCGTGGATGAGTTGGGCGATCTCGTGGCCGGTGGTGGGGATGACTCCGGCTGGTGCCGGTACTGCCGGCGGGGCCGGAAGGTCGGGGGCGGTGAACGTCGGAATGTTGACCGAGACAGGGGCCGTCGACGCGGGGGTGCTGCTGTAGGACAGGCTGCGCGAGGACGCGGTCTCTTGTTCTTCGTATGTGGCCGCGGTGGTGGTCAGCCGCGTCGACGCGGCGGCGGTCCGCATGTTCGACGATGTCGTGTCGATGTCCAGGCCGCCCATCAGAGTGGCTAGTTGAGTGGTGACCAGCACCGAGGTCGCGTCCGCGGCCGGCGGCGTGACTGTCGCGCCGGACGGGGCGGTGGGTGCCTTGTCGAGAACGGCGCTCGCGCCGCGCACCCCGTCCGGATCGATATCGACGTTGTTGCCCATACGTTGCGCCGATCTAGGTCGACAACGCCTTGCTGTTGGCGTCCTCGGTGTCGCTGTAGCTTTGCAGGTCGCGGCGAATGTGCGAGGCGACACCCGAGGCGAAGGCGCTGAATCGGTCGCCGGCCTCGCTGCGGGCCTTGAGTGCCGCGGCGTACTCCTGCCCGATCGAGGACGAGCCCAGCCTGCCGAACGCGCCCTTGGCTTCGGTGATCGTGTCGTCGTCGACGTGCAACCGCTCACGGGCGGCGTCTGCTTCGGAATCCCACCACGCGGCGTGGTTGTTCCACTCGTCGGTGTCGAGGTGCAGCGACTTGCTCATCGGTTTCCTCCTGCCGTGCTCATTGGGCGCATTTACCTACCGTAACCACGGGTTTCTGGTTATGCCGTATCAGAAAGTGATGTTGCGGCGGCGGTATTCGTCGATCTCTGAGGCCATGGGGTAGGCGGCGGTTCCCGGGGCGATGTTGGCGCCGCGCTCGTTCATCGCCGCCAGTGCGTCACAGCGCACCCGCATCAACGCCACTTTGTACAAGTGCAGGACGCGTTCGGAGAGTTCTTCGGCGGTCCAGGTGGCGTTGACTTCGGGCTCGATCTGCACACGAGGCACTTCGTTGGCGTCGAGCTCGACCATGAGCGCGCCGTCGCGCGAGGACTCCACGTAGGTTTGCTCGGTGGTCGTGGCTTCAGGGTGCATCGGCGTTCTCCTACACGGATCCGGCGCCGGTGGGTCGCGCGGATGCGCCCGGCGCCTGGGTCCAGCCTAGAAAGTCTGTGCGGCTGCCGAGTGCACTAAGTGGCTGTACCTGCCCATCCAGCCAGATTTTTCGGTTGCCGAGCGCCAGGATCGGTTCCTGGGCGTCGAAGTAGCCGAGCTCGCCGCCCTTCATCAGGTTCGGGTCAACTGGTGCGGTCACGGCGGTGCCCGGGGGTGGCAGCTGGATGTTGTGCGCGGCGTACGCCGCGGTCACGCCCATGCCCTTGTTGATCACGTCATCCATGACCGCTTTGGTGGTGGGGTCGGGTGCCTTGAACACTTGGTCGCCGGCTCTGACGGTCAGGTCGGGCTCGGCTGGCTGTGCCTTGGCGGTTTCCGGTGCGGCGGTTTCCGGTGCGGTTTCGTTCTTGGCCTTCGGGTCGCCGGCGAGCGGGTCAGTCGGTTTGGTCGGCGGGGTCGGCGGCTTGTCGTCCTTGAACTCTTCTTTGGGTTCGTCCGGTTTCTTGTTTTCGTCGTCTTTGAAGTCGTCATGAGGTGACTTCGAGGCCTCGTCGGCCGGTTTGTCGGTGAAGCCGTCTTTGGCGAGGCCGGCCAGGCCGCCACCCAGCGACCCGAGCAGTGAGCCGAGATCGCCGCCCGGTAGGCCTCCGCCGCCCATTCCTGGCATCATCTGCGGCAACGAGCTCAGTCCAGCCAGCGCCGGGCTCAGCGCTGACAGCGGATCCATCATGCCGCCGCCCAGTGGGCCGAGGCCGGCCAGCGGATCCTGCACGGGGTCGCCACCGCCCGCCGGGGGTGTGCCGCCGACCGCCGCGGGGTCGCCACCTCCCCCACCGGAACCGCCACCGCCGCCAGAGCCGCCGCCCTGGCCGCCGCTGCCGCCGGGGTCGTCGTGCTCATTGCCCTTGGGCCCGGCTGTGCGGTATTCGTCGCCCAGTTCCTTGAGGATCTGAGCTTGTGTGGCCGAATCGACGTGTGCATCCGCGAGGATCTTCTGGACCTCGGCGAGTTTCTCGTCGAGGAATTTCTGGAAGGTCAGCAGTCCGGCCGGGTTGTTCAACGCGTCCGGGCCCATCTGGGTCTGCTTGTCCTCGATCTCCTTGAGGATGCCCATCACCTTGTCGTACGAGGCCTGATTGGCCGCGAAGATCTCCTTGAGCTTGGCTGCCAGCTTCTCATCGATCGCTGAAACGCCCGCGGTGCCCTTGCCGTAGTCGTTTCCGGCTTGATTCGCGCCAGCTGGGAGGCCACCGCTGGGCTGGCCGGGCGCCGCGGGCGGCGGCGGAGGTGGTGCGGCTGGTGGCGGTGGAGGGGTTGCGACCGGAGCATGGCCCGGGGGCAGTGGATAAGTCGGATAGGTCGTCCCCCCTCCCCCGCCGCTGCCGCCCCCGTCGATCGTTGGTGCGACAACCGGTGACTGTGGAGGTGGTCCGAACAGGTTCCCCGCCGCGCCCACCAGCTTGGTCACATTCGAAACGGAGTCCATCACGACGTGGTCGAACGTCACCACAGACCGTCCTTTCGGCTTAGACAGACCAGCAACCGACGAGCACCGGTGCTGTTGTCATGACGCTAAGGACACATCACGGGTTATACGACAGTCGTCGACCACGAACTTTCGAATACTCCGCAGCCAGGTTGACAGATAAACACGTAATCGCCCGCCGTATCTCATGAGACGTGGCGCGCAATAGCTTTGGTGGTGCGGTGGCCTGGATATCGCCACGGATCCTGCGTGTGATTTGTCAGTCGGCAGCCTCTGCGGCCATACCCACCCCCAGCACGGCGGACACCTCGTCGCGCACCCTGCCCACCACGTCATGGTGCCGATCGACCATCCTGCCGATCTCGCGCAGCTTCAACGGTGGTTCAGTCTGGAAAAGCAGCCGAACTATCTCGGCGACCTTCTCCTCTGGATAGCTGGTCAGCCTGCCGCCAGCCTGAATCCGCGCCGCCACCGCGTGTGACAGTGCCGTCACTGCTCCGGCTGAATCCGCCACGACAGTGTGCGCAACGGCCGCCGCCGTCGCGAAGTCCTCATCCTCCGGGCTGAACGCCCACAGTCGAGCCAGCAGATGGGAACACGCCAGAAGTGCGATCGGAGGGATGCAGGACATGCCGGCCCCCAGCCACATGCCCGCCGTCACGGGCCCCTGCGCCTGTCCTGTCATATGCGGCAACAACGGGTGAATGAAGTTGGCGCCCATACTGACCACTGCCCCGAAGACGAGGACGGACCACGAATAGACCACGTTGGCTTTCTGTCCGGTGTATCCACCGAAGGCCACCAGCGACATCGTCGCGACGATGATCATTCCGTCGACGATCAGCGGCCACATCCATGCGATGTAGGAAGGCCATGCGAGCTGGGACGCCAAGTCCCACAGCGACCAGAACGACAAGAAGAACGACCCGGCCGCGATGAACACTGTCACCGTGACCGCGCTCTTGCGGGCGCGCCGCAGCATCAGCAGCTTCTCGGCTGCCCGGTCGACCTTTCGCGTGGCTGCCGCCGTCGGCGTAGCGTCTTGCGGCGTCGCTGCGGGCTTCGCGTGTGGAGACGGCGTCGGTTCTGCCGGAACGTCGAGTGCCGGTGTGGGCCGCTCATTGAGGAGGGTCATTCGGGCTTCCCTTGCGTAGCTCTGATCTCGACTCGAAGTGTCAGCTGTAACCCAGGCTTACGCGACAGCCAAAGCAGATCTGCAGCGTTCCAATGGCGGCCGTGATGAGTTCGGGTTCCTGGGCTGGTCATCCCGCCGTTGCTGGGGCACCACGCGAAGGAGCCCCAGAACCCTCGGAGCGGGGGCTGCGTACGTCCCCTGTTCGACAATTAACGGGCATGACCAGCGTGTCTGACCGGTTTAACCGGTAATTCGTGCCAAACTCTGCGTCAACACGAGCACCAGGAGGCACACCTATCACTTCACGATGCGCCGAACGCGGCCCCCAGCGTACGGCGCCACAGGGTCCAAAAACCAGAAATCCCCGCCGAAGCGGGGAAATCCGAAACCTGAGCTGAAGCGCCAACTTCCGTTCAGGCGACCCGTCACAACCGAATTCTCAGACACCGATTTTGGGGCCAGCCGCAAAAGGCTGGCTCCAGGATAAAGGACGCCCTTGTGAGCCGCAATGAACGACACTCCATCGTAATACTGGCGCGGTCAGTTCGGCCCAATCAGCCTGCCCCGCAACCGCTTTCCGTCACCAGCCCGTGACCACGGCGGTCCTCCCAGCTGACCGCAGGCCGCTGGCCTGCCCGCCGGACCTCGTGTGGAAACGGCTGGCACGACTCCTTGCTGCGCCCGGGCGCAGCCGGATGCGACTGTGGAATCCCGGCACGGGGAAGTTCAGCGATACCGCGAAACACTGCGAGCGACTTCCGAGCCGGCCCGCTGCGCTCTATCTCTACTCACGTCGCCGTACGCAGACGCTGTGGTTGGACTTCGATGCCAAAGTGCACGGTCCCGCAGCCGTGGCCGCAGACCTGGCCAAGGCCGCCGAATGGATCACCGAATGCGGCGGTGTCGTGCTCACTGATCGATCCAGCAGCGGCGGCCGACACTTGATCTGCCCACTGGCCATCGGAACATCCGCGTCACTCGACGAAATGAACCACCTGGTAAGGCATCTCGCCGCCCGGCTCCCCACTCTCGACATCACCCCGAACACCAACGCCGACACAGGGTGCATGACGCCGCCGGGATCACCATGCCGCGAAGGTGGCTACCGCCAGCTCGACGGAACCCTCGACGCCGCGGTCGAGGCCTTCACCACCCGATCCGATCCCGCCCTACTGCCACGGTTACTCGTGCTCCTAGGTGCTCTGAACCCACCAGAGCGCCAGCGCGCGACAACCACCCCAGACACGCCGTCCGGCGCGATCGAATACACCGTGGGCGCCGGCGACGACCAACGAATCAGTGCACCCTACGTCCGCCACGACCCACTGCCGGCCGACGTCGCCGCCTACGCCACGCACGGAACCATCAACCCAGCGCGAACCACATGGCAGTCCAACCACGAGGCCCGCCAATCCGTGGTCGTCAACGCCATCGCCCGCGGCCACAGCCTGGCCACCCTGCGCGACATGATCAGACCGAACGGCCCCTGGAGCCAAGGGCTCGGAGCCGCCTACGGCCGCTACGACCACCGCGGCGACCAGGCCCTCGCACGCGATGTCGCCAAAGCATTCGACTGGTTGATCAATAACGTCTTAAAGTCCTCTCCCCCGCGGCACAAGACAAAGAACTCACCGGGGGGATACACCCTCGGACCGCGCGGACCGAAGGATCTTCGGGACTGGCTCGCCAACGCAACCGCCTGGGCGGACCGTGAATTCGCGGGCAAGAGGTATCGCTGGACAGTGCACGCCGTTCTGCAGAGCGTCGCCTTCTATGCTGTGGTGGCCGGAGAACAACGATCAGGCACCTGGCTGGTAGGTGTTGGCGGCCGAGCGCTCTCATTGAGCTGTGGACTCCTGAGCGAAGACACCATGTGGCGCGTCCTCGCAGACCTTCGGGAAAGACCCGGCGCGCCCCTAGTCCTGGTCAGACACCACATTGGCACCGAGGCAGACGTCTACGCCCTGACCACCCAGAACCGCGTAACCAACGACCCCGCCGCCGCGGAACGGATACGCATCGAACCAGTGCATAACGCATGGCTCGTCCTGGGACACCACCTGCGCCGGGTCTACGAACTCGTCGCCCACCACGGACTGACCAAGAAGGCCGACATCTACGCGGCGGCCGCGGTGCCCAGAGCCACCGGCGACGCCATGGTGATCGACCTGGAAGTAGCAGGCTTACTCAAACGCACCGGCCGGGGCGCGGTCACGCGGGGGCCCGTCGAACTCGACACCATCGCCAACAGCCACCATCTGGACGAATACCGGACTGCTCGGCTGCAACGGCATCAGGCAGAAAGAGCCGCCTGGAAAGACTGGCTTGATCAACGCGAGCAAGCCCGCAACGGCGCACCCGACGCGGACACCCATGAACACATGGTCGCCCCTGGAACGTCGCAGGTTCACGACGAACCAACTGAACACGCCTACCTAGATCTCATGATGTCCAACGGTCCCCCACCGATGGACGACATCGACATCGAGCGAGAAGCGATACACATGATCGCCGACCTGCTAGGCGGCCGCGTCGTCGCCGCGTAGAAGACTGGGCTGACCCGCTCGTCTTTCAGGACGCCTTGGCCGTCTCCAAGGCTTCGCCGTTCTTCTCGCAATACTCGTGAGCCTGCTTGATCAGCTCCGTGACGAACGGTTCGAGCAGCACAGAGACCTTGACGCCCTGGGCTTCTGCGAACTTTGTGAGCGCCTGGTGATCGAGTGCGCTGACCCGCTTCGCCACCGTTTTCTCGCTGGCACGAGTCTCGTTGTGTCGCCAGTTCCTCCGGCGACGCGGCGCCTTGGCGACGCCCGGTGTGTCCGGCATATGCGCACTCCCCGTTCAAAGTCGCGATACTCTGCGTAATACCCGCTCTGAACAGGTATTACACGATCTGTGTAACAGAATATCAGTAACAAGTAATCTGTAACAGAAATCCTGTAATAGCATGTCAGGCGTGTCGTCGTACGCCCAGTCCGAGAGAGTCCAAGAACTCTCCCGGGTGGTGTTCGGCCAGAAACATCGCCTCGCCGTCATGGCCGCCATCGCCCAGAGCGACGGCCTGGTCAACCCCAGCGACCTCGCGATGGAACTCGGATTCGCCGCACAAAGCGCCATCCAGCAGCCACTCAAAGACCTCACCACTGCCGGCCTGATCACCCGACAAGACGGGATGGGCCGCGTCTACTACCGCCGAAACCCACACACAATCTGGGACGCCGCCATCGAATTGCTCGGCCAAGCCCTGGCCGTCGACGTCAACCCGCACGCCGTACAGGGTTGATCGGCCCGGACGCAAAGCTCATCCGGTAGATACGACGCCTGATCCAGATCCGTCGACAACCTCAAACACCCATGGGCGACCGGATCCAGCCCGCAGCCCAAAGGGTAGGCGGGCCGGATCCCCCTGGGCTCACTGAGCTTTCGCGTCTTTCTTGCCCGGCAAGAACGCGTTGAGGACCGGGGCAATCCACGTCGAGCGCGTATCGAACCCCAAACCTTTGCCGATCTGGTCGATCACCGCTTCCTGCTCCGGCGTAGGGCTGAACGAGATCTGTGAACTCCCCCCGCCCAGATAACGCACCGCCGACGGATCAGCCGGGAACAATTCGTTCACCGGAGCAGTACTGTAGCGCGACTCCCTAATGATCTGATCGAGCTTGTCGGCCTTGTGCATGGCACTGATCGCCTCCAAGACCACCTGCAAATTGGTCGATTTGTTGTCATGCCGGTACTTCTCGAACCGCTTCTTAACACCGGCCGTCACGTACACAGCTGAGGCCGGCTTCGTCCGCGTCCGGGGCCGGCCAGGCTTACGTGTGGTCGGAGCTTGAGGTGGCACCCGAACCGGCGCCACTGCTGCAGGCGGCGGCAAGACCGGTTCCGGATCTACTTCAGGAACCGGCTCACTGCGCTCCCGACGGTCCGGCACAGGCGCCAGCGGAGGGGCCGCAAAGTCTCCGACAAGATCAGCCAAACCGGCACCGCGGCTCTTCGGTTTCGTGATGTCGCCGAGGTCCTCCGCAGGAAGCTCCTGCCGGGTCAACTTACTCATGGCCAAACTCCTTCTTGGATCATTTCGGCGCGGATCTGCGACCCGCGTCTGAGAATCTCGCCCGTCAACTCTGCAAAGTCCTCGGCCACTCCGACAGACGTCTTACTCACGACGGCATTGGCGTCGGCCTTCCCTCTCCGGATAGCCGACCTCGACGGATTGTTCGCGACTTCCAACTCGAGTTCGTGTGCCAGTCGACCAAACTTCGGCACGTCCCGGCCGACAGCTTCCGAATGACGAATGAATGCTTTGAGCATCACATCCTCGTTCTGCCCCAGGTCCGCCGCGACATTCTTACCGTGTTCTTCGCGGATCTTCTTCGACGAGATCCCTGACGCGAACACGCAGCAGCCCAACAACATCACGTACGGGTTGAGCTCCCGCATCGCCCGCAAGTCACCGGCTACCTCCCGCAATCCAATTCTCGACAGGTCATCGGTCTTCATCGGGATTACCACGAAGCGTGCCGCACATAGAGCTGCCTGTAGCAACAGCTGGTTCTCCGGCGGCGAGTCGATGAATATAACCCCGTACCGATGACTGATCTCCTGAAGGGCCATGGCCAGTGACATCAACACTTGCTTGGCTGACTGCGTGTTGCCCATCTCGGCGGCCATGACTGGCGCGATGCGCCGGACATAAGGCCCGCCAGGAACCACGTCCAGCCCAGGCCGAACATCGCGCACCGGGCTCAGCGCAGCGCCAGCAGTGATAGCACTGTAGAGATTTCTGCCCTTGTCGTCAGCCTCAGTATTGGCGAAGCCCAACATGGTCGCGACATTGCCCTGTCCATTGAGATCGACCAGGAGAACCCGAGCGCCGTCAGAGGCCAGAAGCGCCGCGCCGTGCGTCGAGCATGTCGTTTTGCCTACCCCACCCTTGCCGTTCGCGAACAGATAAACGTTGCCTAGCCTGCTCCAATTGACCGCGGGTTCTACGGTCCCAGAATCATCCCAAGGGGCTACGCTGCTAGTCATGTGGGCGCCTCACTCTGCGAATATCGGGAGTTCCGCGCGCCTGCTGAACCGCACCACCGAAGGTGCTGCACACCATTCACGCTCATGGTTCACAAAGTCTAAGGCCACAAACGCGACACACCGGGCGACGCCACGCGTGCCTCAGTGCATGACATCGGACCAGACCGCCAATCAGTACTCGACTGTTGCCTTGCCCACGTCGCACTGCAGCAAACATGACGGCCAGCCACGTGAGGCCCGACATGACCAGGCATGTACGGGCACCCATCGCAGCCCACATGACGACGCCGACCCGGGTGCGTATCCGTCGAAGGCCTCGCATCCATGCCACGCCACGAGCCTCTGTGTCCACTCCCAGGCGCACGCAGCGCTCAGTTCGATGCAGTGCCTGATCCAAAATCATTGGCAAATCCCCATGTCACGCCACGTGTGCAACCCGGAACGATATTCAGATACATACCTGACTCAATACCTGACCAGATACCAGCACTCATACCCGCTCTCGGGTATGGCCACATACCTTCGGGGATACCGGGCGCATCGGTCGGTTGCCCACCTTTCTCCATGTTTGGCGACGCCTGGCACAGGGTGTCGCGATGGATAACAGCTATCAGATTTGTCATCGCGCATTGGATGCAGTCGTTGCTGCAACAGCGTGGCGGGTATTCGGGAAGATACCTTTTACAATTCGGCGTGTCGCGTGTGTTGCAACGCCGGTCTGCGCCGTTAGGAACGCACTGCTCGTCACCCATCTAGCGATGTCCATTCCCATCCGTATTCAGACTTGCCAGAGAATCCCACAATTGATAGTTGACCCGACCACGCCGCAGATACTGTCTGGCACCTGCACAGCGGTATTCGGCGCAATAAGAGGACGGGCAGGCGACGCGGTTCGGCTGCTGATGGCATGCGATGTGCGCTCGTCCGCTGCGTGCCTGACACGGCATCACGTCGCGCATCGCAGTGAACGCGCAATGCGACAGCCGGTCCGGATCCATGTTGTTCATCACGCCCGTGTGCCTACATGGCGCGCAGTCCAGCTACACATCCGGGTGGACATCAGTGCAGCCATATCATGGTTTGTGCGCCGAGCCGACCGACACGAAATGTGATCCGAGATTCGAACCGCCGCCTTCGCCAAAACGGGCGACTCTGCACAACAACGCGTTGTGCAGACCGTCTGCTGGGCTAGGGGAGTGGCCAGCACTCTGGACGGCACCGCCCACTCCCACCAGGCCTTTTGTCAGGAACGGGCACTCCTCCAGCCTCCTGTAAAGCACGGAAAGGGTCCTGGCATGCCCTCAGCCGCGCCGAACAGCTCGCCGGGCATCAGCTATCACCCACCGCGACGTTTGGGCCTGTACGTGGCCACCAGAAAGTTTTCCCAGGTTGCCGGAGCAGACCCTCGGGCCGGCATTGGGTCGGCAGCCGTCCCGAATCAACTGGTGGCAGGGAACGAATGAGCGTGCGGGGCGCCCTCTGCGCATCCTCTGGGGAGGAGGGGAGCGGCCCGTCACGCGACGTGCTCCAGGTCGTACCCATCCCACGCGCCGAAATGCAGCTTGAATTCGCCAACAGGACTTCGTGCGAAAGAACGGGACCGGCCCCCGGTTTGGTTGACTCCTGACCTTTGAAGATTCGTCCTTGCTGGAAGGATCAATCTCGTGTCGAAACCGTTTCCCGCCGAGTTCCGTGCTGACGTGATCGCTGTGGCCCGCAAGGGTGAGGCGCGGTTGCGTCAGGTCGCGAAGGACTTCGGGATCTCGGAGGCCTGCTCGCATCGCTGGTTCTAGATCGCTGATCGTGAGGACGGTGTCGATAAGCCCGGGTCTGAGCTGCGGGAAGTGCACAAGCGATCGAGCAGGATGCCGAGGTGATGCGTCGCACAGCGTGCTACCTGTCCCGGGGTGCCAACCCAAAATGACGTACCCGCTGGTTCTCGACCTTGCCGACGACGGTGTGCCCGTCACGGTGACCTGCCGGGTCCTGGGGTTCTCCGCTCAGGCGTTCTACAAGTGGCGTAAAGCGCCCGTGTCACACGGGGGTTGGGATATGCGCACTCGATCAACGCCGCGCGTGACATCCATGCTGATGATCCCGCTTTCGGGTACCGGTTCATCGCCGATGAGTTGCTCGGTCGCGGGATCACCGCAGGCGAGAACCGCGTTGCGCGGGAGTGCTCCCAGGAGCGCATCTGGTCGATCTTCGCCAAGAATCGTGGACTGAACCGTCGATCATTGCGGGCGGCGCCGGTGGTAGGTGCGCTCGATCCACGACACGATCGCCAGACGCAGTTCGGCTCGGGTAGCCCAGCATCGTCGGTCGAGTACGTTGCGTTGTAGAGGGCGAAGAACGACTCCATGGCGGCGTTGTCCCCGCACGCGCCGACACGACCCATCGATCCATGTAACCCGTTGCGCGACAGCGCTTGAACGAACTTTCGTGACCTGACCTGACTGCCCCTGTCGGAATGGACAATCGTTGCGACCGGAGAGCACAATGCCACGGCATAATCCAGGGCCGCCACCGCCAGTGAGGACTTCATCCATGAGTCGATCGAATAGCCCACAATTCGATTGGAGAACACGTCCTTGATGGCGCACAGGTAGAGCTTTGCCCTCACCGGTGCGGTGCTCGGTGATGTCGGTCAGCCATACCTGGTTGGCAGCCTCAGCGCTGAACAGACGCTCGACGAGGTCGTCATGGACCGATGGGCCCGGCGCTCTCGGCAAGCTCATCCCGGTAGAGTTCGAACAGCTCCACACACCAGTCGCAACCGGCGACCTGAAATCACACCCCGCGAGTCGACTGAAGTCGGGGCAGTCCCGGGGCTGATCACAATCGTCTAGCGGGCCCTTTAAGCTGGGCGGCCGCTCGCGCTGGCGCCGACCACCATGGGGGAGGCCCGGGATGTTCGGTCCCGCCCGCAGACGAAGCCCACGGCCGCCGAAACAAACAGTTGGGCAATGCGTGGTGGCAGGCGAGTTTGAGGTGTGAGCACCCCAATGCCGCTGAACCAGACGTTAGGTGTCAAGTTGCGAGACCGCTTCGGGGCCAACCAACGAAGCCAACAGAATCGAACGAAAAGGAGCGAGGGAGTGGTGGAGCCGACTCGGTGTCAATGGCCAGGTTGAAGTATCCGCTGGTGGCCAGATGAAAGTATCCACCCCGTGCGGTAGTTCCTAAGTTGGTGTGGGCTGCTCCTTTCGGTGTTTGGCGTCTTTCATGCGGTAGGAGTCACCGTTGGTGAGGATGACGGTGGCGTGGTGCAGCAGCCGGTCGAGGATGCTGACGGCGGTGGTCTGTTCGGGCAGGAATCGGCCCCACTGTTCAAAGGGCCAGTGTGACCCGATGGCCAGGGAGCGGCGTTCGTAGGCGCCGGCGACGAGTCGGAACAGCAGTTGGGTGCCGGTGTCGTCGAGCGGGGCGAAGCCAGTTCATCGAGGATGATCAGATCGACTCGTAGGAGTGATTCGATGATCTTGCCGACGGTGTTGTCGGCCAGGCTGCGGTAGAGGGTTTCGACGAGGTCGGCAGCGGTGTAGTAGCGCACCTTGAGCCCGGCGTGGATCGCCGCAGTCCCCAACCCGATCAGGGTGTGGGACTTGCCGGTGCCGGCTGGGCCTATAATCGCCAGGTTCTGTTGTGCCCGAATCCATTCCAGACTCGACAGGTAGTCGAAGGTCTTAGCCTGGATCGACGAGGCGGCCACATCGAAGGACTCGAGGGACTTGGGAACGGGAAACGCCGCGGCCTTGAGACGGTTGACCACGTTGGAGGCGTCACGGGCCGCCAGTTCGGTCTCGACCAGGGTGCGCAGGACCTCCTCGGGTGTCCAGCGTTGGGTCTTGGCGGTGATCAGCACCTCTGGTGCGGTGCGCCGCACCGCGGCCAGTTTCAACCGCCGCAGCCCCGCGTCGAGATCGGCAGCCAACGGTGGAATTGATTTCGGTGCAACGGGTTCGGTGTCTGTTATGGGTTGGGTCTTGGTCACGGGATCACCTCGCCGTCGGTCACCGCTGGTGTGATCTTGTAGGCGTCCAGGGACCGGGTCGGGGCGACGGGCAGGTCCAGGATGAGCGCGTCTCCGGCGGGGCGGGGCTGGGGTGCTCGGGTCCCGGCGGCCAGGATGGAACGCACGTCGGCGGCCCGGAACCGGCGAAACGCCACGGCCCGGTGCAGCGCCGAAATCAGGGCGTCGGTGCCGTGGGCGGCACCCACTGCGAGCAGGATCTCCAACTCCGAGGCCAGCCGGGTGTTGCCGATCGCCGCGGCACCCACCAGGAACGCCTGAGCATCGGCACCGAGGTCGCAGAACTGCTTTTCCACCGTGGTCTTCGGGCGAGGGCCGCGGATGGGAGCTGGCCGTGGTCCGTCGTAGTGGTCATCGAGGATCGAGGTGCCGCCGGGTGCGACGAGTTCGTGTTCGGCCACGATCACCCCGGTCGCCGGCTCCAGCAGGACGATCGCGCCGTGGTCGAGCACCACGGCCACCGTGGTGCCGATCAACCTCATCGGCACCGAGTAGCGGGCCGACCCGTACCGGATACAGGACAAGCGGTCGACCTTGCGCAGCACCGACGGTGCCCCGATCTGCAGCCGCAGTGATGGGAGTGGTTGCAGCAGTTCACGTTCGACGATCAACCGTTCGTCGGGGATCGCGCAGATCTCCGAATGGGTTGCGGCGTTCACTTCGGCGCACCACACCCGCGCCGCGGCGTTCGCATCACGCGCAGAGTAATCGGCCTCCCGGTGACAGCGCCCTCGGTCAACAAGGGCACGGCCAGATCGTCCTGGGCGTACCCGCACAGGTTCTCCACGATGCCCTTGGACTGCGGGTCGCCGGCGTGACAGAAATCGGGGGCGAACCCGTAGTGACCCGCCAACCGGACGTAGTCCGGGGTGGGGACGACGACGTTGGCCACCACGCCGCCCTTGAGGCAGGCCATCCGGTCGCGGCCAGCACCCGCGCAGGCACCCCGCCGATCGCCGCCAGCGCTTCGGCGATCAAAGCCAACGTGGTGGACGCCCGCTGATCGGTGGCGAAACACACGAACCGCCACCGCGAGAACGCCAGCACCGCACAGAACAGGAACAGCCCCGGCGCGACCTGGGCCCAGTCGATCACCAGATACTCACCCGGCTCCCATACCGCCGGGCGCCGGCCTCGATGATTAGCGCTGCGCCACAACGCTTTCGCATCGGCTACCAGGCGGCGGAAGTTACGCGCGGACCCCTCGTAACCAGCGGCCCTCGCGATCGGCAGTAGCCGCTTGGCCGAGATGCGACCCTTCGATTTATCTACACGCTCGGCGACCAGATCGGCCACCGCATCGTAGTTGTGTGCCCGTTCGGTCCGCGGTCGCGGCGGCACGCCGGCCTGATCGGCCTCGAACCTGTCCACGACCTTCTTGACAGTGCGGTGGGTGGTGCCGCACGCCTCGGCGGCGGCTCGGTAGGACCCGAGCTGGCGATAGGCAGAAATGATGTCCATACGGTCCCTCGCAGACTTCAATGGAACTCCCCGGTGGTGATGGCAATTGGTTGGCGCCTTCACCGTCACCATCGGGGCCCGCAGTTCCTGATCGACATGACGAACACGGGATGGCCACTTTTACGTGGCCAAAATCGGATACCTCGACTTGGCCACCAGTGGGTACTTTTTCATGGCCACGGACACTCGGGGGCGGGTGTCCACACGGATACGCGCAAACAAACGACATCCGATCGCGCCCGACGGGAACTACCGCTCCACGCACTCACCGAGGACAAGGCTGCACTCGCTTTGCCGCCCAGTTCGGTAGATCAACCCCATTTGGGGAGGCGACCTGGCGGTCGTGCTTCATCTTGTGAGTAAGCGCTTAGTATGGTACCGTGAAGCGGTCAGGCCACGCGAGCAGCGTTGGCTAGCTGATACGGGGGATTCCGGCCGTAGTCGTCGATTGGTGCAGGGCAATTGCATGTATACGTGATGGGAATTAGCGCTGAATGGTGACAACTGAAAAACGGAACCAAGATCGCTACCGCAAATAGGAGAGGCGAGGATGGCTGACCAGTCAGTGATTGAAACTTTCAAGGCCCAGATCTCCGCAGTCGTGACTGAACGGGACCTCGATCTATTCAGCACACTGATCTCCCCAGGCTGCGTGTTTAGGGATATCGTCGAATCTGAACCGCGGGTCGGGCGTGATAAGTTCCGCGAGTACCTCAGCGGATTCCTGAACGATCTCAACGACATCAAGTACGAGTATGTGAGCCTATTCTGCGAGGGCGAATTCGTCGCTGCCGAGATAGACGTTGACACGCTATACACCGGGGAAGGTGCAGAGCCGGGCGGTACTCGGGTGACCATTCGTTACTGCATTGTTGATCAAATTCGTGACGGGCTGGTGCAGCGCGAGACGGTGTATTGGGACCCGGAGCAGTTGGCCCGCCAGCTTCCCGCGACGACAGATAGTGGAGGAACCGCATGACGAAAGTGCAACAATCGTCGGAATCGAACACCAGCGTGACGGTCCTCGGGCTGGGGGCGATCGGTGCCGCCGTAGCGCGGACACTGGCCTCCGCTGGCAAGACGGTCACCGTGTGGAACCGGTCGGCGGACAAGGCGCAGGCACTCGCCGAAGCCGGTGCGACCGTTGCCGCCACGCCTGCAGAGGCGATCGCCGCCAGTCCGATCACGGTGGTCTGCCTGTGGGACTACCAGTCAACTGATGACATCTTCCAGCAAGACGGTGTGGCGGAAGCGCTGAGGGGCAAGGTGATTGCTCAGCTGTGCACCGGCAGCTCGGAGGAAGCGACCCGTCAGGCGAACTGGGTCGAGGCACGCGGTGCGTCCTTCCTGGCCGGAGGAGTCATGTGTTTTCCTCGGGCAATCGGCGCTGAGGACACGCGCATCCTCTACTCGGGCGACCCGGCCGTGTTCCAGCAGCACGCTGATCTGCTGAGCGTAATCGCGCCGGCGCAGAAGCATGTTGGCAACCGGGCGGGAGACGCAGCGCCGGTGTACCTCGCACTGTGGACCTTCTATTTCTCCGGACTGGGCGGATTCCTCGACGGTCTTTCCCTTCTCGCCGCTTACGATCTGACGAAGGACAACATCCGGGAACTGGTGGCGCCGATGGCCGCCAAGTTGGTCGACGGAGTCCAGGATCTGGTTACTCGACTAGATTCGGGCAACTTCGTCGGAGACCAAACGAACATCTCCAGTATGGCCAGCGGACTCAGCTTCTCATGCGATCAGATTCGAGAGAAGGGTATCCAGCCCCGGATGCTGGATTCCTTTGTGGAACTGTTGAAGGCCGCAGAAGATCTCGGACGAGGCCAGGAGGACGTCGCCGCGGCCGCGGACTCGTTCGTGTCCCAAGCCGCCAGTGCACGAGTGTGACCCTGATCTGACGGCTGGTTAACTCGGTTGCCGTGCGGCCGGGCCGAAATGCCGACGGCAGACTCAACGATGCATTTGCCGTAGGCATTTCGATATCCGCCACGACGCTAGCGGTAGCCAGGCATTGCCGAACATTGTCATTGCTGAATAGTTCCGTGACGAAGCTGAGAGGATCTTCGTGGGGCGAGTCGAAGGCAAGGTCGCGCTGATCACCGGTGCGGCGCGAGGCATGGGGCGCGGCATGGCACTGCGACTGGCCGAAGAAGGCGCGGACATCATCGCCTTCGACATGTGTACCGACTACGACGTTCTGACCTATCCAATGTCGACCGAGGAGGATCTCGCCGAAACCGCGCAGTTGGTCGAACGGCGCGGGCGCCGGGTGATTACCCAGAGGGTCGACACCAGGAATTTGGAGCAGCTCAAAGTTGCGGTTCGCTCAGCGGTCGGACAGATGGGAAAGCTGGACATCGTCTGCGCGAATGCGGGCATCTGGGGCTGCCAAACCTGGGATGGTGTAACACCGGAACTGTGGACGACGTTGATCGGGGTGAACCTCACGGGCACGTGGCATACGTGTCAGGCCACGATTCCTCATTTAATTGGCACAGAGCCTGGTTCGCTCATCATCACCGGGTCCACCTCGGCGGTAAAAGGGCAACCTTTCCATGTGGCCTATGCGGCGTCAAAGCACGGCGTGGTGGGCGTCATGCGCTCGCTAGCCAATGAGCTTGCGAGTAAAGGAGTCCGGGTCAACTGCGTGCATCCGACCGGTGTCAGTACGCCCATGCTCGCCGGTGGCGCATCCCTCGAAGAGCTCATCGCAGGTGACCCGCACATTGGGCCGATCTTCGCCAATGCATTGCCCGATGTCGAGGTGGTGGAAGCAATCGACGTCAGCAATATGGTTCTGTATCTCGCCTCCGACGAAGCCCGTTATTTGACTGGCGGCGAATACCGGGTTGATGCGGGAAATCTGAATCGATGACAACAGGACCCACTTGGCATCAGGCCGAGGGCCGCACTATCCGTAGACGCCAATCGAGGTGGATGCGATGAAGGTTGCCCTGGTTACTGGTGGAACCAGTGGCATGGGCCTTGCCATCGCGGAGCGGTTGCTCGCTGACGGGTACTGTGCTGCAATCGCCGGTCGCGACCCGACTCGGCTCGAGAGGGCGATCCAACAACTCGTCAGCGAGCACCTGATCGGGATCTCTGCAGATGTCGCCGTCCCAGCCGACTGCGAACGGATCGTGGCAGATACTGTGGCTCGGTTCGGACGGATCGATGCAGTGGTCAACGCGGCCGGAATCTACGACTACGCTGCGCTCGAAGAGATGACCATTGACACGTGGGACCACGCTTTCAAAGTCAATGTTCGAGGCAGTTGGTTGGTTAGCCAGGCAGCGCTTACGCATCTCCGCCATGCCGGTTCCGGTGTGATCGTCAACATCTCATCGATCAACGGGCTGATGGCCGAGCCCAGATCGTCGGCATATAACGCATCCAAAGCGGCATTGATATCGTTGACGCACAGTATGGCCGTGGAATGGGCGCCCTACAATGTCCGCGTCAACGCGCTGGCGCCTGGCTTGATACGTACGCCGATGAGCCAATCCTGGATCGCCGCTATGACCGATAGCCAAATTGCTTCGATGTTTCCCATGCCGCGCCTGGGGGAGTCCGCTGAAATAGCTGACTTGGTGGCGTTCCTGTGTTCTGGTCAGTGCCAGTACCTCACTGGGGAGGTCATTCGTGTGGATGGCGCGATGCTCGCCCGTATTCCCGGGATTCATTGACATGTTCTGGGGTGGGAGAAGTTGTTCGTTGGTGCCGAGGCTAGAACCCGTGCATCGAGGGTCAATTGGACGATTGTCGCGTGGAAGTAGAATTTCAGCAAGTAGTGACATAATAAGCGCTCAGTGCCGGATGGCTGGGGGTTCATCGTGGCAGCGGAACTCGTTCCGCCTAATCGCACAGGCAGATCGCTCGAATTGCATATCGGTGGGACCCGGATCGGGCCATAGCGGGACTAAAAATGAGCGATAGCCGCCCGAGAGCCGTGTGCCGATCGTTCAGTCCAGAAGGAGAGTTGATGGAGTTTACTGGTGCTGTTGCCAACGGTGGGCCCGCGGCCGATGTAGATGTGAACCCGCATGCACTCCGCGGAAATCTCAGCACATTCCACATCCTGTTTGGAGTGCTTGCCTTTCAGGGCCCGCTGGTGTGCGTAGTGGCGTTCATACCGGTGGTGATCGGGTACGGCAACGGTCTCGGCGCACCGGTCGCGTACCTGTCTGCGGGAGCCCTAATTGCTATGTTCTGCGTCGGGTTCCTGAAGATGTCACGGCACGTCAAGAATCCCGGGGGGTTCTACTCGTACGTCACCGAGGGGCTCGGGAAAGAGCTCGGCCTTGGCGCCTCGTTCTTGGCGATTGTCGGCTATACCGCATTCCTCCTTGGATTCTATCCGTTCGTCGGCGTGCTGCTCAACAGCTTCGTGACCGAGGTCTTCGGTGGGCCGGACATCCAGTGGTGGGCCTGGGCAATTCTGTCGCAGTGCCTGGTGGGCATCCTCGGCTACTTCAATATCCAGGTCGGGGCGCGAGTACTCACTGTGCTCATGGCCTTGGAAGGCGTCGTGATCGTGGTCTTCGATGCCGTGGTGATCGCCAAGGGTGGCGCGACCGGGCTGTCGGGGGAGTCATTCCTTCCGGAGAACGTGCTCTCCGGAAGTATCGGTGTCGCGCTGATGTTCGCCGTGATCGGCTTCAGTGGCTTCGAGGTCACGGTCGTCTTCCGCGACGAGGTCCGCGACCCCGAGCGCACCATTCCGCGCGCAGCGTTCCTGTTCACCGCGGTGGTTGCCGTGGGTTACAGTCTGACCGCCTGGGTGCTCATCGAGGCGGTGGGGCCGGCGAAGATCCTCGCGGACGCCGCGGCCGACCCAGCCGGTACAGTCCTCGGTGCGATCGAAACCTACCTGGGGACCATAACCGTGCACCTTGTCGCTGCATTGCTCTGCACCAGCGCCTTTGCCGCGCAGTTGGCGATCCACAATGTGGTCGCGCGCTATGGGTTCAATCTCGCGGTGGACGGCGTGGCACCCAAGCGTATGGGCTTCCCGCATCCCCGGCACGGTTCCCCGCATCGCGCATCCATCGTTCTGTCTGTCCTGATTGCGCTTGGGTTTGTGACGACGGCTCTGTCTGGTGCCGACCCGACGTCGGTCTACGCTCAGTTCTCGGGTGTCCTCAGCTATGCCCTCATCATGTTGCTGGTCATGACTGCATTGTCGGTGCTGGTGTTCATGAAGCGGAATAGTGCCGCTGCCCGTGGGTGGCGCCGTTGGATCGCGCCGGCACTGGCGCTGGTCGGTCTCGCAGTTGTGCTGTGGCTGGCGACTACCAATATCTCGCTGTTGATCACCGGCGGTCCTGGAGTCGTTGCGGTGGTGTTCGGCATTCTCTACGGCTGCCTGGTGGTGGGTGCAGTATATGCCAGGGTGCTGAAGCGCCGGTGCCCCGAGACTTACGCCAAGATCGGCCGACGGTAACTAGGGGACCGTCCCGACGCGGGCGGCCCATGGGTTCTGGGCGGCGCAGCTTCACCGACTGCAGACGACGGTTCGGCGTTGTGGCTGGGTGATCGATTTTTGCGAGCAGGTCACACTGAGGCGTGGCGAGCAAGCTCCGATAGATCGACTGCGACGACGTCAGGTCAACCGAGACCAGCGAGGCCAATGGATCGTTGAAACCGGCGAACCGTCACGTCGTCGGCACGCGGCGATCAGAACGCGATGCCGCGCGTTGCCAGCGGATCATGGAACGCAGCCAACCGCTCCGACCCCGGTGATCGTTTCAGCCGGTCCGGCTACCACTCCCATCCACATGTGACCTAGCTCGACCAACAAGTCGGCTACCAGTCGCGCCCTTCGGCACTGTCGGGGGACGATCGCCGACCAGGTCGCCAAGGTGGCGTTAAACTCCTGGTGACGTGGCCCGGCAGTGGACTCGACACCATTTCTGCGTCGTGGCACTGGCGCGCCGGGCTCTGAATCAGGCCAGCGACTCGGTGTTGATGGCAAATCGGTAGCGCACGTGGCTGGCCAGCACCCCCTCTTATGCCTCGTTGATTTAGTTGGGTTCGATCACTTCCCTATTGGCCTGAACGCCGTGTTCGGCGCAGAAGTCCAGCAATTCCTGGATTTCTGTCGGCGGCAACTGAATACTGACCAGAGCGCGGCAAGGTGAGTTCTAGTCAACGTCGCAACAACGGCGGACCACTGGAGGCTAACAGCGCCGCGAATAGGTCTGCGGGGCAAC
>NZ_MVHF01000057.1 GCF_002086485.1 Mycobacterium aquaticum | reverse complement strand
CCTCCCCCACCGCCGCCCGCCGTCAGCGGCTGCGTCGGCTACAACGGGCGGTGGGTCAGCGCGAACGGCTGCCGATAGGCACTGGCTCATTCACGCGAGTCTGCCCAGAAGTCGCGCCCGCACTGTGGTGCAATTGATACGTCAATCATTTCGAATCGACGTTCGAGGGGTAGATCGGCGTGTCATCCGCTTTCCGCGCGTTCGACGAATCGGGACTCTCCCAGACGGAGATCGCCGCGTGGCGAGGACTGTTGGACGTCAGCGGTGAGCTACGCAGCCGACTCTCACAGGTGTTCCAGGAGACCGCGGCACTGTCGGAGGGAGATTTCGCGGTGTTGGTCGCCTTGGCGGAAGCCGACCATGGTGCGCTGCGGTCCTCGGAGTTGGCTGATGCCATCCACTGGGAGCGCAGTCGGCTGTCCCATCATCTCGGGCGCATGCAGCAGCGCGGACTCATTCGGCGTGAGCCGCATCCGGCCGACAGCAGAGGCGCGGTGGTCGAGTCCACCGACGCAGGGCGCGAGGCAATGTCCCGCGCGATGGGCCCCCACCTGCGCGCACTCAAGGAACTGTTCGTCGACAGCCTGACCGACAGGCAGATGCGTGACCTCGCCCGCTTGATGGCCGCGATCCAGCGACACCTGGACCTGGCCGACGACGGTCGATAGTTGTTGCCAGATTGGGGTAGCGCCGGGTTCGGCGCTCAGTCCCTGTCCTTCGACGATGGCGGGCACGCCGGTTTCGCCGCCTGCCGTTCTGCGGCGATTGCCATCTTGCGCAATTTCGATCCGTGAGGACTCAAGATATGGACCGGAACCGGTTGCGGCGGCTTCTCGCACGAACCAGCAACGATATCCGGACCGGTGCACGATTCCCTCTGCAGCACAGCGACTTTGGCTGATGCCGCCGGAGCGAGACCGATCATCGATATCGCGGCCGCAACAGTGATCGCTGACGCCAGGTGGCGGCGTACGTTCTCGTAGGTCATGCTGCTCCCTAAGCCAGATGTGATTGACACGTCAATCACTCAAATAGAACAGATGACATGTCAATCAAATTCCGGGCACAGGAGTTCGGGCGTTTCCGTGATACCGACCACAGGGATGTGCGCCACCGAAACATCTGAACCGTAGCCGCGCCCACACGGCCAGCGGAAGGACGGGGCATTACCGGTCGAGCCGTTTTCCGTGCGCGTCGCGTCACAGCTTCGCTGACAGCCACGATGGCTAGGATGCCTAACGACTGGATCCGAACCGGGGTCTGAAATCGTGAATCGGAGTGTGGCCAATGGTGAGTGCAGTGCGGACGTCGATGCTGCTCTGTTCGGTGGCGACAGCGCTGACAGCACTGTTGTGCGCGCCGGCAGGGGTGTCGCGCGCGGACGATCCTGGCCTGCCTCCGGTGTCGCTGACCGGCACGTCGGGTGCACCACTGCAGCCAGGGGCCACCTACGGCATCGGCATGGTCGTGGTCGCACACTTCGCCGGCCCCGTCGAGGACCGGGGCGCTGCCGAGCAGCAACTTGCGGTCACCACCGAGCCGCCGGTGTCGGGGGCCTGGCACTGGGTCGACGACCACACCGCACATTGGCGCCCACCGCAGTACTACGCCCCGGGCACCGTGGTGACCGTCGGCCAGGACGCGCCGTTGACGTTCACCATCGGGGCGTCGCACGTGTCGATCGCCGACGATGCGACCAAGCAGGTCAGCGTCTATGACGGCGGCACCCTCGTACGCACCATGCCGACCTCCATGGGGCGCGGCGGCACCGAGAAGGTCGGCGACAAGACGCTGAGCTTCTGGACACAGCCCGGTGTCTACACCGTCATGGACAAGAGCAACCCCGTGGTCATGGATTCGTCGACCTACGGATTACCGATCAACTCCCACCTCGGGTACAAGGAGTCGATCAACTACGCCGTGCGGATCAGCTCGGACGGCGTCTACCTGCATGAGCTCGAAGCCACGGTCTGGGCGCAAGGAAAGACCGACACCAGCCACGGCTGCTTGAATCTCAACCACGACAATGCCGCCTGGTTCTACAACTTCTCGGTGCCCGGCGATGTCGTCGAAGTGAAGAACACCGGCGGAAAACCGTTGCAGCTGTGGCAGAACGGCGACTGGAGCGTGCCCTGGGACCAGTGGGCGTGAGCGCACCGCTGGGCGGTGACGCCAAACCATAAGCACCAGAAGTGGTTTCGGTGCGGCCCCGGATATCGCGGCCGCACCGAAACCGGGTCAGATCAGCCCTGCGCGAGAGCCGCGTACAGGGACCGCTTGGCGTCGGTGACGGCAGCCAGGATGGTGTTCCTCGCCTCCTCCAGCTTCTCCCGCTGCTCGTCCGTGCCGGTCCACATGATCGTTCGGGCCAGACCGGCGACCTCGAAGAACTCCTTACGCAGCTTGAGGACACCGGCGAACTTCGAGGCCTGCGCGAGGAACGCGTGCGCGGTGTCGCTGTTGATACCCCGCCAGGCCAAGAGGTTCTCGCCGAACTCCGTCAGCGTTGCGACACCGTCGTCGACGGTCACCACGCCGCGCCCCGCCAACAAGCCGATGCCGACCTCCGCCGCCCCGTCGGGCGGGGTGAATGCACCGTCGGTCGCCTCGGTAACCCGCCGGGTGATCTCCTCGGCGTCGGCGGGACCGTCGAGCAACAGAGCCGCGGTCGCTGCCGCCGCGAACTTGCCGCGGCCGAACCCGTGACCGAACCCATGGCCGCCAAACCCTGGGCCGCCAAACCCTGGGCCGCCCCACCCCGGACCGCCGAAACCGCCACCGAAGGGCCCGAAACCCGCTCCGCCGAAGCCGAATCCACCGGGGAATCCACCGTGAAACATGTCTGCCTCCCTCTCGTGAGGTCTTCACCTGTTCGATTCAACGCTGCATCGCGTCAATATCACGATATATCGCTAACTTGCCGAGCTGGGCTATCCAATCCAAACTCTCAGCGAAAAATCAGGCGCGACGAAAACCGGTTGTCGGCGCGAGAAGCCAACGCCTACGGTCGGGTCATGCCCGCAGACATACCGACGATTCTGGCGACGAGCGGAGGTATCGGAGCGGGCCGCAGAACCCGCTTCGCCTTCACCGCGCTCACCGACTTCGCCGTCGAATTGTCCGGAGTGACCGGCCGGTCCCCGCGTCTCTGCCTCCTGGCGACGGCAATGGGCGATGACAAGGCTGTGCTGCACTACCTCACCGAGGCGGCGCAGGCACGCGGCTTCACACCCTCACATGTGTCGTTGTTCCCCATGCCCAATGTCGAGGACTTCACCGCACATCTCCTTGCCCACGACGTCGTGTGGGTGTTCGGCGGCAGCGTCGCCGGACTCCTCGCGATGTGGCGACTGCACGGTGTCGACGTAGCCCTGCGCACCGCATGGCAAGCCGGGGTCGTACTGACCGGCATATCGGCCGGTTCGATCTGTTGGCACACCGGCGGCACGACAGACTCGTTCGGGCCTCAACTGCAACCGATCGGCAACGGCCTTGGCTTCGTTCCCTATGCGAACGGCGTTCATTACGACTCAGAGGACCAACGTCGCCCCTTGCTGCACAAGCTCGTCGGCGACAACGTGCTGCCCGCGGCGTACGCCACCGACGACGGTGCGGGCTTGCTCTACCGCGGCACCGAATTCACCGAAGCGGTCGCCGAAACCCCTTCGGCAGGCGCATATTTCGTTGAAGCATCCAACCGCGCGGTGACCGAGACCGCGCTCGACGTCCGACGGCTGTGAGGGTGATGACCGACTTCTTCGACGCGAACCGCGCCAATTGGGACGATCGTGCCGGGCTGCACGCCGCCCGTGACGGTTCGGGATACCGCGTCCAGCAGTTCATCGAAGACCGATCAGCACTCTCCCACGTCGTGCGGTTCGACCTCCCCCGGCTCGGCGACATCAGCGGCGTGCGGGCAGTACATCTGCAGTGCCACATCGGCACCGACACCCTCTCGCTCGCTCGGCTCGGCGCAAGAGTGACGGGTCTGGACTTTTCCGGGCGCTCACTCGACGAGGGCCGCCGACTCGTGGCCGAGACCGGCGACACCGTGGATTTCGTCCAGGCAGACGTCCGCGACGCCACGTCCGTACTGCCAGCCGGAAGCTTCGATCTGGTCTACACCGGCGTGGGCGCGCTGTGCTGGCTGCCCGACGTCGGCCAATGGGCAAAAGTAGTGGCAGCACTGCTCGCTCCGGGAGGCGTCGTCCACGTCCGCGAGGGCCACCCGATCCTGTGGGCCATGGATGAATCCCTCGATGACGATCTGCATCTGCGGTTTCCGTACTTCGAGCGCGAGACGCCATTGGAATGGGATGACGCGTCGACCTACGTGCCGACCAGCACGCCACTGCAGGCGACGAAGACCTACGAGTGGAATCACTCCATCGGTGAGATCATCACCGCCGTGCTCGAGGCCGGCCTACGCCTGGAGATGTTCGTCGAGCACGACAGCGTGCCCTGGGAGGCACTCCCCGGCCAGATGACACTGCGCCCCAACGGCGAGTGGGCACTGGCCACGCGGCCCGGCGTCGCACCCCTCAGCTACACCCTGCGGGCTCGCAAGCCGACCGGTTAGGTGCGAACTCAGCCAAACGGATTGAGCAACAGCGTGCACAACCGCGGCAGACGCCCGATGGGAATCCAAGCCACCATCGAACGACACGTCCCTGAGGCCATACCGACCGGTCCACCACAGACCGGCCAGGCACCGAGCCCCTGCGTCTGCAGGACATTGCGCGCCACCCGGATCTGCTCGGCGCGAGGAGCGGCGGCCGGTGAACCCGTCCCGCCGTTGGCCGCCCAGGTTGCCGGGGTGAACTGCAGCCCCCCATAGAAGCCGTTACCGGTATCAGCCGACCAGTTCCCGCCCGATTCGCATTGAGCCATCGCGTCCCAGTTGGGTTCAGCATCGGCAGCCGGGACTTGCAGGGCTGTTTGCGCCACGGCCATCGCACCGACGATCGCGAGCACCGTGACGATCTTTCGCACGAGCATGTCGATCCCTTCATTGGGCCGTGCGCCAAGGCGCACGCCGTTAAAGGCAAGGGCGAGACGCTTTGCCCGCCCCCCATCGTGATACGGAGTTTACCAACGGGGCAGAAGTTAATCAGGCGTGCTAGAGAGTCTAATTGTCTTCTTTGAGTTTATTTAATAGTTATGTGCCCAATGTGGCCGGTGAGAGCTCAACTACCGGATAGTCGCAGGTCAGCCTGCCGCCCATATCGACAAGTACCCACGGCGGCAGCTATCGGCGTTCACACAATTCGACCGAATACCTGTGACAATTGGTGGAATTGATACGCACTATCTCAAAGTTGCCACAGTGGCAAAAATGAAAATTGTTACTAGTGTGATATCTGAGGTGCCTGTGATTATTGTGGTTCAACCACCGACGACGTCATAACGGCAGCACGTCGTGCGGTACGCGGCTCGACGACACAGCTACCGCCGGCCACGCCAACAACGCGGCATGACCGCATGCACGTTGGCGACACAGGGCTCTGCAGGGAAGGCGACGACGGTCGGCTCGGCCAATTCGCGGGTACAGCGAAACCGAATCGTCAGGATGCCGGAGCAGGCGTCACAGGCTCGCCCGGCGCGGGCGGCTGCGGCTGACCACCCGGTGCGTTGTTGAACTGATATCCGGGCGGCGGCGGACCGTTCAAGGGGTAATAGCCAGGCGGAAGAGCCGGACCGGCAGGCGCACTGCCCGGGGCAGGCGCTGTCACCGGGGTCTCAGAGCCCGGCGCATTGATGGATACGTATCCGGGAGGCAGCTTCGGCGCCGGGCCCGCACCGGGTGGGGGCGCGACGCCGCCGGCTACGTCGGGATCTTGGAAGGCGTACGGGTCGCGGGCCTGGTGCCAGAGGTCGCGCAACGATCCGATCGGTCCCGAACCGTACTGGCCGGAGCCGTACACCGGATTCGCGATCTCAGGGACCTGCGGCGGGCCGACCGGCGGCGCGGCAGGCGGACCGGCGGGGCCGTCGTTCGACACCACGATCTGGCCGGGAGCCGCGACGGCTGGATCCGTTGGAGCCGGCGTAGGAGCCGGAGCCGGATCGGCGAATGCCGGGGCAGCGGGGGCCAGGACGGCACCGACCGCGGCCACGCCGGCGATCGCGAACTTCACAGTGCTGCTGGAGAGCGTGGCACGGCGCTGGGTCATCGATCCGGCGGTCCTCTCTGTTGCCCCGTGGGAGTCTGTTGCGGCCCCGGAGTTCATGACGAACGAGCCGAGCGTAGAGGCATCGTCGCACACATCGGCGCGTCGCACCTATCTCACGTCGAATATGCCCGGCCCGTTACCGCACCTCGTCTTGGCGCCCGATCCGCCGTTCAGCCGTCGCCGCACGAGAGCCGCTGGCGGATAGCCGCCGCCTGCAGCGTGAGGTGGTTGCGTTCGGCCAGATTCTGCGCGTGTGCCGCGGCCTCGGTGTAAAGCCTTGCCGCCGTGGCAATATCACCGGATCGTTCGTGCAAGTACGCGGCGGCGGCGGTGTACCTCGGCAACGACGGGTCGAGCTGCGCCAGCGCCGCCAGCCCCGACCGCGGTCCATCGGCCTCACCGACGGCGACAGCGCGGTTGAGCCGGACGATCGGGCTGTCGGTGAGCCGGACGAGTTCGTCGTACCACTCGACGATCTGCACCCAGTCAGTCTCGCTGACGGTCTGCGCGTCGGCATGCAGCGCCGCGATGGCCGCCTGCGCTTGGTACTCCCCCAGTCGGTCACGCGCCAACGCGGCCTGCAGCACCGCGATCCCCTCGGCGATGAGGTCCCGCTCCCACAGCCCTCGGTCCTGCTCGGACAGCGGCACCAGACTGCCGTCGGGGCGGGTTCTGGCCCTGCGTCGTGCGTGGTGGAGCAAGAACAGCGCGAGCAGGCCTGCGACCTCGGGATCGTCCGTCGCCGCCGTCAGCTGCCGCGCCAGCCGAATGGCCTCCACGGCGAGGTCGACGTCGCCGGTGTACCCCTCGTTGAAGACCAGGTACAGCACCCGCAGCACCGTGTGCAGGTCGCCGGGACGATCGAACCGCACGGCGGCCACGGTCCGCTTCGCGCGGCTGATCCGCTGAGCCATGGTCGTTTCGGGGACGAAATACGCCTGGGCAATCTGACGCGTGGTCAGGCCACCGACCGCCCGCAGTGTCAGCGCGACGGCCGATGACGGCGTCAGGCTGGGATGTGCGCACAAGAAATACAGCTGCAGCGTGTCATCCGTCGAGGCACTGGGCCCTCGCGGCGGCTCGGCCGACAGGCGATCCTCGCGGTTGCGTCGTGCCGTATCGGCCCTGACGATATCGACGAACCGGTGCCACGCCGTGGTGATCAGCCAGCCCTTGGGATCGTCCGGCGGCGTATTCGACCATGTCTCAACAGCTTTGACGAGCGCCTCCTGGACCGCGTCCTCGGCTGTCGCGAAATCGGCGCCGCGGCGGACGAGCGCCGCGAGCACACCAGGGATCAGATCCCGCAGCTGCGCCTCATCCACCGCGGTGCCATCGGTCATCTACTCGGTGACGGTCGGCGTGTGGGTCAAAAACGGCCGCACCTCAAGCCATTCGTGGATCGGCGCGCCTCCGGCGCCGGGCGCTGCGGACAACTCGCCGGCCAGCTCGACAGCCCGGTCATACGAGTCGACGTCGATGATCATCCAGCCCGCGATCAGATCCTTGGTCTCAGGGAACGGGCCGTCGGTCACCGGCGGCTTGCCCTGACCGCCGTACTGCACCCAGGCGCCTTCGGGTGCGAGTGCCTGGCTGTCGACGTATTCGCCACTTTCTTGCAGGCGCGCCGCGAAATCGTTCATGTAGCCGATGTGCGCCTCGATCTCGGCGGGCGTCCACTGATCCATCGGCACGTCGTTGACGGCGGCAGGCGCGCCGCGATAGTGCTTGAGCAGCAGGTACTTGGCCATGACATTCTCCGTTTCTGGTCCGCTCGGTGAGCGACCCTAGTTGGTTGTTCACGTCTGGGACGGAGCCGCGACGACGTTCTCGACATCTTTCGTCGCCATTTTTTTCCAGCCGTCACCGAGGCGACTCGTCCGACAGCCGTTCGCTTAGACTGGTTAAGCTTCAAGTGTCCGACTTCAGTCCAACCGCCGAGGTACAAAACATGATCCTCACCCGCAAGAGCGCTCTGGCGGCCGTCGCGGTCGCCGGCGCGATCGCCGGCTCAGCAGTCGGTCTGGGCGCCGCCATCGCGAGCGCCGACCCGGCTGCACCGCCGCCATCGCTCGAGGCACCGCCCTCGGCGCCGCGCAAACCGGCGCAGACGTGGCAGGGTCAGCCGGTCGTGTGGTGGGACTGGGGTTCGGGCGGTCACTGGGGCGTGTGGATCAACGACGGGTTCATCCCGCTCACCTGATCCGGGTACGGCCGCGGCGGCATCACAGTCGCGTATCACACTCGACAACTGCACGACCATCGCTGGTCGTCGCGCTCCAGCCAGACATTGAGGTCAATCCGGCGTCTGATCCTGGCCGTTGGTGTCCTCCGCAGCGCTCGCATCCGAGGTGGGCTTCGGTTTGAGCGCGAAGTTTCGTGGGCGCCGGCGGCGGCTGCGCTCGGACGGGGGTGTGACGGCTGGCCGTAGCCGCGCGACGCGGCCCACCACGCGCCGCAGGCCGGGCGGTCCTTCGATCCGGAAGAAGTCACGAATCCGTCCGGTGCCGTGGCGCAGCGGGGACCCGAACAGCTCACCCATCACCACACCCGCGCCAAGCGCCAGGGCTGTGGCTCCGGCCGCCACCATCTGCGCCACACCATCGGTGAAACGGTCCTCGACGGCGAAGAAGAAGACCGCACGGAACACTGCCATGCCGGGCAACATCGGCATGATGCCTGCCGTGGACGTCACGAGGGCCGGCGCCCGGCGCCGGACCGACACCAGCGTGGCGAACAGGCCGACGCCGGTGGCCGCGATACCCGTTGCCACGAGCTGGCCGAACCCGGCCAGGCCCAAGCCGATCAGCACCAGCTCGGCGAGCGCGGCCGCGAGCCCAGCAGGTGCGGCCGAACGCAATGGTGCATAACTCGCGATCGTGAAACACACGCTGGCCAGCGCGGCGCCGGCAACCGCCAGAAAGATGGGCAGCGGCCGGTCGACTGGGACGAAAGTCAGCGTCGTATCGACATGTAGCCGGATCTCGATGCCGGCGACGGTGACGACCTGCAGGCCGGCGATGATGCCGACGACTATCCCGGCGGTGAGGAACAGCGCCTCGCTGAGCCGGGCAACCGCGGTGATCATGTGGCCGGTGAGCGCGTCCTGCGTCGCGCCGACCAGCGTCAAACCTGATAGCAGCATGACGATTCCGGTGGCCACCAGCGCGGTGAGTCCCTCGCCGGTGGCCAGGTACGCCCCGATCGCAACGAGGGTCGCCACGGCAGCGCCGACGACATTCTGGAAGAAGAACGGCGTCCCCATCCGATTGAGGACACGCCCGAGCCGATCGATGGCTGCGGCGGTCAGCGCCGCCAGCAGACAGGTGAGCCAGGTACCGCCGAGCAGCATCGCCACGCCGAGGGCAAAGCCGGCCCACCCGGCCGTCGCCAGCCACCGCGGGTAGGGATGGGGACGTTCGGTCAACCTGTCCATCGCCTCGTGGGCTTGATCCAGCGTGACCTCGCCGGAGGTGATCTGCTGGACCAATCGGTCCAAGTCCGCCATCCGCGTGTAGTCGGTTGCCCGGGTCCGCACCGATCGCACGATCGTCACGGGCGCCCCGTCCAGCGTCGGCGGGGCCGACACGAAAATGGTGGTGAACGCGATGTCGACGACGCAATCCGCGAGCTGGTACGCCTGTGCCACATCCTTGGCCGTGGCCACGACGTCAGCGGTACCGGACCCCGACGACAGCATGACCTCGGCGAGCCGGATGGTGAGGTCGAGAACCTTCCTGGTGTGGATTTCACCGATCTCGCTGGGAGTCCGGCTGCGTTGGCCTGCAAGGGGTGCCGGGTCACGGCGTCCGGGTAGCGCGATCCACGCCCCGCTGCGGAAGCGGGGCAGGCCGCCTGATCGATCTCGTGCCATCACCCAAAACGATACTGAGCGGCCGGTCCGGACACGCCACGGCTCTCGTTGCAGAACGGTCACCGTCGAGCATCGCGAGGGCGCGGACACCGACGACGCCGAAGCCGGAAGTTCCCCGCGGGTTCAGTCGAACTGCGTTGTCGCCGCCAGGTTTTCGGCTTGATACTGCCCGCGACCGAACTCCTCGCGGATGATGGCGACGAACCGGTCGACATCATCCTCCGTGGTGTCCCACGCGGCCATCCAGCGCACCTCGCCGCGGGCGCGGTCCCAATCGTAGAACCGCACACGTTCGCGGATCCGGTCCGCGACGGTTGTCGGTAACGTCGCGAAGATCGCATTCGCCTGGCTGGGTTGGGTGAACGCCAGTCCGGGTAGCGCTCCGTCGGCGACGCCTGCCTCCAGCGCGGACCGCAGCCGGGCGGCCATGGCGTTGGCGTGCCCGGCACTGCGCAGGCCAAGGTCGTCGTCGAACAGGGCGAGCAGCTGTGCCGAGGCGAAGCGCATCTTGCTGGCCAGTTGCATCGTCAGCTTCCTGAGGTAGACGAGCCCGGCGTCGGGGGTAGCGGCCAGCGCGACGACGGCCTCTACCCCGAGCAGACCGTTCTTGGTGCCACCGAGGCTGACGATGTCGACCCCGGCATCAACGGTGAACGCGCGAAACGGCACCCCAAGGGCAGCCGCGGCGTTCCAGAGGCGCGAGCCGTCCATGTGCACCGCCATCCCGTGCTCGTGGGCGAAGTCGGCGATCGCGCGTACCTCTGCGGGCGTGTAGACGGTGCCCAGCTCGGTGCTCTGCGTGATGCTGACGGCCAGCGGCTGAGCCCGATGCTCATCGCCCCACCCCCATGCCTCGCGAGCCACCAGCTCCGGCGTCAGCTTGCCGTCCGGCGCAGGCACGGCGAGAAGTTTGATGCCGGTCATGCGCTCCGGGGCGCCGGCCTCGTCGGTGTTGATATGTGCCGTGGTCGCGGTTACCACCGCACCCCACCGTGGGAGCAGGCTGGTGAGCGCGACGACGTTGGCGCCCGTGCCGTTGAAAACCGGGAACGCTTCGGCGTGCGCACCGAACTGCTCGCGAATGACCTCCTGCAGACGGGCGGTGTACTGATCGCCCCCGTAGGCCACCTGATGGCCGCCGTTCGCTGCGGAAATCGCCGCGAGAACTTCCGGGTGAACGCCGGCATAGTTGTCACTGGCAAAACCACGCCACTGCACGTCATGGATTGAAGAGATCGCCACCTGTCCATCTTCGCATCGTCGAACGACCTGACGGTCCCGGGCAGCGCCGCCACGAGTAGCCGAGTACTCACGCCTACCGTGTGTCCACGGGTGTTCTCTCAAATACCCTCTCGGGCACGGAAAACCGCGGCGCAGCCATGATCGTGCTTGCATCTGCAAGTAGTTCCGTCACGGCGCATGCGCATGTCGCCCGGTTACGCTATTGGTACACAACGTCATTCACCCACTGACCCGATCAGAACCCGAGCGAAGCGGCCTGGACGCCGGCCGGGAGCCACCGTGGGATACTTGCGAATACCGCCATGCACCAGCGTTATTGGGCATTGCGGGACGCAAAGTGAAGTAGTCGACTACTCGGGATAACACTGCGCATTTTCAATACTGTCCCGATCCATGACTACCAAACCGTTTCGGGAGCCCTCCGGGGCCACCCATCACCGCGACGCGATCGCCACCGGCGACTCGCGGCCCAACACGAACAAGCACTCTGTCATCGCCCGCTACAGCGACTTCTGCGCGGTGGGCCCGAGCCCAGAACTCCGCGACCGCTGGACCGCCGAACTGCAACGCGTCAAGAAGCGCGGGACGCGCGCCGAAACCAATGCCCTGGGCCTGGAGCGAAAACCGCGCCGCCTCGGCTTCGACGACGGCGTGATCATCCCGCCCGAGGAGTTCCCGCTGGGCACACCGGTGAGCGTGATCAGCCGCGCCGCCGCCGACCGCGCTCCGCTGCGCGGCACCGTCCGGGTGATCGTCGTGCTCGTGCAGTTCTCCGACAAGGCAATGGGCAACGACGCCAACCACTTCCGCGATCTGTTCTTCTCCACCGGCGTGCTGCCCCACGGTAGCGTGAAGGAGTATTACAACGAGGTCACAAACGGCCTGGTGTCGTTGTCGGGTGACGTCGTCGGTCCGTACCAGATGCCGCAGACGCTGGCGTGGTACGCCAACAACAACTACGGCATCGGTAAGGGCGGCGGCGCCTTCCGCTCGCCGCAACTCGCGCACGACGCGGCGGTGGCAGCCGATCCCGACGTGAACTTCGGGCCGTACGACAACGACGGCAACGGCTTTGTCGACGCTTTCATCGTCGTGCACGCGGGACAGGGCGCCGAGGTCACCGGCAACGCGGGTGACATCTGGTCGCACAAGTCGACGTTGGCCACCGCCTACAGCACCGACAACACCAAAATCTATGGCTACCTGACCATTCCGGAGGACGCCAAGATCGGGGTGTGTGCCCACGAGCTGGGCCACCTGCTGTTCGGATTCCCCGATCTCTACGACACCGACTACACCTCGGAAGGCATCGGCAACTGGTGCCTGATGGCCGGTGGCAGTTGGAACGGTGGCGGCGACGTGCCGGCTCACCCGTCTGCGTGGTGCAAAGCGAACCAGGGCTGGGCTTCGGTCACCAGCATCACTGCCAACGGTTCGGTGACCATTCCCGACGTCAAGACGAGTCACAACCTGCTGCGGCTGTGGAAGGACGGCACAGCGGGACCGGAGTACTTCCTCGTCGAAAACCGCCAGCGCACCGGGTTCGACGCCGACCTGCCGGGCGACGGTCTTCTCGCGTGGCACATCGACGAGAACCAGCCCGGCAACACCGACGAGAACCACTACAAGGTCGGCCTGCTGCAAGCCGACGGCAACCGCGACCTGGAGTTGAACCACAACCGCGGCGACGCCGGCGATCCCTATCCGGGCAGCAGCAACAACACGTCGCTGACGGCGGGCTCCACGCCGAACACGAAGTCGTATGCAGGCCAAGACACCTGCGTATCCATCACCAGCATCTCGCCGTCCGGCCCGACGATGACGGCGACGATCAGCGTTCACTGCGGTAAGACCCTGGTCAAGGATCTCAAGGACGGACCGAAGGATCTGAAAGACGGGCCCAAGGACGTCAAAGACCTCCGCAAGGACACCAAGGAACTCGCCAAGGACCTCAAAGACGGCCGCAAAGATCTCAAAGACGGGCCCAAGGACGTCAAGGACCTCCGCAAGGACATCAAAGAACTCGCCAAGGACCTCAAAGACGGCCGCAAGGACATCAAGGAGAGCCTCAAGGACAGCAAGGACGCCGCCAAAGAGGGCAAGGACCTGAAAGAGGGCGCCGGCGACAAGCCGTTCGATCGGCCCGGTGGCGGTGACCTCGGCGGTGGCGGGTTCGGCGCAGATGCCGGTTACTACGACGCCGATTCCGGTGCGGGATATGACCGGGTCGGCGAACTCGAAGCACGCGTGGCGGCCCTGGAAGCCACTGTCGCGGCCGGGGCGGCGCAACCGTTCATCGGCAGCGATCTGCGGCCCGACCTGATCGGTGGACCCGCCGCCGAACAGGGCAACCTGACCGGTCGCATGGCTTCGGGAGACCCGAGTGCCAAGCGAGAGTTCGACACCACGCCGTGCTGACGTGGCCGACATGGTGATCGTCGCCGATCCCGGCGACGCAGGGGCTGCGGCGGTGGCGTCGGCTACCGCCGCGCTCCGTGCCGATCTGCGGGTGACCGTCGCGTCGCCCGCGAGCCTGTCCGGCGCCGCATGGACCCATACCGTCGATCGCGGCGGGGCCGCGACGACGAAGATCGCCCTGCCCGGTGGGCGCCGGATCGACAGCACCGAAGTTGCCGCGGTCCTGGTGCGCAGTGAGGCCGTGCCGGTCCCCCGGTTCGCGAAATCGACTACCGCTGACCGCAATTATGCGGCCGGCGAGTTCCGGGCACTCATGGTCAGTTGGCTGCGTAGCCTCGGACCACGCGTGATCAACGGTGTCGACGGAATGGGTCTCAGCGGGCCGTCCTGGAGCCCGCAGCGATGGCTCGTCGAGGCGGGCCGGGCCGGGCTACCGGTCGTGGACTCCGCCCGGTCCAGCTCGGCCCGCATCGTCGAGGGCTGGCAGGGATCGCCCTACGACGCCCGCCGCCCCTACCTGGCCACTGGCACCCGGGTGGGCACCGCGAGCGAAATCGCCGTCATCGCAGGGGATGTCGTCGTAGCCGACCGGTCCGGCGTCGATGCCGTGCCATACCTCGCGTTGGCCGCCGCCGCCCGGTGTCGCGTGCTGGAGGTCGAGCTCGCCGCCGGGCACGTCGTCGCGGTACGTCCGGTGCCGTTCCGAACCGTCATCCAGCCGAGGGCGGTGGACGCGGTCGCTGCTCTGGTGGCGCGCGTGGCTCTCACAACTGCCGGAGTAGCGGCATGATCGTCTTCTACGGGTATCCCGACGACCGGCCGTTGGAGCGAGCGATCGATGCGGCCGCCGATCTGGGGCTCGACTATCTGGTGATCGACCAGCGGCACGCCGCGCACAGCGACATGTGCCTCGAAGTCCGCGATGGCGACGTGCGGGGGCGACTGGTGGTGAGCGGCAGCAGTATTCGCATCGATGAGATCGAGGCCGTCTACGCCAGGCCGCTGACCACACCGATGCACGGCGATCAGCGCGAGCGCGAACGGGCCCGCGCGTTCGACGACGTGTTCATCGAATGGCTCGATGTGGCCGACTGCCTGGTGGTCAGCCGACCGGCAGCCATGCATTCGAACGCGTCAAAACCGTTCCAGGCCCAGGAGATTGCCGCCTGCGGATTCTCGGTGCCCGACACCCTGGTGAGCACCGACCCCGAACGCGTCCGCGAATTCTGGGCTCGGCACGGCAGCGTGGTGTTCAAGTCGATCAGCGGCATCCGGTCGATCGTCCGGCCACTCGACGAGCAACGCGCCGCCGGACTGGACCGGGTGCGCGATCTGCCAACCCAGTTCCAGGAGCTCGTCGAGGGAGTCGACGTCCGGGTCCATGTCGTCGGGCAGCAGGTCTTCGCCACGGAGATCAGCAGCTCGGTGGTCGACTACCGCTACGCGCACCGCGACGGCGCCACCGCGGTGCTGACGCCCGTCGAGCTTCCGCAGGACGTCGCGGCGCGGTGCGTCGAGCTCAGTGCGCGACTGGACCTGCCGTTCGCCGGGATCGATCTGCGTCGACGCCCCGACGGAGATCATGTGTGCTTCGAGGTCAATCCCATGCCCGGATACAGCTATTTTGAAGCCGAGGCGGGTCAACCCATCAGCACCGCGCTGGTCGAGTTCCTCGCCGGGAAGGCCGCGTGATCATGGTCCAGGTCGCCGAGAACCGAACCGACATCGAGGGCGCAATCCGCTCCCGCACGCCGCATCCGTCCCTGAATTCCTACGACGTGCTGGCAGTAGCGGTTGACGGTGCCCGCCCCGTCGAGGGTTACGCCGATCTGTTGTCGGCACGGGTCGGATCGGTGCTCGACCTCAACGTCAAGCGGTCGCTGCTGCCCGACGGCGACATCGATGGTTGGCGCATCACGTGCCGCGCGTACATGGGCGGCCCCGGCGAGATATTCGCCGAAGCCGACTCAGACCGCTTCACCGTCAGCCGCCCGTGACAGTGCGCCGGAAAGGCACTGGGCAGCAAACGTTTTCATTCCTGAGCGGGGCGTGACCGTGTCTGTGCGTTGCCTGAACACGTGGAAACGTCCGTCGCCAAGTGGTGTAGTGGAGAAATGCGTATCAGGTACGACGGGGGGACGACACCACGATGACCGACGACGCCCGACAGCAACGACTCATCCAGCGCATCCAGCATTTGCACGCGACCGACCCACAGTTCCGGGCTGCCGCCCCGGATCCCGAGGTCAGCCTCCGCATCCAGGATCCGGACCTGCGCCTGTGGCAGGCGATCGACAGGTGCCTGACCGGCTATGCCGACCGCCCCGCCCTCGGCCTGCGATCCCGTGAGGTGATCCGTGACCCGGCCACCGGGCGCACCACCACCCGCCTGCTGGCCGGGTTCGACACCATCACCTACGGCCGTCTGCGAGACAACGTCGTGGCACTGACCAACACCTGGCACGACAGCGGGTTCGAGCCAGGCGACTTCGTCGCGGTGCTGGGTTTCACCAGCATCGGCTACACCGTGATCCAGCTGGCCTGCGCCCGGCTCGGGGCAGTTTTCGTTCCCCTGCAGACCAGTTCATCAGCACAGCAGCTGGCGCCCATCATCGCCGAGACCACACCGCGGATCTTCGCCGCGAGCGTGGAGTCTCTCGACACTGCCGTCGAGTTGGCGATCGAGGCCCCGTCGGTGCGGCGTTTGGTGGTCTTCGACTACTCCGAGGCCGACGACGACCAGCGTGAGCATGTCGAGGCGGCGACCGCCCGCCTGGCCGCCGCAGGACGCGCGGTCGAGGTGGTGTCGCTGGTGGCCGACATGGACGCGGGCCGGTCGATGGCCGAGGCTTCCCCGTTCATCCCGGCGCCCGGTGAGAATCCGCTGGCCACGCTCGTCTACACGTCAGGCAGCACCGGCGCCCCGAAAGGGGCCATGTACACCGCCGATCTGATGACGCGGCTGTGGCAGCGGCCGCGCAGTCCATCGCTGGACGTCGGTATCGAGATCCCGGCGGTCCACCTGCAGTACATGCCACTGAGCCACGTGTACGGGATGGCCTGGCTGATCTCGACATTGACCTCGGGTGGCATCGGCTATTTCGCGGCCAAGAGCGACATGTCAACCCTGTTCGACGACATCACGCTGGTACGACCCACCGCGCTGAACCTGGTGCCGCGGGTGTGTGACATGTTCTTCCGGCGGTACCGCAAGGAGCTCGACCAGCGCACCGCAGCCGAGCCCACCGCGGCGGACCTGGAGGAGACCGTCAAGGCCCAGCTGCGCGAGGACTTTCTCGGTGGCCGGGTGATCTCGGCGATGTGCGGCAGCGCCCCGCTGTCGAAAGACATGCACGCGTTCGTGGAATCGCTGCTGGACATCGCCGTCAGCGATGGCTACGGGTCCACCGAGAACGGTGGCGGCATCATGCGCAACGGTGTGGTGCAGCGCCCACCGGTCACCGAGTACAAACTCGTCGACGTACCCGAACTCGGCTACTCCACCACCGACAAGCCGCACCCGCGCGGCGAGCTGTACCTCAAGACCACCACCCTGATTCCCGGCTACTACAAGCACCCCGAGCTGTCGGCCGACATCTTCGACGCCGACGGCTTCTACAAGACCGGGGACGTGATGGCCGAGATCGGCCCGGATCACCTCGTGTACCTGGACCGCCGCAACAACGTCATCAAGCTGTCGCAGGGCGAATTCGTGGCGGTGTCCAACCTGGAAGCAAGTTATTCGACCAGCCCCTACATCCGGCAGATCTACATCTACGGCAGCAGCGATCAACCGTTCCTGCTCGCCGTGATCGTGCCGAACGCCGACGGCGTGGGCGCGGGCGACGCGCGGTCGTTGATCGCCCACTCAGTGCAGCAGATCGCCGCAGAGAATCACCTCAATCCCTATGAGATTCCCCGGGATTTCCTGTTGGAACCCGAGCCCTTCACGCGCGACAACGGTCTGCTCTCCGGGGTGGGCAAGCTGCTGCGCCCCGCGCTGAAGCGGCACTACCAGGACCGCCTGGACGCGATGTACGCGGAAATCACGGCGGGACAAGACAATCAGCTCGACGCGCTACGCGCCGACAGCCGTCATCAACCCACCATCGAGACCGTGCGGGGTGCGGCAGCCGCGACGCTCGGCCTGGAAGCCGGTGGATCCGACCTGCCGTCCGACGCCAAGTTCATCGAACTCGGCGGTGATTCACTGTCGGCGTTCTCGTTCGCGACGCTGCTGGAGGGCATCTTCAACATCGACGTGCCGGTGCAGACCATCGTCAGCCCCACCGCGACGCTGACCACCATCGCGGAGTACGTCGACGGCGAACGCCAATCCGCTTCTACCCGACCCACTTTCGCGTCGGTGCACGGACGCGGTGCCGAGGTGGCCAAGGCGACGGATCTGACCCTGGACAAGTTCATCGACGCGGCCACCCTCGCCGCCGCACCGACTCTGCCTGCCCCGAGTGCGACCGTGAACACGGTGCTGATGACAGGGGCCAACGGCTATCTCGGCCGGTTCCTGTGCCTGGACTGGCTGGAACGCCTTGCGCCGACCGGCGGCCGGCTGATCTGCCTGGCGCGTGGCGCCGATCCGATCGCGGCGCGGCAACGCATCGAGGAGGCCATCGACTCCGGCGACGAGGCCCTGTCCAAACGCTTCCGCGAACTGGCCGACAAGCATCTCGAGGTCCTCGTCGGCGACGTGGGTGCGGCCAATCTCGGCGTCGACACGGCGACGTGGAACCGGCTGGCTGACTCGGTCGACCTGATCGTGCATTCCGCTGCGCTGGTCAATCATGTTCTGCCGTACAGCCAGTTGTTCGGGCCGAATGCCGTCGGCACCGCCGAGATCATCAAGCTGGCGATCACCGACCGGCTCAAGCCCGTCAACTACATCTCCACGGTCGCGGTGACCGCGCTGCCCGACGGCACCTATGTCGGCGAGGATGTCGACGTGCGGGCAGCCAGCCCGGCCCGGTCCCTCGGCACGGCGTACGCCGGGGGTTACGCGACGAGCAAGTGGGCCGGCGAAGTCCTACTGCGCGAGGCAAACGATCTGTGCGGCCTACCCGTCACGGTGTTCCGCTCGGACATGATCCTGGCGCACAGCACGTATTCGGGTCAGGTCAATGTCACCGACATGTTCACCCGGCTGATCCTGAGTATCGTCGCGACCGGCCTGGCGCCCAAATCGTTCTACACCCTCGACGCCGCGGGCAACCGGCAGCGGGCCCATTACGACGGGCTGCCTGCGGATTTCACCTCGGCAGCCATCACCACGCTCGGTGTCGCGGGCACCAGCGGCTACCACACCTACAACGTGCTCAACACCCACGACGACGGGATCTCGCTCGACGAGTTCGTCGACTGGCTCATCGCGCAGGGGCTTCCCATCGAACGCATCGACGATTACGACGAGTGGCGCGAGCGATTCGAAGAGGCCATGAAGGCCCTGCCCGAGGACCAGCGCAAGAACTCGGTGCTGCCCTTGATGAGCGCGTATGCGCACCCCGCGCCGCCGACCGGCGGGGTTGCGATGCCGGCCGAAAAGTTCCGCGCAGCAGTGCAATCCGCCGGTATCGGGGCTGGCCACGATGTACCGCACCTGTCCGAGGAGCTGATCGCCAAGTACATCGTCGACCTGCGGCAGCTGGGCCTGCTCGACGACGCCGGGTAGCGCTATCCGCCGATCTCGCCCGCCAGATACTGCGCATGGCAGGCGCGCCGGGCGAGCTTGCCGCTGGTGGTGCGCGGGATCGCCCCGGCCGGGACGAACCTCACGTCGGTGGCGGACAAGCCGTGCCGGTTGGTCACCGCGGCCCGGATCGCCTCGACCGCGGGCTGCGGGTCGGTGCGCCCGGTTCCTGTGGCACGTTCGGCGATGATCACGAGTTCGCGTTCCCCCGAAGACTTTTCGCCGGGTATGGCGAATGCGGTGACGTGCCCACGCCGCACGATCGGTGAGGCGTCGGCGACGGTCGCCTCGATGTCCTGCGGGTAGTGCTGTCCGCCTGCGATGACGATGAGGTCTGCCATCCGGCCGGTGACATAGAGTTCGCCGTCGAGGTACACCCCGAGGTCTCCGGTGCGCAGCCACGGGCGTCGCGGGTCCGCGCCGTCGGTGTGACCGCTCGCGAGACGTGTCCGCAGTTCGGCACCGAACGTCTGCTGCGATTCCTCCGGCAGCCCCCAGTAGCCACGCCCGATGTTGTTGCCCTGCAACCAGATCTCTCCGACCGAACCATCCGGCAATTCCGCGGCGGTTGCCGGGTCGACGATCGCGGCCTGCAGGCTGCGCGCGACCTGGCCGCACGCCACATGCGCGACCGCGCCGACCGCATCGGCCGCGACGCGCACGGCACGGCCCGCCGCGAGTTGCTCGCGGTCGAAGTAGGTGGCAGCCGCCTGCTCGTGCGGGGCGATGGTCGACACGAACAGGGTCGCCTCGGCGATGCCGTACGAGGGTTTGAAGGCCGTGGCGGGCAACCCGTATGGCGCGAACGCCTTGTTGAAGGTGGTGATCGCCCCGATGCTCACCGGTTCGGAGCCGATGATGAGCACCACGTTGCTCAGATCGATGTCGTCACCCGGTGCGGGTAGACCCCGTTGCGCTGTCCACTCGTAGGCAAAGTTGGGTGCCGCGGTGATCACCCGGCTGTCGCGCGATTCGTCGGACAGGGCGCGGATCCACCGCTGTGGCCGCCGGATGAACGCGGTCGGCGACATCAACGTGGAGTGCCCACCGTAGACGGCGGGGAAGCCGATCATCGACAGGCCCATGTCGTGGTAGAGCGGTAACCAGCTGACGCCGTGGGTGTTTCGATCGAGCAGATCGATCGACAGGATCATCTGCAGCAGATTGGTACCGACCGCGCGGTGGGTGATCTCGATGCCGACGGGCGGTCGCGTCGATCCCGAGGTGTACTGCAGGTGCGAGACGTCGTCGGCGTCGATCACCACCGGTTGGAACGTCTCCCCCGCTGCGTCGGGGATCTCGTCGATGCACACGACGCGCGGACGCCGCCCGGGCTGCAGCGCCTCGAGAAACTCGGCGACCGCCGGGTGCGCGGCAGTCGTCGTCAGGATCACCGCAGGCCGCGCGTCCAGCAGCGCAGTCTCCAGTCGTTCGGCATGGCCCTGCAATTCCGGGGCGAACAACGGGACCGCGATCATGCCCGCCTTGATCGCGGCGAAGAATCCCGCGATGTACTCAAGGCCCTGCGGCGCCAGGATCGCCACGCGCTCACCGCGCGCCGCGGTCTGTTGCAGCTGCGCTCCGATGGCACGCAACCGGACACCGAGCTGGGTCCAGGTCAGCTCGGTGAGCTCGCCGTCCGAGCGACTGTGGTCGATGAAACGGTACGCGACGGTGTCGCCGACATTGGCGATGTTGCGTTCGATCAGGGAGATCAGGTGCACGCCCGGCGGCAGGACGACGTTGCCGTGAGCGTCGAGGCAATCCTCGATCCGCAACAGACCTTCCGGTGCCTCAAAAGCCATGCTGGCAGTCTAAAGCGCGCCGCGGACCGGCCCCGCTGACCTGCGCGGGCGCTATCTCGCGTGGCTGTCGAAGAACTGCCACGACTCCTCCGAGGCGTCGAACCCGTGAGTGGCCGGACCGACCGCCTGCGCGGGCAGGATCTCCGGGGCGCCGGGCCAGGTGTGGCCGCCGCCGTCCACCCGCATGAACACCACCGCGGTGCCCTGGGCGCACGGCGCATAGGTGATGCGCTGCGTGCCCGTGCCGTCGCCGGTCGCGGGAAGCTGGTCCGCCGCCGATGCCCCCGGGCAGCCGTTCACCTGGCGCCACCGGTCGATGAGCGCCGGGGCGGACAGGATGTCGCTGGTTCCGCCGCGGCCGGTCATGGTGCCGCCGTCGAACGGCACGATGGGGTCCGCGGTTCCATAGGTGGCCAGCACCGACACGGGACGCGACGGACTGCAGCCCACGTTGACGCCGAGGGTGCCCGCGACCGGGGCGATCGCGGCGAACAGGTCCGGGCGGTCACAGGCCAGCCGGTTGGCCATGAACCCGCCGGCCGACAAGCCGGTCGCGAACACCCGGCCTGGGTCCACGTGATACTCGGCGACCAGTTGCTCGACCAGCGCGGAGATGAATCCGACGTCGTCGACGCCCTGCCGGTCGGGCAGCGAGGCGCCGCGCCCGTCGGCCCAGCTCAGATCGATGCCGTCGGGATACACCACCATGAATCCGTGCGCGTCGGCGACGGCGTCGTAGTGGGTCAGCGCGGCCTGGTCGTGGCCCGTCGCGCCCGCCGCATGCAGGTTCACCACGAGGCCGGAGGGGTGGTCTACGCCGGCTGGGACGTGCAGCTCGTAGCTGCGGGGCACCCCGCCGAAGTCGATCTGGGCCGCCGCCCAGGGCGCCGGGGAGGCATTCGCCGGTGCTCCCATGACGAGCGCCGCAACCATCACGACGGCAGTGGCGATGACCGGGCCGATACGTCCGAAGGCGAGCCGCATGGTGCCAATATGCCCCAATCCGTCCCAGCGGGCTGGGTGTTGGCTGAGAGCCCGAGGGCATCGGGCATCGTGCTGGGCACTCGTCTAGCAAGGACCTCGCAACCATTGGCCCTGCGGCCAGGGCGACAAACACCGAGACCAGCACGCCCCGAGCGCAGAGTCGTCGGCCCGCCAGCGCTGGGCACTCGACTAGCAAAGGTGCCACAACCATTGACCGTGCGGCGAGGGCCACAAACACCGAGACCAGCGCGCCCTGAGCGCAGAGTCATTGGCCCGGCGGCGCCGAGCAGTCGATCCGGCCCGGCCGACGTCAGCGGCGGGCCAGCACCGCCGCCAGCTGATCGACCGTGAGGATCCAGCCGTTGTGGAAGTTCTCGAATTCCTCGGACGGCAGTAGGGAATGCTCGATGGCCATGAGCGTTTGATCGTCACCCTGCGCGGTGAAGGTGACGTTGACGACGCTGGATGCAGTCGGATCGGACCAGTCGGAGTTGGACCACGTGAAGCTGAGCAGCCGCGGCCGGTCGATGGTCAGGAATTGCCCGGTGATCAGCACGCTGGAGCCCCGGTCGTCGACGTCGAACCGGACCAGGCCGCCGACGCGGGGTTCGACATGCACTGTCACGCATCGCACCGGGCGCGGGCACATCCACTCCCGCAGGGCCTCCGGGTCGAGCCATTCGTCGAAGACCTCTTCGGGAGTGGCGGGCATCACCCGCTGCACCCGGACCACCACCGTCTCGGTGCTCATCGACCGCCCTTCTTCCGCCGCAGCCGCTCGGCCAGCGCATCGGTACGCACCGCCCAGAACTCGGTCTGCTCGTTGATCCACTGCTGGGCCAGCGCCAGTCCATCGGGTTGCAGCGACAGCCAGTGTTCCCGCCCGCGCACCTCGCGCCGGACCAACCCGGCCGATTCGAGTACCCCGACATGTCGTGACACGCCGGCAAAGGTCATGGGAAGCGGCGCAGCCAGATCGGTGATCCGCGCGTCGCCGTGGCGCAGCGCCTCCAGCAGCTGGCGACGGGTCGGATCGGCGAGCGCCGCGTACGCCCGGTCCAACACCTGATCTTCAACCACATTGTTGACTATATCCACATGTCGTGGTGTCCTGAAGAAACAGATATTCAACCGTGTTGTTGAACGTCAGGAGGAGCCCACATGAAGACACCACCGATCGTCACGGCACAGGAATGGGATGCCGCGCACCGCGAAATGCTGGTCCGCGAAAAAGAACTCACCCGGGCCCGTGACGACCTGGCCGCGCGACGCCGCCGCATGCCCTGGACCCCGGTGCGCCCCGACTACCAATTCGACGGTCCCGACGGCACCGTCACGCTGCTCGACCTGTTCGACGGCCGCCGCCAGCTCATCGTCTACCGCGCGTTCGTCGACCCGGGCGTGCACGGCTGGCCCGAACACGGTTGCGTCGGTTGCTCTTTGATGGCCGATCACATCGGAAACCTGGCCCATCTGAACGCCCGCAACACCACGCTGGTGTACGCCTCGCGCGGTTCACAGGCCGACATCGCGAGGATCAAGGCCAGGATGGGCTGGCACATCCCGTGGTGCACGATCAACGCCGAGCCGGCTGCCGGGCAGCCGTTCGACGTGGATTTCGGCGTGGACCAGTGGCACGGCACCAACGCCTTCATCCGCGACGGCGACCGCGTCTACCGCACCTACTTCATCAACAACCGCGGCGACGAGGCCTTCGTCAACACCTGGAGCTTCCTCGACATGACGGCTCTGGGACGCCAGGAGACCTGGGAAGATTCACCTGAGGGCTATCCCCAGTCCGCGCCGTACGAATGGTGGAACTGGCACGACGAGTACGGCCCGCGGCCGGCCGCGTCGTGCCACTGACTCAGCGCACTTCGAAATGCTGGTAGTCGATCGGGGATCGCCACGCGCCACCCCACTGCCAGCCGCGATCGGTGAACGCGCGCACCGCGGAATCGTCGGCGTGCAGCAGCCCGGGGTCCGTGCGCGTGCGATCCAGATACCGCCCGGCGTTCGCCGGCTCCACATCGGCGCCATCGACGTACGGATTGAGCAGCGGGTTGAGGTCGATGGCCCGGCCGTAGGCATGCAGTGACCAATTGCCAGAGCCCGGGATACCACGGCAGTTGAACGCCGAGGTGTTGTTGTCCTCCATCGACAACTCGTCCTGCGCCTGCGGGTAGTGATCCACCGTGCGCATGCGCTCGATCGGGTAACGCATCCGGTAGAGCTGGTCGAAGATCGCAATCACCTGCGGCACAAGGCTTTCGTGGACGACGAGCACGCCGCGCCGGGTCGTGCCGTCGAAGCCGAAGTAGTCGAGTTCGACGCGGCGCAGCTGCTCGGGCCCCAGCGGGCAGCCCGGATGCCAGGTCGCGCCGAGCTCGGCGGCCGTGACCCGAGCGATCGACGGCGGTGCCTGCACACGCGTCGACGACGAGGTTGCCGACGGCTGCCGCTTCGGCGGCGCAGGAGAACACTGGACCAGCGTGACGGCGGCCGCCACCACGGCGACCGCGCGCCGGGCCGGCGTCTGGTCCACCATCTCTTTGTACTCGGCGATCTCATCACACTGTGGCGACGCCGCTGCGCGCCCGCCGAATTCGAGGTTGACTGGAGGCCTCACGCCACAGAAAGGGGCCATGGCCATGGTTGTGGATCCAGGCTCTGCCGCGCCGGCACCGGGTCACGGCCCGGCCCGGCACATCCGGCTGACCTCACACAGCGGTGCGGCCGACGCCCTCACCATCCACTGGGGCGCGCCCACCGCGGCCGAACGGGGCCCGGTCATCGGAACGACGATCACGCGCGCCCACCGCAACGTGATCGGCACGCACAGCGGCTCTTACAGCGTCTACCGGGCCCTGGCAGTGGCGGCCGGAGCACTGTCGCGCGACCACCGCGCCGACCTGACCAACACCGCCCCCACCGACGTGATCGGGCCCTACCCGCAATGGGGAGAACCGGCCACCATCGTGAGCCTGGACCCGTGGGGCGCGATGGTCGCCGAGGCATTCACAGCCGAACTCGCCGCCGGCTACGACATCCGCCCGACCATCGCGGTGACCAAGGCGCATGTGATCCTGCCGGAGATCGCCGAAGCGGTCGCCAAAGGCCGGCTGAAGCCCGACGGTCAGACCCTGCTGCCGAGCGGCGCCGCCGTCGTCACCAAGGCCGCGATCGAACCCGTCTGGCATCTGCCCGGCGTCGCGGCGCGCTTCGGGTGCAGCGAAAACGATCTGCGGCGCGTGCTGTTCGAGGAGACCGGCGGCATGTACCCCGAACTCGTCACCCGCGGTGACCTCGAGGTGTTCCTGCCCCCGATCGGCGGCCAGACCGTCTACATCTTCGGCGCCCCGCGAGACCTGGCCGATCCCGGTGTCGAACTGACCGCGCGGGTCCACGACGAATGCAACGGGTCGGACGTCTTCGGTTCCGACATCTGTACCTGCCGTCCCTATCTCACCCACGCCATCGAGGAGTGCATCCGGGGCGCGCAGCGCGGCGGCGTCGGGCTGGTGGCCTACTCCCGCAAGGAGGGGCGCGCCCTTGGCGAGGTCACCAAGTTCCTGGTCTACAACGCCCGCAAACGCCAGGAAGGCGGCGACACGGCCGAGGCGTACTTCACCCGCACGGAATGTGTTGCCGGCGTGCAGGATATGCGGTTCCAGGAACTGATGCCCGACGTATTGCACTGGCTGGGTATCCGCAAGATCCATCGCCTGGTATCCATGAGCAACATGAAGTACGACGCCATCACCGGTTCCGGCATCGAAGTCGGCGAGCGGGTCAACATCCCCGACGAGCTGATCCCGCCGGACGCTCGCGTCGAGATCGACGCGAAGATGGCGGCCGGCTACTTCACGCCAGGACCGGTACCCGACGCCGAGGAACTCAGGATCGCCAAGGGGCGCGGTCTCCTGCCATGACCGCCGCCGATACCGAGGCCGCCGCCGCGGTCGCCACCCTGCGGTCCACCGCCGCCATCCGGGAGCGGGCCGGCGTGCTGCTGCAACGGGCCAGGGCCGGCCGCTCCCCCTGGTTCGTGGTCGACGACGAGGCGTTGCCGCGCGCCGCAGCCGAAGTCGCCGCGGTCACCCGGGAGCGCTATCCCGATCTGCACATCCCGTATCACAGCCGGTGGCGCCACTTCGAAGCCGGCGGCGTGGACCGCAAGGCCGAACTCGACGGCCGGCTGGCCGATCTCGACTCTGCAGCACGGGCCAGGACCCTGATCGATCTCACCGTGGTCAGCGTGCTGCTCGACGCCGGGGCGGGTCCCGGTTGGCAGTACCGCGAAACCACCACCGGACGCACCTTCGCCCGTTCCGAAGGTCTCGCGGTCGCGAGTTGGCACGCATTCTTCGACGGCGTGTTCTCCAGCGACCCCGGTCGACCCTGGCAGGTCGACGCAGCCGGCCTCAGCGCTCTCGATGACGACGCACTGGCCCGGGCTTTCCAGGTGGACTCCCGTAATCCCCTCGTCGGCCTCGACGGGCGGGCACAGCTGTTGCGTCGGCTGGGTGCCGCGATGGCAGGCCAACCCGCGGTGTTCGGTGAGCCCGGCCGCCCCGGTGGACTCTTCGACACCGTGTCAGGCCCGACCGTCACCGCCCACACCATCCTGACCCGGTTGTTGACGTCGCTGTCCGGTATCTGGCCCGCCGACAACGCCATCGACGGCCAGCCCCTGGGTGACTGCTGGCCACACCCCGCCGTGCCCGGCGACGGACCGTCGTGGGGCTGGATGCCGTTTCACAAGCTGTCGCAATGGCTGACGTACTCACTGCTGGAACCGTTCACCTGGTCCGGTGTCGAGGTGACGGGCCTCGACGCGTTGACCGGTCTGCCCGAATACCGCAACGGAGGCCTGCTGCTCGACACCGGGGTGGTGCAGCTCAGGAAGCCGGAGTGGGCCCGACGCACCTGGTCGGTGGGCGACGAACTCGTGGTGGAGTGGCGAGCCCTGACGGTTGCGCTGCTCGACGAACTCGCTGCGCTGGTGCGGGTTCGGCTCGGTGCGGGCGCCGAGCATCTGCCGCTGGCATGTGTGCTCGAAGGCGGCACCTGGGCCACCGGACGCCGGCTGGCCGAGCGGCTGCGGGCAGGCAGCCCACCGCTGACCATCAGCAGCGACGGCACGGTCTTCTAGGAGGCGCCATGGGCAACCTGCACATCGTGGACCACCCGCTGGTCCAGCACAAGCTCACCATGATGCGGCAAAAAGAGGTGTCCACCAAGGGGTTTCGGCAGCTGCTGATCGAGATCTCGATGCTGATGGCCTACGAGGTGCTGCGCGACGTGCCGGTGCACGAGATCGAGATCGACACCCCGCTGGAGTCCACCACGGGCTCGGTGATCGACGGCAAGAAGCTGGTGTTCGCATCCATCCTGCGGGCAGGCAGCGGCATCCTCGACGGCATGCTCAATGTCGTGCCGAGCGCACGCGTCGGCCACATCGGCCTGTACCGGGACCCGAAAACCCGTGTCGCCGTGGAGTATTACTTCAAGATGCCGAGCGATCTGCACGAGCGCGACGTGGTGGTGGTCGACCCGATGCTGGCGACCGGCAACTCGGCGGTGGCGGCCATCGACCGGCTCAAGGAATACCAGCCGAAGTCGATCAAGTTCGTCTGCCTGCTGACCTGTCCCGAAGGCGTCGCCGCCATGCAGGCGGCCCATCCCGACGTGGCCATCTACACCGCGGCGCTGGACCGCGAACTCGACGCCGACGGCTACATCGTGCCGGGGCTGGGCGACGCGGGCGACCGCATCTTCGGGACCAAATGACCAGAACGGGTCAGCGTTTGCGGTCCCGGACCTTGTAGGTCGAGGGCCAGGACATCCTGGTGTCGTCGCCCAGCAACGGCGTGCCCGATCCCCCGACGCGCACGTCGTAGGCCTCCTGCCCGGCGCCCACCTCCCGGTTGGCGTGCTCCTGCGCGAGGTAGTACAGCTCGTCGATCGCCGCTTCGCTGTAGGCGACGAAGGTGGTCTTGCGGACGATGTCGTTCATGCCTGCGGTCATGCGGTCGGGCAGGATCCGCGATGCCAGCGCGGCGACGCCCAGCAGGACGGCGGGAATCACCCAGTAGCAGATGAACGACAGTGGCGTTCTGGTGTCGAGGATGGTGGCGTCGCCCTGCACGATCGGCGGGATCGCCGACGACACCGTCATACCGCCGAACGCGGCCACCCAGATCCACGTCAGGATCGTCACGATCCGCTTGAACAGGTCGCTCTCCACCACACCCGGAGGCTGGCCCGCGGCCGCGTACTCCTGCACGAATGGCTTGCCGATCAACAGCCCGGTCAGCGCGACCAGAAAGATGCCTGCGTTGCTCAGCGGCTGGATCCATTTCTGCAGAAAATCCTGGCTCAACACCATCGTGAGGATGGTCAGCACGACGAAGGTGCCCAGCGCGCCGACCTCAAGGGTGCGCCCCGGGGTCCCCGCGATCCGGCTGATGACGAACGTGGCGACAGCAACCGCCAGCGCGACGAGCACGGCGGTCAGGAATGGCACGTTGCCGACGAGAACCCAGTAGATGATCCACGGCGCGAAACCGAACAGGATGCCCACGCAGGTCAGTCTAGGGGCTTACCGTTGCCGCGACGGCAAGTCCTGACGCGAACGTCGGCTATTCGTCCTCGGAGCGCGAATTGCGCCGCCACTCAGAGATTTTGCGTCCCATCGAATCGGCCGCGCTGGTGGCCGCCTGACCGACCCCGTCGACGAACCCGCCCAGCCCGTCGCGGATGCCCCGGATCAACGGATCGTTGGACTGGTCGAAACCGTCCTTGTACTGGCGGGCGGCAGCGGTGACGTCGTCGGACCACCGGACGCTGTCGTCATCGGCCCGCAGCGGGTAGTCGCCGGCCATGATGGCACCGTAGCCGCCGGTGTCGACCCATCTGGTCAAGGCGGCCGCACGCAGCACCGAGAACGGGTGGCTCTGCAGTTCGAGATTGAGCAACTTGAGCACACCGTCGCGCATGTCACCGGCCGCGTCGTAGTCCCTGGCCTGCGCCAGGAAGGCCTGGGTGTCGAGCTTGTCGAGGCGGGCACCGGCGGCCAGCTTGAGTTCGACGCGGATGGCGGTGTCGAAATCCTGCCCGCACAGCAGACCTGCCCGATCCCCCGAAAGTTCGGATTTGCGTTGCCATTCCTGCAGTGCCGCCACGATGGCGCGCAACGCCCACCCGCCGAGCGGGATGAAACCGAACGACGCCGCAAGGCGCATCAGGTGATTGAGCATGGTCCGGTACACAGCGTGCCCGCTGAGCGCATGACCCAGTTCATGCCCGATGACGAACCGCATCTCGTCATGCGTCAACAGGTCGTACATCCCAGAGGTGATGACGATGAACGGCTCGTCCATCCCGATGGTGAACGCGTTCGCGAAAGGTGACTGCATGACGAACATTTCGGGCTTGGTAGGTGCATCGAGCACCTGCACGCACTCGTCGAGCAATGCGTCGAGGTCGGCGAACTGACGCGTCCCCACCCGCGCCGAATTGGCCAGATACACCAACCGGTGCTGCCGCTCGCGCAACATCCCCGACAGGATCTTGAGAATCTGGTCGAAACCCTTGAGCCGGCGCAGCGCCGTCAGCGCCGTGCGGTCGGCAGGGTGCTCCCAGGCCCGGGAACTGATGCCGGGGAATACGGTCCGTGTGGTCGCGGGTGGCTGGTCCATCGGTGTGCCCTTCGTCGTGTCAGACCCAACACTACGGAGGGTTGCGGTGCGGCCCCGACACCAATCCGGGGCCGCCGCCCGGCGTCAGGCGATGATGCGGACCAGGTACGGCGCCATGCCGTTGGTCCGCACCGGCGACACCGCCACGCCACGCTCGGTGGTCTCGACCATCTGCCCGTTGCCGAGGAACAGCGCGACGCTCTGGGTGCCCTCCGGGCCGTAGAAGATCAGATCGCCGGGAGCCGCCTGCGCGGGCATGACCTTCTGACCGACCTTGTACTGCTCACCGGAGGACCGCGGCAGCTTCACCCCGACGCCGGCGAACGAATACACGATGAGACCTGATGCGTCGAAACCGACGACGTTGGGAGCGACGGGCGCGGCGGGTGTGGCACCGAGACCCAACAGGCCGGGGAACAGCCCCGGAGTGGCCGGTGTGGTGGGCGCCAAGACCGGCCCCGCGGCACCGGGGAGAGCGGGATTGGCGGCGGCCACGGCCGCGTCACGCACGACGCCACGGGTAGGCCCGTTGGAGTCCCCGCCGCCGTAGACGAACGGCACGCCGCGTTGCGAAAGTGCCCGGGAGATAACCTGTTCGATGAATTTCTGGTTGCCGGCCGGCCGCTGGTACGGATCTGCGGACGCGAGTCCGGGGGCCGCCAGCAGCAGAGCCAGGCTGACCATCAGGGCATACGTGCGCTTCATCGGATACTTCAACTCTCTTCGACCCAGTGTCATCTCAGGCTGACCGCCCGTCGACAGCAGTCACCGCAACTATTTGTACCGGCCGATCGGCGTTCTGCCCAATTTCTATGCGGCACAACGCTAATGAGATGCAGTACCGTGACCGAACGGTGACTCACGCCGGGCCGGACGGCACGACCGGCGAGGCCCGCCCCAGACCAGAACACATGTGAATGAGGTTGTGCGGCAATGCCTTTTCCCGCAGAACAACCGGACATGACAAGATGGCGACCATGAACGCGACGACAAGCTGGTCGAAACGGTTGTGGACCGACATCGAGGACACCTACGCGGCGATCCTGGCCCATCCCTTCATCACGGGGCTCACCGACGGGAGCCTCGACGACAAGGCGTTCGCTCACTACGTCGCCCAGGATGTCCACTATCTGCGGGACTATGCGCGTGCGTTGGCCCTCGTCGCGGCGAAGGCCCCGGAGCTGACCGATACCGCGATGTTCGCCCGGCACGCCGCCGAGGTGTTCGACGTCGAGCTGGAACTGCACACCCAGCTGCTGCCCGAACTGGGACTGGACCCCGTGACGTTGAATGCGGAGCCGGTGGCCCCCACGACCCGGGCCTACACCAGTTATCTGCTGGCGACCGCGTACGGCGGCAGCTTCGCCGACGGCTTGGCGGCGGTGCTGCCCTGTTACTGGATCTACGCCCGGGTGGGATCCGATCTGGCCGCCCGGGGATCGAGTGATTCGCGCTACCAGCGCTGGATCGACAGCTACGGCGGCGAGGCCTTCGCCGCTACCGTGGCGGAAGTGCTGGCCCTGACCGACCGCGTGGGGCCAACCCTGACCGAGGCCGACGAGGCTGTCGCGCGCGCGCATTTCCGGCAGACCGCGCAGTACGAATGGATGTTCTTCGACGCCGGGTACCGGCGCGAGCAGTGGCCCATCTGAGGCCGATACACGTGCTGCCCGCCTGAACCGCAGGCGGGCAGCACGTGGTCGAACGATTACTGCAGCGCGGCCAGCGCGGCGTCGTAGTTCGGCTCGTTGGCGATCTCGGGCACCAGCTCGGTGTAGGCGACGTTGCCGTCTGCACCGATGACCACGACGGCACGACCGAACAGCCCGGCCATCGGACCGTCGGCGATGGTGATGCCGTAGTCCTCACCGAAGCCGTCGCGGAAAGCCGACGCGGTGGTGACGTTCTCGATGCCCTCGGCGCCACAGAAACGGGCCTGCGCGAACGGCAGGTCCTTGGACACGCACAGCACGGCTGCGCCACTGGATGCGGCCTTCTCGTTGAAGGTGCGCACGCTCGTGGCACAGGTCGGGGTGTCGACCGAGGGGAAGATGTTCAGCAGCACGGCCTTGCCACGGAACTGCTCGTTGGTGACCGGGCCGAGATCGGTGCCCGTGAGCGCGAAGCTGGGTGCCGGCGAGCCGACGGCGGGCAGCTCGCCCACGGTGTTGACGGGGTTTCCACGCAGGGTTATCTGTGCCATGGGCACAGTCTGTCAAAACCGGCGCCGGGTGAGACAGGCCGGGGTGCGACCATGGAGCCGATGATCGATCTGCCCGACGCGATGCGCGCGATGGCGGTGCGTGGACCACAGTGGCAGGACTGGGTGGACCGGCTGCCACGGCTGCTGCAGGCTCAGCTCGACGACTGGGCGCTCACCCCGGACGGGGCGCCCATGCACGGCTTCTGCTCGATCGTGGTGCCGGTGCGCAGCCGCGACACCGGGCCTGCGGTGCTCAAGATCGCGCTGCCCGACGAGGAGTCCGAACACGAACACCTTGCGCTGCGCAGGTGGGGCGGCGACGGTGCAGTCCGGTTGCTGCGTGCCGAGCCGCATCGCCGGGCGCTGCTGCTCGAGCGGTTGCAGACTCGAGATCTCAAGGGGCTGTGGGACATCGAGGCGTGCGAGATCGTCGCGTCGCTGTACCGGCGGATCCATGTCCCGGCCCTACCCCAGCTTCGCCGGCTGCCCGCACTCGTCGAACGCTGGACCGCCGACCTCACAGCACTCCCCCGCAACGCGCCGGTCCCGCGCCGCCTGGTGGAGCAGGCCATCACGCTGGGTACCGAACTCATCGCCGACCCGGCCTGCTCGGCAACACTCATCCACAGCGACCTGCACTACGAGAACGTGCTGGCCGCCGAACGACAACCGTGGCTGGTGATCGACCCGAAACCGATCAGTGGCGACCCGCACTACGAGATCGCCCCGATGCTGTGGAACCGGTGGGACGAACTCGCCGGCTACGTCCGCGACGGCGTGCGGCGGCGCTTCTACACCCTGGCCGATGCCGCCGAACTCGACGTCGACCGGGCCAGGGCCCGGGTGATCGTGCGGGCCATGCACAACGCGATGTGGGAGCTCACCGAGCAGGATGAACCGGACGCCGACTGGCTGACGATGTGCGTGACCATCGCCAAGGCCGTGCAGGACTGAGCGCTCTCAATTCTGCAGCGCGGTGGCCGCGCGGAGGCGATCACGCCACCACGCGATCCGGTGCGGGTCGGTGACGGCGTAGCGGTCGATCAGCTCCGGCTGGGGCGCGGGAGGCATCGGGGCGACGGGCAGGAAGCCATCCACCACGGTCAGCGAACGGAACTGCGCGACGACATCGCCCGCCAGCAGCGCGCGGCCGCCGAGTTCGCAGGCGTAGGGCAACTCGGGCAGGGCACCCGCGAGCGCGAGCCCAGCCATGAGGCCGATGCTGGTCTGCACGGTCGAGGTGACGACGCACGGCAGCCCCGTCATCTCGGCCACCCGCAGCGCCCGGCGCGCGCCGCCCAGCGGGCCGCACGACACGACGGCGACATCGGCGGTCTCGCGCGTCACGGGCCCTTCGGCGGCGAGCATCGACACGTCAGCCGCGATACGTACGTCGACTAGAGCCCGCACACGCGCGCCGTCGGCGAGGCTTGGGCAGGGTTGCACGACGAACTCCAGGCCGCCGGCCGCCCGCTGCAGCTCCGCGATCGCGGCCACCGCGGTGTCGACGTCCCACCTCCCCTTGGCGTCACAGCGGATCACGCCGTCGGGTCCGAGGGCCTCGCGCACCGCAGCCACCCGGGCGACGTCGTCGGCCAACGCGGTGCCGACCTCGACGGTCGCCGACCGGCACCCTGATGCGACCGCGATGTCCCGGGCGCGCGAGGGATCGACGGCGGGGACGGTGGCAGCGATGGGGATTCGGCCGCGCATCGGATCGGGCCAGCCGACGGTGCCGGGCTCGGTCGCCGCGGTCAGCCAGCGGACCAGCGTCGAGGCCTCGGCATCGGCCGGCGGGCCGAACTCGCCCCAGCCCTGCGGTCCCTCGACCAGCACGCCCTCGTAGATGGCGGTGCTGTCGCGCAGGGGAATCGCGAACACCGGCGAGCTGTCGAGGTCGATCAGGGTCTGCACAAGCAGGTGACGCTAGCCGACGCCGGATCGCCTCACCGACGGGCGGACCCGGTCAGCTGCGTCCCGTCCGCCGGGTACAGCACGCAGATCACCGAACTCGGTTCCGGATTGTTCGAGGTGCGGTCCTGGCGGGAATCGATCAGATAGGTCACCGAAAATCTGCTGCCGCCCGCGGGGTGGCCGGTATAGGACGCGAATCCCGAGACACAGGCCTGGTCGGCGACGCCCGCCACGGCGTCGTTGACGGCCACATCACCGCGGTAGAACGCCTCGGCGCGATGCGGGGTGGCGCAGTCGACCGTCGTCACCATCACCACGCTCGGATCGGTCGGTGGCATGTCGACCAGGCAGTCTCCGGCCTGCAGATCCACCCAGGCCTTGCTCTGCTGCTTGGCCGGCGCATAAGCAGTCGGCGGCGCGGCGGACGCCGCGGCGGGCGGCGATGTGGTCGGCTGCGCGCTCGACGGTCCGGCTACTGGCCGCCCTCCGCCGCATGCCGTCAGTACCGCGCCCACGATCACCACCGCGGGGATACGCATCGAGGTGGGCAATGTGGACCTCCTCCTCTCGTCGCAGCCTAAACTTCCAAGCAGATCAGAGAGCCCCGAACACATCAGGAGTACGGCATGGCAAGCCGAGCGCGGCGGAGCATCACGACGCTGGCGGCAGTGTTGTTCGCCGCGGTGCCACTGGGATTCGCCGGCAGCGCGACGCCCACCGTGATGGCGGGCTGCCCGGACGGTGAAACCGGCGTCATCTACGGATGCGCGCCGTTCTGCGTGCCCGGCCGCCAGCTCGACACCGCGACCGGGTTGTGCCTGCCGGTTCCGCCGCCGCCGGCCGCCCCGAATGACGTTGCGACACCGATGGTCTAGCTTGAGCGTCATGGCACATGTTCTGACCGTCAACGTGGCTCATCCACGGCCCAACCCCGACGATCAGCGCACGGTGACGGGCATCGACAAGCGCCCGGCCGCCGGGGCGGTCGCGGTCCGCGCCCCCGGACCCATGCACGGCGGCCTCGGCAGCGGCCTGGTCGGCGACACCATCGGCAACCAGTTGGTGCACGGCGGTGACGATCAGGCGGTCTACGCCTACGCCCGCGAAGACCTCGACGACTGGCAGAGCGAACTGGACCGCGAGATCGCCAACGGGGTGTTCGGCGAAAACCTCACCACGGCCGGCGTCGACGTCACCAACGCGGTCATCGGCGAGCGGTGGCGGGTGGGCTCGGACGGCCTCGAACTCGAAGTGTCCCGGCCGCGCATCCCCTGCCGCACCTTCGCCGCATGGCTGGAGATCAACGGATGGATCAAAACCTTTACCAGGACTGCGATTCCGGGAGCCTACCTGCGCCTGGTGACACCGGGCACCGTGCGCGCGGGTGACGAGGTCGTGGTGACCGAACGGCCCGATCACGACGTGACCGTGGGCATCGTGTTCCGCGCCCTGACCCTCGAACCCCAACTGCTGCACGAGATTCTGCGGGCCGACGCGCTGCCGACCGAACTCAAGGAGCTCGCCTACCGCCGTACCGCAGGCTGATGGCAGGCAGCGCCCGTCCGCGCGTGGTGGTGATCGTCGTCTTCGACGGCGTGAAGCTGCTCGACGCGGCGGGCCCGGCCGAGGTGTTCGCCGAGGCGAATCGGTTCGGCGCGCAGTACGTGATCCGGATCGCGTCGCTGGACGGACGTGAGGTCACCACGTCCATCGGCACGAAATTCCCTGTCACCGAACGCATTTCGGACATCAATGAGGTCGACACCGTGCTGGTGGCCGGCGGCGACAACCTGGTCGGGCGGCCGATCGACCCGGCCCTGGTCGCCGCGCTACGGGAGGTGCCGGGCCGTACCCGCCGGCTGGCGTCAATCTGCACGGGCGCGTTCATCCTCGCCGAGGCCGGCCTGCTGAAAGGCCGGCGGGCCACCACGCACTGGCGGCACGCCCACCTGCTCGGGCGCGCGTATCCCGACACCGTCGTCGAACCGGACGCGATATTCGTCAAGGATGCCGAGATCTACACCTCGGCCGGGGTGTCGGCCGGTATCGACCTGGCGCTGTCCATGGTCGAGCGAGATCACGGTGCCGACCTGGTCCGCGAGGTGGCGAGGTCACTGGTAGTGTATCTCAAGCGGGCGGGCGGTCAGTCGCAGTTCTCCACCCTGGTGGAGGTCGACGCCTCCGAGCCCTCCGTGCTGCGGCGCGTCATCGATGCCGTCGCAGCCGATCCCACCGCCGATCACAGCGTGAAAAGCCTTGCCGCGGTTGCGTCTTTGAGCACCCGCCAGCTGACGCGGCTGTTTGCGGCCGAGCTGGGCACCACCCCGGCGCGCTATGTCGAGCGGGTCCGCATCGACGTCGCCCGGGCCGCACTCGACGCCGGGCATTCGGTCGGGGAAAGCGCCCGGCTGGCCGGATTCGGCAGTGCCGAGACACTGCGCCGGGTGTTCGTCAACCACCTCGGCGTGGCACCGAAGGCCTACCGCGACCGCTTCCGCACCTCGGCCCCGAACTGAGCGCTCAGAGCGCGCGCGGCAGCTGCCTGCCGATGAGCGGGGCCAGCCGGTCGGCCATGTACGCATGCCCGGCATCGGTGGGATGGATACCGTCGCCACCGATGAGGTCGGGCCGGTCGAAGAACCAGCCGTCTTCGATCGGATCGAAGAACGCCGCACCCACATCGTGGGCTTGGGCCTTGAGGATGTCGCGGATGGTCAGGATCGAGGGCGGCACGTCGGCCGATACCCACGGCGGCGCGATCACCAGCAGCTTGGCCGACGGCGCGATGTGCTGCGCGAGCGTCAGGGCGTTGTGGCTCATCATCGTGATCGCCGCGGGGTCCATGTCCTTGTCGTTGCGCGAGCCGAAGAACACGATCAGCGAATCGTCAGGCTTAACCGCGCGCGACGTGAGGTCACCGAAGATGCTGCCGCGGTTACCGCGCTGCACGTAGCCCGCTCCGCCCTCGGCGACCACGTCGGCCTTCACCTGCACACCGCGATGGGCCAGCTGATCCCACGCCAGGGTGGTCCAGCCCCGCGGACCCTCGCCGCCTTCCAGGCTGCCCGTGGTGTACGAGTCGCCGATCACGGCAATGTGATTGAGCCGCGGATCCAGACCGGATGTCGTGTACCGCTGCACCGGTATGTGCGTGACCACACCCGCCAGAAGGCCAAGTGAGATGACAAAAGTGAACACACGACTCACTGCTACCTCCACTGCCGGTGAGACGATGCGTCCCCCACCGTGATCACGGCGCGCCTTTGGCCCCGAGGCAGGTTACCCCAGCCACGGTGACACACCGATAACGAGCCCATTACAACCTGTGGCACAGGCTGTTTCGCTGCCGTGCGCATCTATCCGGCGCGTGCGGAGACGCCGGTCGGGCGGGCTTGCTGCTCGCCGTCGATGCGGTGCAGTCTGTTCGGTGGGTCGGCCGGTTTGATGTCGACCATCCGGCGCATCCAGCGCCGGGCCGGTTCCTCGACGACGTGGTACAGCAGTACGCCGCCGAGGACCGACAGCGCGACGAGGCCGAAGACGGTCGCCTTACCCGACAACGTCGGCGTCAGCGTGATCTCGAACTGCTTGACCGTCCATATCCATGCGGTGTGGACCAGCTCGTGCACCATGTAGAGGCCGAAGGAGATCTGGCCGCCGTAGACGAGGAGCCGGGTGGAGAGGAACGCCGGGAGGCTTCCGGTCCCGACGGCGAGCAAGACCATCAGTGGCACGAACAGCAGATCGACGATTCCGCCTGCATCACCGACGGTGTTCAGCGGATGGGCGTCGAAGAAATACAGCCCGCCGATGACCAGGGCCACCAGCGGGATGGACAGGTAGCCGGCACGACGGCACGCCGTATCGCTGAGATCCAGCTTGCGCACCGCGGCACAGGCCAGCGCCCCCGCGGTGAACTGCATGACGATTCTCGGCAACCAGCTCCACGGCGTGTAGATGTGCCCACTCACCAGCATCAGCACCACGGGAGGCGTCGACGCCGCGATGGCAAGCAGCACCAGGCTGCGGGCCCGGGTGGCCCGTGCAACACGGAACACGACGAGGATCAACGCCCCGAACAACAGGTAGGCCAACCACTCGGCGCTGATCGACCATGCCGGGCCGTCCCAGCTGGATCCGTCGAAGTAGGGCTGGAACCACAGCTGCACCAGGAAGAGTTGCCGGAAGTAGCTCACCGCGTTGAAGGGGCTGACATCCTCCGGCGGGATATGACCGACGTTGAGGGTGAAGATCACCCACAGCGCGGCCAGATGAAGGGTGACCAGGTACACCGGCCACACCCGGGACAGTCGCAGCCACAGGAAGTGCAACGTGGCGCGGGTGGACCAGGACGGCCCCATGCGCTCGAAGTAGTTCCAGGTCAGCACGAAACCGCTGAGGATGAAGAACAGGTCGACGCCCTGTGCACCGCAGTTGAGTATCGGGGCGAGCGCCTTGGTGATGTCGGGCGCGACTTGATAGAGCAGTGGGCGGAAGTGGAACAGCACCACCCACACGGCTGCGACGATGCGCACTCCGGTCAGGGCTTTGATCTCTGCGCCGCGCGCCACGTTCTACGTATCCTTGCCGATTTCCGTGTCCACTCGCCGATGCGACCTGGCGACCGGCGGCCTTCGCAGACTAACAGCGGGAGCGCTCACGTCGCGCGTCGCTGGCGCTGTGCACTTGCTGAATCAGGCCTCGCCGACCCGGCTCGACCACCGGTTTTGCTTGCGCGGCAAGACAATCAGCCGACGCGTGAGGCGCCCGGTACGGACGCTCGACGCAGGCTCGGCGTGTCGGGGCGCATCGGCCCGTCAGGGCATCGGGACCTGAGATCCGTCGTACTGACGGGCGCCGTTGTTCAGAGTGCCGAGCATGCCGCGGAGCTGTCCCCCGGCGATCAACGCAGGTAGCAGGCCACCCTGCGCCTGCGCGTCCGGCGGCGCATCGGTCTGCGCCCACGGCTGGCAACCACTGGTCTTGAACGCCTTGTCGGTGGGCTCGATCGCCACCGTCTGCGCCTTCTTGGTCATCGCGTTGTCGATGATCGGGTTCTGGTCGTCACCGATGCGCTTCCAGTAGCACGCACCACTGCCGACCGGACCCGCCGACGCGTAGGTGCCCGGCGCGATGTCCTTGCCGACGACGAAGGTGCCGTCGTGATCGATGCTGGTGGCCAGGCCGCCGGCCGGTGCCGCGGGGGCGGGAGCCGCCGGGGCGGGCGGTGCGGGCGTCGGCTCCGGCGTGTCCGGATCAGCAGCGGCTACGCCGCTGAAGGTTCCCACCCCGGCCGCGACAAGTGCCGCGGCGAGAATCGCTGCTCTCATCGGCCTCATAGCACGCCAGCGTACCGGTTGCCCGGGCATTCCCCGGTGTCCGCGCACGGCCGCACCGTGCCGGTTGCGACCACTGCAGGAGTCGGCCAGCACGCCGACCTGGGGCGGGCGAGAGGTATGGGAAGCTCGCAATGTGGATGTGCCACACCTTGATCCGGACGCCCCTGCGCTCGCCGACGTGGTCCCGGCGGTGCTGAGCACGCTCGGGGTGGCGGGCTTCGATACCCGCCTCCAGTTGCCCGGCCCCGCGCGCGGCGCGAGCGTTCTGCTGGTGGACGGGCTGGGCGCCGAACTGCTGGACGCCCACGCCGCCGACGCCCCGGTGCTGGCCGGTTTGCGCGGACAGACCCTGCAGGTCGGGTTCCCCTCCACAACGGTGGCCGGCCTCGCGGCGATCGGCACGGGATGCCGGTCCGGCGAACACGGCCTGGTGGGCATGTCGTTCCGGGTGCCCGATGCCCCCGATGTTCGAGTGATGAACGCCCTGCGGTGGCGACCGCACCCCCGCGGCGACGACCTGCGGGAGCAGGTGCGGCCCGAGGAGCTGCAGCCGCTGCCCACGACGTTCGAGCGGGCAGCGGCGGCCGGGGTGGCGGTCAGCGTGGTCTCCGGTGCGGAGTTCGCCGGGTCGGGCTTGACCCGGGCCGTACTGCGGGGCGCCCGCTACGTCGGTGTGCACGCCCTGGGAGAACTCGCGGCCGGTGTGACGGACGCGGTGGCTCGGGGCGGATTCTGTTACGGCTATCACGGCGACCTCGATCTCGTCGGCCACTTGCACGGGCCGGGCTCGCCGGCCTGGCGGATGCAGCTGCGGCAGGTCGACAAGCTGGTGGAGTCGATCATTGAGACGCTGCCGCGCGACGCCCTGCTCGCCGTCGTCGCCGACCACGGCATGGTCGCCGTCGATCCCGCAGCGGTCGTCGACCTCGATGAGCGCGCCGACCTGCACGACGGCGTAACCGACATCGGCGGTGAAGCGCGGGCCCGGCACGTCTACACGGCGGCCGGTGCGCGTGACGATGTGCTGGCCCGGTGGCGCGCAGCGCTCGCCGACACGGCATGGGTGCTGCCCCGCGACGAGGCCATCGCGGCTGGGTGGTTCGGGCCCCGGGTCCGCGACGAGGTGCGGTACCGGATCGGTGACGTCGTGGCCGCGACCCGCGGTTCAGCGGCCTTGCTGCGCCGCAGGACCGAGCCGATCGAGTCGTCGCTGATCGGCCAGCATGGCTCATTGACCAGCGCCGAACAACGAATTCCGCTCTTGGTTTCCTACGGTTGAGCAGCGATGACCCGGCGAATTCGGAATCGGATCTTCGGGGGTTGACTGTCCAATTCTGTATTAGATGATCTAAGATTCAGCGCATGAAGATTGCAGGCCTGGCAGCAATCGGCGCCGCCGCCGCCATCGCGTTCGCCGCTCCGGCACACGCCGAGATCGACACCGACTTCGCCAACCAGCTGCACACTTTCGGTATTTACGGGCCGCGTGACTACAACGCCTGGATCGGCAAGATCGTGTGCAAGCGGCTGCACAACGGCGTCGATCACGACGCGTACCAGTCGGCCAAGTTCGTATCCCAGAACCTGCCCAAGGACAGCACCACCGCACAGGCCTGGCAGTTCGTGGGGACGGCCATCAACTTCTACTGCCCTGACCTGCAGCCGGTGATCGATCAGGTGGCAGCGCATCAGGGCTGATTGTCAGCCGATCCAGATCGAGGGCTTGGAGCGAAACATTGAAGGCAATGCGTACACGTCGGGTAAGCAATCTGATCCGCACCGGTGTCGCCGCGTGTGCCGTCGCGGGTAGCCTGGCCGCCGCGCCGGGCATGGCGTCGGCCGATGCCACCGACGACTACCCGATCCCGAACCGCATCCTGCGGACCACCTGCACCGCAGAACAGATCATGGCGGCCGCACGGGACGTCGAGCCCGTGTACTACGAGCGATACATGATCGACTACAACAACAAGTCGCCCGAACTCCAGCAGGAGACGCAGGACCGCATCCACTGGTTCTTCTCGCTCGATTACGCGGCCCGTCGGCAGTACTCCGAGGACACCGCGACCAACGCGTTCTACGAGAACATGGCGTGGAAGTGGCCGAACTGGGCCAAGTTGTTCTTCAACAACAAGGGTGTCGCGGCTCGTACCACCGATGTCTGCGCGAACTACCCGGCCGGCGACATGTCGGTATGGAATTGGCAGTAGCCCACGGGTTTGCCGACCCCCTGCGACATGTCGCAGGGGGTTTTCCATTTCTCGGGCCAGCGCCGGGCGTGTCACCACGCCGGCATCGATGAGTCCGACGACGGTTACCAGCTACGACGCGGGTAGCCACCCGTTTTGCGAATCTGTTAAATAGGCTAATATCTCGCGTGGATCAAGGTGACGGCAACCGTGAACCGGGGAAGCGACAGCGCGGGTCCGCATCATCACATCAACATCACATCAACGGCTATCCAATCGACTTGATTGAACTTAGCCGCCTGTATAGGTTTCACTTGTCGTACGGCAAGGACCGCTGTCTCGTCGCGCACCCGAAAGGCTGACCAGCGAAACATGAAGCTCTTGAGACGGTTCTGGATCCCCGTGCTCATCCTCGTGGTGGTCGTCATCGGGGCGTTCACCGTGATGCGGGTCCGTACCTTCTTCGGTGCCGGTGACGGTTCGGGCGTCGCCAGCGCCAAGGTCGACGACACCAAACCTTTCGACCCCAAAGTCGTCGTCTACGAGATCACCGGCGAGCCGGGTGCGACCGCCGACGTCAACTACCTCGACCTCAACGCCCAGCCGCAACGCGTCGACGGGGTATCCCTGCCGTGGACGTTGCGGCTGGAGAGCACCGCGCCGTCGGTGTTCCCGAACATCGTGGCGCAGGGCGACGGCAGCACCATCAGCTGCCGCATCACCGTCGATGACGAACTCAAAGACCAGCGCACGTCCACCGGCGTCAACGCCCAGACCTTCTGCTTGGTGAAATCTGCATGAGCACCCCCACGCACGACGCGCCCACCGACGCCTTCCCCGCGGCGTCGCCACCGCAGGTCAACCACGGCGGCATCGCCAAGTGGATCCGGCGGCTGGCGCTGCCCATCATCCTCGGCTGGATCGCGGTCATCGTGGTGCTCAACGTGATCGTTCCCCAGCTCGAAGAGGTGGGGAAGATGCGCTCGGTCTCGATGACCCCCGACCAGGCATCGTCGATGATCGCGATGAAGCGCGTCGGCGAAGTGTTCCAGGAATTCAAGTCCAACAGCTCGGTCATGATCGTGCTCGAAGGCGACGAGCCGCTGGGCTCGGATGCGCACGACTACTACGACCAGATCGTCGCCAAACTGCGCGCCGACACCAAGCACGTCGAACACGTTCAGGACTTCTGGGGCGACCCGCTGACCGCGTCAGGTGCGCAAAGCTCCGACGGCAAGGCGTCGTACGTGCAGGTCTACACGGCCGGTAACCAGGGCGAGGCGCTGGCCAACGAATCCGTCGAAGCCGTTCAGAACATCGTCAAGAGTGTGCCGGCTCCGCAGGGCATCCACACCTACGTGACCGGCCCCGCGGCCCTCTCGGCCGATCAGCACATCGCCGGCGACCGCAGCATGCAGATGATCGAGGGACTCACCTTCACGGTCATCATCGTGATGCTGCTCCTGGTGTACCGCTCGATCGTGACGGTCGTGCTGGTGCTGCTGATGGTGGTGCTGGAGCTGTCCGCGGCCCGCGGCCTGATCGCGTTCCTGGGCTACTACAACATCATCGGGCTCTCGACGTTCGCCACCAACCTGCTGGTGACCTTGGCCATCGCCGCCGCCACGGACTACGCGATCTTCCTGATCGGCCGATATCAAGAGGCCCGCAGTGTCGGTGAGGACCGGGAATCGGCCTACTACACCATGTTCCACGGCACCGCGCACGTCATCCTGGGGTCCGGGCTGACCATCGCAGGCGCCACATTCTGCCTGCACTTCACCAACCTGCCGTACTTCCAGTCACTCGGTATCCCACTGGCGATCGGCATGGTCACCGTGGTGTTCGCGGCGCTGACCATGGGTCCCGCGGTGATCACGGTCGTCACGAAGTTCCGCAAGACCCTGGAGCCCAAGCGCGCCATGCGTACTCGCGGATGGCGCAAGGTCGGTGCCGCGGTCGTCCGCTGGCCCGGACCGATCCTGATCGCCACCATCGCCCTGTCGCTGATCGGCCTGCTGACCCTGCCCGGTTACCGGACCAACTACAACGACCGCAAGTACCTGCCGTCGGATATCCCCGCCAACAGCGGTTACGCCGCGGCTGACCGGCATTTCTCCCAGGCTCGGATGAACCCCGAGCTGCTGCTCATCGAAAGCGACCACGATCTGCGCAACTCCGCAGACTTCCTCGTCGTCGACCGGATCGCCAAACGCATTTTCCAGGTTCCCGGCATCTCCCGGGTGCAGGCCATCACGCGCCCGCAGGGCACGCCGATCGAGCACACCTCGATCCCGTTCCAGATCAGCATGCAGGGCACCACCCAGATGATGAACATGAAGTACATGCAGGACCGCATGAAGGACATGCTGAAGATGGCTGACGAGATGCAGGTCTCCATCAACACCATGGAATCCATGGTCAAGCTGACCCAGGAGATGGCCGACACCACGCACAGCATGGTCGCCAAGATGCATGTGATGGTCGCCGACGTCGCCGAATTGCGGGACCACATCTCCGATTTCGACGATTTCTTCCGGCCCATCCGCAACTACCTGTACTGGGAACCGCACTGCTTCGACATCCCGGTGTGCTGGACGATGCGGTCGATCTTCGACACCCTCGACGGGGTCGACACCATGACGGATGACATTCAGAAGCTGATGCCGGACATGGATCGGCTCGATGTCCTGATGCCGCAGATGGTCAAGATCATGCCGCCGATGATCGCGACCATGAAGAACATGAAGACGATGATGCTGACCATGCAGGCCACCATGGGTGGGCTGCAGGATCAGATGGAAGCGATGATGAAGGACCAGACGGCCATGGGCCAGGCCTTCGACGCGTCCAAGAACGACGACTCGTTCTATCTGCCGCCGGAAACGTTCAACAATCCGAACTTCAAGCGCGGCATGAAGATGTTCCTGTCGCCTGACGGGCATGCGGTGCGCTTCATCATCAGCCATGAGGGCGATCCGATGAGCCCCGAAGGTATCTCGCACATCGACGCCATCAAGCAGGCCGCCAAAGAAGCCATCAAGGGATCGCCGCTGGAGGGTTCCAAGATCTACCTCGGCGGTACCGCGGCCACCTTCAAGGACATGCAGGAAGGCGCCAACTACGACCTGCTGATCGCCGGCATCGCCTCACTGTGCCTGATCTTCATCATCATGCTGATCATCACCCGCAGCGTGGTGGCCTCGGCCGTCATCGTCGGGACCGTCGTCATATCACTCGGCGCATCCTTCGGTCTCTCGGTGCTCATCTGGCAGCACCTCGTCGGGCTGGAGCTGCACTGGATGGTGCTGGCCATGTCGGTGATCATCCTGTTGGCCGTCGGCGCCGACTACAACCTGCTGCTGGTGTCCCGGTTCAAAGAAGAGATCCACGCCGGGCTCAACACCGGCATCATCCGCGCCATGGGCGGCACCGGCTCGGTGGTCACCTCGGCAGGCCTGGTGTTCGCCTTCACCATGATGTCCATGGCCGTCAGTGAGCTTGCGGTGATCGGCCAGGTCGGCACCACCATCGGCCTCGGCCTGCTCTTCGACACCCTCGTCATCCGCTCGTTCATGACGCCGTCGATCGCGGCCCTGCTCGGAAAGTGGTTCTGGTGGCCCCAGCACGTGCGCCAGCGGCCGCTACCCGCACCGTGGCCCGAGCCGGCGGAAAGAAATCGGGCGGACGCCCTCGCCTGAGGCGCACCACGCCCGTCGCTCGGTCAGGGCGCGTCCTGTTCCAATCGGGACTTCAGGTGAGCCAGCTTCATCGGCCAGCTGTGTGAGATCAGTGGGAGTACGACGCCGCCCGGGCTGAGGTTGTCGTGGACGACGGTGAGTTTCACCAGATCGTCGAGCGGCTCGATGTCGAAGTGCACGCGCGAGCGCGGTTCGGTGTCACCGGCGACGAGCAGTTCCTCGGTGAGGTCGGCGACGTCAGCGGTGAGCGTGCGGTAGGTGAATCCGAGCCGTCGATACGGATCGGACTCCAGGATCACCTGGTCGGGGTGTTCGGTACGCAGACCGTTCTCGATCCACACATAGGCCGAACCCTTGAGCCACGCCGATTCGATCGCGTGGCCCAGATACTCCGGGGCCACCGCCGGATTGGTGACGGCCTGCCACAGTCGCTCGGGCGTTGTCCTTATATATGTGGTGTAGCGGAACTCTGTGACGTCGGGCGGGTGCACCATCCGGTCGCTGAGGGCAGGCGTCGCCGCCCGCTCGTAGCGGCTGAGCCAGCCGTCGGTGATCGCGGTGATCGGCTCGACGTTGGCGTAGTGCAACTTGTGTCTGCCCTGGCGCACCGTGGTGACGAGCCCCGCGGCCTCCAGCCGCGCCAGGTGCTTGGTGATGGATTGCCGCGCGATCGGCAGGCCGGCGCACAGCTCGGCCAGACTCTGTCCGTCGCGGTCGTTGAGCGCGTCCAGCAACTGCCTCCGGTTCGGGTCGGCCAAGGCCTTGAACACCTCATCCATCGCCCACCGACCTCCTGATCCGCAGCCGTCCGGCGGCGCCGTCCCATTATGCAGCCATTTGGCTGCATGTCGTCGTCGCACCCCCGCGAAATCGCTGCCCGACGCGGCAGGGGCGCAGAATTCATACCGGTCCGCCATTCGCCAGAATCACCGAACGCCGCGCAGCGTGCCAATGCCGCCCGCAACTCACATAACGTCCCCGGTTCCGGACACCGAGCGGCGCTCACCGTTGCGCGACCTTATCCGACCCGATTGCGAAATTGCCTATTTGATAAGTGAATTCGGCCGATTCGCGCATTCCCCCACCCAATCGCACCGTGACGCAACAACCGCCTCGCCCAGTGCGACAACGACATTGGAGTAAACCGTCACACGAACCAGATGACCACCTCCGCAGGCCGGGTGAGCCTGAGTACCGGCGCCAAGGAAGAGCACACTCATTCCGAAATTGCGTGAACCAGCCAATACTCGACGGCCCTTGTGAAGGGTGTCACATATTTTGTCAGCCCAGTTTGCCTGCTGTTAACGTCCCGCCGCATGTTTGCTATTGCGACAGCATCGCTGATGGCGCTCGTCCAGTCCGTTTCGGGCACGCCGTATATCTCCGGTGGTGACACTCCCGCCGGGACCGACTGTTCCGGTCTGGCCTCCTGGGTCAGCAACGTGGCAACCGGCCGCCCCGCCTTCGGGGACCGCTTCAACACCGGCAACCAGGAGCGCGCTCTGCTGGCCCGCGGCTTCAAGTACGGCAGCGAGCCAGGCGCCCTGGTGATCGGCTGGAATGGCGGCCACACCGCCGTGACCCTGCCCGACGGCACGCCGGTGTCGTCCGGTGAAGGCGGCCGCGGCGTCAAGATCGGCGGCGGTGGCGCCTTCCAGCGTCAGTTCACGCACCACATGTACCTGCCGGTGGCTGCCGATGATCCGGCCGCGATGCCACCCGAGGCACCGTTCGACGCTCCCCCGCCGGAAGCTCCGCTGCCCCCGGGACCTCCGCCGATGGCCGACCCGATGGCCCCGCCGCCGGCCGATCCGTTCGCCCCGCCCCCGCCGGTTCAGCTGGACG
>NZ_MVHF01000056.1 GCF_002086485.1 Mycobacterium aquaticum | reverse complement strand
GGAGGCGGGGGGTACGCCGCGGGCTGCGGCGGGTACGGCGGATAGTTCATGGGGTAGTCGACCGCAGGGGGCGACGGTGGTGGGGGAGGCGACGAGTACGTCGGCCCGGACGCATACCCGGCATCAGGGCGGGCCTCGATCGATGGTGGCGCGCCATAAGACGGTTGCGCTTCTGCGGCAGGCGGCAGATCCTTGGATTGCTCGATCGGAGGTGCTTCATAGCCGCTCGACGACGGTTCTGACGGCACGGCACTGGGCTCGGATGCAGGTGTTTCGCCTGCGTGGCCGTCCGGGTTTGTCATGCTGATCAACCTAGCGCACGGCACGGAACGTAGAGGTCACCTCATCGCAGGCACCTTTTGCGGGTGGGGGACGTTGCTGTAACAAGAGCAGCAGGCCGATCGGTCGCTGCACGACAGGAGAGTGAAGATCGATGACCAGCCCATTCCAGCCCGGGCAGGCAGCCGGTGCGACACCAGGTGCGCCGCTGCGCGGCGCGTTGCCCACACCGCCCAAAGGGTGGCCGATCGGCTCCTACCCGACCTACGCCGAGGCGCAGCGTGCGGTGGACTATCTGTCCGACCAACAATTCCCGGTTCAGCAGGTGACGCTGGTCGGTGTCGACCTGATGCAGGTCGAGCGGGTGACGGGCCGGTTGAGCTGGCCCAAGGTGCTCGGCGGCGGCGTGCTCTCGGGCGCCTGGCTGGGTCTGTTCATCGGCCTGATCCTGGGCTTTTTCAGCCCCAATCCGTGGAGTGCCCTGCTGACGGGTCTGATCGCGGGCGTGTTCTTCGGCCTGATCACCTCGGCGATCCCGTACGCGATGGCTCGCGGCACAAGAGATTTCAGTTCGACCATGCAGCTGGTCGCGGGCCGCTATGACGTGCTGTGCGATCCGCAGAGTGCCGAACAGGGCCGGGATCTGCTGGCGCGCTTGACGATCTGAGCCCGTCCGGCCGCCGCTGATGTGCGGTGTGGCAAAGTTTGCAGGTCACGATTGTGATGCGCGTGTGCCGAAAGTGTTGCACATCATGCGTATTTGGCTCTACGGTTTGCGCGCGGGCGGTTCCCGCCCGAAGTCGCAGCGGCGGCGACATGGAGTGACGGGAGGCCCAGCGGTGCGCGCTCGGCGGCTGTGTGCTGCGGCAGTGGCCGCGTTGACGGCGGTCACGACCGTCTCCGCCTGTGGGGCCCCCGCCAGCGGCCTGGTCATCAACTACTACACGCCGGCCAACGAGATGGCCACGTTCACCGCCGTGGCCAAACGCTGCAACTCCGAACTCGGTGGCCGGTTCACCATCAAACAGATCAGCCTGCCGAAAGGTGCTGACGACCAACGGCTGCAGCTGGCCCGACGCCTGACGGGCAACGACAAGTCGCTCGATGTGATGGCGCTCGACGTGGTGTGGACGGCAGAGTTCGCCGAAGCCGGTTGGGCACTACCGCTGTCCGACGACCCGGCCGGCCTCGCCGAGTCCGATGCCGCCGAGAACACCTTGGCAGGCCCGCTGCAGACCGCGCGCTGGCAGGGCAAGCTGTATGCCGCGCCGATCACCACGAACACCCAATTGCTTTGGTATCGAGCCGATTTGATGGATGAGCCGCCGCGCACCTGGGACGGCATGGTCGCCGAGGCGACGCGTCTGCACGCGGCAGGGAAGCCGAGCTGGATTGCGGTGCAGGCAAAGCAGTACGAGGGCCTGGTGGTGTGGTTCAACACGCTGCTCGCGAGTGCGGGCGGTCAGGTGCTCTCCGACGACGGCAAGACCGTCACCCTCACCGACACCCCTGAGCATCGGGCGGCGACGGTGAAGGCATTGCAGATCATGAAGTCGGTCGCGACCGCGCCGGGTGCGGACCCGTCGGTGACCCAGACCGACGAGGGCACCGCGCGCCTTGCCCTCGAACAGGGCAAGGCTGCCCTGGAGGTGAACTGGCCGTTCGTGCTGCCCTCGCTGTTGGAGAACGCCGTCAAGGGCGGGGTGAAGTTCCTGCCGCTCAACGAGCGTCCCGATCTCACCGACGCCATCAACGACCTCGGCACCTTCTCGCCCAGCGATGAACAGTTCGAGGCCGCATACGACGCCAGCAAAAAGGTCTTCGGCTTCGCCAACTACCCGGGCGTCCGCGCCGGCGAACCGGCGAAAGTGACCATCGGTGGTCTCAACCTGGCTGTCGCGTCCACCAGCCAGCACAAGGCCGAGGCCTTCGAAGCCATTCGCTGCCTGCGCAACATCGACAATCAGCGCTACACCTCGGTGGAGGGCGGGCTGCCCGCGGTGCGCGAATCCCTCTACGACGACCCGGCCTTCCAGGCGAAGTACCCGCAGTACGCCATCATCCGCGAGCAACTCAGCGATGCCGCCGTGCGCCCGGCGACCCCGGTCTATCAGGCGGTGTCCACCCGCATCTCGGCGACGCTGGCCCCGGTGACCGCGATCGACCCGGAGCGGACGGCCGATGTGTTGACCACGCAGGTGCAGAAGGCCATCGACGGTAAGGGGCTGATCCCGTGACGTCGTCAACCGCTACCGCTTCCGCGCCCGCGCCGGCGGCCCGCACCGACGACCGCCGGTCGCAGCGCAGGCTGGCCTACGCACTCATCGCTCCGGCGGTGGTCCTCATGCTCGCGGTAACGGCCTATCCCATCGGCTACGCGGTATGGCTGAGCCTGCAGCGCTACAACCTGGCCGCGCCGGGCGACACCGCGTTCGTCGGGGTCGACAACTACGTCACGATTCTCACCGACCGGTATTGGTGGACGGCGTTCGCCGTGACGCTGGGGATCACGGTCGTGTCGGTGGCCATCGAGTTCGTGCTCGGCATGGCGTTGGCATTGGTCATGCACCGCACCATCTTCGGCAGAGGCGTCGTGCGTACCGCGGTGCTGATCCCGTACGGCATCGTCACCGTCGCGGCGTCGTACAGCTGGTACTACGCATGGACGCCGGGCACGGGGTACCTGGCGAACCTGCTGCCGGATGGCAGCGCGCCGTTGACCGAGCAGTTGCCGTCGCTGGCCATCGTGGTGCTGGCGGAGGTGTGGAAGACCACGCCGTTCATGGCGCTGCTGCTGTTGGCCGGGCTGGCGCTGGTACCGCAGGAACTGCTCAACGCCGCCCAGGTCGACGGTGCGGGGGCATGGCAGCGGCTGGTCAAAGTGATTCTCCCGCTGATGAAACCGGCCATCCTGGTGGCGCTGCTGTTCCGCACCCTTGACGCGTTCCGGATCTTCGACAACATCTATGTGCTGACCGGTGGGGCCAACAACACCGGGTCGGTGTCGATCTTGGGTTACGACAACCTGTTCAAGGCGTTCAACCTCGGGTTGGGTTCGGCCATCAGCGTGTTGATCTTCGCCTCGGTCGCGGTCATCGCGTTCATCTACATCAAGATCTTCGGGGCGTCGGCGCCTGGGTCGGACGCGGAGGGCCGCTGATGACCGAAGCTGACGATGCGGGCCCCCAGGCCCGAGGAGGAAGCGAGCAACATGGCTGAAGCTGACGATGCGGGCCCCCAGGCCCGAGGAGGAAGCGAGCAACATGGCTGAAGCTGACGATGCGGGCCCCCAGGCCCGAGGAGGAAGCGAGCAACATGGCTGAAGCTGACGATGCGGGCCCCCAGGCCCGAGGAGGAAGCGAGCAACATGGCTGAAGCTGACGATGCGGGCCCCCAGGCCCGAGGAGGAAGCGAGCAACATGGCTGAACGGGTCGGTGCGCGCCGCGCGACCGGATGGGTTGTCGTCGACGCACTGGTGATTCTCTATGCACTGTTCCCGGTGTTGTGGATCCTGTCGTTGTCGTTGAAACCGACGTCAACGGTCAAGGACGGCAAGCTGATTCCGACGCAGATCACTTTCGCCAACTACAAGGGCATCTTCACCGGTGACATCTTCAGCTCGGCACTGGTCAACTCCATCGGCATCGGCCTGATCACCACGGTGATCGCGGTGGTGGTCGGTGGCATGGCGGCCTATGCCGTGGCACGGCTGGCGTTCCCGGGCAAGCGGTTGCTGGTCGGCGTCGCTCTGCTGATCGCGATGTTCCCGCAGATCTCGCTGGTGACACCGCTTTTCAACATCGAGCGCCGGCTCGGCCTGTTCGACACCTGGCCGGGCCTGATCATCCCCTACATCACTTTCGCGCTGCCGCTGGCGATCTACACACTCTCGGCGTTCTTCCGGGAGATCCCATGGGATCTGGAGAAGGCCGCGAAGATGGACGGTGCCACGCCGGCGCAGGCGTTCCGCAAGGTCATCGCCCCGCTGGCGGTGCCAGGCATCGTCACCGCGGCCATCCTGGTGTTCATCTTCGCGTGGAACGATCTGCTGCTGGCTCTGTCGCTGACCGCGACCCAACGCGCCATCACGGCGCCGGTGGCCATCGCGAACTTCACCGGCAGTTCGCAATTCGAGGAGCCGACCGGTTCCATTGCGGCGGGCGCGATGGTCATCACCATCCCGATCATTGTCTTTGTCCTGATTTTCCAGCGGCGCATCGTCGCTGGACTGACCTCCGGTGCGGTAAAGGGGTAGTTGGATGGCCGAGATTGTGTTGGACCGGGTGACCAAGAGTTACCCCGACGGCGCAGGCGGTGTCCGGGAAGCCGTCAAAGAACTGTCCATGACCATCGCCGACGGCGAATTCATCATCCTGGTCGGGCCGTCCGGGTGCGGCAAATCCACCACGCTGAACATGATCGCCGGGCTCGAGGAGATCTCGTCGGGCGAGCTGAGCATCGGCGGGGAACGGGTCAACGAGAAGGCGCCCAAGGACCGCGACATCGCGATGGTGTTTCAGTCCTACGCGCTGTACCCGCACATGACGGTCCGGCAGAACATCGCCTTCCCGCTCACGCTGGCCAAGATGAAGAAGGACGAGATCGCGGCCAAGGTCGAAGAGACCGCCAAGATCCTCGACCTGACCGAACTGCTGGACCGCAAGCCCGCTCAGCTCTCCGGCGGGCAGCGTCAGCGGGTGGCGATGGGGCGGGCAATTGTCCGCAGCCCCAAGGCATTCCTGATGGACGAGCCGCTCTCTAACCTGGACGCCAAACTGCGGGTTCAGATGCGTGCCGAGATCTCGCGGTTGCAGAGCCGGCTGGGTACCACCACGGTGTACGTCACCCATGATCAGACCGAGGCGATGACGCTGGGGGACCGCGTTGTCGTGATGCTGGCCGGTGTGGTGCAACAGATCGGCACCCCCGACGAGCTGTACAAAAACCCGGTCAACCTGTTCGTGGCAGGCTTCATCGGGTCGCCTGCCATGAACTTCTTCCCGGCGACGTTCACCGATGTCGGGGTGCGGTTGCCGTTCGGTGATGTGACGCTGAGCCCCGACGTGCACGAGTTGCTGGCCCGAGCCCCCAAGCCGGACAACATCATTGTCGGGATCCGCCCGGAGCATCTTGAGGATGCGTCCCTGCTGGACGGGTATGCCAGGATCCGGGCCTTGAGCTTTACCGTTCGCGCCGACATCGTCGAGTCGCTGGGCTCGGAGAAGTACATCCACTTCACGATCGAAGGCGACAGTGCCCGCGCGGCGCAGTTGGCCGAGCTGGTCGCCGAATCCGGCGCGGGCGAAAACGAGTTCGTGGCAAGGGTTTCCGCGGAGTCCCGAGCGACGGCAGGCCAGCAGATCGAGCTGGCGTTCGACACGTCGAAACTGGTGATCTTCGATGCCGACTCGGGGCTGAACCTGACCCGGGTGATCGAACCCGAACCCGACGAGACGCTCGAGCCCGAGCCACAGCCCGAGCCGGAACCCGAGCCCGAGGCCGAAGCGCCAGAGGCTGAAACCAGTGAGACAGATTCCGACGAGCCCGCAGAACCCGCCGACGACGCCGAGGAGAAAACCGCGGCGCCGTCCGAGCCCAAAGCCGAGTGACCGACGTCCTGGCGGCCGTGCGAACCGGTCTCGACGAGCACTTCGCAGCTGCGGGTATCACCGCCGAACCGGTCAGTGCGAGTGTCACCTTCCTCGGAACCGAGCGGATCGAGGTGCTCCGCTTCGGCCCCGACCCAGCTGATGACACCGTGTACCACTATGTGACGCTGGGCTGTTCGCGTCACCCGATGTTCGACCCCACGGAATTCGTGGCCGACCCGATCCACGGTCCGCGGGCCGAGGTGACGGTGTCGCTGCGCGGGCCGACGCCGACTGGGCTGGCCCGGTCCCTGGCGATCCTCGCGGCGGCGCCTGCGGTCGAGGGGTTGGTGCTTGAGGCCGACGCCCTGGTCGATCTGGAGACGCCGTTGTTCGCCGGTGCGCCGTTCACGGCTTTCCTGTTGTCCCCCAGCGATATCGGGGAGATCGCGTTGCCGGATCCGATGACCGCGGTGAATGTCCTTGCCGCGACTCCGATCACCGCGACGGAGGCGGCGTGGGTGCGGCTCAAGGGCGCCGACGCGATGCGTGAGGCGTGGCAGACCGACGGTGTGGACGTGCTGAATCCGGCTCGCCGGGCCGCCAACCCGACCTGATACTCAGAGCCAGTCGTTCTTCCGGAAGGTGCGGTGCAGCACCACGCACACTGTGAGCATCAGGGTGAGAACTGCGGGATAGCCCCAGACCCAATGTAATTCGGGCATGTTGTCGAAGTTCATGCCGTAGATCCCGGCCAGTGCGGTCGGTACCGCCGCGATGGCTACCCACGCCGATATCTTGCGCATGTCGACGTTCTGCTGCATCGCGACCTTGCCGAGGGCGGCCTGCACCAGTGAGCTGAGCATTTCGTCGTAGCTGGAGATCCGCTCCGAGGCCTGGATGGTGTGATCGTTGACGTCGCGCATGTAGCGGCGCACTTCCACGGAGATGACGTCATTGTGGTCGGTGAGCAGCCGCTGCAGCGCCAGTGTCAGCGGCCCGACGGCGCGGCGCAACTCGACGACCTCCCGCTTGAGCAGGTAGATGCACTCGATGTTGGTCGGGGTGTCGGGGGAGAAGACGTTCTCCTCCATGACGTCGATATCGGTTTCCATCAGGTCGGTGACGTGCAGATAGTGGTCCACCACGTGGTCGGCGATCGCGTGCATGACGGCGAATGGGCCCAGCGTCAGGATGGCCGGCGACGCGTCGAGGCGGCGGCGCACGCTGGCCAGCCCGCCGTGTTCACCGTGCCGGACGGTGACCACGAAGTCGGGGCCGACGAAGATCATGATCTCGCCGGTCTCGACGATTTCGCGAGCGTTGGCCACCGAGGCGTGCTCGACGTAGTTCACGGTCTTGATCACCAAGAACAGTGTCTTGTCGTAGCGCTCCAGCTTGGGGCGCTGATGGGCGTGCACCGCGTCCTCGACCGCAAGCTCGTGTAACCCGAAAACGTCTGCGACAGACTGCATCTGGTGTTCGTCGGGCTCATGCAGGCCGACCCACGCGAACGCCTTCTTCCCGGCGCTCTCCAGTTCACGCACCTTGGCCTGCGCGGCCGCGTGGGTGTATTTGCCGGGCAACCTCTGTCCCTCGCAGTACACCCCGCAGTCGACCATGGCCCGGGCCACCGGAACATGGATGGATTTGGCGTCGGTGACGGGCGGTTTGGTCCGCGCAGCGGGGCGGAGCAGCGACGGCGGTAGCGCGCGGAACGAGGGCATTCGCTGGGCCTCCCATCAGCTGTGACCGGCACCCGATCGGGCCGCATTGAATCGTACGCGCCCAACCTGTTACCAACGGCTCACGAGAGGGGAAGTCGACCCTGTGAGATCGGTCTGTGAAGTACCCTGGCGCCGTGTCGGAAAGTACTGTCGCTTCATCGCGTGAGGACTCCGCGACGACGCGCACTCCCCAGGTTGTCGTCGAAGATTCCGAGATCTTTACTGCTCACGAAGGCGGCAAGCTCTCCGTCGAGCTCAATTCCCCGCTGGACACCCAGCGGGCCCTGTCGATCGCCTACACCCCGGGCGTCGCCCAGGTCAGCCGGGCCATCGCCACGGATCACACGCTGGCGGCCAAGTACACCTGGGCGAACCGTTTGGTCGCCGTCGTCAGTGACGGCACCGCGGTGCTGGGTCTCGGCGACATCGGCGCGGCGGCGTCGCTGCCGGTGATGGAGGGCAAGAGTGCGCTGTTCAAGTCTTTCGGCGGACTGAACTCCATTCCCATCGTGCTGGACACCAAGGACCCCGACGAGATCGTCGAGACCCTGATCCGGCTCCGCCCGACATTCGGCGCGGTCAACCTGGAGGACATCTCGGCACCGCGGTGTTTCGAGGTCGAGCGCCGCGTCATCGAGGCGCTCGACTGCCCGGTCATGCACGATGACCAGCACGGCACCGCCATCGTGGTGCTCGCCGCGCTGCTGGGGGCCACCAAGGTGCTTGAGCGCGACATGCACAACCTGCGGGTCGTCGTCTCGGGCGCCGGCGCGGCCGGCGTGGCCTGCACCAACATGCTGCTCGCCAAGGGCATCGCCGACATCACCGTGCTGGATTCGCAGGGCATCGTTCACGCCGACCGCGAGGGCATGAACTCCTTCAAGACCGAACTGGCGGGGCGCACCAACCCGCGCGGTCTCACCGGCGGCATCGCCGAGGCGCTCGACGGCGCCGACATGTTCCTCGGAGTGTCGGCAGGCATCGTGCCCGAAGAGCTCATCGCCACGATGGCCCCGGGCGGCATCGTCTTCGCCCTGTCCAATCCGGATCCGGAGATCCATCCCGATGCGGCGCGCAAGCATGCTGCGATCGTCGCGACGGGCCGCAGCGATTTCCCGAACCAGATCAACAACGTGCTGGCCTTCCCCGGGGTGTTCCGGGGTGCGCTCGATGCCGGTGCGCGCCGGATCACCGAGAAGATGAAGGTGGCCGCCGCTGAGGCGATCCACTCGGTCGTCGGGGACGATCTGGCCGCCGATCACATCGTGCCGAGTGCGCTCGATCCCCGGGTCGGGCCTGCGGTGGCCGCGGCAGTGGCGGCCGCGTCGGGAGACTGACACTGTCTGTGCGTCGTCGATTGGTTTTGGCGCTGGCGGTCGTACTGCTGATCGCCGGCTGCAGCTCCCATCCGCCGCCTGCCCCGATGGCCGTCGCGGCGGGCATGACCCCGGAGTATGCGCTGATCGGCCAGCTGTATGCGGCCGCGCTGCGCTATTACGGCACTCCCGCCGAGGTCACCCCGACCAAGGAGGCGCTTGGCGCGCTGGATTCCGGTTCGGTGACCGTCCTGCCCGGGTTCACCGGACAGTTGCTCGAGACGTTCGCGCCCGGTGCGTCGGCGCATTCCGATGAGCAGGTCTACCGCGACCTGCTCTCGGCGTTGCCCGAGGGCGTCGCCGCCGGTGACTACACCATGTCGGCCCAGGACAAACCCGCTGTCGCGGTGACGGAACAGACCGCGTCGGCCTGGGGCGGGAAAGATCTCTCCGCGCTGCGGCGCAACTGCGCCAAGGTGGTGCCCGGGGCTCTCAAAGGCGCAGCCGTCCCTGCGCTGGTGGGTACCTGCCACCTGCCCAAACCTGTCGAATTCACCGATCGCGCAAGTCTTTTCGCGGCGCTTCGGGCCGGGAAGATCAACGCGGCATGGACCACCACCGCCGACCCGGCCAACCCGGCGGAGGTGGTGGTGCTCGCCGACCGCACGGCGATGATCCGTGCGGAGAACGTGGTGCCGCTCTACCGGCGCAATGTGCTCAACGAACGCCAGATCCTGGCGGTCAACGAGGTGGCGGGTGTCCTGGACACCGGTTCACTTGCTGACATGCTTCGGCAGGTGGCCGAAGGCGCCGACCCGCGTGCGGTCGCCGACGCCTTCCTGCAGGCCAACCCGCTCGGCCACTAGTCCGTCAGTAGGGCAGGATGCGGCTCATGGCGGTGGAGAACAACCGCTGGTAGCCCGAGCCCGTGATGCGCACGACGATGTCGAGCAGCTTGGCGTCGGGGCCGACGAGCACCCGGGCCTTGTTCTTGCGCACGGCCTCGAGGATGATCTTCGCGGCCCGCTGCGGTGTGGTGTTGGCGAGCTTCTTGTCGAACACCTTGGCCAGTTCCTGCGGGTCGAGACCCTCGGCTGCCGTGGCGTTGCGGGCGATCGCGGTCTTGATGCCGCCCGGGTGCACAGTGGTGACCTTGACCGGGTGCTTGGCCAGTGCCATTTCCTGGCGCAGAGCCTCGGTGAACCCGCGTACCGCGAACTTGGCCGAGTTGTAGGCGGCCTGGCCCGGCACGGCGAACAGGCCGAAGATGCTGGAGACGTTGACCACGTGTCCGTCGCCGGAGGCGATCAGGTGCGGCAGGAACGCCTTGGTGCCGTTGACGACGCCCCAGAAGTCGACGTCCATCACGCGTTCGATGTCCTTGTAGCTGCTGACCTCGATGTCGCCGGTGAACGCGATGCCTGCGTTGTTGTAGATCTGATTGACCTTGCCGTAATGCTCGACGACCGAATTCGCGTACAGCTCGAAAGCTTCGCGCTCGGTGACATCGAGCCGGTCGGCCTTGACCGGCGCGCCGATCGCCTTGAGTCGCTCCTCGGTGACGGCGAGGCCTTCGGTGTCGACGTCGCTGATGGCGAGCTTGGCGCCCGAGCGTCCGAGTTCGATGGCCAGTGCCTGTCCGATACCCGACCCGGCACCCGTCACCACGGCGACCTTCCCAGCAAAGCCTTCCATGCGCACTCCCTTGTGTCGTTTGACTGGTGTCGAGATTAGCCGGTACCCGCGGTTCCGCGTAACTCGGCCGACTTGGTCGAGGCCAGCTTCAGGAAAGTCGTGAACATGCGCTGATAGCCCGATCCGGTGACGCGCACGACGAGGTCGAGGAATTTGGCGTCGGGGCCCACCAATACGCGGGCCTTGTCTTTGTGCACGGCGTTGAGGATGAGCTGCGCCGCGCGTTGCGGGCTCGTCCTCGCGAATTGCTTGTCGAAGTTGGCCGCCACCAACTCGGCGTCGATACCGTCGGCCATGATGGCGTTGCGTGCGATGGAGGTCTTGATGCCGCCGGGGTGCACGGCGGTGACTTTGACCGGATGACCCGCCAGCATCATCTCCTGGCGCAGGGCCTCGGTGAACCCGCGTACGGCGAACTTGGCCGAGTTGTACGCGGCCTGCCCGGGCAGCGAGAACAACCCGAAGACGCTCGACACGTTGATGACGTGGCCGTCGCCCGATGCGATGAGGTGGGGCAGGAATGCCTTGGTGCCGTTGACGACTCCCCAGAAGTTGACGTCCATGACCCGTTCGATGTCCTTGAACCGGGCGACCTGGATATCACCGGCGTATCCGATGCCCGCATTGTTATAGATCTGGTTGACCGTGCCGAAGTGCTGCTTGACCTGGTCGGCGTAGGCCAGGAACTCCTCGCGTTCGGTCACATCGAGGTGGTCGGCCTTGACGGGCGCACCGATCGCTTTGAGCCGTCGCTCGGTGTCAGCCAGACCGTCGATGTCGATGTCGCTGATGGCGAGCTTGGCGCCTGCACGCCCCAGTTCGACGGCCAGCGCCTGTCCGATTCCCGAGCCGGCGCCAGTGACGACAGCGACCTTTCCAGCAAAGCCATTCATGTAAACCGCTCCATCGATCGAGGTGTCTGGCGCTATCGTCTCGGAACTGCTTCGCAAGACAATGGCAATCGCCAGATGTGGAAATGGGTTCAGCCGCGTCTCGGCTTTCGCATTCACAGCCGTATTGGCACGGTGATCCCCCGGTCGTAGTGTCCTGATGCCTCGGAAAGGCCATGATTCGCAGCAATTTACGATCGGGAGCGGCGCGTCACGGGTGGCCTGTAGGGAGTTCGTACCACTGGATCGCCGCATCCACAAGCCGGGCCACATCGCCCGTGTGACCCTTCCGGCGAGTTGAAATGTCCGACCGACGTGGTCGAGCGTTATCCCGAATCCGACCGGTGATTCACTGATACGTCACGAGCAAACAACTACGACGCCGCGGCGCTCACCGGCCGCCATATTTCGGCGAGGGTCTGCAGTGGCAGGTCGAGGACATCACTGAGTCCGACGATGGTGCCGAATGCGGGGGAGGGCAGGCGACCGGTTTCGATCTTGCGCAGTGTCTCGGGGGAGATTCCTGCGCCGCGTGCGACGTCTTCGAGGGTGCGGGGGCCCCGGGCAGCGCGCAATGCCGCGCCGAGTCGGCGGCCTGCGGCGACTTGCTCGGGGCTGAGCGGCGTACGAACCACGCCACCACCGTAGCGCTGGTATTTGTATACCGCTAGTCTGGTATTTAAATACCGTACAAGGAGTAGTGACGTGATCGAACTCAAAACCGATGCCGAGATCGAGAAGATGCGGACCACCGGACGCTTCGTGGCCGAGGTGCTCGCCGAACTCGGAAGGCTGGCCGAAGTCGGGGTGAATCTGCTCGACCTCGAACACCACGCCCGGGACATGGTCAAGCGCCGCGGTGCGCAGTCCTGCTACTGGGACTACGACCCGTCGTTCGGGTCGGGACCGTTCCGCAACGTGATCTGCTTGTCGGTGAATGACGCTGTGCTGCATGGCCTTCCCTTCGACTACGTGCTGCGCGACGGCGACGTGTTGAGCATGGACTTCGCGGTATCCGTAGACGGCTGGGTGGCCGATGCGGCGCGCACCGTGATCGTCGGCACGCCTGCCGACGAGGACGTTCGGCTGATCCGTGCGACCGAGGAGGCGCTCGCGGCAGGCACCGCGGCGGCACTGCCCGGCGGCCGACTCGGCGACATCTCCGCCGCCATCGGCGCCGTCGTCGCGTCGTACGGATACTCGGTCAATCTCCAGTTCGGCGGGCACGGACTCGGCAGGACCATGCATGAAGATCCGCACGTACCGAACAACGGCAAGCCCGGGCGGGGCATGCGGCTACGGGCGGGCATGACACTCGCACTGGAGCCGTGGCTCGCCCGCACCACCAACCGCATCGTCTATGACCGGGACGGCTGGACCATCCGCTCTGCCGATGGATCCCGCACCGCGCACACCGAGAACACCATCGCGATCACCGGCGCCGGCCCGGTGGTACTCACCACCTAATACCGCGGCCGCAGCAACAGCGTCGCGACGACGCTGATCGCGGCGGTCGCGACCAGATACCCGCAGGCGTACCAGGGCTTGCCGCCGCCCGCGGCGATGAGCGCCGTCAGGATCAGCGGCGTCAGACCCGACGCGTACACCCCGGAGAGCTGATACACCGTCGACAACCCGGTGTAGCGGGTGCGAGTCGGGAACAGCGATGCGTACAGCGTGCCCTGCGCACCGTAGAACCACGCGTGAATCACGCCGAACGCCAACAACATTGCCGCCGAGTAGGCGACGATGCTGCGAGTGCCGAACAGCGCGAACGCCGGGAACACCACTAGACCGTAGGCGGCGATCCCGCTGGCATACATGGTGCGGGCGCCGAACCGGTCGGTCAGCCGGCCCGACACCGGCAACAACGCCGCCATCAACAACGCCGAGATGGTGACCACGATCAGCACCGGCACCTTGCCCAGATGCAGCGTGCTGGTGGCGTACGCGATGGTGAACACACCCCAGGTGTTGAAGGCCGCCCCCTCACCCCACCGCGACAGCATGCCTAGGATCGTCGACCGCAGCACAGGCGGCCGGAAGATCTCCCGCACCGGGACCGGCGCACGGTCGTCGTCGGCACGGATCTTCTCGAACGCGGGGGTCTCGGCCACCCGGAAGCGCACCACCACGCCGAAGATCACCAAGGCGATGCTGATCAGAAAGGCGATGCGCCAGCCATAGGCCAGGAAAGCGTCCGGTGACAGGGCCAGCTGCAGCACCACGAACACTCCGGTGCCGAGCGCAAGGCCCAGCGCCAGCCCGACCTGGGGAATGCTGCCGAACAGCCCACGGCGGTTGCGCGGGCTGTGCTCGACGGCCAGCAGCACCGCGCCGGCCCACTCACCGCCGAGGGCGAAACCCTGCACGACGCGCAACACCAGCAACAGCACCGGCGCCAGCGCCCCGATCTGAGCGGCCGTGGGCAGCAGACCCATCAATGCGGTGGCACCGCCCATCAACAGCATGGTCAGTGCCAGGGTGCGCTTGCGGCCGATCCGGTCGCCGATGTGCCCGAAGACGAAGCCGCCGATCGGGCGCACCACAAAGCCGACCGCAAACGTCGCGAACGCCAACATGGTCCCGACGAACGAGCTCTGGTCGGGGAAGAACGTGTGGTTGAACACCAGGCTCGCGGCCGTGGCGTAGAGGAAGAAGTCGTACCACTCGATCGTCGTCCCGAGCAGGCTGGCCAGCAGGGCAGTCCGAACGGTCCGCGGGTCGGCAGGCGACGCTGCGGGTTCCGCGGCCGGGGCGCTCGTCGTGAAGGTCACCCTTGTTGACTAGTCGCCCCGGGCCGCGGTGCCCAGCGTTGCGTGCGCGGTGATTCGAACCCGCGCGGTAGCTATCGACTACCCGAACGCGAGATCGATGATCTCCTGCTGCTCCACCGCGTGCACCTTCGACGAGCCGGACGACGGTGCGGACATGGCCCGTCGGGAGATGCGCTTGATGGGGTTGAAGTACTCGGGGAGTACTTCGGGCAGGGTGAGTCCGACCGAGGGCCAGGCGCCCTGGTTGGCGGGTTCTTCTTGGACCCAGTACTTGTCGGTGGCGTTGGGGTAGAGGTCGAGGGTTTGGGCCAGGCGGCGTTTGGGCAGCGGCGCGAGCTGTTCGAGGCGCACGATGGCCACGTCGTCACGCTTGTCCTTGACCTTGCGCGCGGCCAGGTCGTAGTAGATCTTGCCGCTGCACAACAGGATGCGGGTGACCTTGTTGCGATCGCCATCGCCGTCGGTGTACGTGGGCTCCTCCAGCACCGAACGGAATTTCTGTTCGGTGAAGTCGCGGATGTCGGACACCGCGGCCTTGTTGCGCAGCATGGACTTCGGCGTGAACACGATCAACGGGCGTTGGATGCCGTCGAGGCCGTGGCGGCGCAGCAGGTGGAAATAGTTGGCCGGGGTCGACGGCACCGCGATGGTCATCGACCCTTCGGCCCAGAGCTGCAGGAACCGTTCGATGCGCCCGGAGGTGTGGTCGGGGCCTTGGCCTTCATGCCCGTGCGGCAGCAGCAGCACGACGTTGGACAGCTGGCCCCATTTGGCCTCACCGGAGGAGATGAACTCGTCGATGATGGATTGCGCACCATTGACGAAGTCACCGAACTGCGCTTCCCAGAGCACCATGGCGTCGGGGTTGCCCACCGAGTAGCCGTATTCGAAACCGACCGCGGCGTATTCGGAGAGCGCGGAGTTGTAAACCAGGAACCGGCCGCCGGTGGGGGTGCCGTCGGTGTTGGTGGCCAACAATTGCAGCGGGGTGAACTCTTCACCGGTCTTGCGGTCGACGATGACGGCGTGGCGCTGTGTGAACGTGCCGCGCTGAGTGTCCTGACCGCTCAACCGGACCAGTTTGCCTTCGGAGACCAGCGACCCCAGGGCGAGCAACTCGGCGAAGGCCCAGTCGATCTTGCCTTCGTAGGCCATTTCCCGACGCTTCTCCAGGACCGGCTTGACGCGCGGGTGCACCGTGAAGCCCTCGGGCAGGGCCAGGTGGGCGTCGCCGATGCGAGCCAGCAGTGACTTGTCCACCGCGGTGGCCAGGCGTTGCGGAATCTGCTGATCGGCTTCCACCGATTCGCTGGGTTCGGCGGCGTGCTTCTCCAGTTCGCGGACCTCGTTGAACACCCGCTCCAGCTGACCCTGGTAATCGCGCAGGGCGTCTTCGGCTTCTTTCATGGAGATGTCGCCGCGGCCGATCAGCGATTCGGTGTAGGCCTTGCGGGAGCCGCGTTTGGTGTCGATGACGTCGTACATGTAGGGCTGGGTCATCGACGGGTCGTCGCCTTCGTTGTGCCCGCGGCGGCGGTAGCACAGCATGTCGATGACGACGTCCTTCTTGAACGCCTGGCGGAAGTCGATGGCCAGCCGCGCCACCCAGGCGCAGGCTTCGGGGTCGTCGCCGTTGACGTGGAAGATCGGCGCGCCGATCATCTTCGCCACGTCGGTGCAGTACTCGCTGGAGCGCGAATCCGTTGGCGCGGTGGTGAACCCGATCTGGTTGTTGACCACGATGTGGATGGTGCCGCCGGTGCGGTACCCCTTGAGCAGGGCCAGGTTGAGGGTTTCGGCGACCACGCCCTGGCCGGCGAACGCGGCATCACCGTGCAGCATCAGCGGCACCACCGGGAAGGTTTGGGAGCCTTCGGCATCGGTGCCGGTGTCGAGCAGGTCTTGTTTGGCCCGCACCAGGCCCTCCAGGACCGGGTCGACGGCCTCCAGGTGGGACGGATTGGCGGTCAGCGACACCTGAATGTCGTTGTCGCCGAACATCTGGATGTAGTTGCCCGACGCCCCCAGGTGGTACTTCACATCGCCGGAGCCGTGGGCCTGCGACGGATTGAGGTTGCCTTCGAACTCGGTGAAAATCTGGCTGTAGGGCTTGCCGACGATGTTGGCCAGCACGTTGAGCCGGCCTCGGTGCGGCATGCCGATGATGACCTCGTCGAGTCCATGTTCGGCGGCCTGGTCGATGGCGGCGTCCATCATCGGGATGACGGTCTCCGCGCCTTCAAGCGAGAAACGTTTCTGCCCAACGTATTTGGTTTGCAGGAAGGTTTCGAACGCTTCGGCTGCGTTGAGCTTGGACAGGATGTACTTCTGCTCGGCGACCGTGGGCTTGGCGTGCTTGACCTCGATGCGTTCCTGCAGCCACTTCTGCTGTTCGGGTTCGAGGATGTGGGTGTATTCCACCCCGACGTGACGGCAGTAGGCGTCGCGCAACAGGCCCAGGATGTCGCGCAGTTTCATGTACTGCTTGCCGGCGAACCCGTCGACCTTGAACGCCCGGTCCAGATCCCACAGCGTGAGGCCGTGGGTGTTGACGTCCAGGTCGGGATGGCTGCGGAAGCGGGTCTTGTCCAGGCGCAGCGGATCGATGTCGGCCATCAGATGCCCGCGGTTGCGGTAGGCGGCGATCAGTTCGATGACGCGGGCGTTCTTGTCGGCGATCGAGTCCGGGTTGTCGGTGCGCCACCGCACGGGCTCATACGGGATGCCCAGTTCGCGGAAGATCTCGTCGAAGAAGTCGTCGTCGAGCAGCAACTGGTGGATGGTGCGCAGGAAGTCACCCGATTCCGCGCCCTGGATGATGCGGTGATCGTAGGTGGAGGTCAAGGTGATCAGCTTGCCGATGCCGACCTCGTTGATGCGTTCCTCGCTCGCGCCCTGGAACTCGGCGGGGTATTCCATGGCGCCGGCGCCGATGATGGCGCCTTGCCCGGCCATCAGGCGGGGCACGGAGTGCACGGTGCCGATGGTGCCCGGGTTGGTCAGGGAGATGGTGACCCCGGAGAAGTCCTCGGCGGTGAGTTTGCCGTCGCGGGCGCGCCGGACGATGTCCTCGTAGGCGGCGATGAACTGGCCGAACGCCATGGTTTCGCACTTTTTGATGGCGGCGACGACCAATTGGCGATTGCCGTCCTTGCCGGGCAGGTCGATGGCCAGGCCGAGGTTGGTGTGTTCGGGGGTGATGGCGTTGGGTTTGCCGTCGATTTCGGCGAAGTGCCGGTTCATGTTCGGGAACTTCTTGACCGCCTGCACGATGGCGTAGCCGAGCAGGTGGGTGAAGCTGATCTTGCCGCCGCGGGTGCGTTTGAGGTGGTTGTTGATCACCACCCGGTTGTCGATCATCAACTTCGCCGGGATGGCCCGCACACTGGTCGCCGTCGGCACTTCCAGCGAGGCGTTCATGTTCTTCACCACCGCCGCCGCAGCACCCCGCAACACCTGCGAAGCATCACCCTCAGCCACCGACACCGACTTTGCCGGCTTGGGTGCGGGTGCTGCCGGAGCGGCAGCGGCGGCCGGCGCCGCGGGCGTAGCCGGGGCGGGCGCTGCCGGGGCAGCCGGCGCCGGGGGAGCAGCTGCAGTGGGGGGCGCGGCCGGCGCCGGGGACTGGCCGTTGGCGGCCGTGGTGTCGGTCACGGGCTCAGGGGAATAGTCGACGAGGAACTCATGCCAACTCGGATCCACCGATGACGGATCCTCGCGGAACTTGCGATACATCTCCTCGACCAACCACTCGTTCTGCCCGAATGGTGAAGGTGAACTGGTCACGGCAGCTGCTCGCCTCGATTCTTGGTCTCGGCAAGCCGTGGCAAGGGGGCTCGCCGCTCGTCTTTTCGTTGTGTCTGCGGTGACCTGCGTGACCGCCGTCTAAAGGCTAGCGCCTCCGAGCCGACGGCGACCAGGCACCGCCCATCTGGGCAGCACGCGTTGTCGCGGGCCCTCAGGACTGCGCGGACGGCAGCACATGCAGGGTCGCGGGCCACCGTGGCGGCGGCGGACCGAACGCCTTCTGTGCGTTGCCGATGATCTTCTTGCCCATCAGCCGGTTGCCCACGCCGCCGACGACGGCCCCGATGCCGACCGGCAGCATCTTGCCCAGCGCCATGGCGCCGCGCTTGAGGGTGTACTTCTTGACGAAGAACCGCACGAGTCGCGAATTGAGCTGGGACACCGCGGGCAGTGGCAGCGTTGCTGCGCCGTCGGACAGCCAGGCCCCGCTGGTCCGCCCGGAGCCCAGCAGGTCGGCGATCGCGTGCTTGCTGTCCTCGCCGACGAGCACCGCGAGCACCAGGGCGCGTCGGCGCTCCTTGTGGTCGGCGGGGATGCCGTGCACCTCGGCGACGGCGAGGACGAACACCGACGTCGCCTCCAGGAACACCACAGTCTCACCGGCCACAGCAGACAGCGCGGTCAGGGTGCCGATGCCGGGGAACGCCGCGGCCGAGCCGACCGCTGCGCCGCTGGCCATCACGGCGGCCAGATAGTGCTTCTCCAGGCGGGTGATGATCTCGGCCGGGGTGGCGTTGGGTCGCTGGTTGCGCAGCCGGTCGACGTAGGCCTTCACCGCCGGCGCCTGCACGCGTGCGCTGCGCTCCAGGATCGCCGACAGAACCTTCGCCGCAGCGCTGGGATCCTCGTCCACGCCCTCGCGGACTGCCGGCAACTGTTTCTTGGTGGACCGAGCGCTCACTTCGGGGCCTCCCCACGTGCGGACCGACAAACATCGGCTGAATGTCCAGGCTAACCCTTGGGGAACGTCCGGCGACGGCTGCAGGGTTTCCGTCCGTGACACCTGTCACGGAATAAAAAACTGCGATGCGTGGCTAACCAATTTCATGGCATCATCGCCCCACGTGGACGAGACGACAGCCAGCCAGAATCCCGGCGTGAGCCGCATCCGCATGATTCTGGTGTTGGGCGCCCTGATCGCCCTCGGCCCACTCACCATCGACATGTACCTCCCTGCGCTGCCGAGGATCGCCGACGAGCTCTCGGTGTCGTCGTCGGTCGCTCAGCTCACGCTCACCGGAACGCTCGCAGGCCTGGGATTGGGCCAGCTCATCGTGGGTCCGCTGTCGGATTCCCTGGGCCGGCGGCGTCCGCTGATGGGCGGCATCGTGCTGCACATGCTGGCGTCGTTGCTCTGTGTGTTCGCCCCGAACATCACGACTCTCGGAGTTGCGCGCGGCCTGCAGGGCATGGGCGCGTCGGCTGCCGCGGTGGTCGCCGTCGCCGTCGTCGGTGACCTGTTCGCGGGTTCGGCCGCGGCCACCGTGATGTCCCGGCTCATGCTGGTGCTGGGCGTGGCACCGGTGCTCGCGCCGTCACTGGGTGCGGCAGTGCTGCTGAAGGGTTCGTGGCACTGGGTGTTCATCGCACTGGTGTTGTTGGCCGGCGCGTTGTTGCTGATGGCCGTGCTGGCGCTGCCGGAAACGCTGCCGGTGTCGCATCGGCGTCCGTTGCACGTCGGCAGCATTCTCAGCACGTATGCCGAGCTGTTGCGGGATGCGCGATTCGTCATCCTGGTGCTGGTCGCTGCCCTCGGCATGTCCGGTCTGTTCGCCTACATCTCGGCCGCGCCGTTTGTGCTGCAGGGCCACTACGGGCTCGATCAACAAGCGTTTGCGCTGGTGTTCGCCGCAGGTGCAGTCGCACTGATCGGGTCGACGCAGTTCAACGTGGTGCTCCTGCGGCGGTTCACCCCTCAGGCGATCACGGTGACAGCACTGGCCGCGGCTTCGGTGGCGGGGCTGTTGTTCATCGGCATCACGCTCGCGCAGGTCGGCGGCTTGACCGGGTTCATCGCGCCGGTGCTCGCCATCCTGGCGGCCATGGGTCTCGTGATCCCGAACGCCCCGGCTGTGGCGCTGTCACGCCATCCCGATGCGGCGGGGACTGCCGCCGCGCTGCTCGGTGCCGCCCAGTTCGGGCTCGGCGCGGCGATCGCCCCCTTGGTCGGCGCGCTGGGCAACGGGGCGCTGGCGCTGTCTGCGGTGATGACGCTCGGCGTGGTGATCGCGCTGGCTGCGTTGCTGGCCGTCGGGTTGCGACGCGGTGAAGCGACTGTGGACGACATCGTTCCCGCAGTCGTCGCCGAACCTGCCTGAGGGGTCTGCACCGGCACGCCGACTTGTCGCCAGCGGGGTGGGTCCGTAGCGTCGGCTGGGGCCAACTCGTTGCCGTCCCCTCACTGATCACATGTTCGAGACCTTGAACGCCCGGTTCGCGGGCCGCACTGCCAGCCACAACCCGTGGAACGCGTTGTGGGCGATGATGGTCGGCTTCTTCATGATCCTGCTCGACGCCACCATCGTGGCCGTCGCCAATCCGACCATCATGCAGCGGTTGGGCGCCGATTACGACGGCGTGATCTGGGTGACCAGCGCCTACCTGCTGGCCTACGCCGTGCCGTTGCTGGTGTCGGGCCGGCTCGGCGACGTGTACGGACCGAAGAACCTCTACCTCGCCGGGCTGGCTGTGTTCACCGCGGCGTCGCTGGCGTGTGGGCTCGCGGGCAGCATCGAGATGCTGATCGCCGCGCGCGTCGTCCAGGGGATCGGTGCGGCTTTGTTGACGCCGCAGACCCTTTCGACCATCACCCGGATCTTCCCGCCCGAGCGGCGCGGCGTCGCCATGAGTGTGTGGGGCGCCACCGCGGGTGTGGCCACGCTCGTCGGCCCGCTCGCCGGCGGCGTGCTGGTCGGTGGGCTGGGCTGGCAATGGATCTTCTTCGTCAACGTGCCGATCGGGATCATCGGCTTCGGTCTGGCGGTCTGGCTGGTTCCCGTGCTGCCGACCGCGCCCCACCGGTTCGACCTGCTCGGTGTGGCGTTGTCGGCCATCGGCATGTTCCTCATCGTGTTCGCGCTGCAGGAAGGGCATGCGCACCACTGGGCGCCGTGGGTGTGGGCCACGCTGGCCGCCGGGGTCGGGGTGATGGTCGGATTCGTCTACTGGCAGTCGGTCAACACCGCCGAGCCGCTGATTCCGCTGCGCATCTTTGCTGACCGCGATTTCAGTCTGGCCAATATCGGAGTGGCCACCATCGGCTTCGCCGTGACGGCGATGATCCTGCCGTTGATGTTCTATGCCCAGTCGGTGTGCGGTCTGTCACCGACCCGGTCGGCACTGCTGGTCGCGCCGACAGCGATCGCCAGCGGTTCGCTGGCACCGTTGGTGGGCCGCATCGTGGACCGCTCACATCCGCGGCCCGTGGTCGGCTTCGGCTTCGCCGCCATGGCCGTCGGCCTGACGTGGTTGTCCATCGAGATGACCCCCGTCACGCCGATCTGGCGGCTGGTGCTGCCACAGGTGCTGATGGGCGTGGGGATGGCGTTCATCTGGTCGCCGCTGGCCGCGACCGCGACCCGCAATCTGTCGCCGAGCCTGGCGGGCGCCGGGTCGGGTGTGTACAACGCCACCCGGCAGGTCGGGTCGGTGCTGGGCAGTGCCGGCATCGCGGCCTTCATGACCTGGGAGATCGGCAGGCAGATTCCGGGTCCCGCGGTGGTGCAGCCGCGGGCCGAGACCGCCGCGACAGTGCTGCCCGGGTTCCTGCACGAGCCGTTCGCCACGGCCATGGCCCAGTCGATGCTGCTGCCGGCCTTCGTTGCGCTCTTCGGTGTGGTCGCGGCGTTGTTCCTGCGTGGCTTCGGCGACCGTTCAGATGTCGCCGAGGACAGCTATGCCGACGAGGCCGACGACGTCGACGAACTCGACGACGGCGGCGACGAACCGACCGAGGTGTTGCGCGTGGTGGGCCCGGTCAACCAGTACCTGCCCGACTATCCCGACGACGACGAGTACCTCGAATACACCGTGGTGTGGGATGAGCCGGAGCCCGAGCCCGTGCGCGACCCCGCGCCCGCACCGGATCCCGTCACGGAGCCACTGAGCACCCAAGCGCCGCACGCCGCCGCTTCCGAGGACGAGGGCGAGGACCCGTGGCAGGCGATACTGAACCGGCTCATGGCCGATCTGCCCGCGAATTCGTCAGACGAGCTGATCGGCCACGCGCACAACGGGTTTCACGTTGATGCCGGGCGGCATTTCCGCCCATTGGAGCCACCGAGCGGGGAGCACCGCCGCGTCAACGGCAATCATTACGGCGGGGATCCCGACGACAACCCTTCCTACGGCAGGCATTCGCGCCCGGGGGATTAGCGCAGCCGGTCAGTGCGCTGCGTTGTAGGCCTCCATGATGGACGCCGGAATGCGTCCGCGCCGCGAGACGCTATGGCCGTTGGCCACCGCCCATTCACGAATCGCGCGAATCTTCTCGGGGCCCGAAGGTGCGGCCGCGGCGGCTTTACGTGACGCGGTTTTGCGCTGTGGAGCTGCTTTGGGCTTGGCCGACTGTCGCGGTTCCGGCCGGGCCTTCTTGCGTGCGGCCCGTGCCTCGCGGGTCTGCGCTTTCTTGGCGGCGCTGATGTAGCGAGCCATATCCTTGTCGAACTGAGCGCCGTTCTTGGTGGTCAAGACGAGCGAGTAGTCCTGCCCGCGATATGAAAACTCAACCGTGTCAACAACGTCAGCGTCGATTTCCACCCCGTCGAGGTCGTCGACGTACTCGATTGTCACTATCTTGCCCACGCAGATTCCTTCGGGTCGGTGATTGCTTTTGCTCTGAGAGTACCGAGCCCGAGAAATGCACCCAATTCGACGACGCCTGCCGGAGTGGCGGGTAGGTAATCGGTGAGCGCCGCCGAACGCACGATGACGGCGGTGTATTTGGCCCGGCTGACCGCCACGTTGAGTCGATTGCGATTGAGCAGGAACGAGATTCCGCGCGGCACGTCGTCGATCGACGACGCCACCATCGAGATGAAAACCACCGGCGCTTGCTGCCCCTGGAATTTGTCCACTGTGCCTGCCCGAACCTCGGTCAGCCCGGCGGCGTCGAGCCGTTGGCGCAGCATCACCACCTGAGCGTTGTATGGCGTCACGACCAGCACCTGCTCCTGGGTCAGCGGGCCGCTGCCGCTCTCGTCGGTCCATGTCGTCCCGAGCAGCTGCGAGATCTCGGCCACGATGGCGTCGGCTTCCTCGGGGCTGTCGGTCGCGTTGCCATCGTGCTCGAGAGTCAGCAATCGCACCCCGGGCTCGTAGCCGTCGAGCCTGCGGGCCGCGGTGACCGCATCCACCGAACGCAGCCGGCCGTCATAGGACAAGCGCGACACCGCCGCGCACACCGCGGGATGCATGCGGTAGGAGCGGTCCAGGAAGTAGCCGAGCTCGGCGGGCAGCGTGTGATGTTCGCCCACCAGCCACCCCAGCGCGGAAGTGTCCACCGGTTCCGGGTGGGTGCCCGCGCTCACCTGCGGCAGCTGCTGCGGATCACCCAGCAGCAGCAGATTGGCCGCCGCAGGCGCCACGGCGATGGTGTTGGCCAAGCTGTACTGCCCGGCCTCTTCGACCACCAGAAGGTCGAGGCTTCCCGGCGGCACTCGCGCGGCATTGGCGAAATCCCATGCGGTACCGCCGATCACGCAACCCTCATGCTCGGAGATGAACGCCGGGTAGTCCTTTTCGTCGAGCTCTGTCCAACACGGATTCTCGTTGCGGCCCTTCTTGGCGACCCGGGCGGCGTCCACGCCGGCCTTGACGATGTCGCGAAACAGATTCTCCACCACCGCATGCGCCTGCGCCACCACGCCGATGCGCCACTGGTGGTGATTGACCAGCCTGGCGATCACTGCCGCTGCGGTGTAGGTCTTGCCGGTTCCGGGTGGACCATGCACAGCCAGGTATGACGAGTCCAGGTCCAGTAGCGCCGAGGTGATCTGCTCCTCGACCGGCCGGTCGTCGTGGGGAAGGGCTGTGCCGCTGCGGGTGCGGGGCGGCCTGCGCAACAGCACGTCGACGACGCCGGTCGCGGGCAGGCGGGGCAGGGCCGCCGCGATCTGGGCCGCCGTGGCCTCGATCGATTCCCGCAGCGCCGTGGTGCGGATGGGCGGCCCCGGCGTCAACGCGAACGGGGTTTGATGGAACACCGTGCCGCCCTTGGGTTCCCGCTCGGTGATGAGGACCTCGGTCGGGGCGGCGGGGTCGTCGCACTCGAGCACCTGCACCGATCCGAACGCCCGGCGCTGCGGATCGTCGGTGAGACCGTCGGGGGCAGGCGGATCGTAGAGCGCATACATCTCGCGGCTCAGCTCACCGTTGGCCAGCATGCCGTGCAGCAGTACCTGCCGCTGTGGTTTGCGGGCCCGCGGCGGGGTGTGCCAGTCGGTGACAACGGTGGCCTTCTCGGCGACGAAAACCCCTGTGCTGTCGGCCCATTCGTCGACAGGGTGGTTGAGTCGGTCGAAATGTCCCCACCAGTACGGCTTGTCTTCGCGACGGTGGTAGCCGCGGGCGGCCGAGATCATCGCCACCGCCTGCTGTTCGGGTTTTCTTTCGGCATCGCCGACGAAGCGCCTCAGCGTGCGGGCCAGCTGGTCTTCCGGTTCGGTCGGCCCGCCATCGGTCACGGGTTGGGCGCCCAGCGGCGGCACGCTCGACTCGATGGCCCGGTTGATGAGCCAGTCGCGGAGCTTGCGGGTGGACGTGCAGTCGTACCGGTTGTAGTCCTCGATCTCCTTGAGCACGACGGCGGCGTCATCGTGGCGGCCTTCGGCGCGCAACGCGCAGTATTTCGCGTACTGGGTGATGGAGTCGGTGGCGGTGGTGACGTCCCCGCTGCGCAGCTGCGACCCCATGTAGAGCGGCTCAAGCGATTTCAGGCTGTAGTTCTTGGTGCCGATGCGAATGCTCTTGCGTACCAACGGATACAGGTCGACCAGGATGCCGTTGCGCAGTAGTTCGTCGACGGCGTCCTCGCCCTCGCCGTAGCGCCCGGCCAACCGCAGCAACGCCGTCTTCTCGTAGGCCGCGTAGTGGTAGATGTGCATGTTCGGATAGCGCTTGCGCCGGTGCCGGACCAACTTCAGGAAGTCGCGCAGGGCCTGCCGTTCCTCGGCACGGTTGTGCGCCCACAGCGGGTGAAAGTCCTCGGCCTTGGTGCCGAGCACCCCGAACATGTACTCAAGGCCCCAGTGTCTGCCGTCGTCGGTCCACAGCGGGTCGCCTTCGAAGTCGAAGAACAGATCACCCTTGTCCGGGTCGGGCAGTTGCATGAGCGGCTGAGCGTCGACCACCTGGAACGGCGGCTTGCCGTCGATCCGGTCTGCGCGCTGCAACCGCGCCTGCGCGGTCAGGTTGGTCAGGATGCGGGGGTGCAGACCGTCGACGGGGCCCTCGTGGCGGGTCAGCTCGGCGACCGTGGTGACCCCGGCGTCGATCAGCCGGGCCCGCTGGGTCACCCGCATGCCTGCGACCAGCAACAGATCGTCGTGGGCGCTGACTTGCTCGGCGCACTCGGGGCAGCGGAAGCACGCCCGCACGTCGTCGGCCCAGTTGACCGGCTTGCCTGCGGCCAGGTGCTCGTCGAGCAGCCGCTGCAGGGCGTCGCGGCGGGGCCGGTACACGCCGAGCAGCTCGTCGACCGGGTAGGACGCCACCGCGCCGTCACCCAACACCAGCTCGACCTCGTCGGCCACCGGCACGCCCGCGGCGGTCAGCGTCTGGTTGTAGGCCGCGAGTTGCAGCAGCGCCTCCACCTTGACCGAGCGGGCGAGCTTGGTGTCCCGCAGTCGGTAGCGCTCTCCGTCGAACATCAGAAAGTCGGCGAACCCCGCGAACCGGCCGTCGAACATCGCGGCCTGATAGATCACCGGCGCGCGGTTGCGCACGGCGTCGAGGGTCTGCTCGGCAGCGGCGGTGAGCCCCGCAACGGTGTATGCGGGCCGGCCGATGACCGTCACCGAGCTGTCGGAGCGCAACTCGTCGAGGTGGCGCTGCTCGTGCTCATCGCCGAGTTGGGCGGTGCGAGCAAGCAATTCGTCATCACCGGTAGGCGCTGGACCCCAGCCGAGCCGGGCGTCGAACGAGCGCAGCAACGCATATTCGCAGCGGGCCGCGGCGGCGAGGTCCGAGGCGCTGTAGATGACCACGCGGTCCTCGGTGACGAACACGTTGTCACTGTAGGTGAGTGGCCCGACAGTGGCGGTCCGCGAAACAGCATTGAGGGTCGTTACGCCGCCATCTTTGCGACCCTGCCTTCACGCTCGCGTCGATTCCATGCATCGCGCACCCGATCGAGGATGTCGCGGGGACGGTCCTCCTTGATCACCCGGATGTGCAGCCAACCCTGGCGGCGTACCTTCCGTACCCGCTTTGCGTCCCACACATACCTACTGCGGTCGGCTTGATGCTGCTCACCGTCGTATTCGAGCCCGATCATCATGTCCTCCCAGCCCATGTCGAGGTATGCGAACGGGAACCCATCGGGTTCGAGCACAGGGATCTGGGTCCGTGGCCGCGGATATCCGGCGTCGATCACCAGCAGTCGGAGCCACGTTTCCTTCGGAGATTGGGCACCGGCGTCCATCAGGTCGAGCGCTTCCCGCGCCCGGCCTACTCCCCGCGCACCCCGATAGCGCTCGATGTGTGGTTGCACGTGTTCAGAAGCCAGACCGGTGGCTCGTGCCAGCGCGTCGAGATGCGCCACCGCGGCTCCCCGTGGCAGATATCGGCCGAGGTCCAGCGCTGTTCGCGGGATCGTGGTGACTGCCATCCCGTTGATCGCGGCCACCTCGTCGTCGGCGAATCGGTCGTTGTGCGTCACGATGCCATGCGGCGGGCGGTTGTTGCGCCAGATTAGTTCGACGGGAGAGTCCTCGTCGACGTACTCGGCGCCGTGTAGCGCTGCCGCAGCCCGACCGGTGATCACGGCCCGCTGCCCCGACCACAACCAGGCGCCGACCGTATTGGCGTACAGCGATGGTTCGGCGATCCGCGGTTGGTAAATGTCGGGAAATATCGACCGATATGCAGCCCGCAGGCGGCCCCTCGTCAGTTCACCTCGCGCTACCGCCTCACTGCCTACGAATATTGTCCCCATAGCGGGATCGTGGTCGGGTGGTCCGACAAGCCGCGCCAAAATGAAGCCATGGCTGCGCAGTTGTGGATTTAACGACCACCAAGGCTGTTTCGCGAAGAATGCCCTCGCTCAGGTATTGCCCATCAGCTCGACGCCGTTGCCGTTCCACCGGAACTTCACGACGCTGGCGAGGCCGTGGTAGCCGCCGGAGTACTGCAGCGCGACGGTGTCGCCGGTGCTGGTGGTCTTGTCGATGCCGTTGAACCCATACGTGTCGGGCACCCCGGTCGGGATGAACTTGCCGAGGTGGAACAGCACGGCGCGGGTGTTCGGATTCGAGGCGTTGGTGTTGGCCCGCACGATGACGGCCGACAACTGCGCGCACTCGTTGTAATTGCCGGCCAGCGGCTCCGGGCTCCAGGCCTGATTGCTGCGCGGATCGCGGGGGAGCTCGGAGACCGCACGGGCGATCTCGGGCGCGGCGAGATTGACCGCGCACGGGTCCGGCTCTGCTGAAGTCGGCTTCGGCGGTGCCGCTGCTGTGGCTGCCGACGTGGCCGTCGGGGCCGGATTGGCCGTCGGTTCCGGCGTTTTGGAGACGGTGGAATCCCCCGAACCGCATCCCGCCACCACGAGCACAGCCGCCGAGATCATCAAGATCTCTTTCACAGTTGGGCAACCTACCCTGATCGTTGCGGCGGATCTGGCAGGCGCGGCGGCTTGTCCGCCAACTGGCACTAGACTCTGTCCCGATGACCTCGACAGATTCGGATACCGGAGACGCCGAGCCGACGTTTGCCGACCTGCAGATTCACCCCTCGGTGCTGCAGGCCGTCACCGACGTCGGCTACGAGTCGCCTTCGGCGATCCAGGCCGCCACTATTCCACCGATGCTGGCCGGCTCCGACGTCGTCGGCCTGGCGCAGACGGGCACGGGCAAGACCGCTGCCTTCGCCATCCCGATCCTGTCCAAGATCGACACCTCGAGCAGGGCCACCCAGGCCCTGGTGCTGGCGCCGACGCGTGAACTCGCCCTGCAGGTGGCCGAGGCCTTCGGCCGCTACGGCGCGCATCTGCCCGAGATCAACGTGCTCGCCATATACGGCGGCTCGTCGTACGGGCCGCAGCTCGCCGGGCTCAAGCGCGGCGCGCAGGTGGTTGTCGGCACGCCGGGCCGGGTGATCGATCACCTGGAGAAGGGCCGGCTGGACCTGTCCCGCCTGGACTACCTCGTGCTCGACGAGGCCGACGAGATGTTGCAGATGGGCTTCGCCGAGGATGTCGAGCGGATCCTCGCCGACACCCCCGAGTACAAGCAGGTCGCGCTGTTCTCGGCGACCATGCCCCCGGCCATCCGCAAGATCACCAGCAAGTACCTGCACGATCCGGTCGAGGTCACGGTCAAGGCGAAAACCGCCACGGCCGAGAACATCTCACAGCGCTTCATCCAGGTGGCGGGCCCGCGCAAGCTCGATGCGCTCACCCGCGTGCTCGAAGTCGAACCGTTCGACGCGATGATTGTGTTCGTCCGCACCAAGCAGGCCACCGAGGAGGTCGCCGAGCGGCTCAAGGCGAGGGGTTTCTCGGCTGCTGCCATCAACGGCGACATCGCCCAGGCTCAGCGGGAACGCACCATCGCCGCACTCAAGGACGGCAAGCTCGACATCCTGATCGCGACGGACGTCGCTGCCCGCGGGCTGGACGTCGAGCGCATCAGCCACGTCGTCAACTACGACATCCCGCACGACGTCGAGTCCTATGTGCACCGGATCGGCCGCACCGGGCGGGCCGGGCGTTCGGGGGCGGCGCTGCTGTTCGTGACGCCGCGCGAACGCCATCTGCTCAAGTCGATCGAGAAACACACCCGGTCCAAACTGGTGGAATCCGAGCTGCCCAGCGTCGACGACGTCAACGCGCAGCGGGTCGCGAAGTTCCGGGATTCCATCACCGACGCGCTCAGCGCGCCGGGTATCGAGCTGTTCCGCCGGCTGATCGAGGACTACGAGCGCGACAACAACGTGCCGCTCGCCGACATCGCGGCGGCGCTGGCGCTGCAATCGCGCGACGGCGAGGCGTTCCTGATGGTCGAGCCGCCGCCGGAGAAGCGCCGCGAACGTGCCGAGCGGCCGGCGCGGGAAGACGGGCCGCCACGCAAACGGCATGAGACCCGCAGCGACCTGGCGACATACCGCATCGCGGTGGGCAAGCGGCACAAGGTCGCGCCCGGAGCCATCGTCGGCGCCATCGCCAACGAAGGTGGGCTGCACCGCAGCGACTTCGGCCACATCTCGATCCGGGTCGACCACTCGCTCGTCGAGCTGCCCGCGAAGTTGCCCCGCAGCGTGTTCAAAGCTCTCGAGAACACCCGTATTCAGGGCGTGCTGATCGACCTTCAGCCGGACCGTCCCCAGCGCCGGGACCGCGACCACCAAGGCGGTGCATCCAAACCCCACCGGAAGGCCAAGTGACGCTGTCCAAGGGCGTCAAGGGGCTACCCGACCAGGGTGGGCTGGAATCGGTTTCCACCACCGACCGCGTGGCCTCGCTCACCGGGATCCGGGCGGTCGCCGCGATGCTGGTGGTGCTCACCCACGCGGCGTACACCACGGGCAAGTACGGCCAGGGCTACCTGGGGCTGGTGTATTCCCGGGCCGAGATCGGGGTGCCGATCTTCTTCGTGCTGAGCGGTTTTCTGCTGTTCCGGCCGTGGGTGAAAGCGGCCGCAACCGACGGTGAGTGGCCGTCCGTCCGGCGTTACGCCTGGCACCGGGTGCGACGCATCATGCCGGCTTATGTGGTCACGGTGCTCATCGCCTACGTCCTCTACCACTTCCGCACGGCCGGGCCGAATCCCGGCCACACCTGGTACGGGTTGTTCCGCAACCTGACGCTGACTCAGATCTACACCGACAACTATCTGTTCGCGTTCCTGCACCAGGGCTTGACGCAGATGTGGAGCCTGGCCGTGGAGGCCGCGTTCTATGTGGTGCTGCCGCTGCTGGCCTACCTGCTGCTGGTGGTGCTGTGCCGGCGCCGCTGGCGACCGGGTCTGCTGCTGGCCGGCCTCGTGGTGCTGGCGGCGGTGTCACCGATATGGCTGACCATCGTGCACCGCACCACAGGATTGCCGGACGGCGCGCGGTTGTGGCTGCCGACGTACCTGGCGTGGTTCGTGGCGGGCATGGTGCTGACGGTGCTGATGCAGCTGAAAGTGCGGGCTTACGCCATGGCGTGCCTGCCGGTGGCGGTGGTCAGTTACTTCATCGTGTCGACGCCGCTCGGCGGTGCGCCGACGACGTCACCGGCCGGGCTGGGCGAGGCGCTGGCGAAGACCGCCTTTTACGCGGTGATCGCCGCGCTGATGGTGGCTCCGCCGGCGTTGGCGGACCGGGGTTGGTACGTGCGGTTGCTGGCCAGCCGGCCGATGGTGTTTCTCGGCGAGATCTCCTACGAGATCTTCCTGATCCACCTGATCATCATGGAACTGGTCATGGTCGAGGTGCTGCAGGATCCGGTGTACACGGGTTCGATGGTCAACCTGTTTGTGGTCACCATGGTGTTCACCGTCCCGGCCGCCTGGCTGTTGCACCGGTTCACCCGCGTCAAAAATTAGGTTATGCTTACCTTATGGCGCAATTGGTCGGAAAGCAGGCATCACGCGGCCTGGAGGGCGCGCTGGTTCGGCTGTGCCGCGGCGGTGACTACGAGCTGACCGTCGTCGGCCGTACCGAGCTGACGGCGAACTACCTGCGGTTGCATTTCACCGCCGAGCGGCTGCTCGCCGAGCAGCGGCTGCACCCCACGATGTGGGTGCGGGGTTGGTTTCCCGACGGCGGCCAGGCGCATCAGCGCGGCTACACGCTGGTCAACCCGGATCCCGAGGCGGGCACGGTCGACATCGACTTCGCGCTGCACGACGGGGTGGCCACCCGGTGGGCCAAGGGCGCGGCTGTCGGCGACGTCCTCGAGGTGACGGTGCTGGGCAGCAACTTCGCGCTTCCCGATCCCCAGCCCGCCGGCTACGTCATCGTCGGCGACGCCGCATCGCTGCCTGCCATCAACTCACTGCTCGACGCCATCGGCGACGCCCCGGCCCGGGTGTTTCTCGAAGCCGGGCACGACGACGATCCGAAGCTGCCGATCGCAGGAGCGGCCGACGTCACATGGGTGGGCCGCGATGGCGAGGGACTGCTGCAAGCCGTCAGCTCCTCGGCGTTCGACGCCGCCGATCACTTCGGCTGGGTCGCGTGCAACAACCGCACCACGCGCGAGGTGGCCCGGGTGTTCCGCGAGGAGTATCGAATCCCGCGCAAGAGCATCAAGGCGCAGGCGTACTGGGCGGCCTGACTCAGTCCGCCGGCTGGTGCGCAGGCACCACGAGGGGTGCGACGAATTCCGCCAGCATTGCCCGTTCGTCGGCCTCGTCGAGGCCGGGGAAGACCAGCAGCGAGACCATGACCCGCACCAGCCAGCGGGCACGGCGCTCGATCCCGTCGCCGCCCCCGCCCAGTGACCGCACGAACGCCTCGACCAGGGCCCGGATCACCTCGGAATGCTCGGCCATCTCACCGCCGATGGGCGGCGAGGCTGTGGCGAACCACGATGACAGCGCGGGACTGTCGCGCACGGCCCGCAGTCCGGTCATCACGCCTTCGATCAACCGTTGCGTCGGGTCGCTCACCCCGGCGACCTGGCGGGTGAGGTCTTCATAGAGACGACGCGCCTCCCGGTGCACATACGCCGTGTACAGCGCCTCGCGATTTTCGAAGTAGCGGTACAGCGTCGCGCGGGAACAGCCTGCGGCCGTGGCGATCTCGTGCATTCCCACAGTAGCGGCGTCCTGCCGCGTGAACAGCTCGTCGGCGGCGTCGAGGATCCGGTCGGCCGCCACCTCGGATCGGCGGGCAGCCAGCCAGTCGCCGGCCATCACGCGCCGGCTCGGAATGGGACCGACAGCGGGCGGCGCACGTAGCTGCCGCCTGCCCACACCACCGCATCGAGGTCGACCTCGAAATCCGGGCAGCGCGATAGCAATTCGGTCAGTGCCACCCGCGATTGCATCCGGGCGGCGGCCGCCCCAAGGCAGAAATGTGCGCCGTGGCTGAACGTCAAGATGTTGCGGGGGTGGCGTCGGACGTCGAGTTCGGCTGCGTCAGGCCCGAATTCGCGTTCGTCGCGGTTGCCCGACCCGTACAGCAGCAGGGTTCGGCGGCCCGCGGGAACGGTGGTGTCACCGATGGTGACGTCGCGGGTGGTTGTGCGGGCCAGGCCCTGCACCGGTGAGGTCAGCCGCAGGAACTCGTCGACCGCCTCGGGGATAAACGCCGGATCTTCTACCAGCAGCCGCCGCTGATCTGGCCGCTGCTGCAGCAATTGCACTGCGCCACCGAGCATTCCGGTGGTCGTGTCGTTGCCGCCGGTGACCATGGTGAAGGTGAATGCCAGGATCGACAGCACTCCCGAGATGTCCCCGTCAGCACCCACCCCCGCCGCCACCAGATGCGAGATGGTGTCGTCGGCCGGTTCGGCGCGCCGGCGTTCGATCAGTTCGGCGAAGTAGCCCGCCATCGCCGTGACGGCATCGGTGGCGCTGCCCAACGCGCCCGCGATCCCGTCGGACGAGGTGTTGGCGGCGACGATTGCTTCGGTCCAGCCATCGAATTGGGCCCGGTCGGCTTCGGGCACCCCGAGGTAGTGCGCGACGACCATCGACGGCAGTGGTTTGAACAACTCGGTGACGATGTCGCCGCCCCCGTTGGCGCGCAGTTCTTCCAATCGAGATATGACGAACTCCCGCACCTTCGGTTCCACCGCCTCGACCTGGCGCGGGGTGAAGCCGCGCGAGACCAGCTTGCGGAACTCGGTGTGCACCGGCGGGTCTTGCATGACGAACGGCGGGTTCTCGGCCAGCCCGATCATCTCCATGTCGCCGTACGTGACGGTCAGGCCCTGGGCCGACGAGAAGGTCTCGTGATCGCGTGCGGCCGCCCAGATGTCGGCGTGCCGGGACAGCACGTAGTAGTCCTGATCGGGTCGATCGGCGGGCACCACGTGGTGGACTGGATCGTGTTCGCGCAGGGCGGCGTACATCGCCCACGGGCTCGCCCAGGTATCGGCATCGGCGAGTTCGAAGCGCGCCGGAGATTCGGACAATTGAGACAGAGGAGCTGTCATGTCTTATTGGTACGACAGTTCGTAGGCTTGTGTCAATAGCGATACGGCCCCGGTAAATGTTGGTGTTGTTGCCCGCGCGGCAGCCGTGTCGACGATGTCAGGCTTGTCGGGATTGAGTTCATGGGCAGCGACCACGGCGTGCTGCAACAGTTTTCAGCCGACGATGAGGTCGCCGATGGTCATCCGTTATCGGCGATGTCAGATCAGGCGTCGTCGAGCAACTGCGTCAGGCCGTTGAGGATCAAATCCAACCCGAGGCTGAACTCGCGGTCCAGGCCGACCGGCAGGTGGTCGGACACGGCAACGGTGGCGGGATAGGACTGTGGATCCTGGGCGCGCCAGGTTTCGGGAAGCTCGGCGTCGTCGTCGGTCGCGTGCTCGCCGAGTTGGATGGCGAATCCAAGGACGAAACGCGCCACTGTCGCGTAGGCCTGTGCGGCCAGCTCAGAACCGAACCCTGCATCCAGCAACACCGCCAGCATCACTTCGCGCTGCCGCATTGCATTGGGTCCCATCGGGATTCGGCCCGCTAGCAACCGCGGAACGTGCGGGTGCACACGGAAGACTTCGAACATCGTGCGTGCGACCGTTTCCACGGACTGCTGCCACGGCATTTCGCGTACCGCGGCCGCATCGATATCGGCCGCACCGAGCACGGCGTCGATGACATGGGCGGTCAGTTGCGCACGCGACTTGAAATGCCGGTAGAGGGTGGCAGTGCCCGAATCCAGGCGCTGGGCCAGTGTCCGCATGGACAACGCCTCGGCGCCGTCCTCGTCGACGATCGCGGTGGCCGCGGCGATGATGCGCTCCACTGGGACGGCAGGGCGTCCTCGCGACCGTGGGGTCGACTGCTGCGCCGCTTTCGAAGTCGGGGTCACCGCCTCAGTATCACTGACCCTTGACACCCAGCATAATTATGGCGACACTGTATCCATTATGCCTGTTCGCGATATCGATGTTCGCCCGGACTCGCGCTTCGCCGCAGTCGACGGGATGCGGATCCATTACCGACGGTCAGGGGAGGGTCCGACGGTGGTGCTCCTGCACGGCAGCGCGTCCTCGCTGTACGGGGTGGAGGCCGTCGCCCAACGACTGTGGGGGTCCTTCGACGTGATTCGCTTGGACCTACCTGGTTTCGGCGTAACGGGGCCGCGCCCCGATCGCGACTACCGCGTCGCCACCTACGCGGCGACGCTCGCCAGGTTCTTAGACGTCATCGGCGTCGAGCGATGCGCCTTGGTGGGGAATTCGTTGGGCGGCAACATCGCCTGGAATCTTGCCCTCGACCATCCCGAGCGCCTGCAGCTGGCCGGTTTGGTATTGATCAACGCGACTGGCTATCCGGACAAGGAACCGCCCGCCGCAATGGCGTTGGCGCGCAACCCGGTAGTCGGGCGACTGCTGCGGTGGTTCATGCCCCGACGCGCTGTCGAGCGCAGCCTGCGCCAGGCCGTCGGGCCGAACTCGGACATTGTCGATGCTGCGATGGTGGATCGCGCGCACCGGTTGTGGAACCGGGCCGGCAACCGGTCGGCGTTCGTGGATTTTCTGACCACCGACCAGCCCGACCGCAGCGGTGAGATTCCCCATATCGACGTGCCTACGCTGGTGCTGCGCAGTGCCGACATGGATGGCCAACACTTCGCCCGCGACATCGTCGGAAGTGCCGAGAAGGTCCATCCCGACGGTGGACATCTGCTGCCCGAGGAGGACCCGGCTTGGGTGGCCGACGCGATCACCGAGTTTCTACACTCCCGCCCGGCAAGGAACGCCCGATGAGGTACTTCGTCGCGGCCGGAGAAGACCGCCGACTGGACGCCGCCACGCGGGGTCGTCTTCGCGGTAGTTACATTGAATTGAGCGATGGTGTAACGCATTACGAGTTGGCTGGGCCTGACGGCGGCGATGTCGTCGTGCTGGCCGGCGGGCTGACCATTCCGTTGTTCTACTGGGACGCATTGGCTGCGGAGTTACATGCCCGCGGACTGCGCACACTGGCCTACAGCGGCTACGGGCGCGGCTACTCCGACCGTGTCATCACCCGCTATGACGAGACGCTGTTCGTCCGTCAACTCCGCGAGCTCGTCGAGCACCTCGACCTACCCGCCTCCTACCACGTGGTGGGGACGTCGATGGGTGCGCTGATCGCCATGGCGTATGTGGGTCAACACGTCGGCAGCGCGGCCACTCTGGCGCTGGTAGGCCCTGCCGGGCTGAGTCGTCAACCCGTTGCGCAGAAACTGTTGCTGGGCAACGACATCGCAGCCGGCGTCATCGCCAAGCGGTTTGGGCGGCGCATCCTCGAACGGCATCTGGGACACAATGTGGCAGACGCCGACCATGCCGCCGCACTGGCGGAGATGATCGGTGACGCCTCACGATACGAAGGTTCGATCTACGCATTTTTCGATACGCTGCAACACTTTCCGCTGTTCGATCGCGCCGAACTCTACCGGCACACCGGCAGGCTTCGCCTGCCCACGCACCTGATCTGGGGCCGCGACGATCACGTCACCCCCATCGGCAGCCTGGGTCAGGTCCGTGAACTACTTCAGCCCAGCCAATGCCACGTCATCGATGACTGCGGCCACATGGCTCCGTTTGAACGTCCCCGTGTTGTCGCCGACCAACTCGCGACTTTCTACGGCACCTTCCACAGATCGGCTTGACCCATGACAACACCAAGCATCATCACAGACGTCTTGATCGTCGGCGCGGGGCCCGCCGGTACCGCGCTTGCGATCGACCTCTTACGCCGCGGTGTGGCGGTACGTCTCGTGGACAAGGCGCCACATGCCTTCGACGGTTCCCGAGCCAAAGGCGTCCAGCCCCGCACTCTCGAGGTTCTCGACGATCTGGGCGCGTTGCCCGACATTCTCGATCAAGGTGCCCTCTACCCACCGATGGGAATCCATCTCGGCCCGATCACCATCCCTTTCACGATGATGGCCAAGGGAAAACGTGGTCCCGATGTCCCATACCCCGACACCTGGCTCATCCCGCAGCACCGTACCGACCGCGCGCTGCATGCTCAGTTCGAATCCCTCGGGGGACGCGTCGATTTCAGCACTGAGCTGGTGGATTTCACCGACCACGGCACACATGTCACCGCACGCGTCACGACCACCGATGGTGCCGAGGACATCTCCGCGCGCTACCTTGTCGGCGCCGACGGCGGCGCCAGCCGGGTCCGCAAGGTCCTCGGCGTCGAGTTCAGCGGCTCCACCGACGAGGCCGATCGCATCCTCATCGTCGACGCAGCCGTCTCTGGTGGACTGTCTCGCAAGTACTGGCACGTGTGGCCCGGACTCAAAGGACGCTTCGTCGGCGCTTGCCCGCTGCCGCACAGCGACACATTCCAGTGGATGATCCGACTTTCGCCGAACGAACAACCGCCGGAAGACCTGCCCAAGATCAACGCGCGCATCCAAGCCCATACCCACAACAAGCGTCTCGTGCTGCGAGACATCCAGTGGCAGTCGGTGTTTCGCCCCAACATCCGGCTGGCTCAGAACTACCGCCGCGGCCGTGTACTGCTGGCCGGTGACGCCGCCCACGTTCACACCCCCGCCGGCGCCCAGGGCCTCAACACCGGGATCGGCGACGCCTACAACCTGGGCTGGAAACTCGGTCAAGTCCTTGCAGGAGCAGACGATCGGCTCCTCGACACCTATGAACAGGAGCGCCAGCCCGTCGCAGCCGGTGTGCTCGGGCTATCCACCAAGAAATACGAAGGCATCGGCAAGTTCGACCCCTCCAGCATTCGGCGCGGCAAGGACGAGAAGCAACTCGGCCTGTCTTATCACGGCGGGCCGCTGGCACCGCTCGTCGCCGACCGCACCGAGACGCTGCGCGTCGGCGATCGCGCGCCAAATGCTGATGTCGTCGACGCGGACGGCAACGGCGTGCGGCTGTTCGACGCCTACCGCGGACCTCACTTCACCGCCATTGCATACGGCGCGCATGCCGCCGACGCGGTGGCGAAACTCGACTGGCCAGCCGCCGGTGCGCGACTCAACCGCGTCCTCATCGACACCGACCCCACCGGACAATTCGCCGAGATCTACGGGTTGTCCCGAGACACGTTGTTGCTGATCCGGCCGGACGGCTACATCGGGCACATCGCCATCCACAACATCGCCGAAACAACAGGCGCCGCTGCCCAATCCATGACGCCGCACATCGTGACATCAGCGCCATCGAAGCGGTCATGATCGGATAGGCGCTCACGTCGGACTGTCAAGCCGCGAACTCACCGGTGACGTGGGGCGTCGGGGCAGCTGGCCGCTCAGCGTTGCTGACGTCGCTCAGCGTTGCTGAGGTCGCCCAAGCGCATCGGTGATGAACCTCGTGGCGAGGTCGAATGACGCCGCGGTTTCGGGCAATTCGGGCTCGGTTTGGTAGACGTGCCACAGCCCGGGGGTGGAGTCCAGCGTGACCGTCACCCCGTCGCGGCGAAGAACCTCGGCCAGGCGCTCGCAATCGGGCGCGAACAGGTCCAGGGAGGCGGTCGTGAGCAGGACGGGCGCGCGGAGCCCCTTGAAGCGACCGTTGATGGGGGAAACCGCCGGCGTGGATGTCGACTCGGCGCCGGCATAGAGCGAGGCCGCTCGATCGAGCATTCCATTCCAGCGAATGCGCGCGTCGAGGCCCTCGTTGACCATGCGGCTGGACTCCCTTGAACCCGGTGGCATCAAGTCGGACCAAGGCGAGAAGAGGACGACACCGGCCGGGTGTACGAGGCCAGCGTCGCCGGGAAGACCGGACACGATCCTGCTCAGAAGCGCCAGGGCAAGGTTCCCCCCGGCGGATTGCGCCACGAGCATGGCGGATCCTGACCAGTTCGAGGTGAGGGCACGCCACACTGCTGTCACTTGGTCTAGTGCGACGGGATAACGCTGCTCCGGGATGAGGTCGTATTGCACGGATACGGCGGGGAGCCCAGTGCCGGCGGCCAGGGCGAGCACGATGGGGTCGACCGGACCGCCGACGAGGAACGCGCCTCCGTGGACGTACACGATGAAGGGCTTGCCGGACTCTTTCGCGGGTCCGCCGCTGAATTCTGCCGCAGCGGTGGTGTGGGGTGTGATGCGGGTGACTCGCACTCCGGCGACACTGTCCTTGACGATGTCACCTTCGAAGTTCGTGTGCGCAGTTCGTATCTGGTGACGAGAGCGCCAATGGCTTACTGCTCGGATGAGAGGTGCCGTAAGTCGGTTGATCGGCACGGGGATTCGGCCGGGTGGGGCGGTCGCGGCTATGCGCGCCGCTGCAGCGGAGATCTTGACCGGTCTAGGCCCGGAGTCCCCAGCGCGGTCTCGCGCGGGGTCTCGACCGGGTTGTGTCGACATCATGCGTTCCCTTCTCGTCAACGGGCGGGGAAAGGTGACTCGCCACCGGTGCCACCGTGCTGCTGATCTCTCTACCGTGTCCATAGGATCGCCTCGAATCACTTGTGGATACACTGTAGCCATAAATGATTCGAGTGGCCAATCGCGCCCGGCGACGTACTGGCGAATGGGGACCTTTTGAAGAGCTACATCTGCACGGCAGTGGTCGCGGCGGTGTGCGCACTGTCGGCTGCCTGCATTGCCGCACCACCCGCCTCCGCGGCCGCGTGCCCAGATATTGAGGTGGTATTCGCCCGTGGCACAACACAACCTCCGGGGCTCGGCGAAGTAGGGCAGGCCTTCGTCGATTCGCTCGCCTCGAAAGTGGGCGCACGCTCGGTCGAGGCGTACGCCGTCGACTACCCAGCCACCTGGGATTTCGACACCGGGATGCCCGACGGATCCTCTGATGCGAGCGGTCACATTCAATCCATCGCCGCGACCTGCCCCAAAACCCGGATGGTGCTCGGCGGCTACTCGCAAGGGGCAGGCGTCATCAGCTTGACCACGACGGGGATGCCCCCGCAGATCGCCGATCACGTTGCCGCAGTGGTGCTGTTCGGCAACCTCGAGAGCGCCTATGCGGCCACGCTCATGCATGGCCCGCTGCCCAGCATCGGCCCCGCGTATACCGGTAAGACCATCGACGTCTGCGTGCCCAACGATTTGATCTGCTCCGACGGCCAGGACTGGGGCGCACACACCGCGTATGTCCAGACCGGCAGGGTCGACGAGGCGGCCGGTTTCGCTGCCAGTCGACTGTGATCGGCTGGGCAGTTCGGATCGCTCGACGTTCGCCGGGTGCCGACTAGGCTCGGCGCCGTGAGCATTCCCAACACGCCGCAGTCACCTGCCGCGACGCCGACGTGTTACCGGCATCCCGACCGCCAGACGTATGTACGGTGCACGCGTTGTCAGCGGTACATCTGCCCAGAGTGCATGCGCTCGGCCGCTGTCGGTCACCAGTGCGTGGAATGCGTCAACGAGGGCGCCAAATCCGTGCGGGCACCACGCACCCAGTTCGGCGGGAAGCTGAGCAACGGCACTCCTCTGCTCACCTACGGACTCATCGCGGTCAACGTGCTGATGTTCGTGCTACAGATGACGTCGAAGAACCTTGAGGGCGAACTGACCTTGTGGTCGCCGGGCATCGCCATCCACGACCAGTACTACCGGCTGGTCACCTCGGCCTTCCTGCACTACGGCCTGACGCATCTGCTGTTCAACATGTGGGCGCTCTACGTGGTCGGGCCGCCGCTGGAAGCGTGGCTGGGGAGACTGCGTTTCGGTGTGCTCTACGCACTGAGCGGCCTGGGCGGTTCGGTGCTCGTATATCTGCTGTCGCCACTGCAATCCGCGACAGCAGGCGCGTCGGGCGCGATCTTCGGCTTGTTCGGCGCGATCTTCGTGGTCGCGCGGCGGCTGCGGCTCGACGTGCGCTGGGTCGCTGCGGTCATCGTCATCAACCTGGTGTTCACGTTCGTCGGCCCGACCCTGGGGACCGGCGCGATCAGCTGGCAGGGCCACGTCGGTGGGCTGCTCACCGGCGCCGCGGTGGCAGCGGCCTTCGTCTACGCCCCGCGCGCACATCGCAATGCGATCCAGGCCGGGGTTTCGGTCGGCGCGTTGCTGATATTCGTGGCACTGATCGCGTTCCGCACCAACCAGCTGCTGACGTCTTTCGGGATGACCTGAGAGCTAGATGGCCGCACCCGGATTGAGGATGTTGTCCGGGTCCAGCGCCTGCTTGATGCGGTGGTTGAGGGCCATTGCGTCGGGGCCGATCTGACCGGCCAGCCACGGCCGCTTGAGCCGGCCGACGCCGTGTTCGCCGGTGATGGTGCCGCCCAAACCGACTGCCAGGTCCATGATCTCGCCAAACGCGAGCTCGGCCCGCCGCGTCATGTCAGGGTCTGCCGGGTCGAACACGATCAGCGGATGGGTGTTGCCGTCACCGGCGTGTGCGATCACCGAGATCAGCAGGTCGTGCTGCTCGGCGATCTTGGCGACGCCGCCGACCAGTTCGGCCAGTGCGGGCAGCGGCACCCCGACGTCCTCCAGTAGCAGTGAGCCCTTGGCCTCCACGGCCGGGATCGCGAACCGGCGGGCCGCCACGAACGCTTCGCCCTCGTCGGGATCCGATGTCGAGAACACTTCGGTGGCACCGCATTCGGTGAACACCTCGGCCATGAACGCGACGTCGTCGGCGCCCGCGGCGCCCCGGTCGTCGGAGGCGGCCACCATCATGGCCGCCGCGGTGCGGTCCAGGCCCATCTTCAGTTTGTCCTCGACGGCGTTGATGGCCGCCGAATCCATGAACTCCAGCATGGACGGCCGGATCTTGCCGGTGATCTTCACGACCGAGGCCGCCGCGGCCTCGACCGAGTCGAATGTGGCCACCACGGTGCACGGCGAGTGCTGCGGCGGCAACAGCCGCAGCGTCACTTCGGTAACCACCCCGAGCGTGCCCTCGCTGCCGACGAACAACTTCGTCAGGCTCAGGCCCGCAACGTCTTTCAAGCGCGGGCCACCGAGGCGCACCGCGGTGCCGTCGGCCAGGACCACCTGGAGGCCCAGCACGTAGTCGGTGGTGACGCCGTACTTGACGCAACACAGGCCGCCTGCGTTGGTGGCGACGTTGCCACCGATGCTGCAGATCTCGAACGATGACGGGTCCGGCGGGTACCAGAGCCCATGGGCGGCAACGGCTTTCTTCACCTCGGCGTTGAGCAGGCCGGGTTGCACGACTGCCGTGCGGGTGACCGTGTCGACGGTGATGTCGCGCATCTTCTCGGTCGACAGCACGATGCCGCCGTTCAGTGCGGTGGCCCCGCCCGACAGGCCGGTGCCGGCCCCGCGGGGCACCACCGCCACCTTGTGCTCGGTGGCCCACCGCAGCACCTGCTGGACTTCCTCGGTGCGGGTCGGTCGCACAACGGCCAGGGGAGTGCCCGCGCCCGGATCGGCGGCGCGATCCTGCCGGTAGGAAGCCAGGATGTCCGGGTCAGTGACGACGACTCCTGCGGGAAGGGCGGAGATCAACTCAGGCAGCGCGGTGTGGGTCACGGCTCGATGCTACGACCGGACATCGGGTCGCTGTGAAATCCTTCATCGGTGCCCGGAGTCCGCTAGGGTCGTCCGGACCTGCAGTTTTGTGGGGTCATCGGCACGTAGTTTCGACGCGGCTCGGGGAGGGTCTGTGCACGAGCTTGCTGTCGTCGGGTCTGCCGTGCTCGACATCGTCATCAGCGACGGCGACCGCGACCGCTCCATCGGTTTCGGCGGCACGTGCCTACACGCCGCACTGACGGCGGCGATGTCCGGATGTGCGGTCGAGTTCTGCTCGCCCAGCTACCACGGGGCGGTTGCCGAATACTTCGCGAACTTCCTGGCCACCGCCGCCATAGAGTGGAACGCCGTCGCGCCGCCGCAATCAATGCCGATCTGCCGGGCCCTCGTCGACGGTAGCGGGTCACTCATATCGGAGTCGTTCGATGCCGGCGGTGCCTACTCTGCCGTCACACCTGACATCGTCGGGCAGATCGTGAGCACGCCGACGATGATCGGTACCGACTTCGATCAACGGGTTCTGCAGGCGGCCATCACGCAATCCGCTCGCACGAACGTCGCCAGTTGGTTATTGACCAGCGCATCGCTGAGTGCTCCGGTCGTAAGCCTGCTGAATCCGCGGCCCACTTTTGTCGGGTTGAACCTCGAAGAGCTGCGGATCGCCACGGGTCAACAGTTGAGCGACCGGGACGACGACTCGATCGCCCGGGTGGCACGCACCCTGGCGGCGCGTGGAGGCGCCGCGTTGGTCACCCTCGCCGATCGGGGAGCGCTCTTGGCCCCGGCATCGGCGGACTGGTACCTGGCGCAGAAGATCCCGCCGGCTTCGGGTGGACGTTGGCTCGGTGCAGGCGACGTCGCGTTCGGCGCACTGGCCGCTGCGGTTGTTCGGGGCGACGATCTGCCCACCGCCCTGAAGGTGGCCATGACCACTGCTCAGTCATTCGGACACTCCCGCATCGACGGCGTTTTGCGGTACCGCAATGCCGCCCGCCCGGAGCGGCCGCCCGAGATCCCCGACCCCGAAGTGCGTTACTACACATGAATAAGGCACACCATGGATCATCCTGACATCGCTCGCGTCGAAGCCCACCTGCGCAAGGCTGAGCGGCCCGTCGTCTTCTTCATCGGTGCGGGAATGTCGCGGCCGCTCGGCTTCCCGTCTTGGGTCGAGATGATCGAGAACCTCATCGACTACGGTCTGAGCGTCAAGCGACTGTCCGAGGAGCAGGCAGTTGTGGCGCGCGGGTTGCTGACCACCTACGATTACCTGGGCTGCGGTGAGTATCTGCGCCAGAAGATGGGGCACCGCGTCGACGAGCGGTTGTACGAGATCTTCGGTGGAGAGCTACCGGCTGATCTCGGCGTGTACGACTATCTGGTTCGGTTGCCGTGCGCCGGTTTCATCACCACCAACTACGATTCGGCGCTGGAATCGGCCTACGCCAAGCACTTTCGGAGACCCCTGGACGCGTTGCTGTCCGATGATCGGGCTCGCCTGGCGACGATCGGCGAGCGCAAGCCGTTTCTGTTCAAACTGCACGGTGACGCGGACCGTCGCAAATTTGTGCTGAGCACGTCCGATTACGAGCACATCAAGACAAATGAGCCGCTGTCCCGCTTTCTCTATTCGCTGTTCTTCAATTATGAGTTGGTCTTCCTGGGATATGGATTGGGAGACAACGATATCCTGACCGTCCTGGACCTGTTGAGCCGCGACTTCAAGGAACGCGGGCCACGCCACGTGGCACTGCTTCCCGACACCGTGACCGCGGATCTGCGGGCGCGCCTGGAGGACAAATACGGTATCGACATCGCGCCCTACGACGTCGCCAAGGACGGTCATCGTCCGGTATTGCGCACGGTCGCACAATGGTTCGTCAATCTCGCCGACGAAGGTGCAGACTTCCAGGCACGGCGAGGCCCGGCGGACTACCCCGCACTGTTGCGCGAGTATCCCGACCTGCTGATCCCGGAGCAGCGAGATATCTGCCGACAGGGGTTGCAGCGGCTGCTCGCGATGCCCACACACTGGGGCCTCTCGCCGGACGGGACACCGCGGGCGGCCAACACCGCTGAAGGGCTGATTGCCTTGGCGGCAACCAAATACGTGCTGGGACAGGATTATGAGCCGGCCGACGAGGTGGACTGGCTGGTGGGCATGCAGGGCGACGACGGCGGATTCCTCAGCGTCACGATCGGTGAGGTCAACACCCACACCCATGCCCTCTGCTTGCTGGCGCTGGCTCAGTGGGCTGCGCTGAAAGACGAGATCCCCCAGATTCTGGCCGACGGGCGCGACTGGTTGCTGGGCGCGGTGCGCGCCGACGAACCTGGTTGGGCGAGGTTCACCGATGACACCAGGGTCGCGGTCGTCCCGTCGCTGATGGCCTTCGGCGCGCTTCTGAATCTGGATGCATTCCCCCGGGACACCTGGATCCAGTTCCGTGACCAGGTGCTGATCAACGAGCAGATCGGGCACACGCTCACCCGGACCGCCGCGAGTGCAGCCGCGGCCGGTTGGGCGCTGTGGTTCGTCGGGCAGTTGGCAGCACGAGGGCTGGTCGAGGAGCGTGATCTCCGCCTGGTGGATCTCGCGCTCAAACAGCTGACCAATCGACGTAACAACTTCCAGAGCGAGCACGAGGCGTTCGAGCACATCAAGAAAGGGGGCCACGGGGCTTGGCGGTCCTGGCATCACCCGACCGCGGCGGCGGTCGCACTCGGAGCCATGGCGTGGCTCGACGAGCGTCCGGAGCAGGCCTGGGAAGTGTGCGGCCGGGCCCTTGCAGTGGTGCTGCGGCAGGTCGCCGACTCCGATGCGGCCTCGACACGGGACGGTGGGGACCACGCCGGCACCGAGGTATTCACCTTCGTGTGGATGTACGGCGTGTGGGCACTAGGGGAGGCGCTTCAGCGTCTCGGTGCCGGCCGGATCGTGAAGGCGGGTCTGGTGTGCGTCGGTGGTCGACGACTGCTGTTGCTGCGCAAGCGTGGACGAGATCTGTTGATCCTGCCCGGTGGCACCATCGAATCGGGGGAGACGCCTGCAGAGGCCCTGGATCGCGAGCTCAAGGAAGAGCTCGGCGTGATGCCGTCAGGCGTCGGATTCTGGGATGTCTTCACCAGTCGGGCCGCGTTCGAGCCGGGGGTGGAACTGGAGATCCACGCCTTCGAAGGCACCCTGGACGGGTCACCCTCTGCGAGAGCCGAGATCGCCGAGATCGTCTGGTTCGATGTCGATTCCGACGACGAGAACGATTTGTCCCCGATCATCCGCGAACAGATCCTCCCCGAGCTTCGGGACAGGCTGGCCTAAGCGGCGGGACCGGGTTCGGTGCGATCCAACTGCCGTAGGGCAGGCAGGAAGATCGCGACCACGCCGAGCAGCAGCATCGGCAGAGCCAGGGCCAGGAACGTGGCGTGCAGCCCGGCGTGATCGGCCATCGGACCGGCGACCACCAGGCCCAACGGACCGGCGGCGTAGGCCAGTGAACCCATCACGCCGACCACCCGGCCGCGCAGATGCTGCGGTGACCTGGTCTGCATGACGTAATTGGCGATCGGCGCGATCGGCCCGTAGACCAGGCCCACGATCGCGCACATCGTCAGGATCAGCGGCAGGGGCGGCAGGAAGGCGACCACCGTCATCGCCACGCCGAGGGTGATCACGGCGGTGAGCATGGTGGCGCGTCGGCTCAGATATTTCGACACCACGGCATACCCGAGCGCGCCCACCAACCCGCCGATGCTCATGGCCATCAACACCCAGCCCAGCTCGGCGGGCTCATCACGGTCGGTGAAGTACTTGGGGAACAGCACGCTCTCCATCGGCATGTACAAGCCGGTGGCGACCAGGTCGATGATCGCCAGAGTGCGCAGCACCGGTGTGTGCCAGACGAATCGCAGGCCTTCGACGATGCCCGACCACACCCCGTCGGGCAACGCGTCCCGGTCGGGCGTGCCTGCACCCTCCAATCGCAGCACCGCGATGGCCGCCAGCGAGCAGACGAACGTCGCGGCTGTCACCCACATGGTGTTGATCCCGCCGATCGCCGCGATGAGCAGGCCGCCGATGCCGGGGCCGACGATGTAGGCCAGGCTGAACGCGGCCTCGTACACGCTGTTGGCGTGGTCCAGGCTCCAGCCGGCCCGTTCGGCGGCCTCGGGCAGCATGGTCTGGCGCGCGGTCATGCCGGCCGGGTCGAAGAACGCCCCGAAGGCCGCAAGCACAGCCAGCACGACGACGTTGATCGCCTGCACGCCGAACACCAGCGCCAGCACCGGCACCGTCGCGACCGAGATGCCCGAGAGCACGTCGGAGAGCATCGACACGCGCCGCCGGCCGAGATAGTCAACGGCCGCCCCCGCGATCAGCGTCGCGGCCAGCAGCGGCAGCGTCGCGGCCATCGCGACGATCGCGGCGTCGAGCGCAGATCCGTTGCGCTGCAACACCAACCAGGGGAACGCCACCATCGAGATGCCGTTGCCCGCGCCTGCCATCAATGCGGCGAACAGGATCAACAGCAGTGGGCCGCGCTTGGTCTCGGTCATGGCTATCGCGGCGAATCTAACACCGTGGGGCACAGTGGACGGGTGCAGCGGGCTCAACTGCCTCATCCCAGGACCGGGAACCTCTTCGACTCACCGGTGCCGCCCGGCGCGGGCTGGCCCGGCGACCCCGCCGACCCCGACACACCGGTGGCGCGAACCGCGCCGCGCGTACGGCGCCTGGCCGCAGGCGCCGACTCCGTCGGTGAACTCGACGCGCGGGTATCGGTGTGCCGGGCCTGCCCACGGCTCGTGGCGTGGCGTGAAGAGGTCGCCGTGGTCAAACGAAAGTCCTTCACCGATCAGCCGTATTGGGGCAGACCCGCGACCGGGCTGGGTTCGGAGCATCCGCGGATCCTGATCGTTGGGTTGGCCCCGGCCGCGCACGGCGCCAACCGGACCGGGCGCGTCTTCACCGGAGACCGATCCGGGGACTTCCTGTTCGCCGCACTGCACCGGGTCGGCTTGGCCAGCCAGGAACACTCGGTCGACGCCGCCGACGGCCTGCGCCTCATCGACACCCGCATGGCCGCCGCCGTCCGCTGCGCCCCACCCGGCAACGCCCCCACCCCAGCCGAGCGCGCCACCTGTGCGCCCTGGTTGGACGCCGAATGGCGACTGGTCGGCGAAAGCGTGGGCGTAATCGTCGCGCTCGGCGGCTTCGCCTGGCGTTCTGCGTTGGACATGATCGGCGCGCCGCAGCGCCCGGCACCCAAGTTCGGCCACGGCGTCACCGCCACGCTCACCGGCGCCTTCGGCGAGGTGACGCTGCTGGGCTGCTTCCACCCGAGCCAGCAGAACACCTTCACCGGCCGGCTCACCGCGGCGATGCTCGACGACATCTTCGTCACGGCCCGCCGCATCGCAGTCGGGAACGAACCCGGCCGGCCATGACGTTGACGCTGTCATGCGGCTTTCTGTCCTCGACCTCGTCCCGGTGCGCACCGATCAGACCACTGCCGACGCGCTGACCGCCACGACGCACCTCGCGCAGACCGCCGACCGGCTCGGCTACACGCGCTACTGGGTCGCCGAACACCACAACATGGCGGCGGTGGCGGCCACCAGCCCGCCTGTGCTGATCGCGCATCTGGCGGCCCACACGTCACAGCTGCGGCTGGGCTCGGGCGGCGTGATGCTGCCCAACCACGCGCCGCTGGCCGTGGCCGAACAGTTCGCGCTCCTTGAGGCCGCGCATCCCGGCCGTATCGACCTCGGCATCGGTCGCGCGCCGGGCTCAGATCCCGTGACGTCGCTGGCGCTGCGCGGGGCCGCCGGCCGCGATGATCGTGACATCGAAGCGTTCCCGCAGTACCTCGACGATGTGATGGCGCTGATGGGCACCCGCGGGGTGCGGGTGCCGTTGCCGCGGGACCTGCTGCGCGAGAACTACGTCCTCAAGGCGACGCCTGCCGCAGCCAGCGAACCTCGGATGTGGCTGCTGGGGTCCTCGATGTACTCCGCGCACCTGGCTGCTGCCAAGGGGTTGCCGTATGTGTTCGCCCATCACTTCTCCGGGCAGGGCACCGCCGAGGCGCTGGAGATCTACCGCGACGAGTTCCAGCCCAGCCAGCACCTCGCCGAACCGTTGACCTTCCTGACCGTCAACGCCGTCGTCGCCGAAACCACCGATGAGGCAAAGGCTTTGCTGCTGCCCCAGTTGCAGATGATGGGCCGGCTGCGCACCGGGCAGCCGCTGGGCCCGCTCGATCTGGTGGAGGACGCCGAGGCCACCACGATGACCCCGCAAGCCGAAGCCGTGGTGGCTTCCGGCCTGCGTCGCGCCGTCGTGGGGTCGCCGACCGAGGCCGCCGATCAGGTGAGGGCACTGGCCGAGGAGTTCGGGGTCGACGAGGTGATGGTCAACCCGGTCGCCTCGGCGCGCCGCGGTGCCGACCCGGCCACCGCGACCGCCCGCGACACCACCCTCGAGTTGCTCGCCAAGGAGTTGTTCTAAGGCGACAGCACCACGACGGGTATGGGCCGCGTCGTGCGCTTCTGATACGCCTTGTAGCGGTCCTTGTTGCCCGGCATGTTGTTGACGATCTCCCACAACCGCGGGTAGTCGGGGTCACCGGGCAGCACCGGTTTGGCCGTCACGCCGAACCGCTTGGGGCCGACGTTGATCTCGACCTGCGGGTTGGCCTTGAGGTTGTGGTACCAACCGGGTGCCGTGGGGTCGCCGCCCTTGGACGCCACCACGAGGTAGTCGGTGCCGTCTTTCGCGTAGGTCAGCGAATTCGCGCGCGGTAGCCCTGTTTTGGCGCCGACGGTATGGATGATCAGCGCTTTCGGACCACCCGGGATCTGGTGCCCGATCCGGCCGTCGGTGGCCTTGTAGACCTTGTCGTGCAGCATCAGCATCGGCAGACCGATGTAGCGCTCCCACAATGGCATGCTCATGGGCTCAATCTTGCGCAGACTCATCGAGTTGCGCCAACGCCGCCCGCAGCAGGCGGGCCGACCCCTCGCGATCGGGGTCCCGCCGCATCAGCACGCCCTTGGCAAACGACAGCTTGTCGCCGTCGTGCCGCGGCACCACGTGCAGGTGGATGTGGAACACGCTCTGGAAGGCCGCTTTGCCGTCGTTGATGGCGATGTTGGTGCCGTCGGCGTGCAGCCCCGATTCACGCGCAGCTCGGGCGATGCGCTGCCCGACGACGGCCATTCCCGCGAGGGTCTCGGGTGGCGTGTCGGTCAGGTCGACGGTGTGCTTTTTCGGGATCACCAGGGTGTGGCCGCGCGTGAACGGCCGGATGTCGAGGATGCCGAGGTAGTCGTCGTCTTCGTAGGTCCGGATGGCCGGGGCCTCACCGGCGACGATGGCACAGAACACGCATGACATACCGCCACGTTATCCGTGACCGAAAGGGCAGCCGAAGACGTCTGGTTCACCGTCCATCGGGCAGGCCACTTTTCGGCAAAGAGCGAGTACCTTCACCGTATGGCCTGCGGCGACGTCAAATATGCACGGCATCGGAGGCCCAGCAATGACTGTGTGGCTCGCGTGGAGGTTGCCCGATGAATCCTTTGGCTGCGACCTTGACGGTCCGACTCGGAACCAGCGCCGCGAATCTGGTGCTGCTCGAGGATGGCGAGTGGACGCGTTATCCGTGGCCCGAGATTCTCGCTCGCGCCGAGAACACGGCCGAGCGGTTGCTCGACGATGGTGTGAACCGCGTCGGGCTGGTCGGTGAACCCACCGCGGAGTTCGTGTCGGCGATCATCGGCTCGATCCTGGCCGGGGCGGCGGTGTCGATCTTGCCGGGGCCGGTTCGCGGCGCCGAAGCCGCCCAGTGGGCGCACAACACGTTGAATCGGTTCGGCGGTATCGGCGTGCAACGCGTCCTGAGCCAGGGCAGCTATCTGGAGCGGTTGACCGAGGTCGCCGACACTGCGCAGGTCGTCGATCTCGCCGGTGTGGCACATGCCCGGCGGTCCACATCTTTCGTCGCGCCGGAGGCGCTCGCAGCGGTCGCGGTCCTGCAGGGCACCGCGGGATCGACGGGTTTACCACGGACCGTGCAGATTTCCCCCGAGGCGATGCTGGCCAACCTGACCGGCATCAACGAGCGGACCGGTGTCACAGCGGACACAGTGGGATGTTCGTGGCTGCCGCTCTATCACGACATGGGTCTGAGTTTTCTGATGTCGGGCGCAGTGGCCGGCGTGGAGGTGTGGCAGGCGCCGACCTCGGCGTTCCAGTCGTCGCCGTTCCGCTGGCTGAACTGGCTCACCGAGAGCCGGGCCACCTGCACCGCTGCGCCGAACATGGCCTACGGGATGATCGGCAAGTTCGCCCGCCGGGTCACCGGCATCGACCTTTCCGCACTTCGCTTCGCCCTCAACGGCGGCGAACCCGTCGACTGTGAGCTGACCGAGCGGTTCGCGGTCGAGATGTCCCGGTTCGGATTCTCTGCCGGTGCCCTGGCACCCTCGTATGGTCTGGCTGAATCCACCTGTGCGGTAACCGTTCCCGTGCCAGGCGTCGGAATGTTGGTGGACGAGACGGTGTTTCGCACCGACGAAGGGACCTCGCCGCGTCGGCACGTGGTGCTGGGCGGGCCGATTGCGGGCATGGAGGTACGCATCGAGCCCCATGAACACGCCGCGGTGGAAGTAACCGACCGCGAGGTCGGTGAGGTCGTCATCCGGGGTACGTCGATGATGTCGGGGTACCTCGGCGGCCAACCGCTCGATGCCGAGGAATGGTTCCGCACAGGCGATCTGGGTTACTTCATCGACGGTGGCCTGGTGGTGTGCGGCCGGGCCAAGGAGATCATCACCGTGGCCGGCCGCAACGTGTTCCCCGCCGAGGTCGAACAGGTCGCCGCCCAGGTGCCCGGCGTCCGGGAGGGCGCGGTGGTGGCCGTCGGGGTCGGGGAAGGCTCGATCCGTCCCAGCCTGGTGATCGCCGCCGAGTTCCGCGGGCCCGACGAGGCGGGTGCCCGCACCCGGGTGATCCAGCAGGTGGCCTCCGGCTGCGGTGTCGTGCCCGCCGACGTCGTGTTCGTCAAACCCGGTGCGCTGCCCCGCACGTCGTCGGGCAAGCTGCGGCGCTTCGAGGTCAAACGGACCCTGGTCGCCGACTGGGTGTAGCGGGCCTCAGCTGTTGGCGGCTGCCCATTCGTTGAGGCGGCGCTCTTGTTCCTCCGGTGAGACGTCCTCGACGCGGGTCATCACGCTCCAGCGTTGACCGAACGGGTCGATGATCGACGCGAATCGGTCGCCGGTGACGAAGGTCTGGATCGGCTCGCGGACGGTGGCCCCGGCCGCCACGGCACGTTCCGTGACCGCGTCGGCGTCGGCGCAGTAGAACGCGATCGAACCGGTGGCGTAGGCGTTCTTGTCGGGCGCGGCAATTTGATAGGCGTCCTGCGGATCGCCCAGTTGCAGACGCCCGTTGCCGAAGTCCAGTTCAGCATGCGCGACGGTGCCGTCGGGACCGTCCATCCTGCTCACCAGGGTGGCGCCGAACACGGAAACGTAGAAATCGATGGCGTCCGCGGCGCCGTCCAGGCACAGGAACGGGGTGAGGCTCGTGTAGCCGTCGGGAATCGGTTTCACAGTCATGTGGCCCAGTTTCGTAGCCTGGGTTCGATGGGTGCTTGGAGAAACGCGCCAGAATCGACCGCGCCGGTGCGCGGCGTTGTCGGCCGGGCGGGCACCGGCTCGGTGTTCGATCTGCACCGCTGGGCGCCGTCGCCGGACGCCGCCCGGTTCGTCGAGCACTTCTGGTCGGTGAGCTGGGACCGGCGCACAGAAGGACCGTTCGAGAGCACCGTCATCACCTTTCCGGCGATGCACATCACCCGAGAATGGGGCGACGACGACGTCCGCCACGGGGTTTCGTTGCCCAACACGTTGGTGCACGGTGTGGTGCCGCAGGTCTTCCGCACCACGATCAGCGGGCGTGGCTCCGTGGTGGGCGCCCGATTCCATACCGGCGGTTTCACCGCCCGGTTCGGCAGGGATGCCGCTGACTTGACGGGCAGAGTCGTTCCGGTGGACGACGAATTATTCGGGGCGCCAATAGTTCTCGACGACGATGTGGCCTCGGCGGGCGCTGCGCTGGATTCCGCTGTCGGAGCCTTTGCCGGCGAGCCCGACGCGACCTACCGAGCGCTGACACCGTTGCTCGACCGCATGCGTGAAGATGCGACGCTGCACCGTGTCGAACAGGTGATGGCCCATGCGCCGTGGAGCACCCGCACGACGCAGCGAGTATTCCGGCGGTATGTCGGCGTGCCCGTCAAATGGGTGCTGTGCCGCTATCGGCTGCAACAGGCGGCGCTGGAGATCGAGAGCACGCCCGGTATCGACTTCGCCGATCTCGCGGTCCGGCTCGGCTGGTATGACCAGGCGCATTTCAGCAACGATTTCCGCGCCATGCTGGGCTGGACGCCCGGCGAGTACGCCGGCCGGTTTGGTGGCTGACGTCGTGTGACTGCTGCGCTTTTAGAAGGGTGGTGGTTGGTAGTTGGTGG
>NZ_MVHF01000055.1 GCF_002086485.1 Mycobacterium aquaticum | reverse complement strand
TAATCCGCAGGTCGTAGGTTCGAGTCCTACTGGGGGCACCAGCACCACCATCGCCGCCTCCATCGCGAGGCGGCGATTCTTGTCCGGTCATCACCCACAGCCAGCTCTTGCCGAGGGCGTGAGCGACGGCGTTGACCTCGGGCACCGTGAACTCAACCGGGCCGTCGAGCTTCGCGGCCAGTGATGCACGTGAGATGCCGCTGGCAAGGGCGAGCTTGCTGCGGCTGATCTTGTGGACGCCCATGTGCCCGCGGAGTCGAACGCGAATCTCCTCCGGGTCGGGATCGGGCCACATATCAAGCAATGTGCTCATGCCGTCAGCGTATTGCCAATATCTCGCCACGTCTAGCGCCAAATTGATCACACTCGTGCAATCTCAACAAAATTCCGGCGACACGCCAGTCTGAATTGTTCCTTGCCAAACTGACGGATATCCGTCAGTCTTGGCCGCATGCCATCAGAATCCAGCCTCATCGACGGGGGTATCGACCTCGATCGGTTGCGTGAGGACGTTGGGTCTCGCATCCGAGCGCGCATGGGCGGCAAGCGAATCAGCATGTCTGCGCTCAGTCAGATGACCGATATCCCGCGCTCGACCCTCGCTCACCAGATCGACCGGTCAGGCCTCACCGTTCAGACGCTCGTCTTGGTGGCCAAGGCGCTCGACTCGGACCCGGCCGAGTTCCTCCCCACCTCGGCGGTGCCGCAGTGACCGCCGCACCGTGCCCGCACGAGGCAGACCCCGAGCTCCTCGACTGCCCCCGTGGTTGCGGGTTCGTCACTCTCGCCCGGCCCTCGCTCAAGTGGGGCCCCTGGCGCATGCAACTCCATCTCCTCAACCCGCGCTGCTCGGCCCCGATCCCCGGATCGACCGGCACCTACCGCCGGCACTACGTGCCGCCGAGCGCGCGCAACGGTCCGGGCCCGGACGCCCGCAACGACGCGGGCTATCGCCCGTAATCCCAACTCCCCCACACCAAACCGAGAGGGCAACGCAATGGGCACTGACCACCTACACGAGGTTGAGCGAATACTCGCCTCGGCCGACCCCGAGAATCGCGACGAGCTGGCGATCGCCGCCGTGCACGCGCTCACCGATATCGCGCAGTCGCTCCGGCTGCTCGTCCAAGCGCAGGGCCTCTGATGGGCTTCGCACCCGACCCCGACAAGGTGCGGGCCGCCGAGGAGGCCCAGGCCGAGGCCGAGGCAGCGATCCGCCGTCGGCTCGACGCTCACGCCAGCGCCGCAATGAGTCCCTACGAGCGCAAGCTCATCGGTGTTCTTGAGGACATTCGCGACGCGATCCAGTCGCCGCCCGTGGGCCCGGTGCTCGCGGTGTGTGAACCCGGCACCTCGCGGAGTTCACTCGCACAGATCCAACGGGCACTACCTCCCGGGTCGCTGATCACCGGGCCCAACGGTCCGATCATCGACGTCTACCCGCTCGCCGGTGGGCCGGGTACGGCGACCGGCCTCGACGCGGTACCGACTGACCCTCACATCGTTGAGACCGCGGCCGGGCCCGTCGCCGATCCAGACGGCTATTTCGCCAAGCTGCTCGACGCGAACCCGGATCTCCTCGGTGAGGCAATCAAGGCCGCGGCGCTCAAGCTCACCACGGCGTTGGAGCTCGACACCGGACAGGCCGCGCAGCTCGCCGAGGTGGCCATCGAGTCCGCGTTGCAGTGGGCCGCCGAGCGTGACCGAGAAGACCCCGTCACCCACTCCTCGCACTGTTCGTGCGGCTCGACCTTGGAGATCCGCGGCGATCTCGACACCGAGGACTACGACGCGATCCGCGAATTCGACTACGCGCACCAGGACTGCGAATCGGTCGAGACCGAGGAACGCCTCGGCGACTGAAAAGCGAAGCGCCGGCCCGGTGCTCGCCAGGCCGGCGCTCGAACCGAACGACGAGAGGACAACCCGTGTTCAAGGCGAACGATAACAACCCCAACTCACAGCAGATCCCGGCCGCGCCTGTGCTCGCTCACGTCAAGGCGCTCCTCGATGCCGGGCACACCCCGTCGACGATCGCGCATCAAGCCGGAATCGAAACCCGCCGCGTCACAACGCTGCTCGGTGCGCACAGTGAGCGCGGCGCGACCCGACAAGCGGGCTACGAGCGCCGCGTCTATCGGCGAATCGCCGAACCGATCCTCGCTATCCCGATCCCCGAGGGCATGTTCGTCCCCGCGCTGGGGCCAGTGCGTCGGCTACGTGCTCTCGTGCGGATCGGCCACGCGTTCCACGCCATCGCCGCCGAGCTCGGCCTCGGCTACACGGGCCGAGACCTCGCGGAACTCGCGCTCGGCCGCCCCGAGATCATCGACGCCGAGCTCGCCGACGCCCTGGTCGCGCTCTATGACCGTTGGCACTACGTGCCCGGCGAGAGCGTCGAGGCCCGCGAGCTCGGCCGCGAGCACGGGTTCGCCGCTCCTCTCGCGTGGGCCATCGACGACGACGACACGGCCGGGTCGATCGACGACCCCACGGCCGAACCTGTCGGCGTCGACCGACCCGACCGACGTCGGTGGCGACCCGTTCCCGCGGACTTCCCCGAGGTAGTCGCCGAGCACCGCGAGCTCGGTCGTTTCGACGAGGAGATCGCCGACTCGATGGGCCTGGCGCTCAACACTTTCGCCAAGCGGTTGCACCGCGCCGGCCTCGTCGAGCGCCGCCGCGGCAACGGTGACCACGCCACCGTTCGCCCGCTCTACGGCGCGCGGTTCCGGCTGCGAACTCCACACCACGAGGGCGCACAAGCACGGCTCGCGGGGATCGCATCATGACCGACTCAGTGATCAACCGCATGGTGATCCGCGACAGGCGCGCCGACGACGACACTGTGAGCGCCCAGGTCGTCGTGTCGATCGATCCCGCGGCATTCGTCGGGGTGCCCGTGGCCGAGTGGCCCGCCGTCGTAGTTCGCGAGCTCGGTGCAGCTTCCATTGCCCGCGTCGACTTCCACACGGTGACGCGCTTCATCGACACCCGCAACGGCGGTGCTGGATGACGAGGCGCACCGATGGGGTGCGGTTCTACACCCCGCGCGATCCCGAGTTCATCAAGCCCGGCTCGCCCGAGTGGCTCAAGGTCATCACACCGAGCAAGGTCGCCGCGATCCTCGGGGAGCCTGACGACCCGGTGAGCCGCTACGAGTCGCCGTTCCGCCTGTGGCACAGAATGACCGGGCGCGTCGAGCCCGAGGAGCCGAAAGACGCATTCCGCATGGGTCACCGGGTAGAGCCGCTCGCCGATGGTCTCTACCGCGACGACCGGCCCGGCTGGCTCCTGTCCCCTGGCGAGGTTCAGGCGCACGTCGACCCGGAGAAGTTCGGGTTCCCGGCGATCGCCACGTTGGATCGCCGCGGCGTGTGCGGGTCGAGTCGTCGCGTCGTCGAGTTCAAGCTCGCGCGCAACCTCACCGACCTCGACGTGTGGGGCGACGACCTCAAGGGCGAGCTGCCCGACGACTACCACGCCCAGGTGATCGCGCTCATGTTGTTCACCGGATGGACCCGGATCCCCGGCGAGCTCCTCGCCGTCGGGCCCTACTTGCAACACCGGATCTACACCGTCGACTACGACCGCAATTTCGCCGCGTGGATCATCCAAAAGTGCCGCCGGTTCTATGAATCGCTCAGCAGCGATACCCCGCCCGCGCTCGACAACACCACCGCTACCTACGAGTGCCTCCGCGCGCTGCACCCCGAAATCGACCGCGGCGTGAATGCCATCGTCCCGGCCGACGAGGCGCGCGAATTCGCCGCAGCGCGTAAGCGTCTCGACGCCGCCGCCGAGACGTTCGCCTACCACAAGAACGTGATCCTTCAGCGGATGGAGCAGGCGCAATACGCCGTCGTCGACCAAGGCGAAGGTGCCGAACCGATCCGCATCGCCGAGCGCCGCTCGCAAGGCACGAACAAGAAACCCGCGTTCTACCCCGTCAAGTCGGTCGGCCCGGCCGATCTGCCCATCCCCGCCTGAGAGGACACCATGCCCGACCCGACGACCACCGAGCGCACCGCAGGCCCAACCATCGGGCCAGATCCCACACGCGCTCAGGTCCCCGCTGTGCACGCGTCGAGCAGGCTCGCATTGCATGCCGGGCAGAACGATTGGACTGAGGACCAACGTGTACAGCTCCGCGCACTCGGCCTCGAACACGCCACCGAGGCTGACCTCCGGTTGCTCTATCACTACACCGCTCGCACCGGTCTCGACCCGTTCACGAAACAGGTCTACATGGTGTCGCGCAAGACGAAAGTCAAGGTGCGCGTTACCAATCCCGCGAACGGGAACGAGCGGATCGAGGAGCGCGAGGTCGACAAGTTCACCGTTCAGGTGGGCATCGACGGCTGGCGCGTGATCGGCACCCGGGCCGCGCGCCGCGAGAGCGTCCGGGTCGGTCACGAGGACGTGCTCTATCGCGGCAAAGGCACCGAGTGGCGCGACTATTGGGACGCCGACGACGGCCTACCCGTGGCCTGCAAGTACGCCCTCACCGTCAACGGCGTGCGCATCTCGGCGACGTGCTCCTACGCCGAGTATGTGCAGCTGGTCAAGGTCGATGGGCAGTGGCGGCCCAACTCGATGTGGGCCAAGATGCCGGCCAACCAGCTCGCCAAGTGCGCCGAGGCCCTCGCCTGGCGCAAGGCGTTCCCGGCCGACTACTCGGGCATTGTGTTCGAGGATGCCGCCCAACCGCACGAGGTGATCGACGGCGAGGTTGTCGAGGACGGCGCACCGGTCGCCGCGGCGAAGACCGCGCCACGCAAGGCGGCCGGTGCGGCACGCAACCGCGAGCGCGCGGCCCGGGCCCAGGCCGCGACAGTCGTTGACTCCGAGCCGGATCCGGCCCCATCGACCTTGCCGCCGATGAGCGACAAGAAACGGAGACAGTTCCTCGACTCGATGTTCGGGTTCCTCAGCCAGGGCCAGGTGACCGAGCGTGACGACCAGCTACGCGTGATCGCCCAGCTCGGCAGCCTCGACGTGCTGCCCGACCACCGTGACGGGATCGACGACGCCACCTTGCATCTCGTGGTGCGCAAGCTCGCCGAGCTTGCCGCCAAGGCCGAGGCCACCGGCTCGAAGGGCGGCGATGCGTCCGAGGCGATGGTCGCCTCGCTGCACGACGTGATCACCCGATGGACCAACGGCGTCGACGAGACCGACTCGTGAGATCTGGCAAGTACAAGCTCGGCCGTCTCACCCTCGGCCAGCTCGCCGACATGATCGACCGCTGCCGTGACCTCGGCTACGGCCCCAACGCGCGCGTCGACGTGGTTTTCGAGATCACCGACTACAGCGCCCCCGATGACTCCCGCGGCAATCAGCCGGCGGGTAGCAGCCGCAACGGCGAACAGGAGAGATGAGTGACAAAGCAACAGGCCGATTTCTACGTCAGTTTCGGCGGCAACCACGGTCAGAGCGGCGTCGACGAGCCCGCCCTTGGCCAGCAGGTTGAGTACACCGTGTTCGGCACGGTCAGCCGTGTCGCCGAGGCGATCCGCGACGACGGCGAGACCCGCACCACGGTCAGTGTCGACGTCGAGGCCGCGTGGCCCAAGGGCACCAAGCGGCCCGACGCTGCGAATCAACCGGCGATGGTCGACCACAACGGCAACGTCACGCCTGAGGCCGCCGGCCAGGAACCCGAAAGCGGCGGCGAGCTCATCGACAGCGGCGACGGCGACGAGTCGAACGTCGTCCCGTTCTCAGACGCCGGCAAGTAGCACACACCCCACCCCGACAGGAGCACACCATGGGCAGTAACCCGGGCCGCCGTCAGCGGCGCGCAATGCGATTCGGCCACCGACAGCCGACGCGCATGACCGAATACCAGCGCAACCGCCAGGCCGAACAACCACGCGGCGCGGTCAAGGTGCACGCACATCTGCACGGCCTCACCCTCAATGACGCGGTCTACCTCTACGAGGCCGGCGCGTTCGAGGGCATCCCATGCGCGGTGACCGGCTGCGGTCAGGCGATCGAGTGGTCGGGCGAGGTCGATGAGTGGCAGCACCACGCCACGAAACTCGTCCGCTGCGCTGGCAATCGCGGCGTCGCTACCCCGCCCGACTGGTATGTCGGCGACCCCGTGCTCGACGAGGCGTTCGAGGATCTCACCGCCGACGATGGTCTCGCCCAGGACCTCGCCGAGGCAACACCATTCGAGGAACGCGAGCAGATCGGCGAGGCCATCGCCCGCGAGTCCGCGGAGGCCCATGCAGCACACCGGCGCCGGCCTCCCCGCGTCGACGGCGACCCATACGACACCGAGTTCGCCCGCGGCATCATGGCCGGCCTACAGCACAAGCCCATCTACCAGGGCACCGTGCAGACCGACGAGATCGAGCGTCGCCGCCTGCGCAACCGCGACGCGAACCGGGCCCGCCGGGCGATGCGCCGAGCCCGCGTCAAACGGTCACGAGCGCGGTTCGCGCACAACCGATCGGCCGCAGCATGAAGCGGCCGGGACCAATGTCGCTGGCCGCCAAGCTCGTCACCGCCGAGCTCGCCCTCGCAGTCGCCGCGTTCCTCGGGATCACCTGGCTCACAGCCAACTTCGGGCCGCTCGCCATGCCCGTCGCGTGCATCGCCGGCGTCACCCTCGGGTGGGTGCTGCGTGACGGGTTCACCGCATGGCGCGCGAACCGGGATCTCGCCGCCAAGCTCACCGCGATCGCCGAACAGCAGGCCGCCGCCAAGGCCGCCCGCGCTGCCGAGCCAGCCGAACCGCGCGGCCCGTCAGCGGTCGAGGCACTCAGGAACGCTCACGCCGCCCAACTCCGGGCAGCAATCGAACAACCCACCACCGAGGAGGAAACCGCACCGTGATCCGCATCATCATCAAGCCCGGCGTCGACCGGAAATGGACCGTCAACATGGCCGACGGCCGCAACGGCAAGGTGTTCGTCAGCTCGACGAGCCAAGGCTACGACCGACTCTCACGCGCCGAGGAGATCGCCCGGCGCATCGCACCGCGCGGTGACGAGGCGGTCGAGCTGGTCATCAAGGACGTGCCCGATCGTGTGATCCGGCGCGAGATGCTGCACGATCCCGTGCCGACGATCACCGACCCCAAGGTGATCGTCATCGCCAAGTCGAGATACCGCGCCAGCCACCTCGCGACCGAGCTCGGCCTCGAACGGTCGATTCATCTCGGCCGGCGCATGCTCCCCGACGCTGGCCGCGGGCATACCGGTGTCAGCGCGATCCTGATCGACGACACCGCCGACACTCTGCCGGCCGAGGCGATCGATGACGTACGGCCATGCCTCGCCGAGGGCGGCCAGGTCTACCGGTTGGGGCGCGTCGAGTGACGCGCGCGGCGATCCAGCTCACCGACGAGGAGCGCACCGCGGCGATGGCGATCCTCGCGAGCCTGCCGAATGATCCCGACGTCGCGCTCGACACCGTGCTCGCGACCATCAACGCGTCGCGAGCGCGCCAACGCGAGGCGCTCGCAGCTCGGCTGCTCGGCGTGAGCGTTGAGGAGTACCGCGTACGGCGTGAGATCGCCCTGGCTGGTGTCCGATGACACAGGCCTCCGACGTCAGTCGTCCGTTCACTATCGGCCAGGTCCTCACGCTCGCCTGTGCGAGCACCGAGGCCGACCAGATGTTCTGCTCCTACGGCGATCTCCTCGCCGTGGTCGGGTTCATGCTCAGCGACGTTCCCCTCGCCGACCACCTACCCGCGGCGATCGAGCGGTGCCGTCCCGAGGTGCTCAAGCAGCACCCCGATCTGATGGTGGTGCAGCCGCCGACGGTCAACGCGACTGATACAGCGGTGCTTTCGTGGCTGGCCGCCCAGGAGCGCGTGCACGGCACTGAGCTCTCGTTGACACCACTCGAGGTGGCCTCGTGAGCTGCCCGCCGAGGACCGACTACTCGATGGTCACCGCGTGCGAGGAGTCCGCATCGGCGCGCCCGACCGTTGAGGCGCCACCGCAGGGGTGGCGGCCGTGAGGTTCAAGGGCGACAAGACAGCGACGATTCACGTCGGTCAGGTGATGGGCCCGGGCCCTGACGGGTTCTTTCGCCAGGTCACCGACGTGTGGTTCGACGAGATCGACCGTCACACCTACGTCGAGGCCGAGGTCGTGCAGATGGCCCCGCCAGGCGAGAACTTGCGCTACTACGGCGGCCGCGACCCCGACGAGCCCGTACCTCCTACGCGGGAGCGCATCAAGGACAGGGTGCGGCCGCGATGAGTGCCGACGAGCCGGACCTTTTCGACGTGCTGTCAGGCGCACTCGACAGCCGAGAAGCCGCATCGCGGCGGCGGTCCGAGTACAACGCACGTCGAGCGGTCCGGCCCGACGGTCATCCGCTCGGGCCGCGCGAGTCCTGGTGCGGCCGCTGCGGCAAAACCGTGCCGGCCTACGAGATGACGATCAACCACGACCTCGGCTATCTCGGGTGCCCGACTGAGTTCGATCCGACCTGGTCGAAATGCGAGGCTGCGCCCGGTTTCCGAGGTGTCGAGGGTTACCCGGACCCTCACGGCCAGCTCACTGAGAGCGACCTCAACGATCGGTGGGATCGGCGGTACTTCGCCGACTGCACATGTGGCCACGCGTGGGGCCTGCACCGTCAAGGCGAGTTCTGCATCGCGTGGTGCGGCTGCGATGCGTACGAAGCGTGCGGACAGCTGATGACCGCCGAGGGGATCGCCGCCCTCGGCGTCGACATGCCGCTCGGCGACATGGGCCGGCCTGTGACTCAGCGCCGCGGTTACCGGCTGCGCGTCAATCGGATCCGCACGGTCTCGGCGAGAGGTGTGTACCTGTGATCACCCGCAATGTCGTTGCAGGTCAACGCCGTTCCGTTCAGGGCACTCGGCGCGCAACCCCCGACCTTGTCCCATCGGGTCTCTACACCTACGAGAGAAGGCCCCACCGCGCCAACGGTGAGGCCCTCAACAGCCCGACCCCTCGCATTCCACGGCGACACAGGGCAACCGAGCTACCCCCGACTCTAGGTCACTCGGGGGACACGCGGAACTCCCAAAAGCGTGGTCGTCCCCGGTCAGAGCGGGATTGCTTTCTCGATCCGTCGGGGCCGCGCGGTAAAGGCAGGCCCGAGCGCGCCAATGAAAAGGCACCCGGCGGAGTACCCCGGCCCTGCGGTGAGCGAGTAATACCCGTGACCGGCAATGACGTTGACCGTACTGCGACGGTAAACCGACGCCTCGTTGCCCTTGTCCGCAAGGGCAACTCTGTCTCCCCCCAGCTCGGGTTCCCGAGCAGCAAAAACCCGCGGGTGGTGGCGTGATGGCCCGCGGCGACTACCGGCACCGGCCGAGGAACTGGCGCAACGACTCCGAGATGGTGCAGCGCCACCGCATGGCCCTCACCGTCGCATGCCGCCACTGCAAGCAACCCCCCGGAACGCCGTGCCACCGCCTCGACGAGCACGGCAACGACACCCACGAGGAGCTCGTCAACCTCCCGGCTCACCCGATCCGAGAGACCGACGCGAAGAGAGGACCCAAGGAACTATGAGAACTGAGAGCAAGCCGCCGAATCTGCTCGACGACAACGTGTTCGACGACCGACTCATCCGGTGCACGTGCCGGCACTCGCAGCGCGCACACCAACCTCCGCGAACCCCTGAGCTCATGATGCAGCTCGCGGTGCCCGAGGACGCGTTCGTGCTGCCGCCGTGCACACGGTGCGAGTGCCAGCGGTTCGAGCGTCGCCCGACACCGTGGCGCGTGGTGTTGCGACCGCCCGCGGTGCGCTCACTGCACCCGTGGGCCGTGCTCACCCCGAGCGGTGAGCGATTCCAAGCCATGAGCACGCACCTCGGCGCGCTGAGCCTCGCGCACAACATGGCCAGCGTCGACGACCTGATGCGGCGGATCAACCGCGGTGTGGTCTCGGCCTCGGCGGTGCGCGCTCACCTGTTCTCGATCAACGGAGGTGGCCGGTAATGCCCGAGATGCCGCACTTTGAGCCCGCCTCGACCGCGGTCATCGCCAAGGCCGACCAGCAGCAAGCGGCCACGGCGGAAAACGTGCGTCGTGCGGTCGACTTCTACCGCGAGCACGTCGCTGAGCACGACGGCGACAAGCTCTGTGCGTGGGCAAGTCTCGGTCGCATTGTGCTGCACGACTTGAAGGGCGAACCGGTCCAGTTGGCCGACCTCGTCGTCGGCTGCGTCGATCGGATCGTCGAACTCGAAAACGAAAGGGCCGCCCGCAATGCCTGACATGGAGATGCCGCCGGCCATGCGTTCCGCGGTCGACCAGCAAGAGGCGATGCTGCGTGACCTGCTCAACAAGGCGATGGCCACCTATCGAGAACACGCCGAGCTCGACCACGAGGGCGAGCCGAACGTGTGCTCGCAAAGCCTGCTCGTGTTCGACTACATGGGGATGCGGGTCAACGCCGAGACCGCGTCAATCGAGCCAGCCGGTCACCATCCACTCCCGACGCACCTGGCCTACGCGTTGGTCGCCTACGCCGTCGAGCGGATCTACATCGGCGAGCGCGACAGGGCCCGGGCCGCCGCCGAGATACTCGCCGTCTCAGAGGAACTCAAGGCGCTCAAGGCCGACATCGAGGCCGGCCGGTGAGGACAGTCGCCCCGATCGCACCCGACGCCCAGGCGCTCGCCGAGGCCGGCGGGATCACGGTCATCGAGGACCGCTCGGCCAAGTGCGAGCTGTGCGGCGAGTGGAGCGACGGCACCCGCGCAGAGCTCGCCGCGTGGGCCCGCAGCCACATTCGCACCGTGCACGACGCGGCACGGCCCTCGGTGCTCGGCCTCGATCTCTCACTCACCCGGGCCGGTATCGCCGTCTCGTCGCTCGATCCGCAGCGCGAAGCGTTCTGCCCGTCGCTGCTCACCCACGTCGGCGAGAGCGGCTCGCAAGATGCCACGTGGGACGAACGGTGCGACCGGCTCGTGCGCCAACTCAAGGCCGTCGTCGGCTACATCGACGCAGCGATCCGCGTCGGTGCTGATATCCGCCTCGGCGTGATCGAGGGCCCGTCGTACGGCCATGCGCACATGCCCGGGTACTACGACCGCGCCGGCCTTTGGTGGCCCGTGTACGCCGCGCTGCGGTCTCGTCGGATCCCCGTCGCGACTGTCACCCCCGACCACCGCGGCAAGTTCATCTGTGGCGTGAAACCGCCCCCCAGTGACCGCGGCAAGCGCCTGGTGCTCGACGAGACCCGGGCCCGCTGGTCTACTCCCCGCACCACCGAGATCATGAACAACCCAATGCGGTTCATCGCCAACCACGACCAGGCCGACGCGCTCGGCCTGTGCGAGATGGGCGTCCTCGGGGCCAAGTGGGCGGTGCCCTGGCAGGTGCGCCGCCGCCACGTCGAAAACGTCGCACTCGTCACCTGGCCGACTGTGCGAGGTCTCGATGACTGACACGGAACCGCCCTCGTGACGCGGCCCCCGGCATGCGAATACGGGCCGAGCGGCTGGTGCTCCAACGGCTCGCACGACAAGTGCGCGCACCGGGTCGGCGGGCCGATGGAACGCGGTTCGTGGCAACCCGAGTGCTACCTCACGATCCCACCGAAACGAGGACACCGCGGCACCGAGCCGATCCCCGCCGACGGCCTCGACAACGCGCTCGTCATCCCGGGCCGCGGCGTCGCGGTGATCCGGCCCTCGCACGTGTGGCACTGCCCCTGCGAATGCCACACCGCCGGTCCCCCGATCGGCGCTCAGCTCAACCTATTCGAGGAGGTACTCACCTAGTGGGCCACACCAACCACGCCCGCCCGCCCGCCTTGGCTACCGCCGGCGGTGCCCGAGCGCGGCTGGTGCGACTCATCCTCGGCGATCTGGGCCAGGATTGGATGCGCCGAGCTGCGTGCCGAAACCACGAGCGGCCCGACATCTTCTACCCGCCGGCGGCCCGGGCCGACGCCGATATCAAACGCTCACAGTCCGAGCGTCGCCGCCGAATTATCGTCGCCGAGGCCAAGAGCGTGTGCCGAATGTGCCCGGTCCGCGCCAAGTTCGACGAGACCAAGTTCGGAATACCACCGGGTGGCACAGGCCAATGTCTCGAATTCGCCGATGCCATCGGCGATTACAACGGCATATGGGGCGGCCTCACCGCCCGCGAACGAGGCCGAAAACGCGATGAACGATAGCCCTATAGACGGTCAGAAAACCCTATAAACCGAGACAGGAGAACACACCAATGGGCGCCAACGTCACGATCACCAAACGCACCACGATCACGCTCTACGGCCGGCCGACGGTCGACGAACTCGTTGATGCCCTCGGCCAGGTGCCCGAATCCTGGCGCAACGGCCGCGTGGACATCAAGGTTCACAGCGACCAGCGCGACGGCACAACCATCACGATCACCGTCGACGCCACCTAACCCCCGAGAGGAACCAAACCACGATGACCGACACCCCTGTCGCTGACACCCTGGCCACCACGCAGGGGCACCTACGCCTCTGGGACAGCGCCACTCTCACGCTCCTGTGGAGCAACAGCACCGAGCCGCCCGAGAGTCGCCGGCCTCTCCTCGATGTGCTCGCCGAGCGCAACGGGTGGACATCGGCCACGTTCGACTGGCCGGGCCGAGGCCGCGTGTGGGCCGGCCGAGTGCGTCTCGGCGACAACGGCGACGTCGAGGCGCGCCCCGAGTGGGATTTCATCGAGGGCGTGGTTGTCGCCGCAAACCCCGTGTTCCCCGAGACAGGTTCGGCCGATGAGTGACACAGCCCCCGATGATCTGCGCCTCGTGCTCGTGCGGGTGCTCTCCCAGCTCGCTTGGGAGGAGGTTGGCTACACCATTGCCCACCAAGCGATCCGGCGGCCCGTAACGTTCCGCACTCACCGCGGTAACGGCCAGCGTGGCGAGTCGACGCTCGACGGCCTGGCGCTCATCGGCGAGAACGACCAGCACGCCGGCAAGCTGTCGGTCGAGGCGCTCGCCCGCCAGGTCGGCCAGGTGATCATCAAGGTCGATCGCACCACCGAGCTCCTCTGGCTGCCGGTCGCCGCGCACCGCGACGAGCTCGTGGGCATGTGGACGATCGAGTGCGTGCCGCTCGTGTCATGGTTCCGGCTCTCGCAGCGCACCGACGCCGAGATCCTGCGGCTCGCCGGCGTCGACCCAACCACGGGCGAGCTCCTAGACGTGCGGCCGTGCCCGACGTGCCAGGGCCGCGGTGTGACAGGCCAATTCGGCTCGCGCGAGGTCGGCAATCACTCGATCACATGCCCGGCATGCCTCGGCTCGGGTCAGCATCAAGGGATGGCTCAAGAGTGAACGCGATCGATATCCGCCGGTGCGGCCTGTGCGGTCACCGTGAGCACGGCGACGGGCCCTGTGGCTGCATGGATCTCGGCTACCGCCTGTCGTGCGGATGCTGGCCCGCTGCAATGCTCAAGCCCGGCCACCGCGAGATGTTTGTAGCCCGTCGGATGCTCTGGCTCGGCCGCGATCACGACGAGGCCGAGCGTCGCCGGCGCGATGCCTTCGTGGTCATGGCAGCGCTGGGAGCGCCGGGCCGGGAGCGGATCGGCTACCTGATCAACGGAACGCTCGTGACCATTGGCGGCGGTGGTGGCCGCCCCGCCGAGATCACCGCACAGGGCGGTGCCGGTGGCCGAGGTGGGGGCTACGTCGCCAGCACCATCGTCTACGACGACGCGGAGAGGCTACAGCGCGAGTGGAACGCGGCCGCCGAGCGGTTCGACGCCGCGATCATGCCCGAGCCCGAGCCCCAACGACATTGGCCGCGGCTCCTGCTCCTGTGGCTGATCGCGTCGGCATGCGTGATCGTGCCCGCGGTCATCATCGCCGCCGCGCTCCGCCTGCTGTGAGCGCCGGCCGAGCGTGCTGGTGCGGTCATACGCGCGAGCAACACTCACGGTGGAGCCCCACGCAAGCCTGCCTCGCATGCACTCGCTGCCAGCCAGGCGAAGGGCCCCACACCATGACCCGCTGCGAGTGCACCGAATTCGATCCCGAGGAGACCACCACCGATGAAGATCCGAGACCTGTTGCACGACTTGCGGCACCCGATCACGACGCTCGCACGCGAGCTGCGATCGCATGATCCTGAGTACCACCGGTTATCCCGATTCCTGTACATCGGATGGCCAGACACCACAGCGAAGATGCTCCACGAGTGCGCGAACATCCTTGAGACCGGACCGAACCCACACACCGAGGTCGCCCGGTGGCTGCGATCGGTAGCTGACAACGGCAACGGCTACCTCAAGCAGTCGGCCTACACCATCAATGACCTTCGGGGCAGCCTGCGGAACCTCCGCGAAGATCTCCGACGCGAACGCCAATGGAGGTGAGCGACCCGTGCGTGTGCGGGCACGCACGCGACGAGCACCAACCGGTCTGCGTGGCGATCGTCGAGGTGCACGAACGCCACGTCTATTGCGCCTGCCCGCAATTCGAGCTCGACAACGCGCTATCTAACGCCGACGGCGATCCCTACGGTGACGAACGCGGTGGGCGTCAAACCGGTTTCACGGATACCTCGGTGTCTGCTCTCGACCGGCAAGGACGGGCCATGATGGCGATGGGTCGCACGGAGCCCGTACCTGCGCCCACCGCACCCACGAACCCGGTCACCACTCACCAACCCAACCAATCAGGAGACCCCCGTGGGTAAATCGAACAAGCACAAGGCACGCCCCCGCCCGATCACCGTGGCCGAGGCCGAGGCACAACTCGAGCGGGCCCGCCGGCGCGCGGCACACCCCGCCGGCGAATACGCCTACCGCGAGCACTTCACACCCCGCGTCGACCTGGCGAACCTCGACACACCCGACGTGTCGCACGCTGACCAGTGGGCCGCGTTCCTCAACCGGCCCGGCCGGTTCTACGTCGCGCAGATCGAGATACCGCTCGACGACGAGGCCCTCGGCCAGAAGCTCAGCACTACAACGACACTCAAGGCCGACGACGACCAATTGCCCTACCTCGTCGAGGTGCTGCGCCAGGTCCGCGGTGCACTCGGCGCACGGTGCCGCATCACGCTCACGCCGGCCGAGCCCAACGTCGAGGATCGTCGCGTCGCCGGGCCCGCCGCCCGCGTGACGACCACCTCACCGGATGGTGTGACCCGGATTCATCGCATGGCGCGTGATCGTGCGCGCAATCGGGATATCGACGACCTGATCGAGCGGTCATCGCTCGGCACACCCGCGGCCAAGGCGTATCGCGAGAGTGTTCCTCCCGAGGTCGGCGAGGCGATCGTGCGGCGAGCCGACGCCGCGCGCGAGCGCACCGAGCCCGACGAGCCGTGTGAACATTGCGTCGCGGCCGCTCAGGAGACGCCGATCGCCACTCATGAGCGGCCGGCCACCGCCGAGGAGCTCGCCGCGGTGCGCGAGATGCGGGCCCGCGCCGATGCCCGTAACGGGTTCACGCTCCCACCGGCCAACGGCAAGGTCGAGATCCCCAATGGGCCCCCGCAGATGCACGGCCGCGACTGGGTCGCCGAGGGCCAGGAGTTCACCCGCGACGAGATCGCGAGCATGCTGCCCGGTCAGACCCGCGCCGAGGTCGCCCAGGAGCTCGGCAAGGCACCCGAGGACCTCGGTGGCGCGGTGCACCACGCCGACGTCATGCCCGAGCAGCTCGCCCAGGAGCTCGGCGTGCCCGTCGAGAGCCTCAAGCGCGTCGCGATGACCGGCGGCGGCTACGCGTGGGTCGTGACCCCGCAACCGGCCCCCGAGGTCGGCCGCCACGCTGCCCCAGACGAGCCAGCATGAGCCGCCGGTACCGAATCAACGACCTCGTGCGGATCGGCCGCGGCAAGCGCGTCTACCGGGTGCGGCACGTGTTCCCCACAGGCGAGGTCAAGGTGGAGGCCGACGCGAAACACCCGGACGCCGCCAAGCGCGTTCCTGACGAGTTCCGTTCGTACAAGCCCGACGAGCTCGTGCGGGTCGAGTCATGAGGCTGCCCGGTCTCGATGCGCGTGACCTCAACCCGGTGCACTGCTGCGTGTGCGTCAACATCGGCGACCAGACCCGCAAGGCCGAGACCATCGTGGCCGGGTACGCGGTATGCGTCGATCACTCGGTCGGCCTCGACGAGGTGAGCTCGCTGCGCGAGTACATCGAGCTACGACGATCGGCGTTCGGCCGATGACCGCTGAATCCATGCTGTGGTACCGGAACCGACGCCGATACCGTCGCAGCGCATGGTGAGCGCGTTATCGGTGTGCGCCGAGCACTCACCGGTGCGGCTCGACGAGCTCGGCCCCGACGGCGCATTGCACGTCACCGCCGCCCGGCTCGCCGAGCTGCGCCGCGATTCGTCGATGCACATCGGCCAGTGCAGCCGCGGCCCAATCGTCGCGATCCCGGTGGTGGCCGATGAGAGGATGGCTGGCATGAGCATCTACGACAACACGATGCGCCTTATCAACGACCAAATCACGCGCTATCGGCTCACCTACGAGCGCGAGCCGAGTCTCATTGAACTGTCGGACGGCGATTACGACGCCGTAGTGGCCACGGCGACATGGATCGACGACACCGACGAACGAAAGCCCGTCCGGGATCTATCAGCCCCACGCGAGGGTAGAACTGTGTTCAGCGTGCCGGTGAAGGCCAACGCCGAACTACAGCGCGGCCAAATCAAGCTGACGTAAGGCCGTTACTGGCGGCGCTTCGGCGGACCGCCGCCTCTCGCACTGTCACGGTGCGACTTTGCCGAATCGCTGGTAGGCAGCCTGTCGGCTGATGCCGAGCGCGGTGCCGATCATCGCCCAGGTGTCGCCGGCCTCGCGTGCCTCGGTCACCGCCTCGTTCAGTTCAGCCTCTGCACCGTCGAGTGCCTTGGCAGCGGCGGCGATGCGGCGCATGTGTCGAGCGTCGCGCGCCTTGGCCGGATCGACTTCGAGGTTGTCGAGCCAGTTTTCAACGTCGGTCTTCTCAGTGTGCTTGGTAGCCATAGGTATCACCCCTCTTACAGGTAGTCGTAGAACTTCGGGCGGCATACGTCGGCGTGGATGATCCGCACGGGCTCATCGGTGACGACGACGATTTCGAGCAGGCGGGCGGACTGGTCCGGGCCGATGACGAGCTGACGGATTTCGCCGTCGTATTCCTGCTCGATGATGCGGAGCGCGTTGGCGACCGCGTGCAGCATGGCGGCTTCGGTAATGCCGTGCTTGCGGGCGCTGTCCTCGATCTGCATGTTGTAAATGATACGTTTACACGCTCGATCTTGTCAAGTATTCGTTTACAACGCTCGAGGCCGACTCGGCGCGACAACCCCGGGCCTGTCCCCTCGCGTTTGCACACTCACCCTGTGCCCAACACCACCCCGAGGCCTCGAAAGAGCACCACGCAAAAGGGCCTCGGCTACGACCACCAAGTGCACCGAGATCGCCTGCTACTCAGGCACATTGACGGCACTCCGTGTTGGTGGTGCGCCCGCAAGATGTTCCGCGATCCCACGCGGAATTGGGACTACAACGCCGAGGCAGTAGCCCGCGGGGACCGCACAAGCGGCGTTCTGTGCGCCGATCACGAACGGCCCCGAGCGCAACACGGCACGGCAGGCAACACCGCAAACCGCCTGTTGCACCGCACCTGTAACCAACAACGAGGAGATGGCTCACGTGACGACCAGCGACCAGCACTCAACCCCGACCACCTCAACGGGCTCGACGAGTACACCGACACCCGAGCACTCCTCGGCGACCTCGTCTATTTCACCTGGCCAGCTTGACCGCGTGAGCGCCAAGGCCCGCGAGCTGGCCGCGCACGTCCTGGTGATCGACAAGCGGACCGAGGGTTACGCCCAGGCGCTCAAGGACGTCGAGAACAGCCCCGAGATCCTCCTCCTCGATCGCGACGAGATCGTGTGTGGCTACCCGTTCATGGACGGCTACCACGAGGCACTCGCGGCGCTCGACAAGGCGCTCAACCAGTGAGGCGCAACGGGATCGGCGTGCCCATGGCCGCCGTCGAGCTGCCCACACCCCGCATGGTGCGCGTGCTCGGCCCGCAGGAACGGGGCGCGATCTGGCGATGCGACGGGCCCGGATGCTGGCACGCCTACTACGCATGGTTCGGCGTCGACGCCGGCGGCTGGCACTACGCCCTCCCCGGCCGCCCGTGCTGGACGCAGACCACCGCGCGCACCGGCAACGTCGACGCCGCCACGATCCGCTCGAAACCGGACACCGTGCGCGAGCTCTACGAGTTTCACGAGGTGGTTCGCCTCGGCGAGCCGCCGTTGCTGTTCGGCACCAATGGTGAGGCGATACCGCTACCGCGACATCTGCTCTCGTTCCCCACGGGGACATCATGATGCTCACGCGCACCGAGGAGCTCGTGGCGCTCACTCGGGGCTTTGCCGGTCCGTACCCCGGCCCCAACCGTCTCGCGATCGCCCGGGTACTCGCCGAGGCCTTCGTCGCCCGCTTCCCGCTATTCCCACCACTAGGAGGTAACCCCGTGCCCGACACCGACGATCCGTTCGACACCCCGGAGTTTCGCGACTACGCCCGACGCGTGCGCACCGAGCTGATTCCGAAGCTGCGCGACTCGGCCGCCTCGATCAGCTTGGTACCCAATGGCCCGACAGACGTGAAATTCGCTGTGGAGCTTGGCCTTTCGATCATGCTCGACAAGCCGATCGTTGCGGTGGTCCCACCCGGCACGAAAGTCCCCGCGAAGCTCGTCGCGGTGGCCGACCGCATCGTCGAGGGCGACCTCAACGATCGCACGCTGGCCGACCGCTTGAACACCGCTATCCGCGAGGTGCTCGGCTGATGATCACGCCGATCGCTCGAACCGTGGTGTATCGGCACCGGTGCCATTGCGACAACGCCAACGTAGTTCCCGTCGAGGGCGAGATCGATGAGCACCGGTTCGACGTCGACGGCGAACCGTTCCCGTGGCTCATCACCGAGCAGGGCGCGAAGTTCACGCGCACCCCGTCGGGCTTGTATCTCGTCGAGGTGACGATCCTCGTGCTCGATCTGGAGGCGTACCCGGCCGAGTTCCACCATGCCCCCGGCTCACAGCCGCTCATCGGAGGGCGCGAGTTCCCTTGGGTGATCACCGGGCCCGCGGTCTACAGCTACGCCGCGTACGAGCAGTACAGCGGCCACCTGGCGCTGACGTTCGTCGCCGAGCACGTCGACACCGACGGCGAGATCGGCGAGGAGACACAGGAGGCGGACGAGTGACCATCCGAGGCGCAGAACCCGAACCCTGCAAGCACTGTGACGACCGGATCGCGATCCTGGCGTTCAGCCGAGATTACGTTCACGTCGAAGGACACCAGGCCGGCAAGCACACGTGCGCAGTCGAGCCGTACGGATTCCACGCTGAGCCTGTCGGCACACCGTGCAGCGCGAACCCCGCCAACCCCTGCAACGGCAGCCGCGGTATCGAGGTCAGACGATGACCGAACGAGACCGTGTGTTGATCGAGATTCGGCGTCACCCGCTGACCGGTGAGGCTCGCTATGTGACGTCGCTCGGCGAGCTCGGCACGCTACAGCCCGAACGTGACCCGCGCATCCCGGCCGACTGGCTGCCCGACCAGCCTGACCCGGAGAACGCCGGATACGGCTACACAGGCCGACTGCGGACCCCTGTGCCGGGAATCATCCTCGTCGCTGGCGACACGTTCGATCAGATCGTCGAGTGGCAGAGTCAACGCCAACAGCCATGGCCCTACAGCGGCGTCAAGACGTCCATACGGCGGCTAGGGCAGACAGGCCCGCGGGTGATGACGATCGAGGCGCTCAACGGCACGTGGAGCTGGCGACTCGCGCCGGCCTACTGGCCCGACCAGCACGCTCACCGCCTCGGCACGCTCGACTGGTGGGTCGGGGTGGGCGTCTGATGAAGGCGTTGACCGTGCAACAGCCGTGGGCATGGGCGATCTTCCACGGCAAGCGTGTCGAGAACCGTACGCAACTGTGGTCCTACCGCGGCCCGTTGGCCATCCACGCTGGCGCCCGCTGGTCTGACCGCGGCGAGGATTCGTTCCTGGTGCGCAGCGCGTTCCGGGAGCACAACCGATGGTGGGACGGCCGAACCACGCTGCCTCGCGACCCGTTCGAGATGGGCGCAATCATCGGCGTCGTGGACCTGGTCGACGTCCATCCCGACGGGAAACGCTGCTGCCCACCGTGGGGCGAATCCGGCTACGTCGAGCACGGCGGCCGCGAGCGTCGACGCATCACCCACCTCGTGCTCGAAAACCCTCGGGCACTGGCCGAACCGATCCCCTGCAAGGGCGCACTCGGCCTGTGGAACGTCCCCACAGACATCGTCGAGACCATCAACGCAGCGGTGATCCCATGACCGCAATGCCAGTGACCTTCTACCAGGCGAAATGCGATGTCTGCGGCCAGCTCTACGACGGCGACGACGAGGCCAGCGCGTTCGAGGACGCCAACGACGCGTTGGGGGTTGCCGAGTCGTGCGGCTGGCTGCGTGAACGTCACACGCTGCTCACGTGCCCGGACTGCCTGAAGTGCGCACGATGCGGCGAGAGCCCGGCATGGGTCGGCGGCGCGCAACTCACCACCAAGCACAGCCAAATCCTGTGCGAGCTATGCGAGATGGGCCCCCGCGCGGGTGGTGGTCTTGTGAACGACAACCCCTCACATCCGTGCGCGAAACCGGAACTCGCGCAGGTCATACCCATCGGGACACCGCACGCCGATCAGACCTCGTCGACCAACGAAACGTGCTCCAAGTGCGGGGGCCAGTGGTGGACAGCCCAGGTAGTCATCGACATCGAGGGGCATATCTGCGGATGGCACACCGAGTTCGAGTGCTCCGCATGTGGTCACCGCTGTGTGATCATCGGCGAACTTCCGGGTCCGTGATGACACGACCAGTGAGACAACGTCAATCGTCATCCTCGACTGTGACGCAAGCCGTTCGGCGTGACCTTCGGGAGAGAGCACTGCACTGTTGCGAGGTATGCGGCAAGTACGGGGCCAACAACGCACACCACCGAGTGAACGCGAGCCAGCGTGGCCGAGGCACACTCGGCAACCTGATGCTCGTATGTGGCTCGGGCACAACAGGCTGCCACGGTCGGATCACCATGCATCCGCAATGGGCCAAGTCGCAGGGTTACACGGTTCCGCCTGGATACGAGCCCTGCGACGTCCCGCTTGTGCGGTGGTCGAGGTTCATCGGTGCGCCCGAGGTGGTGCTCATCAACGATCGCGGCGAGGTCAACCCGACCGACCGCTCGCCAGGCATACCATGAGGACCACCGCGCAAGCCTCTGACCTGCGGTTATGCGGTCGGCTCGCGGCGTGGGCGCGGTCACACCCCCCCACCCCCGATTTTCCTGAGGGGGCGGGGTGGCCTGACTGCCGGCGCGGTAGTCATTTTTTTTGCGGGGCCGGATTTTTCGCGCGGCGGGCGGCCTAGATGGCAGCCCGATCGAACTCGAGTAGTCCGCCCGAGCCGAAAAACGTTGCGCCACAAGCCAAAACGAGCCCGCGGAAGCGGGCGAAATCCGGTGCACGACAGGCTGTTTCGGCACCCTCACGGCGCACATCGGCGGCAAAACGGTGGAAACCGACCGCCGGGGCCAATCTGCGGGCAGATTTGTGGCGCGAAACGGATCCCAGCGGGATCAAGCTCCTCGTCGAGCAAGCCTGTCGTGTAGCCGATCGCCTGGAAACACTCGACCGCACGTTGCGCGGAGACGCCGGCGCGATGATGAGCCTCGGTCTCGGCCGGATACTGGCCGGGGAGACACCTCCGGGCGATCGCAAAGCGTTCTACATCGAGCTCACGCTCAAGGTCGACGCTGCGGTCTCCGAGGAACGGCAACAGGCCAAGCTATTCGCGTCGCTGCTCGCGGACATCGCCAGGCAGCGTGCGCAATTGCCGCCGAGCCCCTCCAATGGATCGGACGATGAGCCGGACCCCGACGCAGACCTCGACCTCGACTAAGCCGCGCCGGGCTCGGAAGAAACCGGAGACCAAGCCGGCGAGTTCCGGGCCCGCGAACCGCGACGACCACGCCGATCCGCCACTGTGGGTGGGGTACTGGCCTCGGCTCGACGGCCCCCAGGACCCGAGGTATCACTCGGCACACCCTGAGTTCGAGCGTGCCGACTTCAGTGTGTCCGTCGAGGCCGCGAAATTCGCATCGCGAGTTACCGGCTCGCGCGTCATGCCGTGGCAATGGTTCGAGCTCCGTGGGATAACGGCCCGCCGCGACGACGGTCTCTGGCTGCACCGCGATGGGTGTCTCGTGGACACCCGCCAGCAGGGCAAGACCGAGATCATGATCTGGCGGATCTTGTACGGGCTGGTCTATCTCGGCGAAGACGTCGTCTATTCAGCGCAGCGTGGCAAGACGGCCGACAAGGTGTTCGCGCGAGTCGTCGAGATCATCGAGAAGAACTTCGGCCAGCTCGACGACAACGGGGAGCGCCGGCCCGATCTGCTCGGGCGGATCATCGCGAAAACCGGTGGGACGCAGGGCCGCGGCGATCTAGAAATCCGTGCGCGCGGCGGCAAGATCGCGCATTTCCGTTGCGGTGTCCGGTCAACCGACCTCGGTCGCGGTATGGACCGCATCGACCTCGTGGTGTTCGACGAGGCTTACAACCTCACCGAAGCCGAGGTCGCCGCGCTGGCCGGTGCGCAGATCGCGAGCCCGAACGCGCAGACGATTTACACGAGCACGGCACCGGTCGCATCGATTCATCCCTACTGCCACATCTTCACCGGTGTTCGTGATCGCGGTATGGCCGGCCACCAGGACCCCGCCAAAGTCGACCCTGATCTCTGGTATTCGGAGTACTGTGCGCCGCCGCCGCCGAAAGATGAGCGCGAGCGTGCCGAGGCCCGACTCGACCGGGAGCTGTGGCGGCTGGCATCGCCGTCGCATGGTGTCATCTCGAAAGACCGCGATATCGACGCAATCCGCAAGGTGTTGTGCATCAACGCGGCCGGCGTCGCACTGTGGGAGGCGGACTATCTCGGTTGGGGTGAGTGGCCGACCACTCAGGAGAGCCGAGAGCCGATCATTCCGATCGAGGAGGTGTGGGTGCCGCTCACGCGCCTCGATGCCGTGCTCGTCGGTCAGGTCGTGATCGCAATCAGCAGAACGCAGGACAAACAATGGTGGGCGTTCGCCGCCGGCCAGCGCACCACCGATGGCCACGTGGCGCTAGAGCTCGGCAAATACGCCAAGATGAACATCGGCCAGGCCGCCCGCTACCTGCTGACTGTGATTCAGATGCTCGACCCCGTCGAGATCATCATCGAGGGCCACGATCCCGGTGTCGACCTCGTGCCCACGATGCGCCGGCTCGGGTTCGACCTGCGGGTTACGTCGCTCAACGAGTTCGCGACCGCGTCAACGCTATTCATCGATCACGCGTTCTCGGGGGATATCTGCCACACAGATCAGCCCATCATCCGCGAGGGAATCGAGCAGGCCGCGATGCGCAAATTGCCGCGCGGCGACGAGGTGATTGACACCCAAGAGGGTTCGGTTGCGCAGGTCGTGGCGTTCATGTTGGCGCTGTGGGGCGTGCTCGAATTCGCAGAGGAGGACGTGCCCGCGGCGCTTCCGGTGGCCGGTAACGACGTTGGACCGCACGATGAGCTCGCAGAATTCGCGACGACAAGTAGCCACTTTGCGGATTGGGACCTGTCAACCTAGGCACCGATGGGTGCGAATGACACGGTTGTAATTACCCGGCCGCGGCACGTTGTCGCGCGGCGGGTCGTTGCTGGCGCGCCCACAACCGGGTTGCGCCGGCCCGCGGCGACCGCTCGTGTCGAAACCGCGATGCCCATGGGCGAACGCGGATACGTCAACGGCAATGGCGCGGCGGGCAACTCGTGGATCGATTGGGATCCGTTCGAAAAGGTCCCCCAGCTCCAATGGCCCGAAGCCGTCAACGTCTACCTCGAAATGGACAACGACGACTCTCGGGTGACGTCCCTGCTCGAATCGATCTCGTTACCCATCGTTTCGGCGAAGTGGCGAATTGACCCGAACGGCGCGCCACCGGAAGCGGTTCAGCTCATCTCGCGGTGCCTGCGCATACCGGTTGTGGGCGAGGATGCCGTCGACGATGCGGGCCGCAGCAAGGGCCGGTTCTCCCTCATGGCGCATCTGCGCGAGGTCGCCAGCCCGGTCCCCCAGTTCGGTCATGCTGTGTTTGAACAGGTTTACCGCCGCGAGGCCGACGGCCGCGCGGTGCTGCGCAAGCTCGGCCCCCGACCGCAATGGACGATCAAGAGTTTCGACACGGCCCTCGACGGCGGTCTCGACTCGATCACCCAATTCGCGCCAGCGGCGACGAAACACATTCTCTACGGGATCAATCCGACCGAGATCCCGATCAACCGGCTCGTTGTCTACTCGCGCAACAAGCGCCCTGGTCACTGGCAGGGGCGCTCGGTCCTCCGATCGAGCTACAAGCATTGGTTGCTCAAGAACGAACTCCTCAAGATCGAGGTTGCCGTCGCCCGACGCAACGGCATGGGTGTGCCGGTCGGTATCGCGAGCAAGCCGAACGATCCCAAAGAGGTCGCGGCGATGCAGCGGATCGCGAGCGGATTCCGCGGCGGCCTGCACTCGGGTGTCGGCCTTGCACAAGGCCAGTCGCTCTCACTGCTCGGTGTGCAGGGCAACCTCCCCGACATTCGCGCATCGATCGTCTACCACGACAAGGCCATCGCGCTCTCTGGCCTGGCTCATTTCTTGAACCTCGACGGCGGTGGCTCCTACGCCCTGGCCGCTGTCCAAGAGCGCCCGTTCGTGCAGGCACTCAACGCCGCGGCGGCCTACTACGCCGAGATCATCCAAGCGCACATCATCGAGGATCTCGTCGACCTGAATTTCGGCGTAGACACCCGTTGCCCGCGGATCGTGTTCTCGCCCATCGGCTCACAGCAGGACGCCACCGCGGCAGCGCTCAAGATGCTCGTCGAGGCCGGGCTCCTGGCACCCGATCTGCGCATCGAGCGATCCTTGCGACAGGTGCTCGACCTCCCCGCCAAGCCTGACGAGGGCGACCCCGACGCCGAGCCGCCCGCCGGCAAGCCGAAGCCCGCTCTACCCCCGGCCGACCCGGCGCACTCGATTGCGCCGGCCCCCGACCCATCACAGGAGGACACCGGTGCCTGAGAGCAGCCGAGCATGGTTCAAGTGGTCGCAGCCGACCGCCAAGGCAGACACCGGAACCGAACAGATCACGTTGCACATCTACGACGTCATCGGTGCCGACCCGTTTTTCGGCGGTGTTGATGTCAATGACCTCGTCGGCCAGATCGAGGCGCTCGCTGACGACACCGAGCTCGCCGTGCGGATCAACTCGCCGGGCGGTTCAGCGTGGGACGGGATCACGTTGGCGAACGCGATCATTCGCCACCCCGGGCGCACCACGACCTACGTCGACGGCGCGGCGGCGAGTGCCGCGTCGCTCGTCGCGTTGGCCGGCGACAAGGTCGTCATGTCCAAATACGGCCAGATGATGGTGCATAACGCGCGCGGCGGGCTGATGGGAACCGCCGAGGAGCTCATCGCCGCAGGTAAGACGCTGGAAAAGCTCAACGGCTCGATGGCCGCGTTCTATGCAGACCGGGCCGGCGGGGAGGTCTCCGATTGGGCCCGGGCCATGAAGCGCGAAACCTGGTACACCGCAGCCGAAGCGAAAGACGCTGGCCTCGCTACCGAGATCGACGAGTCGGGCAAGCGTGAAGAGGTCGAGGCCGCCGCGACGGCGGCGATCACCAAGGTCGCAGCGATGTTCAAGTACCCCGGCCGCCAGGCCGCTCCCGCGCCGTCGGCGCGGGCTGATGACGGGCCCGAAGGTGGCCCCGTACCGAAGGAGGAGGCCGCCGTGGCGACCAACAAGGCAGTCCTCGACGCTCTCGGGCTCCCCGAGGATGCGAGCGATGAGGACGTGATCGCAAAGATCAACGAGGGCAAGGGCTCCGGTGAGGGCGCACCGCCCGACGGCAAGCCGACCGAACCGGATGCAGCCGCCGTAGAGGCAGCCACCAAGGCCGCGGCAGCGGTCGGGCTCACGCTCGTCGACCCCGGCACCCTGGCGACGATGCGCACCAATTCCGAGCTCGGCGCACAGGCGCACGCAGCGCTCGAAACTCAGCGGATCTCTGCCGCTGTCGATGCCGCGATCAGCCTGGGCAAGATTCCGCCGGCACGCAAGGACCATTTCGTGGCTCTCATGCGGGCCGACGAGGTCGGCACCACCAAGCTCCTCGCCGACATTCCGCCCGAGACCGCGGTGCCGATGACCGAGCTCGGTCACTCACTTGACCCGGTCGCATTGGCCGGTAGCGGCGGCCAGGGCGGCGAGGTTACTGATCTCCCCGCATACAAGGCGTGGGACCTGTAGGCCCACACGGAATCTGAGGAGGAGACAGCACAATGCCCGGAACTATTCAGGTCACCAAGACGGGGCCGCGGACATACTCGCCGGCCGCGGGCAAGTTCGTTCGAGGCGGCCGCGGCGTCGAATACGTCGCCGGCGGCCGCATTCAAGAGTGGGCAGCCGCCACCATGCGCCCCGCGGGCGTCGCGCTGACCGACGCGATCGCCCCCGAGGACGTCAACACTCAGGCAACCACCGACGGCCAGGGGCGGCCGGTGCTCAACACCGTCGTGCTCCCGCAGACCGTCGCTGTCGCCTACGACGGCGACGAGGTGCCAATGGTGTACGCCGCCAACGCGAATCAGGGTGATCTCCTGATCGCAGCGGCCAACGGCACCGTGACCCCCGCGGGTGCCACCCCGGACGCCCGGACGATCGTCGGCCGGTGCACTCAGCCTGGCGGCGTTGTCGTCGCCACCAATCCGCTCGGCCTCGTTCGGCTGGCGATCTAGCGACCGCGGTCGAGATAAAGGAGATAGCGCCAAGATGGCTAAGACCGGAGTTGTGAGCATCTCGGACGGTCCGCGCACGACCGTAGCCGACCTGATCGGGTCGCCGATGATGGTGCCCACTAAGCAGATGGAGTTGATGAAGAACATCTTCATCACCGACACCGTGTTTCGTGACGAGGGCCCTAACCCGTCGGGCCTGGTCGGCTACACCGAGGGCGAGCCGACATTCCTCGTTGGCGACGTCGAAGATGTGGCCGAGTTCGCCGAGATCCCCGTCACCTACGGCGAGATGGGCGTGCCCCGCGTCGCCGTGGCGAACAAGAAGGGTCTCGCCGTTCGGATCTCGCGCGAAATGCGCGACGAGAACAGGATCGGTCGAGTCAACACGCAAATGACTCAGCTGCGCAACACGTTCAAGCGTGCCAACGATCGCGCTCTGCGGGCCCTGCTGCTGTCGAACGCGGTGCCGACGATGCCGGTCGCTGCGGCGTGGGATACCGCCAACGGCAACCCGCGAATCGATCTGGCGCTCGGCATCAAGGAAATCACGTTCGCCACGCCGAACGGTGACGTCGCCAGCGCCGAGGAATGGGCCGGGTTCGACCCGGACGCGGTGATTCTCAACCCTGGCATCCTGCCGGTGTTGCTGGACAACGAGAAGTTCCTCAAGGTCTACAACGGGAACATCGCCGGGGACACCCCACTGCTGACCGGCCAGCTTCCGGGCACGATCCTCGGTCGCAAGATCATCGGATCGATGTCATTCCCTGAGGATCGCCTGTTGCTCTGCCAGACCAAGGTAATCGGGTTCTACTCCGACACGCGCCCGCTGGAAATGACCGGCCTCTACCCGGAAGGCAACGGCCCCAACGGTGGCCCCACCGAGACCTGGCGCGCCGACATGACGCACAAGCGCGTCATGGCGCTCGACCAGCCCAAGGCCGGCCTCTGGCTGACGGGACTGGTGACCCCGTGAGCGCCGCCAAGGCAGGCACCTACGTCCTAGTCGCCTCGGCGTTCCACCGCATCGAGGGCGACGGCGACGACGCTGTGCGTCGCCGGTACAAGCGGGGCGACAAGGTCGCGCTGTCCAAATCGGAGGCCGCACGCCTCGCTGTCCCCACGTACATCGGGGGCCGCGCGGTGCCAGCACCGTTCGCCAAGGCCGCCGACGTGCCGCCCGGCGACGACCTGGCCGCCGGCCTCCCTGTCGATGGGCCGATCGTCACCGTTGGCGACCCAGTCGTGGGCGGAGGCGGCGGGGCGAATCTCGCAGAGGGCCAGGCGATCCCCGGCGTCAACGGGGACGCAGGACAGGCCAGTGGTGCCGAACTCGGCGACGGTCGGCCCGCCAAGAGCGCAACGCTCGACGTCTGGAAGGCCTACGCGGTCAAGGTCGGCGCGGTGACCGAGGAGCAGGCCGGCGAGATGACCAAGAGCCAGCTACAGGAAGCCGTCGCCCGCCCGCACGACAGCACCAGCGAATAGCCACACCGAGGAGCTCGACGAGTGGACCCCACGCAACCGTTCCTGACGGTCGATGAGTTCGCGGCGATGATCGCACCGCGCGTGCTCACGGCCGGCGAACGATCCCTCGTCGAGCTCCTGGTGCAGGCCGCGGCCGACTGGATTCGCGACCCTGCGCGCTTGCCTGGCCTGTCGACCAACGACCCGCTCGCCGTTCAGGCGAGACTCATCACCTACGACGTAGTTTCGTCGGTACTGTCCCCGGCTGGCCTCGACGACCCGCGGGTGCGCCAGGTGATGACGCAGACCGACAGCCGAACCACCTCGATCACCTACGCCGACGCGGCCAAGCTCCTCGATTTCGATGACCGGCATCTGATCGCGCTCGGCCTGTCGACGTCTGCGCTCCCGCAAGCCACATTCGAGCCGTTCGATGTCGCATTCACTGACTGCGGCCCAAGGCGGTGGTAACCGATGCGTAGCGTCGCGCAACTGCTTTCCACCCTCGGCCCCGACACCGTCGAGCTGGTCATCCGCGAACCCGCCGACCCGCCTGCACTCGACCGATGGGGCCGACCGGTGCTGACCGAGCGCACCGTCACCAAGACCGACGCGTCCTGGCAAGTCACCGGCGGCACTGAGGAACTCGCCGGCGCAACGATCGCGACCCTTGAGGCCCGCGGGGCGCTGCCCGTCGACGACGACACCAAGGCACTCGAGTCGACCGCCGCGGTACGCCACGAGGGCCGCCTATTCGAGCTCACCACCCCGGGTGTGACCCACTACGACGACTTCGGCCGGGCCAGCCACGTCCGCGTGTTCGGACGTTGGGCCGCCGACGTGAGCCTCGGCGAACAGGTCGTCGTGGTGCCCGCCGGACGTCGGCACGACGGCATCGTTGAGCCCGACGGCGACCCGATCCCGCTCACCGCCCGCGCCGTGCTGCCCGGCGATGCCCGCGTGAGGTTCGGCGGTACCGGCCCGAGCGTCGAGGCCGACTTCACTGTGGTCCTGGACCTCGACGCCCTCGACGCACCGATCCGTGACGGCGACTGGCTGATCGTGCGCGATCGCGAGTGCCGCGCGCTGGTCAAACGGCAAGAGTCGCAGTGGGTTGAGCGTCGCCAGCTCGTCGTGCTGGCCGAATTCCACGGCGGAGGGCGCACATAATGCCACCGCGCCGGTCCCGCAAAGAGGGTTTTGTCGCCGACCGCAAGGCGATCGGCCGAATCATGAAGAACGATCCCGGCCTCAAGGCGTTCATCCACGGCATCGCCGAGAAAGGTGCCTCGCGCGCCGGTGGCCACGTCGAGGACTACACCACCGACCGCACCGTGTCGGCCGTCGTCGTCGGCGCTGAGGACCAAGCGAAGAACGGCGCGGCCACCAAGGCGGCAGGCGAACTCGGTTGGGATATCCGATGAGAGTTCACGCTGACCCGGTGCCCGCCGTAATGGCGTCGCTGCGCGAGTTTTTCATTCTTCCGTCCACGGTCGCCGAACTCGGCGGGCAATGCCGCGTCGAGGATGCCGAGGACGGGATACCTGATGATTGGTCCCTACGAACCGACCCGCCCCTCGTCACCGTGAGCGATGACGGGGGACCCGTGCAATACCCCATCAAACGCGACCCAACCATTCGGATCCTGGTGCGTGCCCGCGGTTCTCGACTCGCCAAGCGGGTCGCAGCGCTCGCGGATGGCTATCTTCGCTCGCACTTGCCCGATGGAATGGCAACAATCCGGCGCGGTGGCGCGGCGTTCGTGTCAGCACGGGACTCGGACACAGGTGCAGACCTGGCCTCGTTCACCTTGCCGGCCGTTGTCCCGATGATCGATCACTAGACCAGCTAGGAGCAACGCCAATGGCCGGCAACCCCGCCAATGTGGCCTCTCGCCTGTGGGCCGAGGCCGATGTCCTGATCTACCGGGCCGCTACGCTGCCCACCGCCGATATCCCTGCCACGGTGACGGATCCGTTCGTGACCACGACCGGCAAGTGGGAATTCCTCGGCCTGCTGGTCGGTGATGCCGGTATCGAGCAGAGTCGCCAGTGGGACTCTCAGAAGATCCCCGCGTGGGGCTACGGCACGATCATCGTGGCCGACAAGGATTTCTCCCACACGACCAAGGTCTCTGCGCTGGAAGACAACCCGGCCACCCAGGCAATCATCTGGCCCGGCTCGACCGACACCTCGATCGTTGTGCCCCATGCGCTCTACGCGTGGTTCGCAGTCGAGAAGCGCACAGCCGCCGGAGGTGTCAATCGGCTCATCTCCAAGATGCCCGGCCGGTTCTGGTGCGAGACGGTCACCGATCAGGAGGGCAACGCATCGCCGCGCGAGATCGAGGTCGACGTGTTCCCGAACTCGGACCGCGAACTCTACGCCGCCCAAAAGGCCGCCTGACCAGCACATTACGCACATCGCGTAACCACCAGAACAGGAGAACGACAGTGCAGACAGTCAAGGCAAAAAAGGCACTCCCGGGCCGGCAAGAGGGATCGGTGTTCAAGGTCGACGAGGCATCGGCCAAGGTGCTCAAGGAACGCGGCGACGTCGAGTTCGTCGACGAGACAGCCGAATCCGACGGCCTGTTCGTACCCTCGACCACACGCCGATCGGGTGCCGCGGTGACCCAGGTCGCCCCGGCCGACTACCCCGAGCAGGTCGTCGGCGAGCCGGCCGAGGGCCAGGAGGGCGACGCCGCCGAGGTCGTCGACGGCGACGGTAAAGTGCTCGGCGAGCTCCCCGTCGAGTCCGCGGTGCCGACCCGCAACGCCAACAAGTCCGACCTGGTCGCGTATGCGTACGCGCACGGCAAGGTCAAGCACGATGACGGCACCGGCTACACCGAGGCCGAGCTCGAATCGTTGACCAAGCCCGAGCTAGTCGACAAGCTCGGCCTGTAGGCAGTGCCGAGCGAAGCCGCTCGGTTAGAGGCACTCGGTGCTACCGATGCGACGGTTTGGTTCCGCGGCAACAAGATCCGCGTACCGCTGGCGCTAGAACGCTGGCCGCTCAGGCTCATTCGCAACGAGCAATGGGTCGCCGCGGTCGACGAGCTACTCGCCGGCCAGTCGATCGGTAGCACCGACCCGATCCTCGACGACTACCGAGAACTCTCCGACGCGATGGCCGACGCGGTCGGCGTGTCCCCGCTGCCTGAGACACCGACCTCAGTCGACCGGTGGTTCGGCGGAATCCCAGACCTGTTGCACCTCCTCGACGACCACGAGGCCGACGTCGAGCTCGACCTCAAACGACTCGGGGTGAACTACCTCGATCGGTTCCGCGGCGAGCTCACTCTCAGACAGGTTTGGGTGTATCTACGCCGGGCCCAAGCGACCTCGGCCGTCGCGATCGCCAACAACCATGGCCGGCATGTATGGACCGAGCCCGATTACATTGGCGCATCGGTCTATCAGGCACTAACGGGCCAGATCTACCCCGGCCGTCCCCTCAAACCCGAAGAGCGCCAGCAGGCCATCGAAGCTATGCAAGCGAAAGCGGCTCATGTGGCTAAGTTGAGGGATCGAGCGGCCCACTACACGCCGGAGGAAACCCCACCACCGGCGAACGCGCCAGGGTTGCCCGCGGCAATGCAAGAGGCGATCGCAAACCGTCAACGCGAACTAGGAGTGACCGACCCGAATGGCTAAGAACAGCACCGCAACTGTCGACCACCTCACGCCCATCGTCGGCGAGGACCTGGACGCCGACGATGCCGCAGCGGCGGCCGCCGAGCGTGAAGCGCTCAACAAGGCCGTTGTCACGCTCGAATGGAAAGGCCAGACATTCACACTCCCCAAGCGCCGCGGTCGCTGGCCCACCAAGGCAGCGCGCGAATTCGCCCGCGGTAACCACTTGGAGGGGATCGCCGTAATCCTCGGCGACGAGGCCTACGCACGCCTTGAAGAACTGTGCCCGGTCGTCGACGATCTCAACGAGTTCGCCGACTACGCCGGCGAGAAGATCCAAAGCGAGTGCGTCTCATAGACCGCGCGCCGCGCACCATCACCTGACACTCCCCCACTTCACCCACCACACCCGCCCGAGAGAGCAGACACGTCGTTTGCGACCTCGTAAGGCGGTGACCGGTGGCGATCGATTCGATCGGCTATTACGCGCTACCGGTGATCCCGTCGTTCGACGGCATCGACCGCAAGGTCAACGCCTCGATGCGAAAGTCGTTCGGCGGGTTCGGTAAGAGCCTCGGCCTCGACATCGGCAACAACGTCGGCGCAGGCCTCAAGGCGTCGGCGAACGCTGTGGCCTCGGCCGCCAAGAGCCACGAGGCCGCCCTCGAAAAGGTCGCCGACGCGGCGAATCAAGCCCGCATCGCCGAGAAGAAACTCGACGACCTACGGAAAACTGCGGGATCGCGGGCATCGGCCGTCGGCACTGCCGAGCGTCGACTCAAAGAGCTTCGCGACGGCGGCAAGGCCACGAGTAAGCAACTCGAAACGGCTGAGCGGCAAGTAAGCACGGCCCGCGAGCGGGCCCGCACTGCCGCCACGAACGCGATGAGCGCCGAGGCCAAGGTGGCGACCACCCGCCGCCAGGAGGCCGCGGCCACCCGCGAAGCCAAGGCCGCCGAGCAGGAGCTCGCCGACGCGCGTCGCCGAGCCAGTGGAGCCGGCGGCAAGGGCGGCGGCCTGTTCAGCGGGTTCCGCGCCGGAATGCAAGGCGAGAGCGGCGGTCTCACGTCGCTCGCCGGCGGGATCGGCGGCAAGATCGGCGGCGCATTCATGGGCGGCATCGCCGGGGTCGTGAGCGTCGCCGCGGTCGGCTCACTGTTCAAGAGCGCACTCGACACCGGCATCGATTTCGAGCGCACCGTCAACGCGTTCTCGGGTGTCACCGCCCAGGCCGGCGATACCGCGGACATGACCGCGGCACGCATGAACGCGATGCGCGACGCAGCCAAGGCGCTCGGCTCCGACGTCCACCTCGCAGGCGTGTCAACGAAAGACGCCGGCGAGGCGATGCTCGAACTCGCCAAGGGCGGCATGACCGCGCAACAGGCAATGGACGCCGCGCGTGGCACCCTGCAACTCGCCACCGCCGGCCAGCTCGACGCCGCAGAGGCCGCGAAAATCCAATCCGCTGCGATCAACATGTTCTCGCTCAAAGCGACTGACGCGACGCACGTCGCCGACCTGTTGGCCGCCTCAGCGAACGCGAGCTCGGCCGACGTGCACGACCTCGGTATCGCGATGCAGGCCGGCGGCTCTGCCGCAGCCGGTTTCGGCGTTTCGATCGAGGACACCCTCACCGCGCTCACGATGTTCTCGCGTATGGGCATCAACGGCTCGGACGCCGGAACGATGCTCAAGACATCGCTGCTGGCGATCACCGACCAAGGCAAGCCCGCGCAGGGCGCGATCGAGGAACTCGGTCTCTCGCTCTACGACGCCCAGGGCAAGTTCGTCGGCGTCGAGTCGATGATGAAACAGGTTGCCGCGGCGTCGCAACGCATGACCGATGAGCAATTCCAAGCTGCCACCGCGGTTCTGTTCGGATCCGACGCGATGCGCGCCTCGATGATCGCGGCCAAGGGCGGCGCTCAGATGTGGGACGACTCAGCGGCCGCGGTCAACCGCCAGGGCGCGGCCGCTGAGATGGCCGCCGCGCAAATGCAAGGGCTACCCGGTGTCGTCGAGGCCCTCTCGAACACGTGGGAGGCGTTCAAGCTCAAGCTGTTCGACGTCATCGACGGTCCGCTCATCGCGATCGGCAATTGGTTCACCAGCATCGTCGACGGCGAGGGACCACAGTGGCTACAGCAGTACGGCGACACGTTCAAGGCGATGTTCGCCGATGTGGGTGCCTCGATCGGCCCGGTCAAGGACGTGCTCGGCTCGATCGGCGAGGCGTTCCGCACGTACATCATGCCGGCGCTCTCGGAATACCTCGGCAAGCTCAAGGGCCCGCTGTCGGACCTCGGCCGCCAGATCGGCGCGACGTTCCGCGAGTCGCTGCCGATCCTCAAGGCCGTCGGCATGGTCATCGGCGGCGTGCTCCTTGGCGCGATCAAGACCCTCGGCGTGACCGTGCCGATCATGATCCGCGCGTTCACCGCGAGCCAGCGGGCCGCACAGATCGCGTTCCAAGGCATCAAGATTGGCGCCGAGATCCTCGTCGGCGTCGCCAGCTTCATCAAGGACGTGTTCGTCGGCGCGTGGGACCTACTCAAGGGCGCGATCTCTGTGGCCTGGTCGGTGATCTCCCCGGTGATCGATGCGATCAAGTCTGCATTCGGCGCACTCGCCGACGTCGGCAAGTACGTGTTCGACACCGTGCTCCTGCCTATCTGGCACGACTTTCAGCTCGCCGTCGGCCTCGCCGCCGCGGTGGTCGCGCCGATCTGGGACGCGTGGAAAGCCGGTTTCTCCGCGATCGGTGACGGTGCGACCTGGCTATGGAACAACGCGATCGTGCCCGCATGGGAGGGCATCAAGTCAGCGTTCTCGGCGGGATGGTCTGCGCTGCAACCGATATTCGACCTGATCAAGAACGCATTCAAGGGCGTCTCCGACTTCGTGTCGAGCGTGTGGTCGGGCCTGGCTGGCGTGGTCAAGGGCGCGCTCGACGCGGTGATCAACGCAGTCAAGGGCCCGCTGCGGTGGATGGGCGGTGTCCTGCAAAAGGTTCCGCTCAAGATCGGTCCCGTCGAGATCCCCGGCGCGCAGGTCGCCAAGGATCTCGGTACCACCCTCGCCGGGCTGCGCGACGGCGGTGTCGCCGGCCGCACCTCCGCTGGTGTCCTCTGGGGGCCCGGGACCGGCACGAGCGACTCGATCCTCGGCATCGACACCAAGGGCCGACCGACCGCGCTCGTATCGACCGGCGAGGGCGTCGTCAAGGCCGGCGCGATGGACAAGGGCGGGGCACCCGTCGTCGCCGCTCTCAACGCCGGATGGGTGCCCCCCGCGGCCCTGCTGCACGCGATGCTGCCCGGCTACCGCGGTGGCGGTGTGGTCGGCGACGGGCCCGACGTCGAGGCCGCACTCTCGATGGCCGGCACCGGCTACAGCCAGGGCAACCGCACCGACTGCTCGGGCATGGTCGCCCGGGTCATCCTCAAGGCGCTCGGCATGGACAGCGGCGGCGGTCTGATGACGACCAAGAACGCCGGCGAGTGGCTCAGCAAGCTCGGGTTCCGCGAGGGCATCGGCGGCCCCGGCGCGATGACGGTCGGGTGGTACGACCGAGGGCCCGCACCCAACGACGGCCACATGGCGATGACGCTGACGAACGGCCAGCACGCCGAGGCCGGCGGCAGCAACGGTGTATTCACGATCGGCTCGGATGCCAAGGGCGGCGACGACTCCGGGTTCGACAAACACATGTTCTTACCGCTCGAGAATCTCTACGCCGAGGGCGCATCGGGTGGTGGCGGCCTCAGCGGGCTCGGCGGCGGCACCGCGAGCGGCATGTCCGGCCTCAGCGGTGGCGGCGGGTACGGCTACGAGCCGAGCACACCGAAACAGCTTCGCGAGGCACAGGATCGAGTCGACGACCGCGAGGCCACCGTCGACAAGAAACGGGCACTCGTCGAGGAGCGGCAACGCAAGCTCGACGAGGCCAAGCCGGCACAGCGCGCGACCGCGCAACGTCTGCTCGACGACGCAAAGACCGAGCTGGCCAAAGCGGAGCGTGAACGCGACCAGGCCAAGGACGACCTCGCCGAGACGAAACGCGGTAAGCCCCGCAAAGGCAAGGACGGCGGCCAGGACGGCGGCGACTCGCCGCTCGGCGAGGTCGGTTCGATCGCGTCGCAGTTCCTCAAGGACACATTCGGACTCGGCGACCTGTTCCCCGATCCGGGCGAGCTCGGTGTCGTCAAGCTGGCCCAGGCGATTCTTGGGATCAAGTGGACCCCGCAGGGATCCGGGTTCGCCGGCGGTCTGCTGCAAGGCATTCCGGGTGCATTGGAGATGACGCAGCCGGGCGCGGCCGCTGATGCGGGCCCGACCGGTTCGGCGCTGCCGTTCGGCATGATCCCGAACGTTTCGTCGATGCTGCCCAACCCGGCCGACCTGCCGACGGTTCACCAGGGCACCGCCGCACCACCGGGACCGATCGATGCGAGCACCAACGTCACGATCCAGAACCCGCAGATGACCGAGGCGAGCAACGCGCAACTCATCCGCCGCACGCTGCTCAAGACGCCGCGGTATGGGACCTACACCGCGGCTCCCGGGGTGATGGGCACGTGACCACCACAGAGATCCCGCCTGCCATCAGCGGACAGCGCCGCGTGGTGCCGTGGTCGCAGCTCTCGCCCGCTGCGCGGGCCGAGGGCGTGTCGTGCGCATGGATCGGTGCCGACGGCCGCTACTGGCCCCTCACAGGGACGATGGCCGGCACTGAGGGCGCATTCATCACCGGTGCCATCGACGGCATGGTGCACGTCCCGTTTGAGGGCGTTTGGACCACACCGGCTTACGGGCCGCCCAAGTTCGAGCGCACCGTCGACGGTCGCCGCGAGATCTCGTTCACCCTCGGGCTGATGTCGTCGACCAAATTGGGTTGGTACGACACCGAGTCTCGGTTCTGGGCTGGCTGCAAAAAGGATGCGACCGGATGGTTTTCGGTCACCACCCGCCGACACGGGCAGCTGTGGATCCCGATGCAGCTCCTCGAAGCGCCCAAGTGCGCGCTGCCCGATGACCCGGCATATCAGCGCGTCGCGCTGCACGAGGTGATCCTCGCCGCCGACGGCGAACCGCGTTGGCGGCGACCTGACGCCTGCCCCAAGCCGTTCATCCGCTCGGCGGGCGTGCCCAGCGTCGGCACCATCCGGGTCGCGAACCGCGGCACGGAACCGGCCTGGCCCATCTTTTTCGTCAGTGCGCCAGGCCGGATCTGGCTGCCCGACGGGCCCAACGCGTTCACCTCGGGCGAGCGCAACCCGCTCGACGACTGGCCTCGCGTCGGCAAGCTCTTCGGGATCCCGTTCGTCGACGAGATCCTCGGCACGTTCACCCGCACCCGCGACGCGAACATGATCGAGATCCCCGAGCTCCAACCGGGCGAGCACGCGATCATCGACACCGACCCGAACCACCGGATCGCGATCTCGGCCAAGGATCCGGTCGACAACATCGTCAAGAAGTTCATCCGCAAAAACGAGCTGCTCGACTGGCTCGTCGGCCAGTACGGCGACAGCGGATTGCCCTTGCTGCAACGGTTCCGCGGCCAAGGGTTCTCGGTGCCGATTCCACCCAAGAGCGTTGCGACGCTGCCCGTGCGCCATGAGCAGCCCGGCGGCAAGATCTGGTGCCAGCTCCCGCAGCGGTTCGAGAGCGCACTCGCATGACCGCGCTACTCGATCGGTTCGTATCGGCCATCGGCGGCGCGCTCGACCCGCGCACCGAGTCGGGCGAGTTCTCCCCCGAGCTGCGCATGCACCTCATGGAACGCCGGTTTGCCTACATGAACCGGCGCACCAAGGCCCCACTAATCCGGGTGTGGGACAAAGAGATGCGGTTCATCGCCCGCGTCGAAAACCTCGATCGGTGGGACTGGGAAGAGCTCGCCACCGATGACGGCGAGGCTCACATCACGTTCTCGGGCAAGGACATGGATTGGCTGCGTGAGATTCTCACGTACCAGATCGATGACGACGAGGACATTCACGTCACGATCGACCCCGATCCCGACAAGCCGCACGACTGGCGGATGCGTTGGGGCGGCAAGGTCGTCACGATCGAGGGCGAGGACAACCCCGGCGAGGCGTCGATCACGACGCTCAATTGCATCTCAAATCGACGGCACCTCAAGGGAATTTACCTCGCAGCCAACCCCATCACCCCGGCCGAGGTACAGCTCCCCAAGATGTTCCTGTGGGGTGGCCCCACCGCCTCTACCTGCGCAATGTCGACGTGGGTCAACTGTTTCCGCCTGTTCTCGCTCAACGGGTTCTCGCCGATCCCGCGCAACATCTTCGCGCCCGAGACTCTGATCCAGAACGCGTCGCCGCTCAATTGGCCCGTTCAGGTGATGCCGATTGCGACACTGTTCGACCAATCTCGTTGGTGCACAGTCGCGGCCCGCTGGAAAGACGCGCACACCGTGCTCTCACCGGTGATGAAGGACGCCGGCGTGATCTGCCGCGCGTACACATGGCTCCCGGGAGACCCCGCCCCCTACACCATGTTTGGGCCCGAGCTGGCCGAACTGCTCAAGCCGACCAGGGCGTGCGTGATCCTGTCGTTCGAGAACGTCAGCGGTGTCACGGGGCCCACGGGCACCATGGCCGACGGCGCGCTCAACCTGTTCGCCGCGACGCTCGACGACCTGATCACCGAGACGTTCATCCCGGTCGACGCCGACCATGACGGCGAGGTCGACCCCCTGATCCGCAAGCTACTGCTTGTCGCGCCGAAGCCAACGCCATTCGTTTATCGCGACGTCGGCTATGGCAATGTCCGCAAATCAAAGTTCGTTATTCATAAGTCACAAGCCACCGACATTATCGTTGGCGGTAAATCGCCCCAGTGGGTAAATCAGGCAATTACATTTGCCATCAGATACGGCATATCTCAGCTGGCACAGGTCATTTTGGGCCAGGAGGCATACGGCGTTGAGGGCCTCGACAACCTTTATCAGGGCCAGCTTGACGACGTATTTCTAGCGTTCCAACGCTATGTAAATCCGCTGCGCTCTAGCAAAGCTGGTAGTTACGCATTCCGAGAATATTTCCACCAGGGCGGCGGGTCGGCGTACACCGTAAACGCGATTCAGGACCTCGCCGCCGGCGACGCTGCGATGAAGGCCTACCGGTCGCAGAAATTCGACGTCGGCGACGGGCAACCGTACGTGCTCGGCGAGGACTACTGGCTTGGCGATCGCGTCGCTGCCGAGATCCGGGGCATCACCTACACGCAGAACGTGTGGGCGATCCGCGCCGAGGGATCTCGCACCGAGGTTGGTCGACCGGTCATCTCGTTCGGCGACGACTCCCGCGAGGAGGACCCGGTAGCGCGCGGGTTCCGAACGATGTCGAACATCGCCAATTTCGCTGCGCTGCTGGCCGGTTCGGGAGACCTGTTCTGATGAGAGAGGTATTGAGGTGAGCAAGGCGGCACGGCTGCGACGCAAGAAAACCAAGGGCAAGCTGGTATTTCCGAACTTCCCCTACGAGCGTGAGTTCACCCAAGCGGAGCTCGACGAGTTGTTCGCGCGGTGGGATCGGCTCAAGGAAACCTTGCGCGATGCGGTCGGTCCGCAGGGGTGGGGCATGGGCCTGCCCGAGGACATGTTGCAACAGCTCGCGTTGCACCAGGCGCTCGCCGGCGTCGACGCGGATCCGAACTACCCGCCGTTCGATGCGGCCACCGGCCGAGGTGCGTTCATCCGGCCCGTGCGCAATCCCGATGGCCTGCACACCGACTCGATCAAGTGGGTGCTGACCAAGAACGACAAGGCCGGCGACCGCGCGCGAGATGCGCAGGCCGAGGCCAAAGCCCGCATCAAGGCCATGCAGGAGAACGCGATGCGTGGTGTCAGCGACGAGGTGCGCGCGGCGATGGCCGAGATGTTCGCCGCGGGCACCGAGTGGGCCGAAGAGGAGAGCAAGCCGGCGGTCGAACCCGAGCCGTGGGCGGAAAAGATCGAGCGAGATAGGAGCCAGCAGTGACGGCCCCCACCTTGGGGATCATCCCCACCGAGCCCCTGTTCGTCGGCGAGCGGTTTATCCGCGTGCTGTTCTACATTGCGCCGCGCAACCCCGGCGACCCACAGACGATCGTCGGCACGTTCACCCTCATGCCCGGCGAGGACAACATCGTTCTCGACGCGATCAAGGGCGACAAGGGCGACAAGGGCGATCCGGCCCCGTTCTGGCGGCCTGAGTGGAACTCGACGATCACCAGCGATGTCGACCTCCCGCCGGCCTCCGGGCCCGGCGCGCTCGGCCCGGCCGACGCTGGCCGCGCCTGGTACATCGCCGGTTACTGGCACATCTGGACTGGCACCGGGTACCGCGTGCTGCTCGGCGCGATCCCCGGCCCGCCCGGGCCCACACCGGATCTCACGATCCACGCGCGCGGTGTCCAGCCGCCCGCCGGCGGCATCAGCTACCCGCTCACCCTCAACGTCGCCGAGAGCGGCGACACACTCAACCCGATCTTCACGGTCGACGTTCCGTTGATCCCGGGGCCCGCTGGCCCGGCTACCTCGATGCTCGGCGCGCCCGACGTCTACGGCCCGTTCCTTGAGGGCCAGGGCGTCGCATACTCGGCGACCGCCGGCGGGGCAGGAAAGCCCGGTTTCCGGCCCTCGGACACCTCGCCGTGGGCCGCGAAGATGTTCTCGCTTCCCGAGGGATCGTTCGGGCCTGCGTCGACATACGGTTCGACCTACAACCAGATCGGGACGGTCATCATCCCGCCTCAAGACCAGGCCTACTACCCGAGCTTTGACGGCCATATCCGTTGGAAGCGTTCGGGTCTGTTCAACAACGCTCAGGTCGAGGTGCAGATACGGGCACTGCCGCAGGGCTCGACGAACGCACCCGAGACCGGCCAGCTCTGCGCCCGCGCGCTCTATGACCCGTCGACGCTCGACGCCGAGACGATCGCCCACATTCGCGAACACTGGTCGGACACCAGCGATCCGAGCCGCGCGGTGGCCCCGGACAGCGCTGTAGGCCGCGTCCCCGCAGGGCAGGCGATGGTCTATTACGTGCTGCTCGTGCGCGTCGGCGGCACCGGCTCGATCGTCTACGCGACGCCCGGCTCGCACCTCGCGTGCAAGCTCTACCCCGTGAGCTGACGCGTGGTCGTAACGCGCCCCGGCCAATACACACTCGCCGACCCCAACACCGCGCGTGGGGCCGGCGAGACGTCGCTACACAATCCGCTGCGCTCGCAGCTCGATTGGCAATCGGCGATGGCCGACACCATGGAGCGCGCCGGCGGCGATATCCGCGACAAGATCGAATCCGTCATCGAGTTCATCAAGAACACGACCGGCATCGACCTGCACGACCCGGCATCGCTGCTGGCAGTTCTGTCCAACGCGATCGGCATCGGCGATCTCGCCGAGATCCTGCCCAAGATCCTCGGCGGGTTCGACGGCATCGACCTCGACGATCCCGGCGGCATCATCGCCTACTTTCTGACGCACGGCCTGTCCCTTGAGACCCTCGCCCAGGCCGTCACCGGCATCGCGGGCGGCGGGACCAACCCCCTCGACGCAATCACCCGGTATTTCACCAACTCGAGGTCGTTCTTCCCGTTCGACTTCAACGACGCCCTCTTTCACCCCGACACCGCGGCGATCGAGTTCATCAACGGCGTGCTCAAACCCAAGGGTGTGCTCGACATTACGAGCGCGCTCCCGGCCTGGCAGCTCTACGGCCAATTGCCCGCGGCCCTGCTGCGCTTCGTCCCGCTGACCTCGATCGGCCTCGATTCGCCGAACCTGCTCGACGACCCACAGTTTCAAGACGCCGACTCGATCAACGCGTTCGAGGGCTGGTCGTGGGACGGCACAACCGGCCGCACCACCCTCGGCTGCGCGAAAGTCACCGCCGACGGCACATTGCACGAACTGTTGTCCGACCCCGAAATTGAGGTCTCAACCGGGCAGAAGCTCAGTTTCCTCATTCACGCCGGATGGACCGGCCTGGTCACCACCGGCGGCTCACCGGTGCGCATGACGGTCGAGGCGTACGACGCTGCGCACAACTGGATTTCGAGCACCGAGCTCGCCGCGGTGGGCAGCGGTGGCGGCACGTCCGCACCGTTCTCCGCGGCACTGTCGGGCACCTACACCGTGCCCGCCGGGGTGAAATACGTTCGGCAACAGTTGGTGGTCACCGCGCAGGCGACAGCAGGCGATGTCCGCTTTGACGACGGCGACGTGCACAAGACGCAGCTCCTAGAGGAGGCGTTCACACTCGACCTACCCGACAACCTCAACAACCTCTTTGCCTCGGCCGCGAGCGGGGCCGCCAACTTCGCCGACCTGCTCGCCGCTCTCGCCGGTGGCAGCGGCGGAATCGCCGACGTCATCAACAGATTCACCCACATCGGCCTCGACGGGAAATTCGACGCCGCGCAACTGTTCAACCTGGCCAACATCGGCAACATCGCCGTCGGCAAGATCACCGGGCTCGCCGCGCTCCTCGATGCCCTGTTGCCGCTGTCGACATGGCAACTGTTCCTCGACTCGGCCAAGGGCGCGAGCGGCGGCACGATCGCCGACATCGCGAACAAGGTCCGCTATCTCGGCCTCGACGGGTTTTTCGCAGCGGACAAGCTCACCGGCACCGTGCCTAAGGCCATCGTCGAGGGATTGCCAGCGCTCGGCGGACTGGTCGATGACGGGTTCAAATCGATCTTCAACGGGTGGAACAACACCACTACCGCCACCGGCACGGCCACCGAGGTCCGCGACACCATGGCCCAGATCCGCACGGCGGTAGCGGCCGGGTGGAACGTCGCCTACTTCACATCGAACAATCCGAACTGGATCGTCCCGGCGGGCACGCGCCAGATGATCGGCTGCGTCGTCAACGGTGGCGGCAAGGGCGCGAACGGAACCGCATCGAACGCTGCCTCGGCACCCGGCGGTGTCGGCGGATCCGACGGCGGTTACCTGTCGGCCGAGCTCGACATGACCGGGATCACCCCCGGCACAACCGCACTCAATATCACCGTCGGCCCACCCGCCTCGGTCGCCGGAACCGACGGCGGACAGTCCTCGATCAAGCTAGGCGCGACGGTGCTACTCGCCGGCGCGGCCGGGGCCAACGGCCTCGGCGTCGACCAAGGGTTCGTCAAGACAACCTCGCAGCCCGGCAAGGGTGGCAACGGCGGTACCGGCCGCGACTCGGCCAACAGTGACGCGGGCCAGCCCGGCGAGGACACCGGTGTGGCATTGGGCGGACTTGGCGGCCCCGGCTCGGCGGCCGGCGCAGGCACCGGCAACGCAGGCCAGGCCGGCGGCGCGGGCATCGCCAACGCGCTCCCGCTGTGCGGCGGTGCGGGCGGCGGCGGTGGCGGCGGCAAGGGCACCGGCAACGTCCTCCAGTCGGTCACCGGCGGCCCCGGCGGCAACGGTGGCCACCCCGGCGGTGGATCCGGCGGCGGTGGCGGCTGTGTCAACTCCGGCGGCGGTACCCGCAACCCCGGACAATCCGGCACCCCGGGCACGGGCCTGGTCGCGATCCTCTACAAGTAAAGGCGCTGAGCTGCAATGACTCTGACCGCAACCCGCATGGATACCGACATGGCTATCTGGGGCCTCGGCGTCGTGCACTACCGCACCAGTGATGGCCTCGACCTGGCGGTCAGCGTCGACGCCGGCATGACCGAGCACGCCAAGGCACACCTCGACGAGACGCTCAGCGAGCTCGGGCAACCGGTGATCACCAGCGGCGTGCACCGGATCCTCATGGAACCGACCGTCATCATGGCGTGCACTCCGACCGGCGAACCGGCCGGATCACTCGATCGACTGCACGAGTGCGCCCCGGGCACAAGCCACGAGGACGCCCTCGCCCAGATCGGCTACGCGGTGACCTGATGGCCTCCTGGTCACCGAGCCCTGTGATCCCACTGCGAGCCAACCGGCCCGGGTGGACCGACACGCACACCCCACCGGTGTTGCGTGGCCCTGTGCGCGGGTGGATCACCGTGCTTCACCTCAGCGCCAGCGCGGTCGGATTCGGCACTCCCGAGGGCTCGTTGATCGTCGAGCTCGCCGCGGCAGCCGCCGGTACAGGCGGCCCACAGGGCGAAGCCGCGGTGCACCTCCTCGCCTCAGCGATCGGCGCGGGCATCCCCGGGGCCACCATCGTCGCCGAGGTGGTCGCCGCGGCCGCCGGCGAGGGCACGGCCTCAGCCTCGGCCGCCTACGCGGCCCTCGCCGACGCGTTCGGTATCGGCACCACCGCGGCCGCTGTGTCGGTCCTGGCGACTGCGGCCGCGGTGGGCAACGGCATCGGCGACGCAGCGACGCGGGTGCGCGCGGTCCTGGCCGACGGCGCGGGTCTCGGCGCCGCCTCGGCGATTATCAAACCGGTATTGCGCGGCGACGCAACGGGTTCAGGAACAGCCTCGGCAATCGTCCCCTACATCGTTGCGGCCGCTGCGGGTATCGGCACCGTGCAGGCCACCGCGCTCGTGCGGGCGGTCGTCGCCCAGGCGGCCGGCACGGGCACCGCCGACGCATCGGCGGCATTCCCGACAACCGCGCCGGTCACGACCATCGTCACGGCAAACGGCAACTGGCTCATCCCATATTGGTGCCGCTACATCGACGTCGTGTTGCTCGGCGGCGGGGGCGGCGGCAAAGGTATGTCTTTCGCGAGCGTGTGGGGCAAGGGCGGCGACGCCGGCGGTTGGGCGACGGGAACGATCGAGCGCGGCGTCGACATCTCGATGCTCGTCGGCCCTATCCCCCTGCTGATCGGCACTGGCGGCACCGCAGGCGCGGGCAGCTTCGGCAGTGCTGGCAACGGCGGCCCGGGCGGCAACACCTCGGCATCTGCCTCGGGGTGGGCCGGGCTACTCGCCACCGGCGGTGCGGGCGGCACCGTCTCGGACGCCACGAGCGTTGCGGGCAAGTCACCCGGAACCCAGAACTACAACGGCCAGCCGTACACCGGCGGCGCGCAACAGAACTCCGCGGGCAGTGCCGGAAACACGCCCGGCGGCGGCGGGGCGGGCGCGCAGGTATCCACCCAAAGCGGCGGTGCGGGCGCGCGCGGTCAGGCGTGGATGCGGGCCTACCAGTGACACCAGGCTATCTATCGCCCGCGATCGCTGATTCCATTCGGGCTAACCGCCCCACTGCTTTCGACCCGAGGAGCTGACGAATTCGATGGCCGCAACCGACGCGATGAAACAGGCTGTCGCCAACTACGTTGGCACGCTCGGCGCAGATATTTCCCTGCACGGGGCCGATCCCGGCACCACCGGGGCCAACGAGATCGCCGGTGGCGGCTACGCCCGGAAAACCACCGCGTGGGGTGCCGCGGCCATCGTGGGCGGCAACGCGGTGATCACCGGCTCGACAGTGCAATTCGATGTCGAGGCCGGCGACGCGGCCCTCTGGTACGGCGTGTGGAACGGTGCAACGTTCCGCTACGGCCGCCCGCTGACCCCGGGTGTGACCATCAACGCGGCCGGTAACGGCAAGGTCGACGTCATCCCCACCTACACCTACGCGCAGACCTGACCCATGGCACTCGGCATGATTCTCGAAAACGGCTGGCCGGAGTGCGATCTGGTGGACTGCGACTACGCCACGATCCCGGGCACGCCGCTGCGGTTGCCGTTCCAAAAGGGCCACCCGTTCATCATCTTGCAGGCGTTCCTCCGGGACCTTGACCAGTACATCGAGCCGGTGATGAATGCCCGCGGTATCACCGACGAGGGCTCGTGGACCGAGGACAACAGCGTCTATACGTCGAACCACAAGGGCGCGACCGCGTTCGACTACAACTGGGACGATCACCCGATGGGCCGCGCCGGTGCCGGTTGGGACGGCTCGGTGCTCATCGCCGGCGACCAGGTGCCCGCGGTGCAAGAGCTCCTCGCCTGGTACGAGGGCATGGTGTTTTGGGGCAACAACTGGTCAAGCCCCAAGGACAGCATGCACTTTCAGATGGGCTACGACACGTACGGGCCCGCCAACGCGGCCCGGGTGCAGAACTTCATCGACCGCAAGATCCGCGCCGACGGGTACAGCACGTGGCGGCGCGGCGGGACGGCTCGCGGCGGGGGTGTCGTTCCCCCCGTCGCGGTGCCTGTTCAGACCGGCCTCACCGCCAACCTGTTGCAGTCGATCGGCGGCTACCGCAAGGACATGACCCTCGCGCGGTATCAAGCACTGCTCCCGGAGTTGATTGACGCGTTCCACTTCGCAGACCTCAACACGATCGACCGGCGGGCGATGGGCATCGCGCAGTTGTTCCACGAGAGCGGGGCGCTGCGTTACCAGGAGGAGATCGCCGACGGCTCGGCCTACGAGGGCCGCACCGATCTCGGCAACACGCAGCGAGGCGACGGGAAGCGGTACAAGGGCCGCGATTTTCTACAGATCACCGGCCGGTCGAATTACACCGCGCTCTCGGCGTGGGCGTTCGCGCGCAAGATCCCCGGCGCCGACAGCCCAACGTTTTTCGTCGATCGCCCCGAGCTGCTGGCCACCGATCGGTTCGCGTTCCTCGGGTTCGCCTGGTACTGGACGACGCGCCGCAACAAGGCCGGCCAGTCGCTCAACGACATGGCCGACGCCCGCAACATCGACGGCGCGACCCTCATGGTCAACGGCGGCTATAACGGGCTCGACTCCCGCAAGACGTTCTACGCCCGCGCCCTGGCCGCCAACGCCGACCTACTCGATCCCGAACCCGTTGACCCGTTGGAGGAGTTGCTCATGTCCGATCGGAAAGTTCCGTCTGCGTCGATCTACGCCACGCCCGGCGAGGAGGATATCCCGCTCGTCGAGCTGCTGCGCGCGATCGACGCGGCGTTGCACCGCACCGCCATCGTGGAACCGGACGCAGAGCTCGGCGACCCCGACGCGATAGATCGCATGCTGCGCACCGCGGCCGGCAAGGGCCAGTACGGCACCCTGCCCGGACCCGTCAACCACGCCAAGGCGAAGCTCGCCAAGATCGCGGCCGCCAACCCGCCAGCGCTGCTCTACGTGGCGAGGGCCGCCAAAGCTGGCGACGTGGCAGCCCTCGGCGTCATAACCGATCTACAGAACACCAATCCTGCTGTCCTACAAGCATTTGTCGCTGCCCAGAAAGGGGCCAACTGACCATGAAACTCGCGAGCTCGGAAAAGGTTGACTTCCGCAAGGCGCTCTACGGCGGCACCGCACTGGTCGGCGCGATCGGCGTGATCGCCCAGGCGTTCCACCTCGTCGACGCCGGAACGGTCGACAACATCAATGACCTGATTCAGGCGATCTTGCAGTTCGTTCCGACGGCCGGCGTGACCACCGCGGCCGTGATCCTCGGCCGACAGGCCAAGGTACCCGGCATGCTCGAACCGACACCCGCACCGCTCTCCCCCGTCGAACAGGTGATCAACGGAGTGCAAGCTGCCGTCAACGCGAAAGCCGAGGCGGCACAGCGCGACGCGGACGCCGGCGCGGATCTCGCCAAGATTCACGACGTCGCCAAGAGCGCGCTCGGTTCGCTGGCCGAACAGGTCATCGACTCCGTGCTACCCCGGATCTGATAGGCGTGACGTTCTGGCAGATGTGTGGATTCGCCGCCGTGTGCGGCGTATCCGCTGCCATCGCCACCCGCGCCGGTAATCGCCTGGCCGCGTTCATCAAATGGTGGTGGACCGGGCAATGAACTGGGGAGAGATCGACAACATGTGGGCGTTCCTCGGCGTCATCGCGTTCGTCGCGAGCAACCTGGTGATCACCATCATCGGCCAGCGAAAGGGCCGCGAGCGGCGGTCTGAGGATCGCGAACAGCTCACCGCCACGGCCAACAAGGTTGAGGCAGTGAGCAAGAAAGTGGACACCGTCACCGCGGACGTCAAGGTCGTCCGCGGTGAGGTGAAAAATGACCACCCCGACGACGAGAACATGCGCGACCAGCTCGACCGCATGGAGCAACAGAACAAGCTCCTCGTGCAGCTGGTCGAGAGCCAAGGCGTCATCCTGCAAGAGGTTCAGGAGCGGCAGGACGACCACGGCCGCGACATTCGTGGCCTGCGCACTGACATGGGCGTCCTCCGTGGCGAGGACCGCGATATCAAGCGCGAGCACACCGACCTCGTGCGCCGGCTCAACGCGTTCATTCGCCGCGAGCACCCGCACGCGGACCCGCTGTAACCGAACAGGAGAAACCCCATGGCCGACCTCGCCGAGCTCCCGTGGTTCCTCTGCAAGGGCAACTACCGCGGGATCGTTCCCGACACCCTCGACGTCGGGATCCGGCCCGACCAATATCGGCCGTGGGCCGAGGTGACGATGACACCGCATCTCGTCGGCACCGATAACCGAATCATCACGGGCGAGGTCGAACTCAAGCTCGCCGAACTCGTTCCGCCGACGACCGTGCTGCTGACTCCGACCACCGCGCGGATCGAAACCGGCGTGCTGCGGTTGCCGCGAGTACCCGCGCCAGCCGGCGAAACCGTTCCGCCGACTCAGGGCGAGATCGACGAGCAGCTCGCCGCCGAGGGCGTGCCGCTGCTCGCCAACGATGCGGCCGACACCCTCGAACTCGGCACCAACCGGATCGCCTGGCGCATCGAGTTCGGACCCATGACGATCCTCGGCAAGCAATACCGATTCAGCGGGTTCTACTTCCTCGGCCCGACCGTCACGTCGTACGACCCGGACGACCCGGACTGGTCGCCGCCCTCGGTTGATCTGACGACCGTGGGAAGGTTCGTACCGGCATCGTGATCGAGGTGTGCGAGGTGTGGACGAGCAGTGAGCTCGCCGCCCTCGTGATCGGCACGACGCTCCTCGCCTCGGCCGGGCGTCCTCGGCGTCGTGCTCCTCTGCGTGCGGCTGGCCGCCCGATGGCCGAAACCGGCTGAGCGGCCCCCTGCCGATTCCCCGGTGCGCTGACACCAACGAGGCCCCCATCGCCAGCGTGCGGCGACAGGGGCCTCGCGTTCGGGACCACCAAACAGATCGGCCGCCCCGCTGGAGAGGTGCGGGGCAGCCGAGATCGAGCCTATTGCCGGGTCGGGCCCGACCTAATCACCAATTCACCGCTCCACCGGCACGTTGTACACGCCATAGCTCGCGACCTCGGGGTGGGCGTCAAGGGTTTGCGAGCCGGATTCCGTTGTGAGGTCATCGACCACGATGCCGAGCTGGCCAGCCCACCTGATCACCGCGGAGACCGCGCCCTCGGGAGTGGTGTGCACGGCAACATAACCGGCATCGCCGTCGGCGAGGTCGAGCTGTGCGACCCATACGCGCGAGACGACCGAGAATCCAGCGCGGTCGAGCGCATCGAGTGCGGCATCGGCCATCGACCATCCCCCGCCGAGTGCGTCGCTTATGACCTCGCGAGGCGTGGCCTCGGGACCGTCGAGCGGGTTCTCGCTCATGCCTTGCCCCTCCACCGTCGGATGGTCATTCGGTCGACGCCGAGCAGTGAGGCGAGCTTGGCCTCGCTGCGGGTGCCATCGTCTGCGACGACTAGGGCCTTGGCGCGGGCCTCGGCGCGCTCGACGGCGGCCTTGGCCTCGCGGTAGGCCGCCGCGGCGAGCTCGATGTCGTCCTCGCCGCGGTCGACGACCACCCAATCACCCTGCGGTTCGCGCCGGCCCTCGATCGGTACCCGTTTGTCGGCCTCGGCCAGGAGCTCGGCGTCGGTACCGGTGCGCATCTCATCGGGAAGTTCGTACACCTCCACGACGACCTCGGTGCGATTGGTCGTGATTCTCATTCGGGGTTGCTCTCCTGCGGGGTGGGCGGGTGTGGGTTGGTCAGCCAATCGTGCGGGTCGAGGTGAGCCCAGTTGCTCTCGGTGTCAGTCTCGACGCCGTCGACGGCCGGTTGCGGGTAATAGCGCAACTCACCCTTGCAGGTCCCGCAGATCGCCGAGCGTTGGCGCTTGTCGTTAGGCATGTTCGACGTCCTCTCGTGGGGGTGTGGTGGTGCAGATGCGGGTGAGGTCGGCGGCGATGACGGCGACCATGCCGATTGCCAGCGAGACGCCGAACATCGTCGGCGTGCCGAGGACGAGCGAGGCCATGGCGAACCCGAGCGCAACCCCGGAGACGAGCGTCCACGCGGTGGCGGTCATCCGAACATCACCCCGGCCTCGGCGAACTCGCGCGCTGTGAGCGGGCCGGCGATCTTGACGCCGTTTCGATCAAGCAGGGTGATGAGTGGCCCGTTGCGTCGCCGCTCAGCCTCCCGCTCGGCGCGGACCTCAGCGGCGAGCCGAGCGTGGAACGCGACGAGCGCCGCGTCGGCAGCGTCACGGGCGCGGCGACGCTTCCGCCGGCCGAACCACCCGCACGCCGGGCACCACAGATGGTCAAGGGCGCTCATCGCGTCCCCCCGCGTCGAGGTCGACCACGTTGCCGTCCAGCTCATCAATCAGGTAGTCGGGCAGGCCCTGCCACTCCTCGGGTACATCGCTGGTCGCGTGCTGCTGGTCATCGACCATGTTGACGGCGCCGCTGGCCGGCGGCTTGATGAACTCGTGAGGCCGTTCGAGCCAGTCGATCACCGTGTTGGCTTTGTCGGCCTTGCGGCCGTTGATGCCGATCGAGGTGCCCACGGGCCCCACCAGGATCGCCCGCGTGATCGCGCCGGCTGGCGTGAACCACACCTCGATCCGCCACCCATGCGCCGGATGCGTGTAGGTGTGGTGTTCGCGGGTGCTCTCGGTCGATTTGCGCCAGCGGAGCCGTTCGGCGTGCAGCCAGATTCGATCCCGGCCGGTCATCCGAGCACCCCGCCGCATCCGTTGGCCCCACGTCGATTGGGAACGGCGTGCCGTTCGGGACGATGCAGCGCATCGGCTGCCAAGCCCATCCGATGCGATAGATATTCAGGCGGCTGCCATCCGGGAAGCTCCTGCCCTCGCAGTACGCGCCGTAGCCGGTCGAGCTGATACCCGGAGCATTGCCCGGGCACCACACCGGCGGCAACGGCACTCGCGGATCGGGCAGGGCGTCGGCGTGCGCCGCCCACCCGAGGCCGGTGAGGGCCAGGACGCCGCCCGAGGCCATGGCCCACAGGATGCGTTGCACCCCCCACTTTGAAATCGCGTTACGAAACACGGTTCTCCTCATTGGTGCCGGTAATGGCTGTGCCCTCGATTGCGTTCCGCCGACCGGCATTTCGGACGGGCGAGGGGTAACTCAGTAGCGGTGCGGCTCGGCTCGGAGATGGTTGGCGAGCTCGCGCGCGTGGTCGCGGCTGGCGGCCCAGTGCAGGACCGGGCGGCCTTGCACGCCTCCGTATGCGGATAGGACTCGAGCGCCCTCGCGGTCGGTGCCGAGGTGGGCGTATTCGAGGCCGCGCTTGAACCACACGACGCCGGCGGTTGGTCGGCGGTCGTCGACCCGCCAGCCGTATTTGCGCGCCCAGGCGATGAGCCGATCGGTCACGGATCCGGTATCGCTGTCAGGCATCCGGCTCGGCCTCGTTGTCGCCGAACTCGGCGGCGTCCTCGTCGGCCCACCGTTCGAGCACGCGCACTTGCCAGCGGGCGAGCCGCCGGTGGGCGGCGTCGGGTTCCCAGGTTGCGGCGATCACGGTGCACCTCTCAGGCGTTGATGTGGTTGCTATTGCCGCCATGTCGCGGACGCTACATAGGGCATGGGACAAGCCCCCGGGCTGCGCGCCGCTTCATAGGGCCTGGCACTTGCGGCAGGTCGGCGTGCCCTCGGCGGGCATGGGCAGTGAGAAGCTGCTTACGCGTTGACCGCAAGCGGGCCAGATGTTTCCGCGTCCGTCGGGCATGCCGTAGTGGGTGGCCCGGGCGGCTCCAAAGCGGACTGTCTCGAACATCCGGCCAACCCCTATCGGTAGCGTGCGCATCTCTTGAACGATGCACACGCTACAGCGATATTGGTAGAGAACGCAACAGTTAATCAGTAGCGCACGCTACTGTTTCTTGATACGCTTGCGGCATGACAAACACCGAGACCCGAGTCCAGGAACGCGCCACCGGACGCAAGGGCAACCTGCTCAACGCCGAGACCGCACCCATCGCGATCGTGCAGTTCGACGACTGGCCCTATCCCAGTTGGGCCGAGTGGTCCGAACTGGCCTGAGAACGCAGAAGGCCCCGAGGCGAAATCGCCTCGGGGCCTGCGTATGCCGGGGTGACTACCCCTGTTGCAACTCGGGGTGCACCATGCCGCCGTCGCGGATATCCCAGATCTTGCCGTAGCTGACGTTGTCGAAATTGATCTTGTCGAGTGTGGCCGCGCTGTAGTTGACGTTCAGGATGATCGAGTTCGACTCGTTGCCGTAATCGTCCTGCATTGGGAAGCGGCCTTGCACAACGACTTTGGATGCCTGTGGGTACGCCTCGTGGGCCCATTTGAGAATGTCGACGGTATCGCGTTGGGCGTTGCGGGCGATCATGCTCTTGGTGAACCCGTCGTGGATATTGAACTCTGCGAACACGACGTCGCCGGCGGTGCCCGGCTCCACGTGGACGGTTACCTGTTCGCCCGTGAAGGTCTTCGGTGCCGACGGGGCGGCAGGGGGCTCCTCAACCGGCGCGGGCTCGGCGGGTGCCGCTGCGGGGGCCGGGCTTGCCGACGACGAGCTCGACGGCGCGGCAGTGGTGCTCGCCGCCGAGGCACCGGTGTCCTTCGGGTGGTCCTGCGGGCCGACGATCATGCCGAGGATGACCAGGAACACGAACGCACCGCCGATGCTGGCCAACACGATCACCCACGGCTTGCGTCGTTTCTTCGCAGGCGGCGCGGGCTGGTCGGTCGGTGTCGGCTGCATTTGGCTGTCCCCTCGCTGTCACATTGCTGTGAGCGGGGAGCCTACTTCACGACACGCAACGAGGGCGGGCCATTGGGCTCCGACCGGTGGAACACCTCGAACGCGATCCGATCGGCCATTTGAGCAATCGCCTCGTCGGTGACGTAGACCTTGGCGGCCTGGCGGCCGATCCGCATCCGCTTCGCCACGTAGTCGAGGTGGTCTGAGATGTCGTCGCGCACACAGTCCTCGGTAACCTTGAGACCGTGCACCTCGCCCAGCAAACGCACGAGGAGAGCTGACCTGTCGTCTAACCAAGGCGAACGGCGAGCCGGCATGGCATCGGACGCTACTCGATGGGACGCCTCGCGCGGAACGGATCAAGCTGACGGACCGCCTCGTGGCGGTGGCGGTCGGGAACCTTGGTGTAAATCGCCGTCGTCGCGAGCGAACGATGCCGCAGGAGTGTTTGCACCACGCGGACGTCGGTGCCCTCGTCGAGCAACGTCGTTCCAAACCAGTGTCGCAACGAGTGCGGTGTGCCCCTCACACCGGCCCGTTTCATGGTCCGCCCGATGATGTCCGAGACCGCTTTGCCTCGAACGTGCTGCCCGGGCCGACGGCTATTCGACGGGAACCACCACCCTTTGATCGGCATAGTCTGTGCAGCCTCGATCAACAGGGGGTGCAGCGGCAACGCGTCGCGTTTCTTCCCCTTGCCAATCATGTAGATCAGGCCGGCGCTCACGTTGATGTCCTCGCCGCGAACGCGAGCGATCTCCGACACCCGCATGCCGGCCAGCGCCGCGAGCAGGATCATCACGCGGGTCCGGTGATGCATTCGCGTCGTCAGGAGTTGCATGAGCTCGTCGTCGGGCACGGGCCGCGGCACCCGATCCGGGTACTTGGGCGACCCGAGTTTCAGCATCGGGTTATCAACCCGATGGTCCTGGAGGATGAGCCACTTGAACCATGACCGTAGGTAGCTGTGGTAGGTGGCCGCGGTCGAGTCAGACCAGTCGTCGACGTGGCTCTGTAGCCACCGCATGATGATCAGCGAGCTTGCCGTCGCCGGGTCGCATCGAGCTTCGTCGCCGAACTGGTTGATGACGCGGATCCGCTCGACGGTCGTGTTAGGCGACTTGCGTGCGGCGACGTGCCACATCTCCCATTCGATGATTAACGGGTGCGTAACCTGCATGGCTGGGATAACACCACCAGGAGCCTCCGTGGCGGCTGGGAATGTGAACACAGTCGCGTCACGGCCCTGCGTCGCTTCGGCCACGGTAGACACATTCCCGTCAACTGTCCGACGCCATGGGGCGTCCGCTGTCATGCTCCGCCCGGCATCGACTGTCATGCTGCGTCCGGCATCGCTTCGTCGCCGTCGACGTCGTCGGTGGGCTCGGGTTCGACGACCTTGGTGATCTCCGGCGAATCATCGGATCTGATAATCCGCAGGTCGTAGGTTCGAG
>NZ_MVHF01000054.1 GCF_002086485.1 Mycobacterium aquaticum | reverse complement strand
GGGGTTCGAATCCCCTTAGCTCCACCGAAAATGGGCGAGAAACCGCAGGTGAAACGCTCAGACACGACGGGCATATTTCCCGTCATCACCGCCGTCATCGGCGGGGCGGGTTTACGCTGGTCACGTGGACTCACAGTCATCAAGCCGCGTCATCCATCGTAATCGCAGGTCGACGGGCTGCTGATATGGCGTGGGTCAAAAAGGATCGGAAGCGCAAGGACGGATCGGTCTACCACTCGGTGATGTTCCGTGAGCTCAATCATGGCACCGGCAAGATGCAACAGACCTCCATCTCCTATGGTGACGTCGATGACGCAGAGCACGCCTGCGCACTGATCAACCAGCTCGGACCAGACCGGGCCCGCGAGGTCCTCAAGATCGTGCAGGCGCCGCGCACAGAACAGACCGTGGCCCAGTTCTTGTCGAAGCACATCGACCACCTCACCGGCGTTGAGCCCGGCACCCTGGCCCGCTACCGCGCCTACGTGCGCAACGATCTGGGCACCCTCGCCGATATACCGTTGACCGCGCTGTCACGCGACGACATTGCCCGCTGGGTCAACGCCATGCCCGGGTCGGCCAAGACGATCAAGAACAAGCGCGACTTCGTCTCCGGGGCACTCAAGGCCGCGGTCAAGGACGGGGTGCTGCCCTCCAACCCGGCCGAGGGTGTGAAGAACCCGCGTTGGGATCGCCGCGAGATGGTGTTCCTCGACAAGGCTGAGTTCGCGCTTCTGCTCGAGGTGGTACCCCAGTACTGGCAGCCGCTGGTGCGGTTCCTCGTGTCGTCGGGCTGCCGATGGTCCGAAGCCACCGCACTGCGACCAGCTGACATCGACATCAAGGCTGGAACGGTGCGGATCAGCAAGGCGTGGAAGACCGGGGCCGGCGGGTATGTGCTCGGCGTGCCGAAGACCCGCAAGTCTGTCCGCACGATCAACGTACCCGCGTCGATCCTGAAGCCGTTGGACTTGACAGGCGAGTGGGTGTTCACCAACTCCGGCCGCGGTAAGGGTCAATTCGCGGGCGGTGTCATCGCCGCCGACAACGGACCGGTCCGCATCCACTCGTTCAACCCGAACGTGTGGACACCGGCGGTTGAGCGAGCTATGGAGGCCGGTCTGACGAAGAAGCCTCGCGTGCACGACCTGAGGCATACCTGCGCCTCGTGGCTCATCCAGGCTGGCCGCCCGCTGCCGGCGGTGCAGGCCCAGCTTGGTCACGAGTCCATCCAGACGACATCGGATGTGTACGGGCACCTGGACCGCTCGTCGGGCCAAGACAATGCCGCGGTCATCGCGGGGATGCTGTCCTAGTGCAGCTTGTTGCCGCTGGCGTCGGGGATCGCGCCGGCGATCATCATGATGCCCTCGATGAGCACCCAGATGCCCAGTGGCACGAGGATGACCATCCCGATCCCGCACAGCATGGTGGTGATGAGCCCGATGAGCCCAAGGGTGAGCTGTATGCCGCCGATCGAGGTGTAGCCGAGGTAGAACCGGCCGAGGCCGAAGAACCCGAGGAACAGTTGCAGCAGCCCCGCGACCACGCCGGACTTCACGGGTCGCGCAGCGGACAGCGGTGCGATCTGGTCAGTCCAAGTGTGGCCGTCGAAGTAACGTTGCGTCTGCGCCCCGTGCGGATCTGGGTACCACCCGGCCGACGGTGTCGGCGGAGGCGCGGAAATGGCCTGTGCTGCGGATGGTGTGGGTGAGAACAGGCCGCATGTCGGGCAGCGGAACGAATTGGCTTGGCCGCTGATTTGGAGGCGGCCTTGGCACTTCGGGCAGACGACGGGGATGGTCACGCCGCGTGTCCTGGTCGGCACGCGGGGACCCGGGATGCGGGACGTTGCATTGCGCAATCGTATGGCGACTGTGGGTTGCCTGTGGACGTTTGCCCTAACGGTCGCGTCAGCGAGGCGGGGAGACCGACCGTGCGGCGCCCCACTCTTCGCTGTCATGGTCCCCGGCAACCCTGTTTGCAGGTGTGGGTGCGTGCAGAAAACAGGGTTACCGCCGACGGGTGTTAGCTGGCGATTTTCGGCCTGCATCTGCGGATGGTCAGTGGGAAGAGATTGCCTGGACGCCCCCCCCCCGCTGTTTTGCTGGTATCGCTAACTTGGGGTTCTTCGCCAGTGGCAGACGGGATTAACCAGGCGTTCAAATCACCCTATTGTAATTTGCTGGGTCGTCAAATACTTGTCGGAGCAACCACCTAGGGTGCCTCTCACAGCAGCCTTTCAGCGAGGGGACAAGATGGGAACAGACGACGAACTGGCCGACGTACTCGACGAGATTCATGCCGAGATGGATGCGTTTCCTCCCTCGGAGTGGTCACTGGTCGATGCCCGGCTTGTGCGTGCCACGTTGGCGCAGATTCGACGGTCTCGGAATCCTGTCCTGAATCTCGGATGCGTTGCGACGCCGCGGCTTCGGCGGCGACTCGGTGCGTGACGGCAGCCTGACTACCTCCTCATCGTCGTCGTCGCCGGCCTCCTGGTCTTCGTTGATCGTCTCCGGTGCTGACGGTTCCGTTTCAGCTTCCATGTCATCGGCGTTCTCCTCGTTCAGTTTGGTCAGGTGGTCTGTCAGGTATTGGTGTAGGAACTCGCGGTCGAATAGCTCGTCGTTGCCATACCGGGCCGCGTCGGTTCGGGCGATCAGTCGGTCGATGAAAGCATTGAGGTCCTCCTGTGTCATTCCTGGGCGAAGGTTCTTGAGGTCGTAGTCGGTGGGGAAGTAGGGCTGGGAGAGGTACTCCTGGATCTCCTCGACGCCGCGGTCCGATTCCCGGATGTAGCGGGCGAGACGGACTTTGAGTGCGTCGATATCGTCGGCCAGTGACGATCTGTAGCCGGCGTCCATGAGCGCGGCATCGACGACGGCGAGATAGGGGATGCCGGTCTCATTGGCGATGCCCAGTAGGTGTTCAGCCTTCGGCATGGTGGTCGATCTGGTCTTCCAGTTCTGCACTGTTTGGGGCGTGGTCCCGATGCGTTTCGCGAACGTCGCGCGGGTGACGCCATAGCGGTCCAGGTGGGACTGGATCAACCGCATCAATTCGCTCATGGGATGAACCATCCCGCGTTCGCGTATAGAACGCAACTGGCAGCTTGTCCAATCCATTCACCTATTTGAGCCCCTGCGCGTCGGGTTGACCATTCACCAACGTCACATCGGCCGCCCCTGGCATAGCCGCAGGCTGCGGAACTACATCAGTGTGAGTAGTTGACAGCCATACACCAGATGGGTAATCATCATCCCATGACAGTTGACACCGACGCATTCACCAGAGTACGGTCATGACATACACGCGATACCCGAAGGGGAGTTGGATGCGCCTTCAATCTGGTGACACGCTCAGAGCTCTGATGAATCAGAAGAAGTTCTCGATGGCGCGGATGGGCCGCTACGCGGACGTCTCCCAGTCGTTCATTCACCGGTTGTGCACCGGCGAGAAGCGGTCATGCAAGCCGCGGACGGCTGAGCGCATCGCGGAGGCTCTCGACGTGCCCGTGGGGCTCCTTTTCGTGCTCAATGAATCCCCAAACGGAGTACGAAACAGCTCCAATCAGAAGATCTCCGCCTAAATGGAAAAGCCCCCACCCGGCAAGGGGTGAGGGCTACCGACACCGAGAGGAAGCTCGAATGTCAAAACAGAAGACTACCGAACTCGTGCCGATCCCAGTCCCCGGCACGCACCGCCAGATCATGGCCACGCTGATCGACGGCACACCGATGGTGTCCCTGCGCCACGCATGCGAGGCGATCGGCATCGCCTTCGATGCGCAGCGCGTGAAGCTCAACGGAAAGTCATGGGCCTGCGTCACGATGATCGTGACGCAGATCGATGGTGACACTCAGCGTCGCGAGATCGCGATGGTCGACCGGCGAACCTTCACGATGTGGCTCGCCACGATTGACACCAACCGCGTGTCCAATGAAGCGCGGCCGATCATCGAGGCGTTCCAGGCGGAAGCGGCCGACGCGCTCGACGCCTACTTCAACGAGGGTGGGGCGATCAACCCTCGCGCAACCGAGGACCAGCTTGACCGCATCGCACGGCAAGCCCGCGGGCAGATGGAGATTCTGCAACTCGCCAAGGGCCTGATCGACCCCAAGCACCTTGAAGCCAAGGCCCGCATCATCGTGTCCCGCGCGCTCGGGGAAGCGCCGGAGATCAATCCGGCCGACGTGCCGCTGTACGTTTCCGACTACCTCGCGAGCAAGGGCCTGAAGCGCGGACTGATCGACGCGAAAGCGTCAGGATTTGGCAAGCGGCTGAAGGCCCTCTACATCGTCGAGCACGACCGTGAGCCCGAGCGGCACCATCAGGAGCTGCCGAACGGCACCGTGCGCCAGGTCTACGCCTATACCGAAGCGGACCGCCCATTGTTCGACTCGGTGTGGGCGAAGCACTACGCGACTGTCGTAGCCGAATCAGCCCTCACCGTCATCGCCGGAGGTGCCTCGTGACCGGCCTCCTGATTGCCCTTGTCGTCCTGCAGTCCCTATCGCTGCTCGTCCAACTGAGCCATGCGGGCGCGACTCAACGGCTGCTCAACCTTGCTGTGCAAGGGAGGATTTCGTGAAGCGCACATTCTCTGACGAGGAGTACGCGAAAGCGCTCCGCGGTTCGGCCAGCCCCAGTGATATCGAGTGGCTGCACCGCCACCTCCGCGGTGACACCGAACCCCGACTTCCGGGGTTCAAGGCCGGCCGCAAGTGGCGTGCTACCGAGGATGACATCGATCAGGCGATCGAGCTGCTACGCCCGAAACGAGTTGCTGTTCCTGTGGTTCCGGCAGCGTCGAGCATGACGCGGACGTCTCGCCGGAGGTTGTCGGCGTGATCGACATCCTGTTCTTCCTGGGCGCTTTGGCTCTCACGCTGCTTGGTGGTGCTCGTTTGATTCTCGGCTGGTGGTGGACGAGGTGACCGTGATTGATGTCCGTGAGCCTGCGGATGGGCAGGCGGGGTGTGTGTCTGCGCGTGTTGGTGAGTTCGGGCCTGAAATCTGTTACGCCGTCGGCCACGAGTACGGCGAGTGGTACGTCTCGCTGAACGAGGTCCTGTTCGCTGCGGCCGGTGTCGATTACCAGCACACCCATGTTGCTGGTGGTCGTCGCGATGCCGAGCAGTTGGTGCGGTTGCTCGCTGCTCTGTATGGGCGGATCGCGGAGGTGGACGCGTGACGGCGCGCGTCGAAGCTGTCATCGCCGAAGTGTTGGGCGGCCCGAAGTATGCGCACCTCGCCGCAGACGATGCGCGCCGCATCCTCGCTGCACTCAAGGCTTCCCGTATCGCCGTCGTGGAACTGCCCGAGCCGGTTCTTTCGCCACGCCACCAGGAGCGGGTGTGGGAGGTGGGTGACTCATACGTCATGTTCAACGAGAAGTGGCGGACCATCAGCGCCGAGTTGGACTACGACAACGGCGACGATGATCCGCTTCCCCCTAGCGAGGCTAGGGCTTTCGGTGCAGCACTGTTCGCTGCCGCTGACGCCGTGGAGGTTGACCAGTGACGGGGCGGTGGTTTTGGCCGGTTGTTGATGCCGTCTTGAATGCTGTCGCTGATGGTATCGACTTGGCTGCTCGAACCCTGTGCCCGATGGATCACACGCCACCGAACCTGCTGGCTGATCCTGGTTGGCGCGATGACGGGTCGGGTGGGCGGGTGTTCGATGCTCGTGACGAGAACGCTGTAGCTCTGCTCAAGGTTGACCCAGACAAGTTCTTCGAGATCACCAAGCTCTGCCTACCGAAGCAGAAGCGGGACAGGGCGATTGCTGATGCGTTGAAGTCGGCGTCTGATGAGCGTGAGGCGTGGGAAGCCAACGAACTGTTCGACCGGGCTGCCAGCGATGAGCCGCCGACGAACTACCTGGAGCCTGTTTGCGTCACGTGTGGCAAGCCGGACTGCTCCGGGATGGAAGCCTACTTGTCGCGTGCTGAGGGGACGCAGCGCGCGGATAGTTCCGGGGAGGTGGGTGGCCCCGAGTCACCCTCCCCGGAACGCCCACCGTCGGATCTGCTGTACGAAGCTGCGCTCGGGTTGGAGTGGTTCGTCGGGCTCGATGGGACGCGGCCACCGTTGGAACGGTGCCAGCAGCTCGTCGCCGAACTGCGTGACCTAGCTGCCCAGTTCGAGGCAGATGAGTCCGAGCCGGATCGCCTTGTCTCGCATGAGGATCTGGCCGCGCACATCACGGCCGTAAGAACGCGTCTCGAAGGGCGCGGAATGCCGCCGTTTGTGGTCGACCAGGGCATTGCCAGTTCGCTGCTCGCCAAGTTGCACGTCACTAAGTAGGTCGGCGGGTCGTCCTTGCCCGACGACCCGCCGAAACACCGGAAAACCAACCAGATGAGAGGAAACCAATCCGATGTCTACACCGAGCGTATCAACCACTGAAACCCTCTGGCCTACACCAGCGTGGGCGACACCCCTGGAGCGAGTGTTGTTCCGCATGGAAGGTGCCAGGCCGATCCGGGTGGAGGACGGCGCGGTGGGAAGGCATTCCGCCAGCGCTGAAATCGATCCCGGTAGCTACGTTGGTCGTCACCAGGCCGAAGAGCTGGCGGTGTCGGCGTGATGTACAGGACTGTTCATAAGCGCACTGCCCGTTGGATTGTCGCGACCTTGTCGGCTGCGGTGCTTGTTGGTACGGGTGTTGGTTGGGCGGCTCGTGCTGAGGCATTGCCGGATCCGTTCACTCCGGTACCACCGTTCTGGTGCCCAGGTAACGGTGCAGGACTCAGCTCGTCATCGTGGGGTGCCTATTGTGAGGGCCGCACATTCCCAGACGGTAGTCGCCTCAACACCTTCCGCATCGGCTACTACTGGCAACCCCTACGTTGCATCATCCCTGACGGGTCCATGAACCCACCCTTGGCCGGCCCGGGTGGATGCGCAGGAGTACTCGGATGAGCGACGACTGGAGCGCGGTTGATCCCTGGACGCTCATCCGTGCTTGGCGGCCCGGCGATGGGTTGACCTGCACGCAGACTAAGCGGACCAACAAGATCCCGTGCGGGGAGCCGGTGGCTGTAGTCAAGTCAGTTAGCAACAACGGATTCCGTGTTGGAACTCCCGATGCAGTGATGACTGCTTACCGAGGCCATCAGACGAGTGACATCACGATCACCCGTGTAGTTTGCCTCCGTCATGTCGCCTCTCTGTTCGACGCGAACCTCGGTGCGGCTGGTGACAAAACGGTCGAATCGCGCGCACTTGAGGAGCTGGCTCAGCGGTACTGGGACCAGTACCAGGAGATTCGGGAACGCCTTGCCAATGAACTGGTCGAGGCGCGGTTCTCAGCGCTCCCCACCGAATTACGCGCAAGGGTGGTCGAACTCGTCCGCGAATCGGGTGATGCGGCGTGATCCGAAGGTTTATCGCTGACGGCCTGTGCTGGATGGTCCTCTTCGGGGCCCTCGTTGGTGTCGCGGTGTACGGGCTGTACTTCACCCCACCGGACACCACAACCATCGTGTGGGTGCAGCCATGAGCACCTGCGCCAGGCCCAATTGCCCCAACAGCGCCCGTGAGTCTGGCGATCAGGGCCTGTGCACCAAGCACTATCGGGCAGCGCCCCTACGCGGATACGTCACCGCCGACCGCACTCGTGAGCGATACAACCTGCTGCGTTCCCTCGGCGTGCAACGCAACACGTTCTACGCCAGCGGCGTCTCCAAGGCGGCCATCCTGCAGATCGAGGCCGGCGGCAAGCTGCAGCGGGCCACCGAGGCGAAGATGCTCGCCATCCCCGTCCCCGACGGGCTCGTTCCGACCGGTACCGACATCAGCGCCATCGGCACGCGCCGTCGACTGCAGGCGCTCGGGGCTATCGGGTGGCCGCAAAGAGTCATCGCGAGAGAACTCGGCGTCGTGCAGTCCCGAATGAAGGCACTCGGGCAGCAGGATTTCGTGACGGCGCGGGTAGCGCTCGCGGTGATGGAGGTATTCGACCGGCTCGCAATGAAGCCGGGGCCGTCGGAACAATCGCGGCGCCGTGCTGCCGCATCGGGTTGGGTGCCCCCGCTCGCGTGGGAGGACATCGACGACCCTGACGAGGTACCCGACATCGGCGCAGAGGAACGCGTGCCACTCCTCGAACGTGTTGAGGAATACCGGGAACTTGGCCGGAGTGAAGAGCAGATCGCCAAGGCACTGGGCATGAAGGTGGCGTCACTGAAAGTCGCGATCTCACGGGAGAAGAGGAGGGCCGCGGCGTGAGCGCAGTCATCGGATCCGGCATTGTCAGAATCGTCAATCGCGACCCGTGGCAGGCGCGAGGAGCGTGCAGGAGGTACGGCAGGCCAGACCTCTGGTATCCGGAGAAGAACACACCACCGCAACAGATTCTCGAAGCCCGCGAAGTGTGCGTGGGATGCACGGTGCGTTCCGAGTGCTTGCAGTACGGGATGGATCACCCTGAAGAATCGGGCATTTGGGGTGGGCTGACTGAGCGTGAACGCACCGGATTGCGCAGCGGCCGATCCGACAAGGCTTTCGCGCAGTGCAACGAATGCTCGAAAGAGTTTGTGAAACGGGGCGGTTGGCACCGGTACTGCTCGGACGAGTGCCGGAAGACGAATGAGCTTCGCCGGGGACGTGAGTATGCGGCACGGGTGCGGGCGAAGCGGTCCAAGGATGGTGCGGCATGACCTACTGGCCTGTCGAAGTTGAGCATGACGTCGACTCGGATTTCACGCAGGTGCGGGACCTTCTCGCCCAGGCGTACATCAAGATCGACCGGCTGTACGACGAGATCGGCGATGACCAGCTCGCTGCAGCGTTGACGTCCATCAGGGTGACAGGCGGACACCTCGTCACAGCGAAACGCAAACTCATCGCGAGGTCGGCGTGAATCAGTGCAAGGCCCGAACACTGTCGGGCGGCCAGTGCGAACACCAGGAAGGCCATGAGGGTCCGCATCAAAGGGCCCTGCCGTTCGGTGATTACGAGTGGACAGATGAGCAAGTTACTGCGGCGATAGCCGATTGGGAGAAGAGGGCAAGACGATGACCGAACTGCACGACGCCGCCACGAGAGCTGGCGTATTCCAATACATCCAGAAGCGGGCGGGGGAACTGCTGGCGCTGGCGAAGCAGGAACTGCAGGCGTTGCCGTTCGGTGACACCGTCGCCGGTCGGCACGGCGATCAGGTGCTGTGCAAAGCGTCGTGGGTGAAGGGCCGCAAGTCCATTGTCGTGTCCGATGATCGGGCGTTGCTGGCGTGGGTGAAAGAACACCACCCTGACGAGATCGTCGAATCGGTCAACCCCGCGTTCCTAAAGACCTTCAGTGAGATTGACGGCCAGGTGCATTGGAACGGTGAACCGGTCGACTTCATGGCGGTGAAGCAGGGGGAGCCGTATCTGGCGGTTAAGGGCAACGATGAGACGCCGTTCCTCGTGGCCCAGTTGTTGACGAGTGGTCAGGTGTCCCTTGACGGGCTGAGGCAGATCGAACAATGACCCTCAAGACAAGACCACCAACGTGCTCTGTTCCCTGGCCGCTGCTGCTCGTTGAAGGTGGTGAGAAAGCGGGCAAATCGTGGGCGGCTGCGGTCCTCTCATCGTCGGACAAGGTTGGCCGGACACTCTGGATCGACTGGGGTGAAGGTGCTGCCGACGAGTACGGCGCCATCCCCGGAGCCCGGTACGAAGTGGTCGAGCATGACGGCACCTGGCCCTCCATCATCGAGCAGGTCAAGGCCGCTCGGGATGAAGCCCAACGCGCTGTCGACGCCGGCGAGAAACCCGTCGTCCTGGTGATCGACTCCATGACTGCCGAATGGTCTGACCTCAAGGAGTGGGTGGATGCGAAGGCGAGGAGGCGTGACGCCAACCGCAAGAAGCTCGAGAAGGATCCTGAAGCCGAGATTCAGATCACCCCGGACCTGTGGAACCTCGCCAACGGCCGCCACAAGGACCTGATGCGGATCCTCATGAGATTCCCCGGAATTGCGGTGATGACGGCGCGGGGCGCTGATCAGATGGAGATGGACAACGGTAAGCCCACCACCAGACGGACGTGGAAGGTGGAGGGGCAGAAGGATCTAGCGTTCGACGCGTCGGTGTGGGTGCGGTTGGGGCGTGGTGAGCATCCGCAGATAATCGGGGCCCGCTCGGTGCATGCGGGGATCGTTCCGGGTGAGGACAAGGCCAAGCGTGTTCCGGATATGACGTTGGAACAGTTGGTGTTCGACATTTTGAAGTGTGATCCGAAGACGGCGCATGTTCGGGAGTTCGCATCGGTGCAGGACCGGGTTCTGGATCTGTTGGATCGGGTGGATCGTGCTGGGTCGAAGGATGAGCTGACCGGGGTTTGGCGTGAGGCCAAGGCCAGTGAGGTGTTGAACGTCGGTGTGTTGGATGGGCCGACGGTGCAGGACGCCATCATGGCCCGCGCGCAAGTGCTGGAGGCAGCACCACCTGCTGAGTCAGAGCCAGTGCAGCAGGAATTGGGAGAGGCGTCGTGACCGGATTCTCTCCCGCAGTGCGGGAACTCATCACCACAAGATCCGGCGGCCGGTGCGAGATCCGGTGGGCATGCGGCGGTGACCAAGCGACGCAGATTCACCACCGCCGGCCCCGAGGTATGGGCGGCTCTAAGCGCGAGTCAACGAACCTGGCATCGAACGGGATTCACGCCTGTACTGCGTGTCACCTATTCGCCGAGTCGGAGCGGAACCTTGCGCGCGAGTGCGGGTGGTTGATCCCGCAGGCGGAGGATTGCCCGGAAACTGTTCCCGTCCTGATCAACCGGCGCCGGTCCCTGCTGGAGGATGACGGCACGGTAGTCGTACTTCCACCACCGGTGACAGCTGTGTGCCCGGATTGCCCTGTGTGGGCTCGTAACCCATCCCATTTTCCGGATCGTGATGGTGCTGAAGTGTTCGCGGATCGGCATGCCATCTACAACCGGGGGCATGCGGATCGGCATGCCATCTACAACCGGGGGCATGTCGTGGACATCCAGGAGGTGCCGTGAATCTCCTCGAATGGATTGTCGCCGGTACCGCTGAACTCGTTGTCGCATACCGCGAGAACTGGCGGATGGAGCAGATCAGCCGTCACGCCTGGACTGTGTTCGCGATCTACTTCACGGTCCCGCTCCTGATCATCACGTTGGTGGTCGGCTGATGACCCTCAGTGTCATGTGTGCCCACTGTGGTCATCTACCGCACCCTGATCGTCGATGCCGTGTTGTGCGTGTCGACGGACCCCCATCCACTGAGGGGCGGAAGGTCGGTGACTTTTACGAGCACACCGGACGTACTGAAACCCCCTGCACCTGCACTACTTACACCGCTGAACTGAACGGAGCCGAAAAGTGACAGCGATCGATTACGACGACCTCGACGTGGCCAGGGCATTGGTCGGCGACGGCGTCCCCAGCAAGTCAGCACTACCCGCTGTGTGGTGGCTGACCACCGACCCGAACCAGATCGACGCCTACGACAGGTGGCAGGCCGCATACACGGACCATCTCGAAAGAGTGCGTGTCCTAGCGGAATCCATCGGGCTAGAACTCACCGACGCCTACATCTCCATATTCGCCAAGAGCTCTACCATCCTAGGTTTTCGCGTTCCCGCCCGGATGGAATACCGCAGGCCCGGCGACCCCGACTATCTGCCGGTGCCTGACGGCTGGCGCATCGACAGCAAGACGGGCCGCTTAGTTCCATCGCGGAGGACGAAGGCTGATCGGGAATCTCAGGCCAACAAGGACTTCGCCGCGATCACCGACGTGCCGAACGTCCGCAACTATGTCACTGGCCTGCCTGACTCGATCTACCTGGACGACAGGGATTGCGGCGGCACCATGTACGCCGTCAACTACCGCCGTGGCGAGTCGTGCTTGTGGGCGTACTCGGGTGGCGACCCTGATAGGCAGTCGGGTTCGGATCGCCGACAGGCGGTGATTGACGATTCCGTGTGGCACCGGATGAAGCTGTCGATCCTTGCCGCACTGATGGAGGAGAAGGCCGACCGCACTGAGGCGGGCGTATGACCCTCACCCTGATCGACATGTTCTGCGGCGCTGGCGGATCGAGCACGGGTGCGCTGGAAGTGCCGGGCGTGCAGCTAGTCGCGGCGGCCAATCACTGGGACCTGGCCATCGACACCCACGCAGCGAATCACCCCGACGCCGAGCACATCTGCGCCGACATCTCCCAGTACGAGCCCCGACTGTTCCCGCCCGCCAAGATGGCGTGGCTGTCCCCGTCGTGCACGAAACACTCCATCGCTCAAGGCGTGAAGCAGTCCGACAAGCAGCCCGACCTGTTCGGGGAAACACTGCCCGATGCCGCGGCCGAGCGGTCGCGAGCCACCATGTGGGACGTCGTCCGGTTCGCCGAGTACTTCCTCTACGAGGCCGTGATCGTGGAGAACGTCGTCGAGGTGACCGCGTGGCCGCCTTACCGGGCCTGGCTGTCCGCGATGGAATCGCTGGGCTACTCGCACCAGGTGGTGATGCTCAACTCGATGCACGCCCAGATGCTGGGGCCTGGCGCGCCGCAGTCTCGGGACCGGTTCTACTGCGTGTTCTGGCGTCGAGGGAACCGGGCACCGGACCTGCAGCGGGTGATCCGGCCGCAGGCGATCTGCCCTGAGTGCGGGCCGGTGCGTGCCATGCAGTCGTGGAAGAGGCCCGGCAACACGATCGGCAAGTACCGCAGTCAGTACGTTTACGTCTGCCCGCATGTGAAGTGCCGCAACCAGGTTGTGGAGCCGATCGCACGACCGGCCGCCGAGATCATCGACTGGGCGCTGGAAGGCACCAGGATCGGTGACCGGTCAAAGCCCCTCGCGGACAAGACAATGGCACGGATCCGCGCCGGCATCGAACGCTACTGGGGGCCGCTTCTGGTTCCGGTCGAAGGCCGTGACGGGAAGGCAGCGCGGCCTGCCGATGAGCCGATGCGCACGGCGACCGCGCGCAATGAGACAGGGCTGGCGTTCCTCACGCAGTTCCGCGACCGCATCCGCGATCTTGACCCCGCTGTCGAACCATTGACGACGGTTGTCAGCGATGGCGCGGGGCACGCCCTGGTGCAGCCGCCAGCGTTCATCGCCGAACTGCGCGGCGGCGGCAGCACAGCACGCGCCGTCAGCGACCCGCTGGCCACCGTCACCGCATCGGGCAACCATCACGGTCTGGTGACCAGCTACTACGGCACCGGCGGCACTGTCCCGGCCAGCGAAGCCCTACCGACGGTCACGACGGTGGAACGTCACGGCCTGATCACCCCGTCCGGCGGGACATGGCGGGAACGCGCCACGTCGACGGCTGAGCCGATCCCTGCGCGCACCACTCGTGAAACCGACGGGATCGCAACCGGGTTCACGGGCAGCCTCGATGATGTCCGGTTTCGGATGCTCGAACCGCGCGAGTACTCACGGGCGATGGACTTCCCCGAGGGGTACCGGATGCTCGGTAATCGTCGGGAACAGGTTCGACTTGCGGGGAATGCGGTCACCCCACCTGCCGCGCGGGATCTCGTTGGTGTCGTGGCTGAGTCGCTCGGGGTGGTCCTGTGATCACTTCTGGTCGTAGGCGGTGTGTCCGCATTCGGCGCACCGGTAGCTGGTGGTGGATACCTGCGCTTGGGGTGGGTGTCCTCGGCCGCGGTGAACATGTCCGCGGATCGGTGTTAGCCCGTCGTCGGACCAGGGGAGTAGGCAGCGTGGGCATGTCATGGGGAGTGTGGCGATCCACGCGTCGGGGCGGATTTGCACCATCGCGGACTGGTACCAGGACCAGTCAGTGGTGGTGGGGCGGGACATGGACGGCACCGTACCGCCACGAAGCGACAGGCGGTGCGTCGTGAGGCATCCCGAGTTCGGTTACTGGTCACCATCGGACGCCAACCGGCGCAAGTTCCAGCCGGAACCTGGCGACATCGTCACGTGGGGTGACTTCAAGCCTTGGGTCGTCATCGACATTCGGGAGGGCGTCCCGCACAGGGACAACCCCGGTGCCGAGTACACCGTCTATCGGATGCGGCCCGTCGGCGTCGACGACAACAAACAGGACATTCATCGCGGCTGGACCTACGGCGGCCCGACTGTTCTCCACGATCACTACGGACTGTGTGTTCACTGCGGCGAGCTGCTGCCGTGCCGAGCCATCATGGCCGAACGCACAGCCAAGTCGGCCGCCGAACGCATGGCGCGGTACGACACACCCGGCATCTGCCCTGAGTGCACTGAGCCGGTGACCCACCGGCAAGAGCGGGAGACGTTCCCCAACATCGTCGTTCCCGCCGGTCCGCCAGTGACTTTCCATGCCGGTCGCCGTAAGTGCCGGTATGCGATGGAGCGGTACCGCGACCGAGTTGGCCAGCAGGAATCGCAGCTGCGGCTCGACGGCGGGGAGCTCTTCTGATGACCGCGGAATCGATGCTCCGACACCGTTATCGACGACGCACCACCGGATCAACCAGGAGGACACGATGAGCGACCCAGCAGTCGAAGCCGCGCAGAGGGCGTGGGAGGAATACGAAGCTCAGGGTGGAGTCTGGAAACCGGAAGCGCTGAGGCTCGCTGCCCGTGAGGCGTTGAAGCCGATACGCGAACTGCATCAGCGGGTGGACGATGGCCACCCCAGCGGCCTGCCCACGTGTGAACACTGCCAGGGCGACTGGCCCTGTAGCACCTCTGCACTGATCTACACCACTGAGGAGCTGGAGGACCGATGAGCGACGTTGTGGAGCGAGCCAAGGCGGCGCTGGAAGGCGTGACTGAAGGGCCGTGGGGCAACTACGGAAACGCTCCGTTCGAGGTATTCCAGGAACCAGAGGTGGGCCAGGAGTACATCGCGCCACGGGTTTACGCGCTCGCGGACGCCCAATTCATCTCGCGGGCCCGATCGTTGGTGCCCGAGCTGGTCGCCGAGGTGGAGCTACTGAGAAGCACTCAAGGGCTGTCCGTGCAAATCCCCGAGTATGGCGAGTGGGGATCAGAAACCCTCGCCTACCTATTCCTGGACTTCGGTATTCAGCCGGGGGACGGCTACGAGGCTGCATCGGCACGGCAGGTTGACCTACTCCGCGAACTCGCCGCTGCCAACGCAGAAGTCGAACGGCTGCGGGCGGGCTATGCGGCAGCCATCCATGATCTCCACTTCTGGGCTGGCTGCATTCACAGCAACGAGAGCATTCAGGACTCGATGCATTCGGCAGCCCGCGCCCATGAGACCCGACTGGAGGGTGACCAATGAGCGATTGCCCGTTCTGCCCTGACAACTGGGAAAACCTCGACATCGTCTATCGGCCGAGTGGTGATAAGGCAATCGTCAATCCGCTCAGTCCGGTCACCGATGGGCATGTGCTCGTCATTCACTGCAAGCACACCTCAGATGCTGCGGCGAATCCCGAGGTGGCGTCTGAGTTGATGTTCTCGGCGGCAATGTGGGTGGCCTATCGCGGCATCCAGGCCAACATCATCACGAGCATCGGACCAGACGCGACACAAACGGTGCGCCACACCCATCTTCACGTCGTGCCGCGGCGGCTCAATGATGACCTGCCCCTGCCGTGGACACCGCAGCAGATGGAGCGGGAACGGTGGCGTCGAGCATTGGAGGCTGACCGATGACCACCCTTCTCCGTGCTGCGTTGTATCCGAATTGCACTGAGGGCGTCTCCCGCAAGGGGCGTTTCCAGCCGTGTGGTTCTACGACGGTGGCTGTGCGTTACGACCCCGACAGTGGTGACCCGTATCCAGTGTGTGCTCATCACGCACGGGCAGACATGGTGCCACTGCTAAAAATCCTGGAGGACATGCGATGAGGATCTGCAAGCACTGCGGCGTCCGTATCGAACTCATCGAATGCGCTGACGGTCATGACCGGTGGATGCACAAGGTGCAGCGCTACTCGCCACCGATCCCTCCGTCCCTCTACCTGGAATGCGACCTACCGAGAACGGTGGCCGAGCCATGACGGTGCGTTCCCTGTTCACACGCCGAGAAGCGATCGGAATGCGCCGCTGTCCTGACTGTGGGTGGCATCCCGAAACGCAAGGGCACCACCCCGAATGCCCAAACCGAGAGGAAGAGGACTAGATGGCGCGAGAGCGCATACCGCTGGGTGACGACCTTCTGGTCACCACCCTGAACGCCCGCCACCTGCCGCCCCGACGCGGCCAAGACGCCGTGCACGGGCAATGGGCGGTCTACACGGTGTACGAGTCCCAGCGCCGCATCAGAGTTCCGCTGTACGTGGGCGTCACGAAGAACATGCCCGAGCGACTTCACCAACACCGCCGCGACAAGATCTGGTGGCCACTCGCCGGAGACATCAAGGTCCACGGCTACTTCCACAACCGCGAGGATGCCTACGAGGCAGAGGAGCAGCAGATCCACGCGCTACAACCACTGCTCAACGTCGTCGCGAATCAGCACACAGAGGCGGTGTTCGATGGCTAATGCTGCGGCCCTCATCAATGAAGGGTTGTGGAGGAAAGACAGGGATTTCCAGCGGCTTCCACGCATGGCGCAGTGCACGTTCTGCCAAGTCCTATCGCAGAAGGACCTGGACACGGCCGGCGGTCTGACGTTGCACCTAGACCTGCTGGTGAAGGCTTGCGATGAGTTGACCGTGGAGCAGCTGAAAGCCGACCTCGCTGTCCTGGAAGCTCACCGGTTCCTGTTCGTGGACTACGACACCGATGAGTTGTTGGTGCGGTCCTATGTGAGGTTGGTGAGTGCGAAATCCGCTACGGGCAAGACGAATAACGCGTGGAGGTCAGTGCCGAAGAATGCTCGGTTGATCGCGTCGGAGAAGTTGAGGCGGGAGTTGGCGGCAGAGCTGAGGCGGTTGCGGTTCAAGCAAGCAACGGATTTGGCCGACGAAATCGATCCTGATCTAACCCCCTCTGGACCCCCTTCTAACCCCCTTTCGACTGGCTCTGAACCCCCTACTGATTCCGAAGGGGGTCCGAAGCCCCCCAGTTCAGTATCAGTTCCAGTTCTAGTGTCACCTTCCGTTGTTGGTTCAGTTGGGGAGGGCCCCCGCCCCGAATGCCCCGACCATGAAACGAATTCGGAGACCACCTCCTGCCTGCCGTGCATGAAGCGCCGGAAGTGGGACAAGGCACACCCGGACTACTTCGCGCGCCTGGAGGCCGAGGAGAAGCGGCAGCGCGCGGCCGCGCGGCAGAAGGCGATTGACGACTGCCCGATCTGTGACGAGTTCGGTGACATCACCTACGACGACTCGGTTCTCAAGTGCAACCACCAGGAGACTCGCCATGCCTGATACCGCAGACCGGCCCCACGCAGCCCCAGACGCGTCAACGCCACCACCCGTGGGGGATCGGATGCCAGAACCGGCAGGCGGGCTCTCAGCCCCGAAATCGACCGGAGACGGCGCCGTTGCACAGCGCATAGCCGACCTGCAGCACGGCGCGCAGCTGCTCCGGGACCACGCCGACCGGATCGGCCACCGTGATCTCGTTGCGCTGGTGGCCGACTGGATCGACGCCGAAGCCCTGATGTGGGAAACCACGCAGCAGATCGTGTCGATCATCAAGGCCGCCGCCACGGTCGAGATCTCAGGCGGCCGCGCCGGCAAGGTCCACTTCGGGGTAGCTGACGGCAAGCCTCAGACCGTCATCGACACCTCCACGCACGCAGACAGGATCATCGCGGCAATCAGCGAGGAGCTTGCGCGGTGAGCGGCGCAGAGGTCTTCACCAGGCCGACCCGGTACGAGGTGACGGCGTGGCCCGGACCGATCGACGGTGTGAACAGGTCGCTCTACGTCCTGTACGTCGAGTGGCGTGGTGGCGACCGGTGGTGTGTGACCGACGGTACGTGCTGCTATCGGAAGGACGGGCACAAGTCCTACGAGACCAACCCATCGAGTCGCACCGACCGATTCAAGAGGGCCTACCGGTTCTCCCTCGATGAGGCTCTGGCACTGGCGCAGAAGGTCGCGCCGAAGATCCGCGTCGGCGCCGGTCCGAACCGCAAGGGGATGAACGCCGCCGAGATGTGGGAGTGGGAGCAGGCCCGATGAGCAGCTACGACGACTTGGGTGGTGGGCGGCGTGTCCCCGCGGCCTACGACGGGTGCATCCACCGGCCGTGCACCGAGTGCGGCGCTCAGCCCGACGAGCTGTGCACGTTCGATGTGCAGGTGCCGTCACCGTCCGGGCCGAAAACGGTTCGCAAGACCCGGCATTGCCCGTGCGTGTCCCGCACCAGGACCCCGGAGGCCGGTCAGTGACCGATATCGAGGCACCGGAAACGGCACAAGACCGCAGAGAGCCCGAAACGTGGGGTATCCCAGGACACGCCCTGATGACAACGTCGTTCCGAATTCCAGGCGGAAAGCGGCAGTGGCACATCCGCTGCTCGTGCGGGTGGCACTGGCATGGCGACCCGAGCAAGACGCGGAACCGCGCCCTGAGCATCGGGATCGAGCACCACCTCGCTGCACCACTTCCGGTGGCCTGCCCGACGCCGGACAAGCGCAAGTTCAAAACCCAGGTGAAAGCGGAGCGGGAGTTGCACATCTTCTGGAGAAGTCGAAGGTCGCGAGGCAAGGCGATGCCGTGCCGGGTCTACAAGTGCCCGTGCGGTTACTGGCACACCACATCGAAACCAGCGAGGCCCGCGTGACCGAAACAGTGTCCGATCTCGTCGGCCAGCTCGTTGCTATCCGCAAGGCCAAGGGCATCCTGCAATCCACGGTCGCTCGACGCATGCACGTCACCCGCCCCGCTGTGTGCCACCTGGAACGTGGCCGCTACTCGCCAAGCCTCGCAGTGCTCACCCGCTACGCCGCGGCGATCGGGGCCCGCATCACCGTGGAGGACGTTCAGTGACCGAACTGCACCGCTGCGTGGTGCCCGCCGGCCGCTGCTTGGGCACCGAGCTCGACAACCGCGGCACCAAGCACGCCGCTATCGTCACGGCCGACGGCCAGTTGTGCGAGAAGTGCATCCGCCACGTCTCGAAGATCTTCAAACGGCTCGAAGACGACTGGGATGCCCTGGAAGTCCTGATGGGGGAGAAGCAATCCCAGCAGGGTGTCCGGGTGTCGTACACGAGCAGCCCGGGTGTGCCGCTCAACACCGATGCCGAGGCGAAGCAGGTGTTGATGCTGGAGCTGGTCGACCTGGCAGCGGACATCGTCGCCGCGGCCATCGACAAGGACTACACACCACCGGTGAAGCGGTCACTGCGCCTGCAGACAGGTGTCGACCTCGTGCACCCCAACCTGTCGGTGCTGCTCGAAGCCCCCGCCGACTGGGTGCTGCGGTGGGACCGCTCCGGTGAGGTCCACGGTGAGGAACCCACCGAGTACGTCAAGCTCGGCCCGGGCAAGTACCAGGGGTTGGATCGTGACGGCAACGAGCTCGACGGCACCGGCGGCCGCCACGTCCTCATGTCCGGCGTCGACATCGCCCTCGAACTCTGGGGACTGCACGACCTGATCCGCGGCATGTACGGGGCTCGGAAACGCGACCAGCGCCGCGAATACCCCATGCCGTGCCACGGCTGCGGCCGCCGCGCCCTGCACCGCGAATACGGCACCGACCTCATCCACTGCTCGAAATGCCCCCCGAACTCCCAATGGGGCAGGGGATTCACCGAGGACGACTACCACCGGCTCGCCGGGTTCACGAAGTTCCACCTGAAGGTGCAAGAGGAGGCTGACATGGAATTGCTGAAATGGCTGCTCGCCGAAGCTAATTGGGAGAAGCAGGTCACCGCGTGGCTGGCCGCCGAGAAGGAATGGCACCTCGAACGCGCGGCCCGCGTCGCCGGGTTCACCACCACCGTGGAGCTCGTCACCGCGCTCGACAGGCACAGCGCATGAGCTTCATCCGAGAGAACCGCCTCCGCCAACTCGTCTTCGTGCTGTGGCACGAACTCGGCAAGCACATCGACACCACCGCCCTGGAACGCGGCATCCGCGAAGAAGGACTCGGCTGGGCACTGCCCACCGACTCCACCGTCGCCGACGACGCCTACCTCACCCCGGAAGAGCTGTGCCGCCTGCTCGGCTACACCGAGTCGGGCATCCGGAACTGGAAGCAGCGCTACAACCTGCACACCACCGACGACGGGAAGTACCGGTGGGGCGATGTACGCGCGGTCCTGGAAGACCGGGGCGGCCCACGCAGGCGAGCCAGCTGACGCAATTACCACTTATCGGCGAAACGGAGGAACCATGAGCAAACGATTTCGACCCTTCATGCAGCGGCAGTGGGACGGCAGCGTGCGGTGGGTGCTGGACATGTACGAGAAGTCCAACGGTGTTGTGATGGCGCTGTTCAGTGCCGACCCGCCGCCCGACCAGGATCGCGGCCTGTATGGCAAATACCGCGTTGAGAAGGTCAACGGCAAGCCGCTGGGTCAGTGCTTCGTGCTGGAGGAACACGACCCGCACGCGATGGCAGCATTGCGGGCCTACGCCGAATCGTGCCGTCCTGACTTCCCATTCCTGGCCGACGACTTGATGGTCATGGCGAACCGTTGGCACGCCAACCGCATCGCTGCAGGTTGACGTAAGGAACGAGCGTGGGCGAACACCTGGGCGCGTGGTGCGAATGCAGCCACAACACGTCATGGCACGACGACACCGGCCGCTGCCACTACAAGGCGTCTCGGTTCGACCATGCGACCCAACGCAATATCGGCGTTCCATGTGAGTGCTTCACCCTGCGCGTGGCCGACGTCGTGGTGACTACGTGGCCCGATCAGTGCCGTCAGTGCGGCGAGAAGCACAGGCACATCGACGCTGAAACCGAACTCTGCGGCAAGTGCCGTAGCTGACAGACGGAGGAAATATCGAAAAGTGTTGCACGCCAACAGCATTAGATGCTAAGTTATAACCACAACAGAACAGAGGCCAGCCGGGACGGAAACGTCGCACGCGCCCACTCACTGAGACCGGGCCTGGAAGGTACAGCGTCCCCCTCGCAGACTCTCGTGGATGCAGCTGGCCCCTGTTCTGCTTGACGCAAGGGGTGCGCGATGTACGGCTACTGGTCGGGCTTCTGGCACAAGCTGAGAGGGCACAAGATCACGGGCCACCGTGACGGCATTCGATGCAGTTGCGGTAAGGACTGGGGCGTCGGAGCGCTCTCGTGAAGCTGAGGTCAGGAGATCAAATATGGCTGCTGAAGTACTCAAGGAAAGCTACGTGCTCGCAACCGGTTACGCGGCACTGATGGGCGCGGACGCTGAAGCGCAGCACCTGTTCGCCCGACGCTACGACTACCCAGTAACCGTCGATCAGCTCGCGGTCGATTGGACCGAATTCACGCTGGCATCGCGCCATGCCGCGGCTATCAACTCGGAGATCGCAGCGCGCTCGCCGACGGCTGTGGATTTGTGAAACCGACGCCTCAGACCGCCATTTGGTCGTAGCGTCTTGGCCTGGCGGGTCGGATCGGCGCATCCGCCCGCGTTCGAGGCAAATCAGAAGGGGTGACCAATGGCCGATTTGATGGGCGACGGATTCTCTGAGCAGGTCAGAGCGTTCTTCGAGGAGAACGAGCGACGTACGCGGGAAATGATGAGCCAAGTTGGAGCCCAGTTGGAAGCGCAACAGAAGTTCATCAAGGACGCGCTGGATAGCCAGTTGGCGGGACAGCGGAAGGCGATCTCGGATGCGCTTGAGCGCTCGTCGGCCAAGCAGATCGGAGACCGGCTGGCAGACGACTGGAGAGCAGCGATGAAAAAGGCTGGTGAAGTCGCGGAAACGGGAATCAAGGAGGCTATGAAGGCGCTGGAGCGGGAGAGGGAGCGACAGCAGCAGGCTTTCAAGAAGCTACTGGAGGACATGCCCTCCCTGAGGCCGAAGCCCGGCCAGAACAAACCCTCGGACGACGCGAAGTAGATCTGTGCCAAATCCACGGGACGACGCGCTGCGTGAGGCAGGGATCATCCTTGGAGCGGCAGAGGCTGTCGTCCAGGCGGAGATCGTCTGCGCGGTATCCACGATCGCGCACGGTCTCAGCGATGCCGCGGCCAAGCTGGCGGGGATCGGTGCGGCATGCGCTCAGCTCGGTGCTCTGTTCGAACCACTCATGGATCTGGCGGCCGATGTGCAACGCCACGAGGACGAGCATGTCGCGTTGTGGGACGACGAGATGCGGTTCTGATCCGACGCGCTACCACGGGTAAATGACAATCGTGTGATTTCGTGGGACACTGTTTCGCAAGTACAACTGTGCCCAATTCCGGGTACGGGAACGCAACGCCCCGAGAGCCTTCCGGCCCGGGGCGTTTTGCGTGAGACAAACCCCCGGGAGTGTTCGATGGCTGCACCTGATGATCCGATAGGCACGGTGCGCGCCACCGAGGGAGTGCTCGCTCTACGGGCGCCGGTCCACAGCATCAGGCCCGATGTGGACGACGACGCACTCAGCTGGTTCATCATCGACATCGGCGGCGCCGAGGCCCTGTTCGACCTGGAGTTCGAGGAGATCGAAGACCTCATCGGCACCTGGCCCATCGTGTACCAGCCCTGATGCCGCAGACCCGCTTCACCGTGCGGCACCGTGCTGGTGCTGGATCACCGTGGTACTGGCTCACCGTCGCCGTTTACGACACGATCGCCGAGCTGCAGGCCGCAGCCCAACGGCTCAGGCCATCCGACGTACCGGGCTTCTGGGACAACTGCGCTGGCTGCTTCCAGCCGCACACGGACAATCCGGGCAGCGGATACCTCGGCATCATGCGGCTCAGCCACGAGCAGCTCACCGTCGACACCATCGTCCACGAATCAGTGCACGCCGCAGTCGCATACACATGGCGCAGCCTCGGACTCAAGGCACTCCACCTGAATCCGTACAGCCAGCGCAGCATGAACGAACGCGAAGAGGTCATGGCCCACGCGGTCAACGGCATCGCCTGCGCCCTGCTCAAGCACCTGCACGTGGACACCTGCAGGTAGGCGGCGGATGCCACGCGCACCGCGCCGCTGTCCAGGCGACAACGGCAACTGCACCAACCTGATCCGCAACACGCGTTACTGCCCAGAACACACGATCGCATGGGCAGGCGAACGCACCGCGTCGAGCCGCATCACCTCAGATCGGCGCTGGAAAGAGGAAGTTCGGCCGCAGGTCCTGCAGGCGGCCGGCTACCAGTGCCAGATCCAATACCCAGGGATCTGCACGGGCTACGCCACCACGGTCGACAAGAGAGAGCCAGCAGCGCGGCGTCCAGACCTCGCCTACGACCCGACGAACTGGCAGGCAGCATGCGACCCGTGCAACGAGCACAAGGCGCGCACCGTCGATCGTGGCCCCAGCAAGCGGCGCTCCTGAGCCGTCGCCCGGCCGCGCCGGACCCCCAGGCCGCCCACCCCCTCCCCGGGGGCAAGGGGGGACGCCGCGTAGTTCTGTGAAAAATGCTCTGTACGGGTTGGGAAAATTTTCGGGGCCTGGCGAAAACCCGCGTCAGTCGCCCTGAAAGGGCCTGCCGCGCAGGGCATTTGAGCATCTCAGATGTGTTGCGCCGCAGCATCTTTCATCGCTCCCGACATGGGAACTGCATCTTTCCTGACATAGGAGCCCGCCATGCCCGGACCGACTGCGAAGGACCCGACTCTCCGTGGACGTCGGAACAAGACGACGACCCGCGCGACGCTGAGTAAGCCGGACGCCGAGACTACGGAGAAACCGAAGCTGCCGAGCAGCATCGAGTGGTACCCCGAGGTGGTCGCGTGGTGGGACGACCTGTGGACGTCCGAGCCCCGCAAGGAATGGATCGACGTCGACACCCACCTGCTGTACGTCGCGGCGCGGCTGTACCAGATGATGTTGGATCCGGATACGAAGCCGACCGCTGCGAAGGCGTTGGCGGGTGAGTACCGGCAGATCCTGGTGCAGTTCGGGCTGACGCCGATGGCGCGGCGGACTCTGCAGTGGGAAGTGCTGCGGGTTGAGGGCGAGAAGCAGAACGCGGCGCGTAGAGCGTCGTCGGGCGCAACCTCAACGACGGCGGCGAAGGCGGCCCCCCAGGCGACCGCCCGAGTGGACCCGCGCAAGAGGCGCCTAGCAGCCGTGCAGTAGCGCGCTATGGAGCTGATCGTCCCGCCGGACGGCGACGTCCTGTATCCGACTCTCGGGGAACAGGTCTGCGACTTCCTCGAGGCTCACTCGGTATTCGGCCCGGGCGACCTCAAGGCGCAGCCGTACCGGATGTCCGAGGATTGGCAGTACGTCACCTACCGGTCCTACGAGCATTGGCCGAAGAAGCATCGCAACGCCGGCCGCCGCCGCTTCAAGCGGACCAACGTCTCGATCCGAAAGGGCGCGGCCAAGACCGAGTTCCTCGGCCAGATCGCCTTCGCCGAGCTGCACCCGCACGCACCGGTGCGGTTCAACGGGTACAACCCCGACGGCTCGCTCGCACTGGGGCGCCCGGTCGTCGACCCGTTCATCCCGCTGCTCGCCAACGCCAAGATCCAGGTCGAGGAGCTGGCGTACGGCGCGCTGAAGGTCATCTGCGAGAACGCCCGCATCGCGCGGTGCTTCTGCGAAGAGTGCCAAGGGGATCTGTGTCACTGGTGCGGTGAAGACTGCATCGGTCCGGACGCGTTCGATGTCGGTGTCGACCGGATCCTGCGGGTCGGCCCCGACGGCAAGGCCGACGGAAAGTGCATACCGGTCGCCACGGCGCCGGACACCAACGACGGTGGCCGCACGACCTTCAACGGCTACGACGAGACGCACCGCCTGTACCTGCCGACGGAGAAAGCCGCCGTCACGACCATGGACGAGAACCTCGGCAAGAGATACGCCCAGGACCCGTGGGGCATGGCCGTCACAACCGCCGGCGAACCAGGCCAGGAATCCGTTGCTGAGGACAATCACTTCGAAGCAGAAGCGATGGCCCGCAATGAAGTCGAGCGGCCCGACACGTTCTACTTCCACCGCCAAGCCTCTGACGGCTGGGACATGCGGAAGTTCTCCGATCGCGTCGAGGCGATCCGCGAGGCGTCCGGTCCAGATCTGGCCAGCCGCACCGATCTTGAGCAGATCGCCGCTCGGTGGGACAAGCCGAAGGCCAACAAGGGCTACCTCGAACGGGTGTGGACCAACCGCTGGCTGCAGCAGTCCGCGCAAGCCTTCGATATCGGGCGCTGGAACAACCTCTACGTGCCCGACGTCATCCCGCCTCGGGCATTCGTCACGATCGGGTTCGACGGTGCTCGGATGCGGGACGCGACAGGGTTCGTGGTTACCGACGTGAAAACGGGACTCCAACAGCTCGAAGGTGGGTGGGAGAGACCCCACGACGCGCCGGACGACTGGGAAGTCGACGAGCTCGAAGTCAACGAGAAGCGCAAGGAACTGTTCAAGCGGTTCCGCGTGCTCAAGCTGTACGCCGATCCGCCACACTGGAATTACACGGTCGGCTCGTGGGCGGCGACCCACCCGGATGTGGTCGAAGAGTTCTGGACCAACCAGCGGCGACGCATGTTCAAGGCCATCCAGGCATACGAGGATGCGATCGCCTCGGGCAGCGTGAAGCACAACAGCCCGACCGGCGACAACGACGGCGACCTGGCCAACGTCGGCGACCTGACCCGGCACCTGCGCAACGCGGGCCGGCGCAGCACCAACCTCGTCGCCAACGAGGAGACCGGTGAGAAAGTCTGGATCCTCACCAAGATTCACCCCGACCGGAAGTTCGACTTCTGCATGGCCGGGATTTTGTCGTGGCAGGCCCGCATGGACGTGCTGCCGAAAGTGCCGAAGCCGAAGAAGCGTGTCTTCGCTCGAATCCGATAGGAGGGTGGGAAGTTGGCTGAGCTCACCCCCCAGGAGTGGTTCGACAAGCTCAACGCGCGCTTCACGAAAGCGACACGTCCGGAGTGGTCGGACAAGCTGCATCGCCCGGTGGCCATCCGCCCACGCAACGAGGTCCTGGACACACTGTGGTCCTACAACGTCGGTGATGCTCCGCTGCCGCAGGTGGCGGAAGGGTACGAGGATGCGTTCCGGGACGTGATTCGGCAGGCACGCTGCAACTACGCGCCGATGTGCGTCAACGCGATGTTGGATCGCATGGAGCAGCAGGCCGTTTCGACGCTCGTCGACAACGACGCCGGCGGCGACGACGTGGGCGCTCGGATCATGGACGAGTCCGGGTTCGGCGCGATGACGAAAGACCTGTTCGGTTACCAGTTCTCGATGGGCGAAGCATTTGCGATGGCCGTCGACAACAACGGGGACACCCCGACCGCGCACGCGATCGACCCGCGTCGCTGCATCGGGATACCCGACCGCACCAACCCCAGTCGACTGCGTGCGGCGTTGGTCAAGGACTACGACCTGGTCGACGAGGTTGAGCGTGCGCACCTGTTTCTGCCTGGCCGCCGTTGGGATGTTGACTTCGATGGCTCGAAGTGGGCAGTGAAGAATCCCGATCGGCCCGAGACGATCAGCGGCTTGGACAAGCTGGGCGGCATCCCGATCGTCCGATTCCTCAACCCGCACGGACTCGGCGAATACGAACGGCACCTGGACCTGCTCGACCGCATCAATGACATGACCTTGAAGCGGCTGATCATCGTGGCGTACCAGGCGTTCCGTCAGCGCGCGATCATCGGCGACGACGACGATGACGACGACGATGACGACACGGCAGACCCGGTCGACTGGGAGGCATTGGCGTCCACCGTATTCAGTGCGAACCCGGGTGCGCTGTGGAAAGTCCCTGACGGGTTCAAGTTTTGGGAGTCGCAGGCGCTGGACCTGTCGTCCATCCTGAACGCCAAACGCGACGATGTGAAGGAGTTCGCCGCCGTCACTTCGACGCCGCTGCACCTGATCACCCCAGACGCTGCGAACGGATCCGCTGAGGGCGCTGGCCTGATGCGTGAGTCGGCGACATCGAAGATCCGTGACCGGCGCTCGCGTGCGACTCCGCAGATGAAGTTGCTGTGGCGCATCCTCTTCGCGTTCAGCGGCGAGGCCGATCGCGGTACCTCGATCAAGCTGCACTGGGGGCCAATCGAGTTCCGCACCTTGGCCGAGAAGGCTTCAGCGTCGTCGCAGGCTGTCGGCACTCTGTCGCTGCAGCAACGCAACGAGCAGATCTGGGAGATGTCGCCGGAGGAGACCGAGGCGAACATCAACCAGATGGCGGCCGAGGCGATCCTGCTGCCTGGTGCCCCGACGACGCCGTCGCAACCGTCGCAACCGGCCGCGGCGCCCACGCCGGCGGTGGAACCGGCCAATGTCGGCACCGCTTAGCCCACCGATCACCTATCGGCAGGCCCTTGAGCAGGCGTCCGCACAGCTCGCCGAACTGAAGACGCCGAAACCCACTGCGGAGCAAGCAGTCATCGCCACCGCGGCGGCCGCCGACACCGTCATTGCGGCCAGGGACCGGGCGTCCGCACACGCAAAGCAGGCGATTCATCAGCTCTGGGCGGCGGTGAACCCGTACGACGAGACCGCGGTGGCTGAGTTCGCTGCCCAGGCCGCCCGCATCATGGCCGCGGCGCAGGAAGCTGCGGCGAAGGCCGCGGCGGTCGGTCAGGCGCATCAGCTGGCCGCGGTTGGAGTGAAAGTACCGGCGACACAGTCGGTACCGCTCGACGTTCGGGCGCCAGCTGCAGTCATCAAGAACGGGCTACTCGTTCTGCGCCAGCACGCGGTGAGCGTCGACTACGCCGAGGATTCCGCCAAGGTCTCGACCGCCGATATGACCACGCTGGGTGTGTTCAAGCGGCCGGCCGCGGTGTACCGGTACGCAAAGTCCAAGGGCGCAACCGATGTCCAGGCCGCTGCCCTGGCCGGGCAGCGCATCGATGCTCTGATCGACGACAACCTCATGCTCGCGCAGCGTCTCGCACAGCAGCAGGTCCTGGTGTCCGCGGCTGAACCGGTCGACCTGGACGGAAGCCCGCAGGCGAAGACGAAGATCATCGGGTACCGGCGGGTTATCCATCCGGAGCTGTCCCGCGGCGGCACGTGCGGCATGTGCATCGCGGCGTCCGACCGGATCTACTACGTCGCCGAACTGATGCCGATTCATGCGCACTGCAAGTGCACGATCGCCGCCATCACCGAGGACTACGACCCGGCCGATGACCTGAACGCGGTCGACCTGAACCAGCTGTACAAGGACGCCGGAGGGACGTCGTCGGCTCACCTGAAGCGGACCCGCTACAAGGTGGACCAGCACGGCGAGCTCGGCTCAGTGATGGTGCCGAAGTCGAAGTACAAGCCGCGCACGACCAAGTCGAAGGTGCGCGTCGGCGGGACGGCGCTGCAGTCCGATCAGCCGGCCCAGGCCGAGGTGGCCAAGCACCAGCTGCGCGTGATGGAGGAGAACCTAGCGCGGCTGCGGTCCAACGGCGAGCCCGAGAGCTCCTCGAAGATCGCCTATCACGAGAAGCTCATCGCGAAGCTGCGCAAACAAGCAGAGGAGCCTGAGCCAAGCGCTGGCGGTGGCGGCGGCGAACCGCCACGTAACATCCCGCCGGTGGCAGGTTCCCCCGACGATCGCTACCCGGACATGGACAACGGTGACCCGGCGCCGCTGCGGCCGTCCGATGTCCAGCCGCTGATCGACGACGATCTCGCCTACATGCTCGACGGAGACGGGCATGGCGGTGGTGGACACAGGGCCGGTACCGGTATCCCGGGCAAGAGCGAACTACCGGCGGGCTGGGACGAAACGAAGCTGCTGGAAGCGGTCGAGGCGATTCTGTGGGGCCAAGACCTCCAGCGCAACATCACACCGGAGAACCTCGGAGTCGTCTTCCGCGGCCTACACGACGGAGTCATCTTGGCGGTACCGGTGCACGATTACGGCCGATACTGGGAGGTCGCCACAGCCTATCCGCTCAGCGGGGATGGCGTGCATCGCAATGACGCCACAGGCCGCCCGGTGCCCGTTCCGTTGAACCCGGCGGACCTGACTCGTAAGCTGGACTCGTGACCGCGACCAAATCGCACATGTTGGAGGACCTGGCTTTGGTCCTCCGCAAGGTGCTGCCGGTCAGCAACACCATGGTTGACCACTACATCGCCAGTAGCGAATGGGACCAGGCTGTCCTGCAAGGACTCGCTACTTTCGATGCGGAGCAGGTCGCATTGCCGGCCGATGTTCGCGAAATGGTCAACGAGATGGCGTATGGGTCGAGCGTGTATCACAAGGTCCGCAAGCGGGCTCTCTACCATCTCGATCGCATACCCGTCAGCTAATACTTCGTAGACACAACAACCCCGTGAGCTGAGCTCCGGGGTTGTTTCGTATGCACACAATCTTCCGCCATGACCGGCGGTTGGACCCGTCATGGGTTCCCATCCCGACAGGGGAGTAGTCAGTGACCGACCTACCGTTCCACCCCACCATTCCTGGACTGCAGGCACTCGCTATCGGGCGCCGTGGCCCGATCTGGCCCGTCATGGGCGGATCTCAGCCACTCGGCGAGCCATCGGCTGGTGATCCGCCAGCTGACCCAGCTCCTGCAGATACGCCGCCGGCGGATCCGCCGCCCGACAGGGGCTTCCCGGAGAACACGCCGATCGCGGACATGAACGCGGAGCAGCAGGCTGCCTACTGGAAGTTTCACGACCGGCGCAAGAGCGACACGCTCCGCGCCTACGAGGGGATCACTCCAGAGCAGGCCAAGCAGTGGAAGAAGGACGCGGAAGACGCGCGCCGAAACCAGTTGCAGCCGAGCGAGCGTGCCCTCGAGGACGCTCGGTCAGAAGCAGCTGCGACGGCCGCGCAAGAGGCGGCCGCAGAGTGGGCCGGTCAGCTCACCGATGCCATCGTGGGCCAGTTCGTGCAGGAAGAGGCGCAGCGGTCAGCTGTGCTCGCTGGCATCAATCCGATGACGTTCGTCAAGGACGGCAAGTTCGATAAGGACGCGCTCATCGGGCATCTCACCAGTCTCGCAACCGCTTTCGGCGGTCAGGCGACCGGTGAACCACAACCCAGACAGTGGGGCCAAGGAGGATCGCAGCCGCCGGCGACGTCCGGGCGCGATGAAGGACTGGCCGAGGCAAGGCGTCGCGGCTACATCAAGGACTAGGAGTTAACGATGTCGACTGACATTTCTGTTCGCTCCAGCAATTACCAGGTCGAGGACCGGTCGTGGCTCGTTGGACAGCACGGCGTCGACATCACTCCTGGTATCACGCTGGACATCTCGAAGTTCACCAAGGCCACGCACTTCGCGAACGGCTACATCCCGTCGGGCACTGCGATCGCGAAGATCACCGCGTCGGGCCTGTACGGGCCGTACGACGATTCGAAGTCGGACGGCACCCAGGTCTGCGCAGGCTTGCTGTTCAGCTCGGTGCGCGCAGTGGACCCGAACACCGGCAACACCCTGACCAAGGTCGGCGGCGCCCGGTTCATCCACGGTGCAGTCAACGTGGCCAAGCTGCCGGCCAACTCCGGGATCGACGCCAATGGCAAGACCGACTTGCCCCTGATCGTGTGGCTGTGAAGGAGAACTGAATCATGGCAATCGTTTTCGACGGTCCGGTCTCGCCGGACGCGCTCACCACGTTCATCCGCAATGTGCCGGTCGAGTCGAATCTGGCTCTGGTCAACATGTTCCCGACCCGCTACTTCCAGAACAACCGGATCGACTGGGCGGAGTTCGTCAAGACCAACCGCACCGCGTCCTACCGGTCGTTCGACGGAACGATCCACGTGTCGTCCCGCGACGCCGGATCGGGCAAGTACGTTGAGCTGCTGCCCTTCTCGGATTCGCTGAACCAGGGCGAATACGAGACCATCGCAGTCGAGATCGCCCGGCTCGGCGGCACCAACAAGGCGGCCCAGGTCAACGCGGCCTACAACGACGCCGAGCGGCTCGTGGGCACGATGAACAACCGCCGCGAACTCGCCTGGGGCGACGTCCTCACCGACGGCAAGCTGACCATCAACGAAGGTGGCTTCAGCGGCGAGGCCGACTACGGCGTGCCGGCCAACCAGATCACCGCCCCGGCAGGTGCTCTGTGGACCGACCACACCGCCTCGGTACCGCTGACCGACCTCGATGCATGGCAGGAGATCCGGATCGCCAACGGCTACGGCCGGGCGGCTAAGATGCTCACCGGTCGCGCTCGCCTCGGTGATCTGCGGCGCAACAAGCAGATCATCGACGCCGTGTACGGCGCGACCGCTGGCAAGACGAGCGTGTCTCTGGCTGAGCTGAACACGCTGCTCGACTCCGAGCAACTGCCGGTGGTACTGCCGAGCTACGACACCTCACTCAACGTCGAGGGCTCGAACACCCGAGTCTTCGCCGCGGACAGGGTTGCTCTGCTACCGGAGAACCTGGGCGACCTCGGGTTCTTTGCGTTCGGCCTCAGCGCGACCGCTCTGGAGCTGGCCAAGTCCAATCAGGCCGAGATGACCTTCGGTGATGCTGCCGGCATCGTCGGTGTTGTCGAGAAGGTCGGCCCGCCGTACCGGGAGTTCACCTTCGTCGACGCGGTCGGTATGCCGATCTTGACGAACGCCGGACTGCTCACCGTTGCGGATGTGGCCTGATGACCGCGCTCACCGCCTACGTGGCGCTGTTCGACGAGAAGGGCGTCCTGCACTCGTTCGGTCCCGGTGACGAGCCGCCTGCCTGGGCGCGCAAGAAGATCACCAACCCGAACGTGTGGGACACCATTCCGGCGGACGACGACGCCAGCGGCGAGCGCGGTGGATCCGAGGACAACTCCAGCGGTGGCGGTGATGAGCCGCCACCGCTGGCCGGTCCCGGGTCTGGCCGCGACCACTGGGCCACATACGCCGCCAAGCACGGCGTTGAGGTCGCCAAGGACGACAAGCGCGATGAGATCGTCACCAAGCTGCGGGATGCGGGCGTCCGGGTCGAATGACCGCACCTGTCCAGGGCAAGTTCGCTAACCAGGAGGATGTGACCAGCCGGTTCGAGGGGACCATTCCATCGGACCGGCTGGCCTGGGTCAACGTCCGCATCGGTGACGCGGAGAGCGAACTGATGGGCAAGATCCCGTCGCTGCGCAAGCCGCTCGCGGAAATCGCCGCCGAGTCGGAGGCTGCTGGCGATCCTGATCGGCTGAACCGGGTGAAGGTGCTTGTCTGCGAGAAGGTTTTGGATCTGTACCGCAATCCCGAGCGGGCCAGCCAGCGCAGCACCACCACTCCCGACATCACGACCAGTCGGTCTTGGTATGCGTCCGACCCGACGCGCGGCCGCGTGCAGTTCACGGACGCTGAGTTGGATTCGGTGCGGCTGCGGAAGCGGCGGAAGAAGTTCGGCACCGTCGGGGTCGCGCCTTGGCAGCCCACGCGGCCCAGGCATTGCTGATGTCCGCGCCGATCGATGGGATGACCGCGGAGGCCCGGGCTGCCGTCGCCGAGCTCCTGGCGCTGCGCGGGCAGCCGATCGCGCTGATCCCTGCGGCGGGCACCGTCACCGAGAAGCCAGGCGGCGGCAAGGATTACGCACCGGCGGTCCCGCGGGATCCGCAGGTGTTCGCCATGTTCAACAAGCAGGCCCTCGACGGTGTCGACTCGTCGACGACCGACCTCGGGACCGTCCGCACACTGCGGCTGGAGATGGTGGGCGCCTACGACGCCGTCGTCGAGGTCGGCGACAGCTGGGAGGACTTCGCCGCCAAGTACAGCGTGCAGACGGTGGACAACACGCGGCCCTACCAGATCACAGCGATTGTCATCGCGTTCCTGAAAGTGACTGGTCACAGCGGTGGCTAAGAAGTTCGGCCGCCTCTCGGAACTCAACTCCGGGCTGGTCAAGCTGCGCGACAACGTCAAGGACGTTGAGCCGGACTACGAGAAGGTCGTCGACGCGTTCATGGCGATCGCGGCCGTCGACGGCGAGGCGCAGATGAAGGAAAAGGCGCCGTGGCGCGACAGTGACGGGAATCGTGACGACCGCGTGCCGGGCCAGGCGCGCGCCGCGTTGTTCACGGCGACCGAGCTGGCAGGCACGCACAAGTCGATCTGGTTCAGCCACGGTGTGGACTACGGCATTTGGCTGGAGATCAGCAACAACGGCAAGGACCAGATCATCATGCCGACCGTCGCAGCCCAGGGGAAGAAGCTGATGAAGAGTCTGCGCGGCACCCTCAACACGTTGCGGAAGGGCTGACCGGTGGCCCGTGCAGCCGTCCTGGACCTGCTGCGCAACGACACCGAGCTGGCCGCACTGGGCAGCCCGGCCGGCTGGCCAGCGCTGGTGATTGTGCCGAACTTCGAAGCCGATCAGCGGCCCAGCGATGGGGCGTTCATCGTGGTGTGTTGGCGTCACACCGATTTCGAGGAGTCCGTACAAGAGAACGCCGAACGGCACCTGGAGCTCTACTTCCACGTGCCGACCGCCCTGTCGACCGACTACGGGCGGATCGACAACATGATCGACCGCGTCGACGCGATCTTCGCGGCCGTCGAGGACTCGCCAGCCGGCGTCGTCGGCGGCGACGGATACCGGCTCAACTACATCGGGTTCGAAGGCCGCGGCCCGGACGTGACCGACCCGAAGTACATGACGATCTGTCGGCAGGCCGCCTATATGGCGTTGAGCTGCAAGGTAACCGCGTGATCAGCGCGACCCAACGAAAGGTATGAGGTAATGGCAACACGATCCAGCCAGACCAGCGGCATCGCGCCGGTCGAGGATGCACAACCCGCGGTGACCGACGAGGACAAGGCGAAAGCCGAGGCCGAGGCGGCAGCCCCGCAGAGTGACAGCGGTGGCAAGTTCGTGTTCTACACCGGTGCCCGCACCGCGGCCGCCAATGCGGAGGAGCTCAAGAACCGGCCGTCGCGACTGGGTGAAGGCACCTACGCCGAGATCACCGTCCAGCAGTGGGCCGAGGTCGGCATCGAGGCGAAGACCTCGCTGGTGTGGAAGCTGCAGAACAACTACCGCGTGCCGGCCAGCGCGTTGAGCGACGCGCAGCTCGACTACCTGCTGACCAACAGCAATCGGTTCGAGCTGGTCGACGGCAACGGCAACAAGGTCGAACGCTAACCACCGTCGTGCCCGTACCTGACGTTCCCGCCGACGAGGTGGAAGACGTCTTCGACGTTCGATGCGCCGGGGGTGCACTGCACTTCAAGGTCATCGACGGCAACAGGATCGAAGTCAAGTGCAACCACTGGCGCTGCACCGGTGGCGATTCTGTTGTGCTGCACAGATATTCGTTTCCCGACTGTGAGCTGTTGGAAACGCTGAAGTTCAAGGACCCCATCACCAGAGGCCGGGGAGCCCCAGCTGCTGAAAGGAAGTACCACAAATGACCGCATCTCCAGGCAACCCGGACACCAAGCCCTACGGCCTGCGCCGGGTATGGATCACTCCGTACCTCGATACCGACGGCACGATCCTGGGCCCGACGTCCTACCGCCTGCCGATCGCGCAGACCCTGGCATTCACCGAGTCGGAAGACTTCGACACCCTCGACGGCGACGACAAGTCCGCGGTCGCCATCCAGGGCAAGGGCGCGACCGTCGACGGTTCGCTGGAGGCCGGCGGCCTGGACATGATGACGTTCTCCATCGTCACCGGTGGCCAGCTCATCGAGTCCGGCATCGAGCCGAACGTGAAGCGGGTCGTGCGGAAGAAGGGCAGCGACCAGCGTCCCTATTTCCGCGTGGAGGGCCAGGTCCTGTCCAACGGTGGCGGCGACAACGTCGCGCGCATCTTCCGCTGCAAGGCCAACGGCAAGATCCAGGCCGACATGAAGTACGGCACCTTCATGGTGCCGTCGATTGACTTCATGGGCACGCCGATGCCCGGTGACGACGACGACTACCTGTACGAGATCGAGTTCAACCAGCAGAAGTCGACTCTCGGCTCGACGCCGGTGCCGAACCCGCTGCCGATCCCGAGCAACGTGACCGTCGGTGCGGTCACGTCCACCACGGTGGCGCTGTCGTGGAACGAGCTGCCCACCGCGGACAGCTACGTGGTGCAGAAGTCCACCGATGGCGGCACCACGTGGACTGCGGTCAGCTCCGCCGCCGGCGGCGCGCCGACCACAGCGTCGACCACCCTGACCGGGCTGACCGTGTCGACGGCACACAAGTTCCGGGTCGCGGGCAAGTTCGGCACCACCGTCGGTTCTTACAGCGCCGCCGTGTCCGCCACCACTCCCGCGAGCTAACCGCCGCAACGTCATTCGACAGAGCCCCTAGGAGGCCACCATGACATCACCCATCGAAGAGCAGCAGAACCGTGCCGTCGCCCGCGGCGTACGGGCCGAGGTGGACGACGTCCCCTTCCGTGATTGGTGCTGCGGCACCAGGATCACGCGGCCGCACGCCGCAGGCTGCGCGTACGAGCCTGGTCCTGAGCTGGGCGCGGCCGGGCATCGCGACCACGTCCACCTCCCACCCACGGAAGCTGTATCTGAGCCGCCGTCGGCGCCGACCCCCGCAGAGGGGCCGGTGTCGGCGGCGGCTTCTTCCGTTCCCGCATACGGATTCAAGAAGGCGGCCGAGGAAGACCTCGACCTGCCCAGCGGCGGCCGTGTGCGGATCCGGCGCCTGCGCAAGATGCAGGTGATCGATCTGAAGCTCATGGACATCTTGGACGGTTTCGGTCCCGAGCTGCTCAAGGACATCCGCGGTGACGACCCGGTCAGGGCCGAGCGTGCACAGGAGGAGGCGGCGCGCGCCTTCGTTGACCCCGAGACCAGCGACAAGGTGTTCGGCCCGGTCAACCGAGTTGTCGCGGCGGCCGTGGTCTGCCCGCGGGTGGTGCTCGACGGCCCCAGCACCGACGAGCAGATCAACGCCAGCGAGATCGAGATCGAAGACAAGATGGCGATTTTCAACGCCGCGCTGCCCAACGAGCTGAAGTCTGCTGCGCTGGGGGAGCAGCTGGCGGCGCTGAAAAGTGTACGCAACGAACCCGACGCTGGCGTATGAGATCTACGAGATGGCGAAGCTGTTCTGCCAGCTGCCCAGTGACATAGCGGTTCTCGACGAGCGCGTCGGGGAGTTCGGAACGTTCTACTTCAACCGGGGCATCGCGGCGTTCGGTCGCGGGGTGCTCGCTCGCCTCGATGAGGTCAGCCAGAGCAAGAACCCGGTGATCGCGCGGACACAACGAATCCGGGAATGGGAGCGACTGATGGGCGGTGACATGAACCAATCGGCAACGGGATTCGCGGATCCCACCGAGGGATCGGCTTCGGCGCACGCCCGGGTCATTGGCGAACGCGACGGCGACGAGGAAATCGTCCTGTGACGCTCTGCACCGTCGACGGTGGGTTGACCGTTGCCTGATTACTCGCTCGGCCGTGCCCACGGCAAGATCGAAATCGACTACGACGGCGGCGGTGCGCGTGCGGCCGCCAAGGACCTCGACAGTGTCACCGCATCGTCGACGGCTGCCGACAAGTCGCTGACGAAAACCCAGAAGACGCTGAAGGACACGGACCGCGAGTTCGATTCGGCCGGCGGCGCAGCGCAGGGCTACAGCACTCGGCTGAATGATGTCCGCCAGGCCAGCGCCGACGTCGACGAGGCACAGCGGCGGCTCAACAGCACCCTGCTGGACGGCAAGGCGACGGCCGAGGACATCGAAGATGCCTACCGCCATCTCGATGACGCACACAAGCGGCACGCCAAGGCGATCGACGCCGAACGTGACGCGCACCGTGCACTGTCCGATCAGATGTCGGCTGGGCAGAAGGTCATGTCCGGCCTGTCGAACATCATCCCGAACCTGTCACGCAACCTCGAGCGGCTCAGCACTGTCCAAGACGATGCCACCGACAAGGCGAGCGGCCTGGCGCAGGCGCTGGGCGTGGCGGCGAAAGCGGTGGCGTGGCTGGGCCCCGAGGGCAAGGCCGCGTCCGCTGGGCTCTTGCTGGCCTCCGAAGGCATCGAAAAGGTCAGCAGCAGCGCCAGGTCGGGTGGCAGTGCCATCGGCGACTTCGTCAAGGACCTCGCCGGCCTAGAACTCGCCGTCGGCAAGATCGGCGGCCTGGCGCTGGGACTCCCGTCGTTGGGCGGCCTGGCCGGGCTGGGTGGCGCAGCCGGTGTGCAGGGCATCATCAACGTGGTCGACGCCGCCAAGCAGCTCTCCGGCGCGCTCGGCCTGCTGCCCGCTGTCGTGGCGGGTGTCGGATTCTCCATGTCCACACTGGAAGTCGCATTCCACGGGGTCGGTGATGCGCTCAAGGACATGATGGCCGACGACCCGAAGAAGTTCCTTGAGGACATCAAGGACATGGGTCCGGTTGCCGCGCAGGCGATGCTGAGCATCGCGGAATTCCGCGACGAGTTCAAACTGGCCGGCGCCGCGGTCCAAGATTCGTTCTTCACCAAGGTCGCCGACGACATCAAGCCGCTGATCCAAACCTGGCTGCCGCTGGTGTCGGGTGGAATGGCCAAGATCGCGGGCATTTTCGGCGACGCTGCCCACGAGCTCGCCGGGCTACTTGAGACACCTGCTGCGGCGCAAGCATTCTCGGCGTTCATCGAGAACATCTCCGCCGGACTACAGGCCATGCAGCCCGCGATCAAGCCGCTGTTCGGCATCTTCGAGCAGCTGACCGTGATCGGGTCGTCGTTCTTCGAGCAGATCGGCGGGGCGATCAGCAACACCTTGACAGTGATGGTGGGCATGCTCGGCCAGGCCACCGCCGACGGCAGCTTCCAGGCGTGGATTCAGTCCGCCATCGACGGGTTCGGCCACCTGGTCGACGCCGTCATCAACGTGAGCCAGGCGTTCGGCACGATCATGACCATCGCTGAAAACTTCGGCGGCGGTGGGCTTCTCGGGTGGCTCGATCAGATGGCCATCGCGCTGAACAACTGGACTCAGTCGGAGGAGGGGCAGAAGGCACTCACCGATTTCTTCAGCGCGGTGCGCGAGGCCACCGATGCGTTCTTGCCGCTGCTCGGCCCGCTGGTCAGCGGGTTGTCATCGCTGGTGACAGCGTTTGTGAAGCTCGGTGTGGCGACGGCGCCGGGCTGGCAGGACTTCTTCAACATGTTCGCCCAGTCGATGCAGGAGCTCGCGCCGCAAATCGTCGCGATCGGGCCGGCGCTCAACCAGTTCCTGTACAACATGGGCGTCGCGCTGGTCAACATCGTCAGGCAGGTCGGCCCCAAGCTGCCCGACCTGTTCAACACGTTGTCGAACGCATTCTCGACGCTGCTGCCGCAGATCGGTCCACTCGTCGACATTTTCCTCGATCTGGCGCAGCGCGTGGGCCCGCAGCTGCCGAAACTCTTCGAGGCGGTCACCGCGGCTATCGAGGCACTCCTGCCCTACGTGCCGGTCGTGGTGGACCTGTTCCGAAACTTGGTTTCCGCGATCACGCTGGGCATCGAAGTGTTCGCCGGGATAGTCAAGGGCATCCGCGGCTTCATCGAGTGGTGCGACAAACTGGTGAGCGCCATCCCCGACGCGTTCGGATCGATCGAGAAGTGGTTCACCGGCCTCATCGACAAGGCGCCGGGTTGGGGCCAGAGCATCATCCGCGGCCTGATTCAGGGACTGAAGGAAGCAACGGGGCTCGGCATGCTGCACGACGCCCTGAAGGGCATCGTCGACGGCATCGCGGGCTGGTTCCAGTCCTCCCCGGCCAAGTGGGGTCCGTTCTCCGGGGACGGGTACACCAAGATCCGCGGTCAGAAGATGGTCTCCGACATGGCCGACGGTATGGCGTCGGCGCAGGGCGCTGTCGCCGCGGCGGCCCGAACCACGGCGGAGACCACCAGCGCGGCACTCGGTGTCGGCGGCGGTGCGCCGGCCGCGGGTGGCGCCGACAGCCTGGGCGGTGCACTGCTGCCGCCCCACATCGCCGGAGCCGACAATTCGGTGCTGTCGGCATACCTGCGCCACCAGTTCTCCGATACCCGCGGGCTCAAGGGCCTCGCGAAGGACCTTGGCGCCATGCTGGAGGCCGCCCAGTCCGGGTTCGACCTGGTGACCCAGAACCTTGCTGCCCCGATGTTCCAGGCGCTCGGCCTGATTCCCGGGATGAACACCAAGCCCTGGGTGAAGATGACGCCGGAGCAGATCGCCGCGCAGCAGCAGAACGAGCTGCAGCGAGACGCGCTGAAGGGGAAGAAGAAGGGACCGACCTGGGCTGACGTGTTCGGGGCGAGCTCGGGCGGTATCGGCAACGCCGCCGGCGGCGTCCGGAAGACCGGGGTGAACACCCCGCTCGGCCTAACAGCGTCGTCGAGCAAAGCTGACATCCAGAAGGCGATCATCGCGGCCGGCCGCGGCCGCGGCATGAACGACGCCGCGATCCAGACCGCCCTGGCCGTCGCCGCCGCCGAGAGTGGTTTCAACCCAACGATTTCCGGTGGGATTCAGGGATCTGCCGGGTTGGTGTCGGGCTTGTATCAGCAGAGCCCGAGCTCGGGTTGGGGCACGTTGGAGCAGGTCAACGACCCCAACTATGCGATCAACGCGTTCTACGACGCGTTCGCCAAGCAGCTGGAGAAGAACCCGACTGACCCGCTGCTCGCCGCGGTCCTTACCCAGAATCCGCAGCTGGGGTCCGGGGCCAAGGGCTCGTCGTACTGGAAGGATGTCAGCGCCCAGCTCGGGCTGGGCAGCCAGATCCTCGCCACCGAAGGCAAGGGCGTGAAAGGCCCGGGATGGGCGCAGGTTACAGGCACGAAGGAGCCGCAGACTACTGGCACCGGTGCGCCGCTGTTCACGGCTGAAGGGCCGGAATTCTACGATCGGGCGTTCGCGCATAACCGACAGTTCGCGAAGCCCTCCGCGACGAACTACCAGACGCAGTTGTCGCCCGATCAGGAACAGGTGTTCCGCGATTGGGTTGCGAAGAACGGCGTTCCGTTCAATCCCAACGAGACGATCACCGACTACGACATGCGCGGCTACTGGCAGGCGATGACCGCGGGCCAGGTAGAGGCATGGACCAAGGGCTCGCACTTCCCGGACCTCTTTAAAACCCCGTACGACACCACGTTCTCCGCCGAATCGCAGTATGCGACAACGGATAATCCGTTCAAGTGGCAAGGCGACAACCTGGTCGACACGCGCAACGGACAGCTGGTGTTCGGGCAGCCGGCACCGGCCGCCCGGGCCCCGGTCATCCCGACGACGGGACTGCCGGATGCCCACGGTGCGCACACCCAGATCGCCCAGATAGCAGCGATCGCCAAGGACAAGTTCGGCCTGCAGCTGACGTCGGGCAAGGACGATCACGCGGTCGACAAGGGTTGGCATCCCCGCGGCCAGGCAGGCGACTTCTCCAATGGCACCGCGAACACGCCGCAGATGCGCGCGTTCGCCCAGTACATGGCAGACAACTTCGGCTCACTCCTCGAGGAGCTGATCTACTCTGACCCTGGGTTCGCGGACAACATCAAGAGCGGCAAGCCCGCGCCCGGCACCAGCGTGTACGACGCGCCAACTCTGGCCGGGCACCGCAACCACGTTCACATCGCACTCAAAGACGAGATGGCCGCGGCGTTCCAGCAGGCCGCCGGTGTTGCACCGGCGCCGGGCAAGCGTGGTGGCGGTATCGGCGGCTCGGTCGGGGCCGGCAACGGTTTGGTGCTGCCGTCGGGCAAGTCGCTCGATGATCTGCTCGACACCTCCGACAAGAATCTGTCGGTCAATGACCAACTGCTGCAGGCGTATCTGCAGGGCAACCCGGAACTGGCCGCCCAGATCAACGCGGCGAAGACCCCGGGCGCATCCGATGATGCTGTCCTGTCCGCGCTCACCGGTATCGACTCGACGATCACCGACCTGAAAACGCAGGACGCCGTCGGCAACAAGAACACCATCGACGCGTTGGAGGCCACGCAAAACCAGATCGCCAAGGACGCGGGATTCCAGCAGGGGCAGAGCGCACTGTCGACGGCGCAGTCGATCGTCAGTGGCGCCTCGAACGCTGTCTCGGCGGTGTTCCAGGTCATCAGCAGCGGCCTGGACGCGATGAGCGCTACACAGGACATCGCCGACCGCCTCGTGTACGGCGTCCGCAACACCGAAGACGTCATGAAGCTCGTCGACGACGTCCAGAAGTACATCACCCTGGCCGCCAATATCGCCACTGCGACCGGCAGCATCCTGTCCACCATCGGCGGGCTGGTCGGGGCGGGCAGCAGCGGCGACCCGTCGGGGGGCGCGGCGGGAGCGTCGATGGCGCTGTCGTCGGCCGGGCAGATCGCGCAACTGATCGGCGCCGCGCTGCAGGGCGTGAACATGGCTATCGACTTCGGGCAGCAGCTGTACCACATCGCCGGTACGTACGTGGGCCGGTTCCTGTCGCAGCTGACCGCCGGTATCGGCGGCACACCGCTGATGGGTGATGTGCGGTTCCTGTTGAACAAGAACACCGGTCAGCTGATCACCTACAGCGAGGACAACCCGGGCAACAAGAACTCGCTCAACGTGCCCACCTGGCTGAACCAGACGTACGACTACCGCGGCGGGCAGAACCCGAACCCGCAAGTCAACACCCAGTGGAATATCTACGCCGGTCCGGGCCAGTCACCAGGGGAGATGTTGAACGAGACGATGTGGATGGTCAATACACAAGGCACCACTGGTGCCATGGCGGCGACGAACTTCTGACATGTCGAAGAATCTGCGCCCCTACCAGTGGCAGATCGGGAATGTGGTGTTCGGCCGAGGCACCCTGTATCCGTTGCTGGGCACCGTCATTCAGTCGTACAACGTCAACAACCAGGACTTCCAGGTCCCCCTGGCCGACGAAGTGCGAATGGGCCAGGACAGTCTGCAGGCGGGCCCGATCACCTTCACCATCGGGGTGATCGACAACGCGCCGCTGCCCCACATCGCGGGCCATCTGCCCGACACGTTGACGGCAAAGTCATCGAAGTTGTTGAGCGCGTTGCAGAAAGAGTGGAAGGCCGACGAGATCAAACAGCAGTGGGGTGCGCTCAAGCCGCTCACCTACTGCGACGGCTACGGCGTCGTCCGCCAAATCTACGGTCGGCCACGGAAGTTCACCTACACCCCGAAACGTCAGGGTAGCCAGTTCCACAAGGTGACTGCCGAGTACGCGCGCGTCGATACGCTCAGCTACACCGAGCAGGAAACCGGCGCGGCACTCGCCGTCAACACGGCCCCGGTGTTCTACACCCGTGACGGCGGTGACGCACCGTCCTGGTTCCGCGTCGTGTTCATCGGGCCCGCGGTGAACCCGTTCGCGATCGTCGGCGAATGCGAAATCCAGCTGCAGTACACCATTCCCGCCGGTGTGCGGGTCGAGGTCAACAGCTACCCGTGGTCACGTCGAATCATCGACAGCAACGGCCTCAACCTGCGCACCACCCTGATCGGCAACACCCGCTACCTCGACCAGCTGCAGATCCCGGCCGACGCGCCCATCCCGATGTCGTGGACAGCGACCGGAACCACCGGTGCGAGCGGCTGCACGGTGCTGTGGCGCGACGCACTCAACACCCTGTGATTGGAGCATGATGTCAGGATTCAGCGACGCCGCAATGACTGTCGGCGCCAACGCGATCCGCGCTGCGATCGGCGCTGCCCAGCTGCACACCGGCAACCCGGGGGAGGGTGGCGCGGCCAGCAAGTCGTCCGCCGCGCCGGTCGTTCCCTCCTGGACCGTCGTTACCGGCCCAGGCAACTTCTCGTTGGCAGCGCCGATGGCGTTCACCGGAGCAACCCCCAACGGGCCGATCAAGTGGCTGTCCTTCTGGTCTGGCACCGGCCCCAGCGCTATCTGGTACGGCAACTGGCCGCTCAGCGGTGACCAGACCGCCGACGCCGAAGGCAACTACACCGTGACCACATTCACCCTCACCGGATCGTCCGCATAGCCTGATGGCGACTGGAACAGCCTCCGCGACATACAGCTTCACGGGGGCGGCCACTGGTGTGCGCACCTCATACGGGCAGGCTGCCGCCAACTACGGGTGGGCCGGCGCCGCGGCCGGGTCGAGCCCGCGATCAGGGTCGGCGTCCGGCCGCTACAACTGGACCGCGATCAACGTCGTCGGTGATGACGGTGTCTACCTCCCGCCCGATAACAGGTGGCGGGTCATCGTCCAGGAGACCCGCAGTCGCGAGATCGTCGCCCGCGATGTGATCGTGACAAACCTTGTCGTGCAGCGTGCTCTGTCGGCTGGGTGCGACATTGCGTGCGACGTCGACCTCCACGACCCGTCGGTGGCCGGGATCTACTTCAAGCCGTGGCAGCAGTACATCCACCTCGAGAAGGTGATGATGGGCAAGCGGCGCATCTGGGCCACCGGCATCGTGCAACCGTCCGATGTGGACCCGTCGAGCGGTGTGCTGCACCTGAAGGCCAAGGGATTCGCGTCCTACCCGAAAGGCATTCCGTGGCTGGAGGATCTGAACTGGGCGGCCAACGACGCGTTCGAGCCCGTGGTGGAGATCTGGCGGCACCTGCAGGAAGACTTCGCCAACGGCGACCTGGGCGTCGAGGTGTATCCGAAGGAGAGCGGCGTCGAGATGCTGCCCGGGTACGCGTTCGACGGCGACCTGCTCAACCTCAACTTCTTCGCCACCTTCGTTCGGGCCGTCGACAAACTGGACTGCGGCGACTATATCGACGCCCTTGCGCGCGATATCCCGTTCGACTACATCGAGCGGTCCGAATGGAACGCTGACCGCACCGACGTCGTCAAGAAAATCCAACTGGGTTATCCCCGTTTGGGTTTGATACAGGAGACACTCGCGTTCGTTCTCAACGAGAACGTGCTGTCGGCCAAACCGCACACCGAAACCGAGAGCGACTGGGTCAGCGACGTCGGCGTCACAGGGTGGTTCCCCGGCTTCGAGTACTCCTCGACGCTGGCCAACGCGGACCCGAACCGGTTGCGCCGCTACCTCGACGAGTCCACCGCCAACATCGACTCCAACGAGCGGGCCGCGGCGTGGGCGCACCGTCGGCTCGCGCGCCGCCAAACCCCGCCGTACTGGGAACAGATCACGATTGACCCGAACCATCCGAACGCACCCATGGGCACGTTCGACGTGGGCGACACCATCATCGTGTCCGGGTTCATGCCGTGGGTCGGGCATATCCGCCAGTACCACAAGATCATTGCGATTCAGGTCGACGTCGCAAAGAACACCTGCCAGCTGCAGCTGATGGCTGAGGGTGCCTTCAACTACGACCCGATCTACTACCCCGATGGCGTCTCGAACATCATCGAGAACCGCGGCTTCGACAACAACCTGAACGGCTGGACACCGACCGGGCCGGGCTGGTCCTGGGACGGCAGCCAAGGCCACGACGCGCTGGGGTCGGTCACGATCACCGCCGACGGCACCGACCACGATCTGCTCACGCAGCCGTTCGGGTTGTCGGACTTCCAGATCTTCCCCATGCAGGTCGCGGTGAAGTGCACGGGCGCAGTGTCATCCGGCAACAGCGTCAGCATCGTCGCCCAGTTCTACGACGACGACCTTCAGCCCACACAGGCCGTGCAAGTCGGCGCCATCAACCCCAGCGGAATCGTGCCCTGGAGAATCTTGGGAGGCGGCAGCGTGCTCACACCCGTCGGGTCCACACACGTGGCATTGCGGTTGCATGTCGGCGCGGCGATGACAGCCGGGCGCGTGTGGTTCGACGACGCGGAGATGACGCTGTGACCGCAGGTTTCGGCGGCTCCCCGTACACGAACCCGCAGACGCGGGCACTCAACTCGATCGCCAACGGCCCCGATGCTGATACCACCAGCCAAGAGAAGATGGTCGAGCTGCTGCAGAAGCACAGCGCCCAGCTGAAGTACCTGGCGGCCAACCAGAAGCAGATGCAGCAGGGCATCAACGACGCCACCGCAAACCCTGTGCAACAGCTCCAGCAGTTCGTCGCCGACATCATCGTCCTGTTGGGTGGCGGTGAACTCGCCAAGGGCGCACTGGATTTCGGCGACCTGCAGTACATCCTGCCCGCTCTTGGCGCGCTGTTCGGCTTCAACTCCGACAAGCCGTTCCCGATCAGCCTGTTCGAGGCGGCCGAGAAGTTCTTCCTCGGCTACGTCGTGCCGCAGCAACAGTTCGTCGACGTCATCAACAACATCATCACCGCGTGGGCCGGGGTTTTCGGCATCGACCCGCAATTCGTCTCTGACGTGCGGAAACTGCTCGAGGCGTTCGGAAACCTCTTCGACGGGCTCAACAACCTGCTGCCCTCGCTCGACCAGCTGTTCACCGCACTGGGTATCAGCGGAGCTGATCTGGGCCCGCTCGGGCAGGCATTGGCGCCGATCATCAAGCTGTTCTCCGGGATCGACCTCACGAAGTTCGGCAGCTTCATCGAGTTCATCACCGACGCGATCGACCCGTTCATCGTCCAGCTGACCGCGATCATCAACTTCGTCAACGGGGTGCTCGCGGTACTCGGCTACGACGGCGGCGACGTGGTCAACTCACCACTCCCGCAGCTGCTGCAGCCGTTCCAAAACCTGCTGGCCTTCCTGGCCAACATCAACTTCTTCGGCGACGACTTCGACCCGATCGCCGCGGTGCGGCAGTTCGTCAACACGATGCTGCTGCCGCTGAACCTGCTGCTGGGGCCGAACTCTGCACTCAATGCGCTCAACATCTTCAACCAGGTTCCCGCCGAGCTACTCGGCCACGTCTCATATTCGAGTATCGGCAACACGCACCCGAACCTGTTGACCGCGGGTAGTTTCCCGAACGCCGCATCGATCGCCGACAACCCGATCTGGACTTTTGACCCAACGGTATCGCGCACCGGGGACGGCACTGGAAGTGCGAAAACCACCGCAGACGGAACGCTGAAGGTGTTGCGGTCCAACCTGATCGGCGTCTCACAAGGTGACACGATCGACCTGTCCGCCTGGGTGAAGTGGTTGGGCCTCGTCTTCACCGGTGTCCCATTCCAACTCGGCGTCCGCCAATTCCTCGGCAACACAATGGTGTCCGACGTCGTTATTGCCTCGTTCACCCCCAGCGGGGCATCGGGCGGATTCACCAAGCTCTCAGGCACGTACACCGCACCCGCGGGTGTCGACCGCGTCTACACCCGGCTCGTTGTCACCGCGACCGCGACCGCAGGCAGCATCTGGTACGACGACGGCAGCAACAACAAGACGGGACTCTTGCAGATCCCGTGGATGCAGAACCTGCCCGAAGCATTCGACGGAGTCACCTCTCTGTTCAACCTGGGTAGCTTCGCCAACCTGATCGACGGCGGCCTGGACCCCAACTACGTGTGGACGCAGATCATCAACTCGATCCTGCTACCCCTGAATCTGCTGACCAGGCAAGGCGACTTCACCAACCTGATGGCCAACCTCGGTGGCGGCACCGCCAGCCTGGCCGCGATCACCACCCGACTGCAGAACATCGCCGCCGGAGGGACTATCGCTGGCGGCGCCATCAGCGGAACGATCACCGCACCCGTCCAAGACGTCATCGACGGCTTCAAGAACCTGTCCAACACCTGGTTCGGCGGATCATCGGCGACCGGCACCCCGGCCGAGGTCGCCACCACAGTCGCATCGATCAAATCGGCTGTCCTGTCGGGGTGGAACGTTCAGATCTTCACCAGCTCCAATTCGTCGTGGCTCGTCCCATCAGGCACGACGCAGATGAAGGGTTGCGTGATCAACGGCGGAGGGAAAGGGCAGAACGGTTCAGCGACCAACGCTGCCACCGCGGCGGGCGGCCTCGGCGGCTCCGACGGCGGTTACCTCTCAGCCGACCTGGACCTGACTGGCATCACCCCGGGAACATCGACGCTCAACGTCACGGTTGGCGTTGCAGCAACCACTGCGGGCGCCGACGGCGGCCAGTCATCGATCAAATTCGGCGCCACAACACTTCTCGCGGGCGCACCCAATGCCAACGGTATCGCCACCGACCAAGGCTTGGTCGGCACCACGTCGCAGCCGGGCAGCGGAGGCAACGGCGGCACCGGCCGTGACGCAACCACGAGTGACAGCGGCACGAAAGGCGAGGACTCGGGTGTCGCGACCGGTGGAGCTGGCGGCGTCGGCGCGGCTGCTGGTTCGGGCACCGGCGCGGCAGGAAGCGCCGGCGGCGCAGGCACCTCGTCGAGCATCCCGCTGTGTGGTGGTGGCGGCGGTGGCGGCGGCGCGGGCAAGGGCACCGGCAGTGCCATCCAGTCCGTCACAGGTGGAACCGGCGGCAACGGCGGCTTCCCCGGCGGTGGATCCGGCGGTGGCGGCGGCGCAGCTAACAGTGGCGGTGGATCCCGCACCGGCGGGTCGTCGGGCACCCCGGGCAATGGTCTCGTCGCGATTCTCTACAAGTAAGGGGGGTTGGTTCACATGGCGCCTACCGCAACAGCTTTGGACACCGACATGTCCCCGTGGGGTGACGGAGTCGTGCACTACCGCACCAGTGACGGCCGAGATCTCGCCGTCAGCGTGGACGCCGGGGTCAACGCCCTGACCACCGCGTTGATCAACGAGACCCTGGAAGCGCAGGGCATCCCGGCGCTAGATAGCGGTGTGCACAAGGTTGTTGTCGAGCCGACCGTGATCATCGAATGCGGCCCGAATGGTGAAGCGATCACGCTGGACCGGTGGCGTGAGTATCCGCCCGGCACCAGCCATGAAGACGCGTTGCGCTGGGCAGGATTCGGGATCGCCTGATGCCCGTCGGTTGGCTCCCGGGTGACATCGACACCCTGACCGCCTCCGAGGTCCCTGGCTGGTGGGCCGAGATCACGGTCACCGCGCAACCAGCCGCTGCCGCGCTGACGCTCACCGGCGGCCAACCGGTGGTGACGGTGGCCAACCACAAGCTGGTCACACCGAGCCCGGCCAGCCTGACCCTCACCGGCAGCACCCCGACGGTAGGCGTCAGCCAGAACAAGGTGATCACCCCGACCGGGGTGGTGTTGTCGCTGATCGGTTCACACCCTGCGTTGGGTGTGACGTTGCGCCCGGCCGCGGCCGGGCTCATGGTTACTGGCGGGCAGCCGGCGGTAACCCTCAGCGACCACAAGGTGATTCAGCCGTCCGGCGCTGTCGTGGCCCTCACCGGCGGCAGCCCGGCCGTCGCGTCCACTGCGCACCGGTTGATCGCCCCGACTTCGGCGCCCCTCGCGCTGTCTGGCGGCGCACCGGTCGTTACAGCCTCGGACCACAAGGTTGTGAGCCCGACGCCTGGAGTGCTGTCGCTCACCGGTGGGCAGCCGGTCATCGCGGTCGGGATCACCGTCGCACCTGGCGGGGCATCGCTTGGAATCGGCGGGGGCGCACCGGCGGTGCGAACACCCGTTGTTGTCACACCGACCGGTGCCGCCTTGACGATCGTCGGTTCGCATCCCGCACTTGGCGTGACACTGCGGCCTGGCGCCGCGGCACTCACCGTCACCGGTGGCCAGCCCGGTATCGCGGTCAGCGACCACAAGGTGGCCGCGCCCACAACAGTTCCGCTGGTCGTGACGGGCGGACAGCCTGCAGTGACCGCCACCGACATCAAGGTCGCGACTCCGGCCAGCGCGGCGCTGACGCTCACCGGCGGCCAACCCATCGTCACCGCGACCGACAACAAGGCCATCACCCCGACCGGGCCAACACTCTCCATCACCGGCGGCCAGCCCACGGTCACCAACTTCACTCCGTTCAACGAAGAGAACACCAACCGCACGAACCAGTCCGTCCCAGCCAATAGTTCGGGATGCTGGGTGACGCTGATCGGCGCAGGTGGGTCGGGTGGCAATGGCGGCCTGGCCAACGCCGGCAACGCAGCAGGTGGTGGCGGCGGTGGCGGCGGCGCGAAGGTCGAACGGGTCTTCGTCCCGGCGGCCAGTCTCGGGTCCACCTATTCGACAACCCGCGGTCTCGGTGTCGCCGGGGCCAACGGCCAAAACTCCGTCTTCTCATCCGGTTCGACCACCATCACTGCCGGCGGCGGCGCCGTGGGCCAGAGCCTGTCCGGTACTGGCACCGCTACCGGTGGCGCAGGCGGTACCGCGTCCGCGTCGGGCGTCACCATCGTCGGCCGCAATGGCACCGCGGGTGGCAACAGCAGCACCGCGGGAACGACCAACAGCAACGGTGCGGGCGCTGGCGGCGGTGGCGGCGCTACCGAGCTTTCCAGCCCTGGCAAGGGCGGCGACTCGGCGACGGTGACCGGCTCGTCGGGCGGCAACCCCGGCGGTACACCGTCAAACGCTGCGGCTGGCAACGGCGGTGCCGGTGGTGGCGGTGGCAACGCGAACACCTTCGCAGGCAACGGCGCCAACGGCGGTGGCGGCGGTCTCTACGGCGGTGGTGGCGGTGGTGGCGGCGGCGCCAACTCGCTCGGTTCTGGCGGCACCGGAGGAACCGGTGCAAGCGGATACACCCTCATCGAGTGGGTCTGAATTTCCCAGTCCCATAACCTAATTGAAAGGAACATAACTCATGGCTGCAGGAACATGGACCCTCACCAACACGGCCCGCACCAACCTTCTCAACGGTACTTTCGACCTGGACAGCGACAGCTTCAAAGTCGCGCTGGTCACCTCCAGCTCCAACATCGGCGCTGGCTCGACCACCTGGGCAGGCGTCACCAACGAGGTGACGAACGCCAACGGCTACACCACCGGCGGCATCGCTGTCAGCCTGGTGCTGTCTGGAACCACCAGCGTCACGGTCGTTTTCGCGAGCAACCCGGTGTGGACCGCCAGCGGCTCCGGCATCACCGCACGCTGGGCCGTCCTCTACGAGGTCAGTGGCAACGTCCTGGCCTACGTGCTGCTCGACTCGACCCCGGCCGACGTCACCGCCACCGCCGGCAACACACTGACCATCGACAGTGATGGCAGCCCCTCACCCGTCCTGACGCTGGCGTGATCCGAGCCATCACCATCGGCACCGCCGCTGGACTCACCCTCGCAGCCGCCATTGCCTACGCATTCGTCTGCGGCTGGCCCATCCCGATCCTCGACCAAGACTTCGGCTCCGACTTCTCCTGAACTATCCACACTCGCTTGACAAGTGGCCGCGCAATCGCGCGGCCTTCGTCATCTCTACCGGAAGGAACGCCGTGCTCACACGCCTGATCTGGAAGCCGCTCGGCCGCGCCATCGTTGCTGCGGCCGTCGAGTGGGCCAAGGACCCGAAGAATCGCGCTGAAGCTGAGGGCGCTTTCTACTGGGCCCTCGGCAAGCTCACCGACGCCATCCCCGGGGAGTGGGACAACAAGCTGCTCAACGGGGTCGCCGACGTAACTGGCCTCATCGCTGCGCTCCCAGCCCAGTTCATCAACGACTTCCGGCGCATCCTCGGCGGTCAGAAGTGACCTTCACCGTGACCCGCCAGCGGGCGCAGGAGGTCCACGATCGCGCCCGGGCCCGAGCTGGCCTGCCGTACGCCTACGGCGGCGCTTTCACCCTCGACCCGCGGGACTCGACTGACTGCTCCGGGCTGGTGCTGCAGACCGCCGCGTGGTACGGCGGTCGGTCGGACTGGCCCGGAAACCGTTACGGCTCAACGGAATCGTTCCGGCTGGATCACAAGATCGTCTACGACCTCGGATTCAAACGGATGCCGCCGGGTGGTCCGGCCGCGTTGCCGTTCAAGCCGGTGATGCTCGTCGGCCTCATGCACGGTGGCGGTGGGGAGTACTCGCACACCGCGTGCACGCTGATGACGATGGACATTCCCGGCGGGCCGGTGAAGATGTCCGACCGTGGCGTCGACTGGGAATCACACGGCAACGTCAACGGCGTCGGCGTCTCCCTCTACGACGGCGCCCGCGCCTGGAATGAACTACTGTTCCACGACTTCTGGTACCTCGACGCGAAACTGGAAGACGCGCCCACCGGGCCGGGCAGTCCCGCTGCGGTCGACGTGCTCGCCCGCGCCACCGGGCTCACCCCCGATCGGGCCGCACAGATCCTGACCACGATGTCCGACGGGCTGCGACAGGCCGAATGCACGACGCCGCCCCGCAGTGCGGCCTTCATCGCCAACACCGGGCATGAGTCAGCCAATTTCAACGCCACGGAGGAGTACGCATCGGGTGATGCCTACGAAGGCCGCAGGGACCTGGGCAATACCCAACCGGGTGATGGTCGCCGGTTCAAGGGCCGCACGTGGATACAGATCACCGGGCGCGCCAACTACACAGACTTCTCCCGGTGGGCGTTCGACCGTGGATTGGTTTCGTCGCCAACGTATTTCGTCGACCGCCCGACCGAGCTCGCGGATCTCCGCTGGGCCGGTGTCGGCGCCGCCTGGTACTGGACGGTGCAGCGGCCGATGAACGCACTCGTCGACGCCGGCGAGAACGCGCGGTGGGGTGACTACCGCGGCTTCGCGGCGGTCACGGCCGCCATCAACGGCGGCACGAATGGCATCGACCAGCGCCGGACCCGCTACAACCGCGCCCTGGCCCTGGGCGACCAACTGCTGACCCTCACCGCCCCAACCGAACCCGTCGACGAATTGGAGGAATTGCTCATGCTCGAAGTCCATTCATGGTCCATCTACGCCAAACCCGGTGAAGAGAAAATCCCGGTCTACAAGCTGATTCAGGCGCTGGATGCACATGGCGCCCACGAGCCGTACTGGGAGGACCAGGCCCGCATCGGCAATCTGGACGCCATCCACGACCTGGCAAGGGTTGCGGCCAATGGCGTATGGAATTTCGACCTGAATCGCTACGTCGACAACCCCATTGCGAAGCGGCAGGCACTCAACGTTCTCCTCGAAATTCAAGCGGCGCACCCCGAATGGATCACCGCAGCTACCCCAGGAAAGGCATGACCATGACCGATCAGACCAAGATCTACACTCTCGGACCCGCGGACCCCAACGCCGGTGTTCGCGCCAAGCTGTACGCAGGGCTGGCACTGATCACCCCGCTGCTCTCGGCGCTGGCAACGTTCGGCATTGTCAGCACCGACCAGGCCAACGCCGCAACCGGATTCGTCACTGCCGCCGTGGGCCTGCTCAGCGCATTCGGATTCGGACTGGCTGCGAAGAACACCAACCGCCAGGTGAAAGACGGCACATTCGATCCCGTACCGCCAGCGGAGCCGCACCCCGTGACCAGTGCGTTCGACGGGCTCACACAACTGCAGGCCGGAGTGAACGCCGCCGTGGACCAGGCGCAAGCCAAGGTCGCGGAAGGCGTCGCCGCGATCCAAGGCGCCGCAGCGCTACTGCCCGGCGGGACGCAGGTGACAGATGCTGTGATGAACGGTCCGGTCGGGGATCTCCTTCGTGCCGTGACGGGCGGCAAGGGCTGATGACGCTGATCACCGCGCCGCCTGGTGTGTCGGCGGCGAACTCTCCGAAGAACGCCCCGATTCAGCGCGACTGCCCACGAGCCGCGTGCCGGGCTGGTGGAGTGCAATGCACCGAGCGCCGCGCAGGCCAGCCGTGCAGGCCAGGAGTCGGGGCGTGAGCGTCCTCGCCGGGTTCCTGGCCGGCATCGTGGTCGGGCCCGTCATCCACTGGTCGTGGATCCAGTACTGGCGGACACCACGGTGGCGCCGATGATCATGATGATCATCCGTCCGGACGCGGCCACGGTGCCCGAGCTTCCCGAGTTGGCGCACAATCCGTGGGAGCTGGCCACCTGGGGCATCATCGGCCTCGTCGCGGTCATCGCCTTCTGGATCTGGACCGAGCACCGATCGACCCGCTCGCAGATCGACAAGGTGGGTGCCGACGTCAAAGCCGTGAAGCGTCAGGTGAACAACGACCATCCCGAGGAAGAGAACCTGCGTGACCAGTTGGACCGCATGGAAGCCGCGCAGAAGGCTGAGCGGGCGAGCAGGGAGGCTGCGCAGAAGCGGACCGATGAGAAGCTCGATGAACTGAACCGACGACAGGCCGAGATGCGGGAACGTCAGATCGACCACGGCCAGGACATCAGCGGTATCCGAGACGATGTTGGGAGCCTGCGGGGCGAGGACCGCCAGATCAAACAGGAGCATACCGATCTGGTGCGTCGGCTGAATGCGTTCATCCGCCGCGAGCACCCGGGCGCGGACCCGCTGTGACCGATCCCCAGCTGGAGGTGCACCGCGCGATCTACCTCGCAGTGGTAGTCGGCATGTGCGCCGTGCTGATGACCGCCGTGCTCATGATGTAGCGCTGGCTTGTCGTAGCCGAGCGATACTCTCACCCACGCCACTCCAAGGGCATCGAGCCGCCCCCGACTTCGGTCGGGGGCGGCTCTTTTCGTCGTTGCATCAAGCCCCGAGCCGCGACACGTAGTGCTGCTCGGCGATGCCCAGTTTGTGGAAGGCGTGTCCGCGCGGTGGCAGCACCGTAACCAGCTCGGCGACGAAGTCTGAGCTGATGTCACCGTGACTGTCGATCACCGCATACAGATCGCAGATCATGCAGTTCATATGACCCATCCTCCTACGTTGCTACAGCAGCTAGGCGCTCATCGAGGAGCCGGTCCATCGCCGCACTCGATGCCACGGGCCCGCCCATCCTCAACACACGCCCGCCGATACACCGCCAACAGGCGCAGCTCCGCGTCGGTCACCTCGATAGTCCGCATGCACGATAAGACGCAGCAGGGGAATGAACGGTTCCCCTGCTATGAGCAGCCGACGTTGTGGATGTTGATGCCGGTGCACTGCGACGCCGGCAGCTGGCTGCCGTAGGGCGGGTTGTCGCCTGTCCCATAGGGCAGCCACGGCTGGTACTCGGTGCACGGGTAGTAGGTGTTGTAGTTGGCGCCGAGGTATTGGCACATGCCGGGGCCCGGGCCGGGGTCGGCTTGTGCCGGCGCGGCGCCGAGTGTGCCGATCGCAGCGGCGCCGAAGACCGCCGCCAGTAGCCGCTTCATCGCTGCTGTCCGGTCTGGATCCGGGACGTCGGCCAGATGTTCATGACGTGCCGCGGCGGCATCGTCGGCGGGTTCGTCGGCACGTGCATGGGCTGGACCGGTGGTGCGGGCCGCGCCATCATCGCGGCGTGCTCCCAGTCGGCGCGGGCGACCAGGCCGGCGCGGCGCTGCCGCTCCCGGAGGAACAACCGCACCCCCATCCATGCCCCGGCGAATGCTGTCATCGTGATCGCGGCTACCGGGTAGACGCTGAACATCATCGACATCAGCGTGATCGTGAACAGGCCAGCGATGGTCGAGAGGACCGGGTGTCGGTCCGCCCAGCTTCCGTACTCGCAGCGGTCTTCGTGTCCGCACCGTGGGCAAATATGCTGCGCAGGCATGGCCGGATCGTACTGCCACCTGGGCGGTTGGTGTGACAGAGCTGTCAAACGGCTGCGGTCTGGTGCTTGATGACGTGGTCATCAAGCACCAATTGCCACCTGGCGTTTTGCCTTGGTGTCTGTCGGTGGGGAGCGGCGAAATAGCAGGTGAGAGGGTGTACTCGCATGTCGTTTTGGGGTTCGAATCCCCTTAGCTCCAC
>NZ_MVHF01000053.1 GCF_002086485.1 Mycobacterium aquaticum | reverse complement strand
CATCGCGGCCACCACCCCCGACCCCCGGTAAGACATACCGAAGCCCCCGATCAACCGCTCAATTTCGCAACAACCCGATCGAGCGACAAAGCGTACGATAACTGGCCATTGAGCAGCTAGTCGGCGCCTACCATGTTCAGCATGTCTGAACACACCGGCGCGCTCGTGCGGTCTGCCCGCACTCGAGCCGGGGTCTCGTTACGCCAACTGGCCACCCGCATCGGAGTGAGCCCGGCCACGATGAGCGCGATCGAGAACGACAAGGCCGGGCTGAGCGTGGACCGGCTCTACGCGATCGCCGAAGCGCTGGGTACGTCGGCCACCGAGATGTTGCGAGCGCCCGAGCCCGACCATGTCCCGCAGGCCCGGAGCCGCGACAACGCCCCCGGCTCAGACTGGCGGGCGTTCCCCGCCCTGAACCTGGATCCGGTTCTCGTGGCCGCAATCTCGATGTTCGTCCGCACCGGCTACCACGGCGCCACCATGCGGACCATCGCCACCGCCGCACACATGAGCGTTCCCGGCGTCTACCACCACTACCCGAGCAAGCAGCGCCTGCTGGTGGCGATTCTCGACGTCGCGATGAGCGAGTTGCACTGGCTGATCCCCGCGGCCAGGTCTGAAGGATCAACACCCACCCAGCGGTTCAGCAACATGGTCGAGGCGCTCGCGCTGTTCCATACGCACCGCAGAGACCTGGCCTTCATCGGCGCGAGCGAGATGCGCAGCATTCTGCCACCGGATCACGAACGAATCTCCGCGCTACGCAACGACATCCAGTACATGCTCGACGACGAGGCCGAGGCGGCGATCGCGACGGGCGAGTTCCGCACGCCCCACGCCCACGACGCCACCCGGGCGATATCCACCATGTGCACGTCGCTGCCGTCGTGGTTCCAGCCGTCCGGGCCGACGTCGGCTTCCGAGATCGCGCGGGAGTACGCCCGCTTCGCCGTCGACATCATGCGCGCCGGTTGACACTCTCTGTTCAGCTTCTCTGAACAGACTCACCCGCTAGCACCGATGCTATTGACAAATCACCAGTGTTCGTCGCACCATGCAGATACCGAACGTTATCGAGCGTTCGGTCGGGAACCGCAAATCGTGTCCCACCACCCGCAGAACGGAACACCTCATGACCGATGTCGAATCGCTGCTGCACCCGGCCCGACTGGGCCCCGCCCTGGCCGACGTCACGCTCGACAATCGCTGGGCCACGTTCGACGCCAGGCTCATCGCCGGCGGAAAGTCGAACCTGACCTTCGAACTGACTTCTGCCGCAGGCGAATTGATCCTCCGTCGACCACCGCAGGGGCCCCTGCTGCCGAGTGCGCACGACATGGCCCGCGAGGCGCGCGTGCAGCGAGCACTGGCACAGACATCCGTGCCGGTCGCATCGGTCGTCTACGCCGAGACCACCGCGCAGACGCTCGACACCCCGTTCTATGTCATGGAGAAAGTCGCAGGCCACGCCATCCGCGACGCCATGCCGGCCGATTACGCGACGGCGCCGGCGGATCGGCACAAGATCGCCGACGCCCTCATCGACACACTGGCCGATCTCCACGGCATCGAGCCCGCATCCGTCGGCCTCGACGACTACGGCCGGCCGGATGGTTTCCTGGCCCGTCAGGTCACCCGCTGGCGAAAGCAGTCGCTGGCCAGTCGTTCCCGCGATGTGCCCGCCCTGGATGCCCTGGCGACCGCCCTGGAGGCGGACCTGCCGGCCAGCCCGCCACCGGCCATCGTGCACGGCGACTTCCGGCTGGACAACTGCCTGATGGACCCAACCGATCCCGGTCGCGTCGCCGCGGTGCTGGACTGGGAGTTGTCGACGGTCGGCGATCCGCTCACCGACCTCGGTCTGCTGATGTTCTACTGGCCGCAGGCAGACGAACCGCAGATCCCGCTGGTGCCGACGGTCACCACGCAGGAGGGATTCCCGCCGCGGTCATATCTGTTGTCCCGCTACGCCGAACGGACCGGACGTGACGTCTCGGCGGTGCCGTTCTACGAAGCGTTCGCCCGGTTCAAGTTCGCCGTCATCATCCAGGGCGTCGCGGCCCGCTCGGCCGCGGGAATGATGGCAGGCCAGGATTTCGGCGAGGTGGAAAGCGAAGTCGTCCAGCTCGCCGAGGCCGGCCTGGACGTGTTGGGGGCGGCGTCATGAGTAGCGTCATCGATCGGTTCCGGTTGGACGGGCGGGTCGCGGTGGTGACCGGGGCGAGCTCGGGGCTGGGAGCCGGATTCGCCCGGGCACTCGTCGACGCCGGCGCACGCGTCGTGCTCGGAGCCCGGCGCGAGGACCAACTCCACACGCTGGCAAGTGAATTCGATACAGATGTGGTCCGCACCCGGCGCACCGACGTCACCGATCCGCAGGATTGCACGGCGCTGGCCGAGCTGGCGATCACCGAATTCGGCCGTCTCGACGTCCTGGTCAACAATGCCGGGGTCGGCACCGCGGTGCCCGCACTGCGGGAAACCCCCGACGAGTTCCGCGGCGTCGTCGACGTCAACCTCATGGGCACGTACTGGATGGCCCAGGCCGCCGCCCGGGTGATGAGACCCGGATCGAGCATCGTCAACATTGCCAGCGTGCTCGGCTTGATCAAATCCTATGCGCCGCAAGCGGCGTACGCGTCGAGCAAGGCCGCGGTCATGGGCCTGACCCGGGACCTGTCCCAGCAGTGGTCGGGCCGCAAAGGCATCCGGGTCAACGCCATCGCGCCCGGATACTTCGAGAGTGAGATGACCGCGGCGATTCCCGGTGACCAACTCGCCGCGTTCGTCGACCAGACCTCGACGCTCAAACGCGTCGGCCGCCAACACGAACTCGATACCGCCCTGATCTTTCTGGCCAGCGACGCGTCGACCTACATCACCGGAATCACGCTGCCCGTCGACGGCGGCATGTCCGGCCACTGAACCCTCGGACAAGGAGCACATCATGGATTTCAGCCCGTCACCACGTACCACCGAGCTCGCCGAAAAGGTGTGGGACTTCATGCGCGAGAAGGTGTTTCCCGCCGAATCGGTCTACCGGGACTGGCGCGCGGCGAACTCTGCGCACGCGCGGCCACCCGTCCTCGAAGAACTCAAGACCGAAGCCAAGCGGCGGGGGCTGTGGAACCTGTTCCTGCCACATGAATCAGGGCTGAGCAACACCGAATACGCCGCGATCGCCGAGATCACCGGATGGTCGCCCGTCATCGCCCCCGAAGTGATGAACTGCAACGCGCCCGACACCGGAAACATGGAAACGCTGTTGATGTTCGGCACCGACGAGCAGAAGAAGCAGTGGCTCGAACCCCTTCTGGCAGGCGACATCCGGTCCGCGTTCGCCATGACGGAGCTGGCAGTGGCCAGCTCCGACGCCCGCAACATCACCACCTCGATAGCCCGCGACGGCGACGAGTACGTCATCAATGGCCGCAAGTGGTGGATCACCGGCGTCGCCGATGAGGCGTGTCAGATCTTCATCGTGATGGGCAAGACCGATCCTGACGCCGCGCCGCACCGGCAACAGTCCATGGTGCTGGTCCCCCGCGACACCCCGGGACTCCAGATCGTCCGGCACCTGCCGATTTTCGGGTATCAGGATCAGCACGGGCATTCCGAGATCCTGTTCGACAACGTCCGCGTCCCGGTGACCAATGTGCTCTCGGGCGAGGGCGACGGGTTCATGATCGCTCAGGCGCGCCTGGGTCCGGGCCGCATCCACCACGCCATGCGGGCCATCGGAATGGCCGAACGCGCATTGGCGCTCATGGTCGATCGCGCCCAGAACCGCGAGGCGTTCGGCGGACCGCTCGCCGAGCAGGGCGTGGTGCGTGACCTCATCGCCCAGTCCCGCATCGAGATCGACCAGGCCCGGCTGCTGGTGCTGCACACCGCATGGCTGATAGATCAGCACGGCGCGCGAGGGGCCGCGACCGAGATCGCCGCCATCAAGGTCGCGGCGCCGAACATGGCCACCCGGGTGATCGACCGCGCCATCGAGGTGTTCGGTGGTGGCGGCGTCAGCGACGACTACCCACTCGCGTACTTCTACAGCTGGGCGCGGGTGCTGCGGATCGTCGACGGCCCCGACGCAGTTCACCGGCGCACGGTGGCCCGCAACGAGCTGCGCCGCGAACGCCCGTACGTCGGATAGCTCACGGCACCGAGATCCGGCATTCCGGCAGGCGGCGGACGGCGTCCAGGGCGATGTACAGCTCGGCGGAATCGAGCCGCCGGTCGAAAGACCGGCCGGACAGCTGCTCGATGCGGCGCAGGCGGTAGCGGACCGTGTTCGGGTGGCAGTACAGCCGCTCGGCGGCCTCGCTGGCCGAGCCGTCGACGGCGAAATAGGTGGCCATGGTCGTCAGCAGCAGCTCGCGGTCGGCCTCGGGCAGGTCGAGCAGCTCACCCAGGATCTGCTTGCTGATGGTCGCCGCCGTCGACGGTGCGCCCACCACCAACATCGGTAGCGGCGCGTCGTCGAACACCGTCACGCGGGCCACACCGGCCTGAGCACCCGCGAGCGCGTTGCGCGCCAGATGCAATGCCTGCGGCGTCTGATCCAGCCGGGTGTAGGACGGGCTCACGCCGACGGGCCCTACGGCGAGCGCGCGCAACGCGTCGACCAGTTCGGCCAGGCCATCGGCGCTGCGCATCGACACGATCCCGATGTGCAGATCGGGCGTGAGACGCCACGCCGACCCGATGTCCCTGGCCCGCAGCACCGGTTCCACGTTGGGCAGCGCGTGCCGGGCCAGGCCCGGGGCATCCGCGACGACGACGGCAAAGGTGCCTTGATACGGCAGGGCCAGGAGATCGGCGGCATCGAGGATGGTCTTGGTGTCGCCGGTGCCGCCGCCCTGCAACACCCCCTCGACCAGCGCAGAACGCTCCTGATCGCGCTGCACCATCAGCAGCGCCGCGGTCTCGCTGAACGAGTTCATCATCGCGGTGGTGAAGGTGTCGTGATAGGACCACACCTCACCGGCGATCCCGACCAGGTCGGCGTCGGTGACCGTGTCGGTGCGCGCCGCTTCGGTCACGATCATCTCCCACATACACGCGAACGAATGGCGAAATGCGGTCTGCACCATCGCCAGCGGAACACCTTGTTCAGCACGCCTGCGACCGGTCTGCCGCGGCGCATCGAGATCGAGCCACGGCTCGTGCGCGACGTGGCGAATCATGAATTCCAGGTTGGTCCGGCACGACGTGTAGAGATCGTCCGGTGGCACCACGCCGTCGGCCCGGTACACCTCGATGTTGTCGCGGATGCGGTCGACCAGCACCTGCGCCAACTCGTCGACGCGGGGCAGCATCGCTGCCGCGAGCGTCGCACCGGCGTCGGGGATGGGAGCACGCACGATGCCAGGGTATGCGGCCGCCCGTCCCGTGCGGCCGAACTTGTGCCGGTGGACTTGTGCCGGTGGACAAACGACGTCTGGCCGGTCTTGTTCGGCACACCATCGACTGGGCAGCCCACGACAACCACTATGGACATAGACCGACAACCGAGACGAAAGCAGGTGGAGGCCGTGGCAGCCAATGCAGACGATCTGAGCAGGGAACCGACGCCGGACCCGGCCGAAGACAACGCCTTCTTCCCGTCGCCGTACTCGCTGAGCCAGTACACCACCGCCAAGACCGACTTCGCCGGCGTCAAGCACAAGGACGCCTACACCGGCGGCAGGTGGAAGGTGCTCATGATCGCCGCCGAAGAACGCTACGTATTGCTGGAGAACGGCAAGATGTTCTCGACCGGCAACCATCCCATCGAGCTGCTGCTCCCGCTGCACCACCTGATGGAGGCAGGCTTCGAGATCGACATCGCCACGCTGTCGGGCTACCCGGCCAAGCTGGAACTGTGGGCCATGCCCCGCGAAGACGACGCGGTCATGTCGACCTACCAGGCACTCAAGCCAAAGCTGAAGCAGCCCAAGAAACTTGCCGACGTGATCGCCGATGACCTCGGCCCGGACTCCGATTACCTCGCGGTGTTCATCCCGGGCGGCCATGCCGCCGTGGTCGGCTTGCCTGCGAGCACGGACGTGGAGCAGACGCTCGACTGGGCGCTGGCCAACGACAAGTTCATCATCACGCTGTGCCACGGCCCGGCCGCGTTGCTGGCCGGTGCGCTCGGCAAGCAGGAATCGCCGTTCAAGGGCTACTCCGTGTGCGTCTTCCCGGACGCCCTCGACCAGGGCCCGAACCTCGAGATCGGTTACCTGCCAGGACATTTGCGGTGGCTGGTCGCCGACCTGCTCGGCAAGCAGGGGCTCACGATCGTCAACGATCAGATGACCGGCCAGGTCCACCGAGACCGCAAGCTGCTCACCGGGGACAGCCCACTCGCCTCGAACAATCTCGGCTTACTCGCCGCCGACGCTCTCGTCGAAGCGGTGCGCGCCGACGGTTAGCCACGCCCGGGCCCGCGAGCAGACACGAAAGTCCGCCAAACGCCGCGCGTCGCGAACTTTCGTGTCTGCTCGTCGGGAGTGTGGCACGCGTGAGCAGACCCGCCCACGCGTGCCGTCACCCTCACACCAACTGCTCGCGATATGCGCGCGCGTTGCCCATCAGCTCTTCCACCCGTGCCCGCTGCGCCCGGTTCTCGAACACACCGTCGGCCTTGAAGTAGGTGCCGACCACCGCGCCGTCGGCGATGGCCAACTGGTCGGCGACGTTCTCGGCGCGCACCCCGGTGTTGACGAAGACCGGGACCGCGCCGGCTGCCGCCTTGACCACGCGCAGTGCCTCGAGGTCCGTCGGTGACCCGGCCGTCGCGCCGGACACGCAGATGGCGTCCGGTGCGGTGGCGAACACCGTGGTCCGCGTGATCGACGCGAGGTCGCGTGCAGCCAGGTAAGTGGCCGACTCCGGCACGATGTTGAAGAGCAGTTTCACGCCGGCCCCACCCACCCGGGCGCGGTGCCGGGCGACCTCGCCCACGTTGGTGTCCCACAGACCGAAGTCACTGGCGTACACGCCGGTGAAGATCTCGCGGACGAACTTCGCCCCGGTCGCCACCGCCAGGTCGATGGAGGCCCGCCCGTCCCACAGGACGTTGACCCCGTAGGGCACGGCAATATTCGGCAGCAGCTCACCGATGATGCGCGCCATGGTGATCGCCGTGATCGGTTCGGTCTTGGTCAGGTACGGCAGGCTGAACTCGTTGCTGAACATCACTGCGTCAACGCCGCCGGACTGCAGGGCATCGAGTTCTTCGCGGGCCCGATCGACGACCGCGGCGATACCGCCCGCGGTGTCATATGCGGGGTCGCCGGGCAGCGCGCTCAGGTGGAGCATGGCGATGACGGGCTTGCGCACATGGAAAACCTCGTCGAGCCAGGTGGTGGTCACTACTTGTACCTTTCTTTTTTGTCTTGCATCACAGTCTCTTTCGGGCTAGTCCATGTAGGCGCCGCCGTTGACGGCCAGAGCCTCGCCGGTGACGAATCGCGCGTCCTCGGAGAGCAGGAAGGCCACGACGCGCGCGACGTCCTCGGGTTGTTCCAGCCGGCCCAGCGGCGTGTCGTCGATCATCATGGTGCGCACGCCCTCGGGGGTGATCCCGCGCAGTTCCGCCTCCCACTCCAATTCCCTTGACTGCATGGGTGTTTCGACGTAGCCCGGGCAGACGCAGTTCACGGTGATGCCATGCTCGCCGAGTTCGTAGGCCATCGCCTGGCTCAGGCCGACGACACCGAACTTCGACGCCACATAGTCGGACAGGAACGGAACCCGACCCTGTTTGCCCGCCATCGATGCCGTGTTCACAATGGCTCCCGCCGTGCCGCTGCGCACCATCGCGCGCGCGGCCGCCTGCCCGCACACGAAGACACCCTTGAGGTTCACATCCATGGTCTGGTCGTAGCGGGCTATCGGAGCGTCGAGGAATTTGTGCATGAAGGAGATGCCGGCGTTGTTGACCCAGGCATCGAGGCCGTGGCGGTCGGCGACCCCGGAGGCCACCGCGGCGGCATCGTCGGGCTCGGTGACGTTGAGCACCGCCGATTCGTGACCGGCGCCCGGATTGGCCAGTGATGCGGCGACTTCCCGTGCCGCGTCGCCGTTGATGTCGGTGACGACGACGCGCCAATCCCGTTGCGCGAGGGTGGTGGCGATGGCGCGCCCGATCCCCGAACCTGCGCCGGTCACGACGACTGTCTTGGTCATGAGTGTGATTCGTTCCTATCCGTTTTCGGTTACTTGCCTGCGCCCGTGAGACGCCGGCCGGTGACTGGGTCAAATGTGTGGACGGCGCCGGGCCGGGCCGCGAGGGTGACCGCGGCGCGCTCACGTATCCCCGACATGCGGGACACCTCTACGACACTGGTGAGCTCGGTGCCACGCGCGTCGATCGTGACGATGGCCCGAGGGCCCAGCAGTTCGACGAGTGTCACGGTGGCCGCGGTGTCGTCGCCGTCGGCGGCGACCGTGGGCACCAGGTCGTCGGGGCGCACACCGAGCGTCACCGCGCCGGACGCCTCGGCCCCCTGCACCCCGAACGCGAAACCGGTTGGCAGCGTGAACGTCGAGCCGTCCAGCCGGCCGTCCACGAGGTTCATCTTGGGGCTGCCCACGAATGCGGCGACGAAGGTGTCGGCCGGGGTGTTGTACACCTCCAGGGGCGTGCCTTCCTGCGCGGTGCGGCCGTCGCGCATCACCACCATGCGGTCCGACAGCGTCATCGCCTCCTCCTGGTCGTGCGTGACGTAGACCGAGGTGATGCCGAGCCGGCGCTGGATCTGCAGCAACTCAGTGCGCGTTTCGACGCGCAATTTGGCGTCCAGGTTCGACAGCGGTTCGTCGAACAGGAACACCGACGGTTGCCGCACGATGGCGCGGCCGATCGCGACGCGCTGCTGCTGCCCGCCGCTGAGGTCTTTGGGCTTGCGGGCCAACAACTTTCCCAAGCCGAGCGATTCGGCCACCTCGTCGGCCCGCGCCAGCGCATCGTGGCGGGGTGTCTTCGACGCCCGCAACGGGAACGCTATGTTCTCTCGCACGGTCAGATGCGGGTAGAGCGCGTAGTTCTGGAACACCATCGCGACATCCCGGTCACGCGGCGGCAGGTGCGTGACGTCGCGGTCGCCGATCGTGATGGTGCCCGCCGTCACGGTTTCCAGCCCTGCCAGCATGCGTAGTGACGTCGACTTGCCGCAGCCGGACGGCCCGACCAGCACCGTAAACGAACCGTCGGGCAGTTCGAGGTTCAAGTCCTCGACGATGGACGTCGAACCGTAGGACTTGTTGACACCCGAGAATCGGACTGTTGCCATGAAGTGTTGATCACCAACCTTGTCAGAACTTGACCGCGCCGCCGCTGATGCCCTGCACCAGCCTGCGCTGAATGAAAAAGCTTGCTATGACTACCGGTACGACCGCGATGAGGATCGCCGCACTCATCGAGCCGATCTGGACACCACGGAATGTGTTGAACCCGGCGATCGCCACCGGCAGGATCGCGGCCTTGCCGGGCGCCAGGATCAGGCCGTAGAACAGGTCGTTCCACGACAGGGTGAACCCGAAGATGGCGGCGGCGCCGATGCCCGGATACACCTGTGGCAGCACCACCATCCGGAACGCCTGGAACCTGGTGAAACCGTCGACCTGGGCCTGCTCCTCCAGCGACCGCGGCACTGCTTCGAAGAAGCCGATCAGGAACCACGTCACCACGGGCAGAACGAAACTCAGGTGCGCAAAGATGACCGGCACCAAGGTGTCGTTGAGCCGCAGCGCGTACGCCATGGTGAGGAACGGGAACACCAGCACCGCCGGCGGCAGCACCTGGGCCGCCAGCATGCCGAACCGGGTCGCGGTGCCGCCGGCCCGATACCGCGCGATCGCGTAGGCGCCCATGCTGCCGACCACCACGCTGATACCGACGGTGACGACGGCGACGACGGCACTGCGGCCGGCCGCGGCCAAGATCCCCGATGTCAACACGTTGCGCCAGCTGTCGAGCACCGGGGTGAACGCGATCAAGAACGGATCATTGAGCTGCTGAGGGGTTTTCACGCTGGCCAGCGCGACCCATACGACCGGGAACAGCACCGTGATGGCCGCGGCCCACAACAGAGCGATCCGGCATACCGTGAGCGCGATCGAATTCCTCATGACTGCTTCGTCTTCTCCATCCGGCGGAACGCGAGCACGATGACAGTGAGCACCACCAGCAGCACCACGAAGGCCATGGACGAGGCGGATCCGAGCCGGAAGAACTGAATTCCGGTCTGGTAGATGAAGTACTGCAAGGTTTCGGTTTCCGTGCCCGGGCCGCCCCGAGTGGTGGCGAACACGTACTCGAACACCTTCATGGCATCCAGGCACCGCAGCATGATGGCCACGACCAGCACGGGCGCCAGCAGCGGCAGGGTCACCCTCCGCAGGATGTACCAGCCGCCTGCGCCGTCGACGCGAGCGGCCTCCAACGGTTGGCGCGGAATGGATTCCAGCCCGGCAAGCAGGAGCAGCACCATGAACGGAGTCCACTGCCACACGTCGATGAAGGCGATGGTGAACAGCGCGCGGCCAGGCCCGAAGAAGTCGTAGTCGATACCGATGGCGCGCAACAGATGTGGGATCGCACCGAGCTGATCGTTGAGCAGGAAGCGGAAGATCAGTCCGACGGCGATGGGCGTGATGAACATCGGTGCGAGCAGCATGGAGCGGGTGAGATCGCGTGCCCAACGCTGCTTCTGCAGGGCGAGCGCAATGGCCAGCCCGATGACCAACTCGAGCCCCACCGCCACGAACACAAACAGCGCGGTGGTGCCGAACGCGTGCCAGAACTCGCCGTCGCCGAAGGTGTTGACGTAGTTTTTGGCACCCACCAGGTTCGGTGTGCCGTGATTGGTCAGCCGATAGTCGGTGAGGCTCAGGTAGAACGCGTACGCCAGGGGGAAACCGACCACCCCGACGAAAAGCGCAATCAGAGGGGCGACCATGCCGTGTTTGAACTGCATCATGGTCATTGCTCCTTTCGCGGGGTGCTCGGTTTCATGAGGACAGCTGCGAGGGGTCAGCTAGCCCTGGATCTTCTCGGCCGCGGCCTCTGCGGCGGCCAGCGCGTCGTCGACACTCTTGGTGCCTGCGACGGCCTCGTTGAGCTCGGTGCCGACGGCCTGGATCATCTCCTCGCCGCTGGGACCCTGGCTCAGCGGTGCGGAATTGGCGAGCAGCTTTTCCACCGTCTGGTAGTAGTCCGCGCCGAACTTCCCGTTCAGCACCGCCGGGTCCTTGAGCGTGCTCTGCCGGATCGCGGCGCCGCCCTTCTCGGTGCGGGCGACATCGTGCGGCTTGGCCGTGATCCACGAGGCGAACGCCCAGGCGGCGTCCGAAGCACCGGAGTTGGCCGGGATGGCCCAGCTCCAGGAGCCCAGCACCTGCTTGCCGCCGGGAATCGGCGCCAGCTTGAACTTGCCTGCCGAGGGCCCGGATCCGGGCTCGTTGACGGCGGGTAGCTGCCAGTTGTAGTTGATCATCGACGCGGCCTGCCCGGCGGCCAGCGACCGCTGGGCCTCGTCCATGCTCCAGTTCAGGCTGTTGGCCGGGGCGGCGTTCTTGTAGGTGTCGATGTACGCGGCCAGCGCACGCTTGGCCTCCGGCGTGTTCAGGGTGGGCTTGCCGTCGGAACCGTAGATTGAGCCGCCCGCGGCGAACAGCCAGTTGCCCCATTCCTCGAAGATCTTGTAGCCACGCTGGGGCTGCATCGCGATACCGGCGTGATCACCGGACTTGAGCGCCTTGCTGGTGCTGACCAGTTGATCCAGGGTGGTCGGGACCGTCTGCTTGGCCTGTGCCAGATCGTCTGTGTTGTAGAGGTATCCGAGCGCGTAGTTGTAGAACGGCACGGCGTAGCGGACCCCGTCGACGGTGGTGATGTCGGTCAGTGGCTTGAAGAAGTCGGCCGCGTCGTAGCCGGGCGTGCTGTCGATACGGGCGTCCAGCGGCTGCAGGAACTTGGCCTTGGCGAAGTCCACCATCCACGGGTTGTCCACCACGATCAGGTCATAGTTCGGGGTGGTGGACTGGAACGAGGACACGAGCTTGTCGCGCATCTGGTCATAGGTCAGCAGCTCGATGTCGACCTTGACGTCCGGGTAGTCCTTGTTGAAGTCGGCCACCATCGATTTGACGATGTCGCTGTCCGGGACGTTCTCCATCAGGATGCGCACGTTGCCGGAGGTGTTCTTCGGGATTTCCCCGGTTCCGGTCCCCTGTGCTTGCTCGGGCCCACCGCTGCCGGCGCAGGAGCTCAGCAACATGGCGACCGCTGACACCAGGGCGATCACGGCAGCCAGAAAGAACGGCCGCCTCCGCCCTGGTGTCGGGTTAGTGGTGATTTTCATTGCGGCACTTATCCTTTCGGTTCTGATTCTCATCGGGGGGCACGGGCGATGGTGTGCGAGATGGGCGCCACCGCGTCGCCGAGGTCGCGCCACGTCGCGTATGCGGCGTCATAGATCGACTTGTGCGCCGGGTCCGGCACATACGGTGCGTCCAGGGTGATGAACCGCGAGACATCCGACCAGTCGTCGAGGGCACCGATGCCGATGGCGGCGATCACGGCGGCGCCCAGAGAGGCGCCGGGATGACCGCGTACCGGCAGCATCTCCAGACCGAGGATATCGGCGTGGATCTGTTTCCACAGTGTCGATTTCGATCCACCGTTGGTGATCATCACGCGGCGCAGCGGGAGGCCGATCTCGGCGAATACGTCGATGTGGTGGCGGAATCCGAAAGCGATGGCCTCCAGCACCGAGCGGTACATGTCCGCCCGGGTGTGCCCAAGGTGTAAGCCCGCGAACACGCCTCGCAGGTCCGGGTCGTGGATCGGGCTCTTCTCCCCGAGGAAGTAGGGCAGGCACATGACCTCCGCCGGCGCCCGGCCGGCCGCCTCGGCGTCGAGCGCCGTCAGCTCGGCACCGCCGACGAGGGCCTGGAACCAGCGAATGAGGCTGCCGCTGGTGGCCATACAGCCGTTGGGCAGCCACTGCCCCGGAACCGGATGGGCGTCGAGGTAGAGCCGCTCGTCGACCACCCCGGTGTTGCTGGCGGCCAGGATGTCCCCCGCCCCACCGAGTTTCACCAAAGCATCGCCGGGTTGATTGACGCCGGCGGCGTACGCCGAGAGCACGTGGTCGGCACCACCGACCACGAGCGCCGTGCCCGCCCTCAAGCCCGTCAGCTCGGCGGCCGCCGTGCTGAGCTCGCCCACCCTGGTACCCGGCCGGCACACCGGCGCGAGGGCCGCCGGGTCGATGTCAGCAGCGGCGAGCACAGGTTCAGCCGTCGCCCCGGCGATCGTGAACAACCCGGATTCCAGCGCCCAGTTCTGCTCCACGTGCACCTGCGCACCCAGCGCGGCGAGCACCCAGTCATACGAGCCGACCCAATGCGTGGTGCGGGCATAGACATCCGGCTCGTTCTCTCGCAGCCACACAATCGTCGGAGCCACCGACTGCTGAGTCAGCGCAGAACCGGTCAGACTGACCAGATCGACTCCGGCCAGCGACTCGGCGAGCCGGTCGACCTGCCGATGCGCCCTGGCGTCGTTCTGAAGAATGCCACGGCGCAACGGTTTTCCCGACTTGTCGATCGGTACGACGGCGGGCACCATGCCCGACGTGGCGATCGCGCCGACCTCGCCGGCGTCGGCGCCCGCGGCGGTGACCACTTCCCGGATCGACTCGACCACATTCCGATGCCATTGCTCGGTGTCCGCCTCGGCGATGCCAGGCCCCGTCGAGTACAGCGCGGTCTCACGGGAAGCGGTCGCGACGATGCCGTGATCGACGTCGAACAGCACCGTCTTGGTGCCCGTGGTGCCGATGTCGACCCCGATGGTGTAGTGGCTCATGCCCGGGCCGCCTCAGGGTCGGAGGCCGGATCTTCGTGCCCCGCAACGCAGATCACCTCGACACCCGCATTGCGTGCGGCGACCAGCGCCGGGTGGTCGACGGGTCCGTCGGTGACGATGACGTCGATATCGGTCAGTGCGGCAATGCTGACGAACGTGACGCGTCCGAGCTTGCTGGTGTCCGCCGCGACGATGACCCGGTCCGCACGGCTGCTGGCCACCCGCTTGACCCGGCTCTCGGCCTGGTGATAGTCGGAGATTCCGCGCTCGACGTCGATGCCCGCGACGCCCATCACGAAGGTGTCGCAGTTGTACTGCGTGAGAGTGTCTTCCGTGGCGGGACCGATCAGGCTCAGCTCGCCGGGACGCAGCTCGCCGCCGGCCAGCACCACCTTGGTGTCCGGCTCGTCGACGAGTTCCACCGCGGCGAGCACGCTGGGGGTGACCACGGTCAGACCGAGTCCGCGGCCGCGCAGCGACTGCGCCACGGCCAGCGCCGTACTACCGGAATCGAGGATGAGGGTCTCCTCGGGACCGATCAGGTCCGCGACGGCGTCGGCGATGTGGCGTTTCTGCTCGGCAGCGTCGGCCACCCGGGTGGCGAACGACGGTTCGGTGCGCTTGCCGGTCAACGCGATGACGCCGCCGACCACCCGGCGTACGACACCGAGTGCCTCCAGAGCCTCGACGTCGCGGCGGATGGTCATCTCGGACACGTCAAACTCGGCGGCCAGCTCCGCGTAACCCACCTCGAAATCGGTGCGTACTCGTTCGCTGATGCGGTCTCTGCGGGTCTTGGCGTCCACGCTCACGCCCGCCACTCGTGTGTAAGTTTCACATCGCGAGGGCGCGAATTCGCCACGCCAACCGCTGAATCGCACATAGCGTGTGAATATATGACAGATACGGCCCGGTGTCTACGGCTGAGTGTGAATTTTTTTCAGATAGGTAACGAGGCTGTCCGCCGTGACATCAGGACCGCCAATTCAGCACCTCACCGGCGCCCGCGGTCAACACCGTCCCGGGCATGACGCGCAGCCGGTACGGGCTCAGCCGCAGCGCCGCGAAACCGGGCGAGGTCGGCCCGTCCCAGCCCGGAATGATCGAGGGGTCGTAACCGAGCGGCGCGGGCGCGGTGGCGAAGCGGTCCCACACCTGGCGGCGGGTCTCGTCGTCGAGGTACCACTCGACGAGGCAGTCGGCCGAGCACGTGTCGTGGCTGGCGGTCCAGTAGCTCACCGAGAGGTACGGGTGCGCGGCGAGATCCGCCTTCTTCACCGGCGTCGGCCCGGTGGCGATCCAGCCGAACAGGTCGGTGCCGTCCCAGTCCCAGATCGGGTGCAGGATGCGGCTGCGCGGGCGTCCGTCGGCGTCGACGGTGGCGGCCGACGCCCACACGATCGAATGGGCCATCTCGACGAAGGCAGGCGCGATGCGCTCCAGTGCGGTCACACGAGCGAGGTTATTACCCGTCGTCGCCCTTGTCGGCGTCTTTTCCGGCGTCCTTGTCGTCCTGGCCGTATATGGGCTTACCCTCGTCGTCGAGCCAATCGTTGACCGCAGTCCCCGAGACCGTTCCCCCGGTTCCGGGCATGGTGACGGTGGGCCGGGTGTCGTCGTACGACTTCATGACCTCTTCGGCCTGTCTGTGGTGTTCCTCGGTGACATGCGGTTGTTTCTCGGTAGCCATGGGTAACGGCTGCCCAAAAAGCCGGGCCGCCAAACAGCTCAGGCCGAGACGGTACGCAGCGAGACGGGCAGGCTGGGCAGGAAATGCCGGGCCGCGAACGCCCGGATCTCCTCGGCGGTCTGCACCGGTTGGACGCTGGGTAGCAACAACACCATCGCCGCGTAGCGCAGGATGGTGTCCGCCAGATCGTTGACCGCCTGCGGCCCGATGCGGTCGGCGAATCCCTCCGGGAAGATCACCCGCAGCGCGGCCGCCATCCGCTCGATGGCCGCACCGTAATGCCGGTGCATCAGTTCCAGCACCAGCGCGGGCTCGTCGACGATCATCTGATTGAGCACGTGGTGTTTACGGAACCTCAGGATCGCCAGCGTGAACGCCTCGACATAGTAGTTCGATTGTGGCCCAGCGTCTTTCAGTTCACGTGCGATGTCGGCGAACAGGGCCACGTTCTCCCGCTCGATGACGGCGGCCACCAACTCGTCGCGGTTGGCGAACCTGCGGTAGATGGTGGTGCGACTGACCCCGGCACGGCGCGCCACGTCATCCAGCGCGACGCGGCGGAAACCGTGCCGTTCGAATTCGACCAGGGCCGCGTCCAGAATCCGCCGCGTCGAAGAAGACCCCGTCGCCTCAGCCGCGGGCATAGCCCCTCTGCGCGAAGCGGTTGTAGCGCACGCTCATCGGCAGATGGTCCCACACCCAGTTGACCGGGGCCGACCGCCAGAACGCGGCGAACCGCTGATAGTTGCGCTCCTGACGCTGCGACCACGGCAGCTGCAGCAGTTCGCGGGCGCGGGGCGGCAGGCCGCCGGTGGTCAGGAAAGCCGCCGCCGGGTCGAACACCGTCGCCACCACCCGCCACACGACCGGGTGCACCGCCTTGGGGCACGGGAAGCCCTTGGTGACGTAGCCGACGCCGTATCGCGCGCTCTTGTGGGCGACGGCGACCTCGTTCATCATGCGGTCCCAGTACCGCTCGAACTCGGCGTAGTCGGCGGGCATGGGCCGGTCGCTGACGCCGTAGCGGCGGTACCAGGTCTTCGATTCGAGGTAGATCTGCTCTTTCTCCTCGCGGGTCAACCGCTTGACGAACGTGTCGGCGAAGTAGAGCACCTGTTCGACGAATGTCGCGTGCGCCCAGAAGTAGGTCTCGGGGTCCAGCGCGTGATAGCGCGAACCGTCGGGCATATCGCCCTTGACGTGGTGGTGAAAGTCGCGGACCTGGGTGCCTGCGTTGTCGTCCTCGGTCCCGTACACGGTCCGGAAGATCGGCGGCACAGTGCGTTTGAGCCGCTCGGCGGTATCGGAGAAAAACGTCGAATGATCCAGCACGCCCTGGCCGAGCTCGGCGAGCATGTTCTGCAACACCGCGGGCCGAGGACCGATCAGGTACATCCGGTTGTCGCCGAAGTATTTCCACACCAGCGATTGCGGGCCCAGCGGCAGGGCGTCGACCTGCTGCGACGGTTCGGCCAGTTCGGTCATAGATACAGTGTTACAAATTTTGAACTTTGTTCCAATCCGTGTGGCGCAACTCACGAGGACATCGACGAGGTTTCTCATCGCCGCACTCCAGCGGGCATGGCTCACTACGATGAGTGCACGTTTGCGGGGGGCGGAAGGAACGGTGGCCGTGACCGCTCCCGTACTCGACCTCGACGGACGCGTCGTCGGACGGGTCGGTGAGTCGACCACGCTCCGCGCCGCCATCACCGATGCCGAACGCAACGGCGGCCGGTGCGTCCTGGTCAGCGGGGCCCCGGGGGTGGGCAAATCGACACTCCTGCAGGCCTTCGGCGTCGAGCTTGCGCAACGCAACTGTGTCTTCGCGTACGGCCGGTGCCGCGACGGCGCACCCGCGCCCTATGCCGCACTGGGCGACGCCTTCAGCTCGATCGTGCACACCATGGAAGCCACCGGCCCGGCCGAACGTGACAGCTGGCGCGCCGACCTCGCCAACGGAATGGCCGCACTGGCCGGCGTGCTGTCCGAGCTCGTCCCCGACCTGGCTCAGGTGCTCGGTCGGCCGCCAGGAACCGGAGACCGCGAGGCCGCCGATCCGCGCCGTCGGCTGCACCGCGCTGCCATCAGGTTGATCTCCGAAACCGCCTCGTACCGCCCGGTGGTGCTCGCGATCGACGATCTGCAATGGGCCGACCACGATTCGCTGCTGATGCTGTCCGAGCTGCTCGCGGTGTCATTGCGCAACGTGCTGGTGCTCGGCGCGCACCGGGCCGGCGAGTTCGACCCCAACAGAGCCGGCCTGCCCACGGCCGGGTTGTCCAGCATCCGGCTCGCGCCGCTGTCCCGCGACACCGTGGAAGAGTTGCTGGCCGCCGTGTGCGGCCGCGCCGTCGAGCTCGGCGACGTGGCCGCCGAATTCCATCACCGCACCGGCGGCAATCCGCTGCAGGTGCGCCAGCTGCTGTATCGCGCCCAGCGGGAAGGCGCGCTCACCCCGGTCGGCGCGAGCGGGCGTCCCAGCTGGGACCTGCGGGTGTTGTCCTCCATCGAGGTCACCGAATCCACCGCCGAGTTCCTCAACCGCTACCTCGACCAGCTGCGCCCGGCGGACCGCGCCGTGCTGAGCACACTGACCTGCATCGGGGGTGAATTCGACCTCACCGACGCGACGACAGCGGCCGCGCAGCCCGCCGACGTCGTAGCGCAGGCACTGTGGTCGGCGCTGGAGCTGAGACTGCTCGAAGCCGTCGACAGCCGCGGTCAGCGGATCGCCAACACCATCAGCCACGACGCCCGCTACCGGTTCAGCCACGACCGGGTTGCCGAGGCGGCCCGCGAAGACCTCACCGACGACGTCGCACGCGAGACCCACCTGCGGATCGGCAGGCAACTCGTCGAGCAGGGCGACGAGCGGCTGTTCGAAGCCGCCCGGCACCTCGGCATCGGCGGACCCGGGCTGGCCGACGACGAGCGCATCCGGTTCGTCGACGTGCTGCGGCGCGCAGCGCGCAAGGCCAGGGCGCAGGCGTCATTCCCCTTGGCGCTGACGTACTGCCGCAACGGTCTTGACCTCTTGGGCGACGAGCGTTGGACCCGGCACTTCGACATCGCGCGGGAACTGCAGCTCGAGGCGGCCGAGGCGGCGCTGCTGGTGGGTGACGTCACGGCGCTGCACGCGCTGCTCGACGAAGCCCAGGCCGCGTTGCGCGAACCCGCCGATCGCAGCCGGCTGGCCTACCTGCGGCTCAAAGGGCGGATGGCGCAGAACAGGCTGCAGGAGGCGCTCGACACCGGGTTGCAGGCACTCGACGAGCTGGGCGAACCGCTGCCGCGCGACGCGGGCAAACCACAAATGGCCAACGCGCTCTTGCGAATGCGCTTCACCGTGCGGCACTGGAGCACCGACCAACTGCTGCAGTTGCCCCGGTGTGCGGACCGCCGGGTGGTGGAGATCCAGCGCATCCTGGCCGAACTGCGCAGCCTGTCCTACATCGCGCGGTCCAACCTGTTCCCGCTGATCGTGCGCAAGCAGCTCGAGCTGACCTTGACACACGGCCACACGCCGTCACTGCCGCTCGTGTTGGTCAGCTACGGCGTGATGCTGGTGCTGACCGGCGACCGCGCCGGTGCGCAACGGTTCGGTGAGACGGCGCTGCTGCTCACCGAACGCCCGGAGTTCCGCGACGCCCGGCCCGAAACGCTGTTCATGCACCTGAACTTCATCCGGCACTGGCGGCACCCACTGCGCGACGGCTTCGGGCAGCTGCGCGACGCGGTGACCGAGGCGCTCGACCACGGCGACCAGGAGTACGCGGGATTCCTTGGTGCCGTATTGCTTTCGCAGTACTTCTGGATCGGCCGACCACTGGCCGAGATCGACGAACTGGCCCAGACCCTGATCCCCGAGATCTGGTCGCAGCCGGTACCCCGAGGGCTGTGCCAGGCCGTGCAGCAGATCTGCCTGAACATGATGGGACGCAGCGAGGATCCGTTCCTGCTGGCCGGCGAGAGTGGTTACGACGAGCGGGTGGCGCTGCCCGCGGCCCGCCGCGAAGGAGACGAGGTCGCCCTCGGCGCGGCCGCGACGATGCGTCTGGGCCTGCACTTCTGGGCCGGTGACTACGCCGGTGCGGTCGAGGTGGCCGACGACGCGTTGGCGCACATCGCCGGCATGCAGGGCACCGCCATCATGCAGCTCGTACACCTGACGAGTGCGCTGAGCCGCATCCACGTCGCACCCGACGCACGCTCGACGCGCAGTTGCGCACACCGCGCCCTGGCATTGCATCGCAAGTGGGCGGCGGAATCCCCCGCCAACTACGCGGCACCCTACGCACTGATCGAGGGCACCTGGGCACACGCCCGCCGCCGGCACCAGACGGCCGAACGCGCCCTGCACCGCGCGATGGAACTCGCCGACGAGCACCAGCTGCCGTTGATCGCCGCGGCCGCCCACGAGGAAGCCGCCATCCTCTACGCCGACACCGGCCGCAACCGGCTCAGCGAGCACATGCTGCGCACGGCGTATCAGCGGTTCTCCACGCTGGGTCTGACGCTGCGCACCGAGCGGCTGGCCCGCGCCCATCCGTGGCTGCTCAGCCGCGACCTGGTCACGCCCGATTCGGCGGGCATCGATCCGGCAGGCGCCCACCATCTGGCCCGGGCCCTGTCCGCGGCGCGCAGCGCGGACGCCCTTGCCGAGATCGTGCTGCGGACGGTCGCCGACACCACCGGCGCCCGCCGCGTCCTGCTGCTCACCGGTGAGCCGGCGCATCTCGGCGTGCGGACCATCCTCGACGGCGGCGAGATCACGACAGTCGACGGGCCATGGACCGAGGTGGCCTACGACCGCGCCCTGGTGCGGCGCGTCGTCGATTGCGGCACCCCGCTGATCGTGGCCGCCGACTCCTCGCGGCGGCCCGGGCCCAACGGCCAACGCCGCCCGGCGCCTTCGGTACTGGCCGCACCGATACGCTTGCAGGACAACATCATCGGCATGATCTATGCCGAACAGGACGATCCCACACAGCATTTCGGCGCACATCACGAGGAAGCCGTCTCGTTCGTGTGCGACCAGGCCGCCGCGCCCATGTGGAACTTCCAGCTCGAGGCGCAGCTACAGGCGGCCGACGAGTACCGCCGCTCGCTGATGGACGCGCAGTCCAAGTTCGTGCCCAACGAGCTGCTGCGCATCCTCGACATCGACGATCTGCGCCGCGTGCACAGCGGCTACCGCGTCGAGCGGGAGATGACCGTGCTGATCTGCGACATCCGCGGCTACACAACCCTTTTGGAAGACATGAACGTCTCCGACGCCAGCAATCTGGCGATGGGGTTCCTGCGCGCCGTCGAGCTGCCGATCATCAGCTGCAACGGCATGATCCAGGACGTCCGCGGCGACGAGATCGTCGCGGTCTTCGAATCGGAGACCGACGCCGTACGCGGCGGTCTGGCCATGCTGCGCTCGCTGCGCGAGCACAACCGCGACCGGCTCGCGCACGGGTCCGACGAACTGCAGGTCGGCATCGGCATCAACACCGGCCCCGTAGGGGTAGGCCTCGTCGGCGGCGTCAACCGCATGGTTCTGACCATCATCGGCGACGCCGTGAACGTCGCCGCGCGCATCGAGAGCACCAACAAGCGTTACGGCACCGCGCTGCTCATCTCCGACGCGACCTACGCGCGGCTCGCCGCGCGAGGCGAGTTCGCCATCCGTCGGATGGAGCGAGTGATGGTGGTCAACCGGCGCAGGCCGGTGACCATCTACGAGGTGTACGACGAGGATCCGGCCCCGCTGCGGGATGCGAAACGCGCGGCACAACCGATGTTCGACGAGGCGTTCGGCCTGTTCGACGCGGGCGACGCCGCGCGGGCCCGCGCCGCGTTCGAGAAATGCCGCCTGCTGCTGCCCGAGGACGCCGTCGCCACACTGCACATCGCCCACTGCGATGCCGTCGCCCGCGGTGACATGTCCCCAGGTCAGGAGGTTGCACTCGCACAGAAGTAGCTGCGTCAATCAGCCCTCGACGACCCGGATCCTCTGCCATGATTTGGACCACACTCGTCGAGGGGGTCGCAGCCCATGTACCTGAGCGCCGAGCGGTTGGCCGTGGCCGACCGGGCTGTACGCGAGACGTTCGAACAGGCCAGCGTTGCCTGGCAGGCGATCCCACACTGGGACACCGGCGATCCCGGGCAAACCTGGGTTCGCAGCGACACCATCCCGCCGGGCATTCTCGAGGTCGACACCGTCAACGAAAAGTTCGCGGTGACGCTCGCGCAGGTGGGTGCACCGACGCCGGACCCACTGCTGGCCGTCCTGATGGCGAAGACCGTCGAGCTCGCCGCGAGGATCGACACCGCGGTCCTGGCAAAGCTGCGACCCAAGAACCTCAAACCTCTGAAGACGGCAGGCGCCACCACGCAGGACTTGTTGGACACCCTCGTCGACGCCCGGGCCAAAGTCGAGACGGCCGGGTACCGGGCACCGTCGTGCTTGTTCAGCAGCACCGACGGCATCAAGCGGCTCAACCACATAGAGAGCGGAGAGGACATCGCCGAGGCCGTGCTCAAGGCGGCCGGCGTCACCACCCTCTACCGCGTCGACGGAACCGGGATGATCATGCTGGGCCGTCGGCAACGCATCGCACAGGGGGCCGCCGCGACCGCGTCACCTGGCGAGGAACCCGTGGACCTCGCCGTCGCCGTCGCGCCCAGCCTCGAGGTCATCGGCGAGAACGCGGACGGAACGATCGAACTGGCGGTGCGGATCCGGTACGCGCTGCGGATCAAGGATCCGCGCGGTGTCGTCGGCATCGATTTCTGATCCGCCGATGCCGGCCGTCGCTGAACTGCCGCCGCAGATATCCGGGCTCGACGACTACCTCGCCCGGTGCAAGCAGGCGTGCGACGGTGAGATCGAAAGGCTTTACGGCTCAAGCGATCACGGCACGAGCGGGCTGCGGGAGCTGATCCTCGACTATCCGCTGCGCGGCGGGAAGGCGCTGCGTCCCGCGCTGAGCATCGCGACGTGCCTGGGCCTCGGCGGCCATCTCGATGCGGTCCTGCCGACCGCCGCGACACTGGAGCTCTACCACAACGCCTTCCTCATCCACGACGACATCGAGGACGATTCGTGGCGTCGGCGCGGCCGTCCGACATTGCACATCGACCACGGAATCCCCATCGCGGTCAACGTCGGCGACGCCATGCTGTCGCTGTCCCTGCAACCGCTGCTCGACAACGTCGAACGCATCGGGCTCGGCCCGGCGCTGCGCATCCTGCGAGCCGTCGCCCACATGACGCGCCAGAGCGTCGAGGGCCAGGCCATCGAGCTCGAATGGGTGCGGTCCAACATCTGGCGCTTGGAAGACGTCGACTACCTGCGCATGGTGGAGCGCAAGACCAGCTGGTACTCGTTCATCACCCCGCTGCAGACCGGGGTGATCGCCGCGGGCGGGGGCGCCGACCGGCTGGCCCCGCTGGAAGTCCTCGGCCGCCATCTCGGCGCGGCGTTCCAGATCACCGACGATCTGCTGAACCTGCGGGCCGATCCGCAGGACTACGGCAAGGAGATCGGCGGGGATCTGTGGGAGGGCAAGCGGACACTCATGCTGCTGCACGCGCTGCGCCGCGCCGATCCCGAGGACCGCGACCGTGCCGTGACCATCCTGGCCAAACGCCGCCCCAGCGCGGCCGGCGAGCTGGGGCTCGCCGAACTGCTCGACCGGCTCACCGCCCGCGGCGAACTGTCCCGAGTCGGGCGCGACGCGATCGCGGCGCAGGTGCTGGGCCGCCGCGATGCCGAGGCCAAGACGCTCGACGACATCCGGTGGCTGTACCGCCTGCTGCACCAGACGGGCTCGCTCGCCCATGCGCGCGACGTCGCGGCAGGCCATGCGCGTGACGCCGCCGCTGTGCTGGCCGACCTCGACTGGTTGCCGCCGAGTCAACACCGCGACATGCTCACGGACCTCGTCGCCTACGTGCACGGGCGGACACGATGACCCCCGAAACCCTGGTGGGCATGCTGACGGAGTTGGACCGGATCCGGGCGCTGACGCTCGACCTCGTGGAACGCAGCGCTCCACAGCTGCTGCCAGCCCCGCCTGAGGACGCCGCCGGCGACGAGCGTGCGGTGTACGAGTTGCTGCTGGGCGCCCGACGCGCGGTGCTCGGCAACCCTGCCGCCGCCCGCGGTGTGCACGACCTGCTGGTTGCCGAGGGGGTTCGGTATGCGCAGACGCCGGAGGGCGCGCGGCTGCGCGACGCGCTGACGACCTCCGAGGCGGTCGAGAACCTGCGGCGGGTGTGGGAGACCGTGAGCCTGAACGTGCTCGACGGCCCGGCCGCGCCCGCGGCCGCGCCCACCGCCTGGATCGAGCTGCTGACCGACGCGATCATCGGCGCCTCACGCGCCGACGATCCTGTGCTGGCCCGGTTGCGCCCCGAGGGGTTCGCGTGACGGGGCTGGACGACGCGCGTGCCGCACTGGCCGAGAACGCCGGCCTGATCGACTACCTGCTGGGCCTGGCCGGCCTGGGCCGGCTCGTGCGCACACTGGCCACCGGCGGCGGGACGCCCCGGGAGGCCGACGACTTCGTGCACATGCTGCTCGGGCTCGCGAGCCTGGGCGCCCGGGTGCAGCGGCTGGCCCCGCCCGCAGCGCCGGTACCTGCCGGCGCGGCACCCGACCCCGCGGTGAGGTGGCTGCGATGACGCTCGCGGCCAGTGATTTCCTGCGGGCGCCGGTGCTGGCCGCCGCCGAGCCAGCAGGCTTCAAGGAGTGGCACCACTTCGTGGTCCACGGCCGCACCGGCCGCTTCCTGATCAACTTCAGCCTCGCGTGCGAAGAGACCCCGGGCGGGCGTTCCCGCATGGTGCCGCGCGTCATCGTCATCGCCCACGACCGGCAGTGGACCGGGGCCGTCGAACGCTTCGCCGAGACGGCCCTGGACATCTCGGCCGATCTCGGTGCGTGCGCCATGGGCGCCAACCGCATGACCGTGCGGCCCGACGGCTACGAGGTGCTCATCGACCTGCCCGGTGTCCGCGGGGAGGTGCGTCTCACCCCGGTCAGCCGACCGTTCGCCGTCAACAACCAGCCCGTCGGGCAGGGCCGGATGTCATGGCTGTTCGTACCACGGCTGCGGGCCGACGGATGGCTGCGCATCGCGGACCGGGAGCACCGCCTGGAGTCCGACCTGGCGTATCACGACCACAATTGGGGCCGGTTCCGGTGGGGCGACGACTTCGGCTGGACGTGGGGCACCATCCTGCCCGCGGAGCCCGGCGGCCTGTGGTCGGCGGTGCTGCTGCAGATGACCGACCGGCGCCGGCTGCGGTTCCTGTCGCAGGCGCTCTACGTGTGGCGCCGCGACGAGCCCGCGGTGATCTTCCGGCACGCGGAGGTGCGCATACGCACGTCGGGGCGGCTCGACCGGGCACCCGACTGCACCCTGCCGCCGCCGATGCGGCTGCTGATCGACGGTGACGTGCCCGGCGTCCCGGAGCACGTCGCGGTCAGCGCCACCCGAGCGGGCGACACGGTCCACGCTGAGTTCCGGCCCGAGTCGTACGCCCGGCTGGCCCAACCCAGCGAGGTCAGCCTCGACCGCTCGACCGTGCTGTGCGAGGCCAGCGGCACCGCCCGGATGACGGGATCCATCAACGGTGAAGCCGTCGACTTCACCGGCACCGGCGTATTCGAGTTTCTCCATGGCTGAGCCGGTGGCGGCGCTGCTGCGCCGGTCGATCGGGCATCTCGCGGACGAGGTGCCCGCGAGCTACCGCCTGGTGCTCGACCGGCTCGGGCCGCTGGTGGTCGCCCTTGAGGTCGACGGCGAACAGTTCACGCTGCGCGGCGGGCCCCGCCTCGAAGTGTCGGACGGGTCAGAATCCGACGGCGGGCCACGCATCACCACGTCGCGCGCCGCGATCCTCGACGTGCTCGACGCTCGCATCGGGTTGCACGACGCCGTGCAGGCAGGCGCGGTGACCGTCGACGGCACGCTCGACGACATGCTGCAGGTGCACGACACCCTGCTGGCCTATGTGCACGCCGCGGTCCGGGCACCGGCACTGCCGGGACTGCTGATCGCGCTGCGGGAGGAAGTGCCGTGACGAGTGAGGTCATCACCACACCCGCGTCGTGTCCGCGTCGTCCGACCGTCGCGGTGCTCGGCGCGGGCATCGCGGGCCTGACCGCCGCACACGAACTGGCGCAGCGCGGTTTCGACGTCACGGTGTACGAGCCGCGCGTCGACGAACGCGCCGGGCTCGGCTCCGCACCGGCCGACACGTACCCGCCCGTCAAGCTCGGCGGGCTGGCCGCGTCGCAGTACTCGACCGTGGGCACGCACGACGGCAGCGCCGCCGAGCTGAGGCCCTTCCCCGGCCGCCGCGGCGACCCGCGCCCACCCGCGCGGGCCGTCGCCGGTGAGCACGGCTTCCGCTTCTTCCCGGCGTACTACCTGCACACCTGGGATCTGTTCCAGCGCATCCCCGTCTACCAGCGGACCGACGGGCCCGGCGGCACGGTCGACTGGGCGCCCACCGCGCGGACCATCATGGACAACGTCCGGCGCGTGGTCACCCAGGGCACCACCGTGGACGGCAAGCCGTCCCTGGTCTTCCCGCGCGAAGCGCCGCGCACCCCGGCCGAATTCCTCACCATCGCCGGCCAATTGACCCAATTGGGGTTCACGGCGTCGGACATCGACCGCTTCGTCAGCAGGCTCCTGCGGTACCTCGTCACGAGCCCCCTGCGCCGCGCCAGCGAACTGCAGAACCTGTCGGCCTACGACTTCTTCGTCGGCCGCGACGACACCGCCGAGCAGCCCCGGTTCTCCTACTCACCGCGGTTCGACTCCCTGCTGCTGGAGATGCCCCGCGTCCTGGCAGCCTTCGACACCCGCTGGGGCGACGCCCGCACCAACCTGACCACCTACCTGCAACTGCAGCTGCAGATGGACCGCCGCGACAACAAGGCCGACGGCGTGCTCAACGGCCCCACCACCGAATCGTGGTTCGACCATTGGCACCGCCACCTCGTCGAGCTCGGCGTCCGCTTCGTCCGGGCGGGCGCAGGCAGCCTGGAGGTGCCCGCGGCCGACCCGGGACAGCCGCCTCATTTGCGGCCGCGGGTTCAGGTGACGCTGGCCGACGGCACCCGGCTCGCCCCCGACTACACCGTCGTCGCGGTCGACGCTCCGGCGGCCGAACAGATCACCGCCGCGTTGCGCGCAGCGGGCACGGGCGGCACCGTGGCCGGACTCGACGGGTTCACCACGTCGGCCCCGCCGAACGACGGCCCGCTGGACCCCGGCCACACCCGCCCACAGACCCGGCGCGACCCGTACGCCATGGACGAGATGGGCCGGGTGCCGTGGGACCGGTTCCAGACCCTCGGCGGCATCCAGTACTACTTCGACACCGAATTCCAGCTGCTGCGCGGGCACATGTACTACTCGGGCACCGAGTGGGCGCTGTCGTCGATCAACCAGCACGGCCTGTGGGAACGCAGGCCGACCCTGGCCCGCGACGGCCACGTCTCCGTGCTGTCGGTCGACATCGGCGACTTCAACACGCCGTCGCGGTACCTGCTCGACGAATCCGGGCGCGGCAAGGCGGCTCGCGACTGTACGGCCGACGAGATCGCCACCGAGGTGTGGCGCCAGATCGTGTGGGCCCTGACCAGCGACGTCGACAACGTCGCCGAAGCTCTCATGCCGTGGCCGACCTGGTATGCGCTCGACCGGGGGCTGGTCATGGGCGGCGGCCCCGGCCAGGGACACGGCAAGGCCGTGCGCAACGAGACGCCCTACCTCGTCCCGATCGTCGGCGACTGGGAGAACCGGCCCGGACCGGACCCGTGGAATCCGCACGGCGGGTCCTGGGGCACCCGGCCGACCGAGGAGACCTGGCTGGAGGATCTGCGGCAGCGCAACGTCTGGCAGGCCCGCCACGGTGGCTATCAGGTGCACCACAACTCGGTGGTGTTCGCGGGCACCTGGACCAAGACGTTCACCCGGATGACGTCCATGGAGGCGGCCTGCGAATCGGGCCGTCACGCCGTCAACGCGATCCTGGACCACTACATCTGGGTGGCCTCGGGCGGCACCGATCACCGCGAGAACACCACGCTGGACTGGCGCTTCCCCTATGACTTCCTCGACCAGGGCTATTCCAGCCCCGTTCGGATGCCGTCTCCGGCCGGGGACTACTGCTACGTCTTCGACATCGAGAACCGCGAACCCGCCGACGCCCGTCCGCTGCGCACCCTCGACGCCCAGTACTGCCGCGAGGCGCTGCCCCACCCACTGGACACTGCGGCTCCGCTGCTGCTCACCGCCCCAGGAGGCCTGCCGATGACCCAGCCGATCATGCCGCCCGAGCCCGGCCTGCAGCTGCTCAGCTACCTGCAGTCCTGGCGCCAGTACCTGCAGCAGCTCGGGGGCCTCGGTGGTGCGCTGCTGACCCCGCCGGGCACACCGGTGACGACCTCGCCCACCGACTACGCCCAGCAGCTGCTCACCTATCTGCAGGCGTGGCGGCAGTACCTGCAGCAGACCGTGGGTGAGGCGACGGGCCGGCCCAGCGAGGGCGACGGACCACCGGGCCGGCCGCCGGATGCCGGTGAGGAGATCGTCGCACCCGCCGACGACTACGGAATCCAGACCACTGCGGGAGCTCGGCCGCGGCGCGAACCGCAGCCGGACCGGCCCAAGCCGCAGCCGGCCCCCGCGCCGCCACAGCGACGATCGGCGGGTTCGGCTCATCACCGGTTCACCGAGGCCGAGCACGAGCCGGTGTCAACGGCTGCGCCCCGCTCGCTGTACGGCAGGGCGCCGGAGCCTGGTGCGGCGCAGTCGGGCTATCCGGGCATCACCGAGCCCGATTGGCTCGAGCAGGAGCGTTAGCCGCGGCGCAAGCGCGCGATGCCAAGCACGGTCAATACGCCGGCGACGGTCGCCAGCAGCAACGACAGCACCAGCAGCGGGGCGGAATGGACGACCGACGTGGTCGACGGTTCGCCTGCCAGGATGGGCGCGACGTCCACGGTGGTGCCGGCCGCCAGCCAGCTCACCACACACCCTGCAGCGGCGCAGACGGCCACCACCAGTTCGATCACGGCACGGATCTTCATGGTGTGCGCTCCTCGATCAATGCATCCAACTGCTCGCGCAGCTGCCGATGCCTGCGGGCCCACGCCTGCACGGTGCGGTCGCCCTTGAGTTTGAGGCCGATACCGGTGCGGCCGCGAGGCACCCCGGTCAGCTCGCCGAGCGCCCGGGCGGATTGCCACTTCGGCATGTCCGAGCCGCTGGCCTCGGGATAGAGCTTGACGATCTCGTCCAGGTTGAGCTTCTCGGTGCCCTGCCGCAGGGTGTCCCTGGTCAGTTCCACCGAGGTGTGAATCCGCGCGGCCTTGATCTGGATGGCGACGAAACCGGACACCAGCACCAGGAACAACAGCGGGATCCACGGATCCCGTCCGTAACCGCCGGACATCTGCAGCAGCGCCATGCCGATGGCGGCGAACGGCCCGAGCAGCAACCACAGCCATCTGCCACCGGGTTCGTAGAACAACGGCTGCGGCGTGGATTCGTCAGTCACCGGTCCCCCTGGCGATCTGCGCGTTCAGCACGGTCCCGGCGATCAGCAGGATCACCCCGGCCAACGTCAGCATGTGCACCGGGACAAGGCTGAACGCCGCCGCCACGGCGATCAGCACGGCAGCGACGAGCGCCAACGACATCGCGGCCCGACGAAATCTCGGGTCACCGCCGCGGCTGCGGCCTGCCAGGAACGCCATCACGACACCGACGATCACGGTCAGCACCCCCGACCCGCGGTACAGGGTGTTGACGGTCCCCGGCCAGGACACCGTCGCGGCGATGAGGCCACCGACGATCAACAACACGGACGCGGCCAACCAGCAACTGAAGGCGATGGTGGCGCGCAGCGACCGGGGCGACGGCTGCTTTTCGGACGGCGACGACGGTGCAGGCATTGCCGGGAAGCCTAGAGGGTCGCGGGTCAGGCCAGCCATCCGGCCACGTCGGCCGCCCAGTAGGTGAGCACGATGTCGGCCCCGGCGCGCCGGATGCCGACCAGCGATTCCAGCGCAGCGGCCTCCAGATCGATCCAGCCGTTGGCGGCCGCGGCGCTGATCATCGCGTACTCGCCGGAGATCTGATAAGCCGCGACGGGCACGGGTGAGATGTCGGCGGCCGCGCGGACCACGTCGAGGTAGCTCATCGCGGGCTTGACCATCACCATGTCGGCGCCCTCGTCGATGTCGAGCTCGATCTCGTGCACGGCTTCGCGGATGTTGCCCGAATCCTGTTGGTAGGTACGGCGATCGCCGCTCAGGCTGGAGGACACCGCCTCGCGGAACGGGCCGTAGAACGCGGAGGCGAACTTGGCCGCGTAGGCCAGGATCGCGACCTGCGTGTGCCCCGCCGCGTCGAGTCCGTCCCGGATGGCGGCCACCTGGCCGTCCATCATGCCGCTCGGGCCGACCACCTGTGCGCCCGAATTAGCTTGCGCCACAGCGAGTTCCACATACCGGACGTTGGTGGCGTCGTTGTCCACCCGGCCCGCGGAGTCCAGCACGCCGCAGTGGCCGTGATCGGTGAACTCATCGAGGCAGGTATCGGCCATCAGCACCGTGGCGTCGCCGAGATCCTTCGCCAGATCGCGCAACGCGACGTTGAGGATGCCGTCCGGATCGGTGCCGACGGACCCGACAGCATCCTTGGACTCGTCGCGCGGCACCCCGAACAGCATCAGGCCACCCACGCCCGCGGCGACCGCGTCGGCGGCAGCACGGCGCAGCGAATCCCGCGTGTGCTGCACGACGCCCGGCATCGAGGAGATGGGCCGTGGCTCCGAAAGACCGTCGGCGACGAACATCGGCAGAACCAAATGCCTTGGCTCCAGCGAGGTTTGCGCGACCAGCCGGCGCATCGCCGGCGTGGTGCGCAGCCTGCGGGGCCGGTGCCTGGGGTACCCCATCTAACGCCGGCGGCTCTTCTTGCGCGGCGGAGGCAACGCCCCCTCGGCCCGCAGCCGGGCGGCATGCTCGGCGAGCGCCTCGACAAGCGGTCCCACCGCGGCGGTCTCCGGCTGCACGTCGACGCGCAACCCGAATTCGGCTGCGGTCTCAGCGGTTTTCGGGCCGATGCAGGCGACGATGGTCCGTGCGTGCGGCTTGCCCGCGATACCGACCAGGTTGCGCACCGTCGAGCTCGAGGTGAAGCAGACCGCGTCGAACCCGCCGGTCTTGATCATCTCGCGGGTGTGCGCAGGCGGCGGTGCCGCGCGCACCGTGCGGTAGGCGGTGACATCCTCGATCTCCCAGCCACGTTCGCGCAGCCCCTCGGCCAGCGTCTCGGTGGCGATGTCGGCGCGCGGCAGCAGCACGCGGTTCACCGGATCGAAAATCTCGTCGTAGGGCGGGAATTCGTCGAGCAGGCCGAGCGAGGACTGCTCGCCTGAGGGCACCAGCTCGGGGTTGATGCCGAACGCCCGCACCTTGTCCGCGGTGGCCTGACCGACGCAGGCGATCTTCACACCCGAGAACGCGCGGGCGTCGAGGCCGAACTCGCCGAACTTCTCCCACACCGCACGCACCGCGTTGGTGGAGGTGAACACGACCCACTGGAACCGGCCGTCGACCAGACCCTTGACCGCACGCTCCATCTGCGCCGGGCTGCGCGGCGGCTCGACCGCGATGGTCGGCACCTCTATGGGCAGGGCGCCGTGACCCACCAGCTTCTCGCTCATCTCGCCGGCCTGGTCCTTGGTGCGCGGCACCAGCACGGTCCAGCCGTACAGGGCGCGGCTCTCCCACCAGTTCAGCTTGGCCCGGTTGGCGACGGTCTTGCCGATGGTGACCACCAGCGGGCCTGCCAGCGGACCGGCGGGGTCGGAGGCGGCGTGCTTCTCCAGCATGCCCTTGTCGATCAGCCCGCCCAGGGTGGTCTCGACCGAGCGCTGCTGGCACGTGGTGCCGTTGGCGGTCACCACCGCGGGGGTGGAATCGGCCAGGCCGTACTCGATCAGCGTGCGGGCGGCGTCCGGCAGGTGCGACGTGGTCGCGTGCAGGATCAGCGGGCCCGGTGCGGCGGCCAGCGCGGCCCAGTCGACATCGCCGCGCACGTCGGCGACGGTGTGCGACGAGCCGAGCGGCAAGCCGGCGTAGGTGGGCACTGCCGTGGTGTCGGGCAGGCCCGGCACGATCTCGAAGTTCAGGTGGGTCTTGGCCAGCGCACCGATCTCGGTGATCACGGCGTCGATCGACAGCGGATCACCCGCGACGAGCCGCACCACGTCGAATCCGTGCCGAGCCTCCGCGGCCAGCGTCTTGGCCACCTCGGCCGGGTCACCGAGAGCGGGCCGGATCTCGGGGCCGCCGGGGATGACGGCCGATGCGGCCTCGGACTGGCTGGAATCGGCGGTTGCGTCACCCTGGTCAGCGGATTTGGCCGGCGCGGCCGGGGCAGGACCGGAGGCCGGCGGCAGATCGGTGCCGACCATCGCCAGCACGGCTTCTGGCACATCGGGGTCGGTGAAGACCATCTCGGCATGCGCCAGCACGGACTGCGCCCGCGCCGTCAACAAACCTGGATCCCCGGGGCCCGAACCCACGAAGGTGATGCGGCCGGGCTTTGCCTTGCGGCCTCGCATGGTCATGTTTCACTCCCGCGCTCTACCAACAGCTCGCGTGCCCCCAGTTCGAAAAGCTCCGTAGCCACCGAGACGCCGAGGTCGGCGGCCCGTTCCGGAGTCCCGATGCCGGACGCACGGATCACGTCGGATCCGTCCAGCGTCGCCACGCAGCCGCGCAACGACAGCTCCTCGAAGACATTGCCGTCCTCATCGATCGACTCGACCACCTCAGCGATCGCGCCCACCGGTGCGGAACAACCCGCCTCCAGTTCGGCGAGCAGGACCCGTTCGGCGGTGACCGCGGCACGCGTGTCGGCGTCATCCAACTGCGCAAGCACTGCGATCAGCTCGGTGTCGCCTGCGCGGCATTCCACCGCGAGCGCACCTTGAGCCGGCGCTGGCAACATCTGCACCGGCTCGAGCGTCTCGGTGACAACGCCTAGCCGTCCGATGCGGGAGAGACCCGCCCGGGCGACCACGATGCCGTCGAGATCACCGCTCGTAACCCTGTTCAACCTGGTATCTAGGTTGCCTCGTAGGGGGCGGATTTCCAAACCGAGACCCAGTGCTCTAAGCTGCGCCTCCCGCCGCGGGCTCGAGGTGCCGATCACCGATCCGACCGGCAACTCTCCGAGCACCAGCCCGTCACGCGCGACGAGCGCGTCGCGGGGGTCCTCACGGGGCGGGATCGCGGCGATGACGAACCGCTCGTCGGCCGCGGTCGGCAAATCTTTGTAGGAGTGGACGGCCATGTCGACCCTGCCGTCGTGGATGGCTTCGCGCAGTGCCGCGGTGAACACGCCGACGCCGATCTCGGCAATGGGGGCACTGGAGCGGTCCCCGTCGGTGGAGATGATCACCAGCTCGCAGGGATGACCTGCGGCGAGCAAAGCGTCTCTGACATGTCCGGCCTGTGTGGTGGCCAGCAGGCTACCGCGGGTGCCGATCCGGATTACTGTGTCGCGAGCTTCGAAAGAGATGGGCAAGCTTTACTCAGACTTATCGAGTTCTGTTGTCATGAAGGGCAATTCGCTGGCCGCGACGGCGTCGACGGCCTGGGGGTCGAGCTCGAAGAGCTCACGCAGCGCCTCGGCGTAACTGTCGCCGCCGGGGGCACTGGCCAGCTGTTTGACCCGCACCGTGGGGGCGTGCAGCAGCTTGTCGACGACGCGGCGCACGGTTTTGGCGACCTCGTCGCGATGGGCGGCGTCCAGCCCCGGCAGCCGGTTGTCCAGCCGCAGCAACTCCGCCTCCACCACGTCCGCGGCCCGTTGCCGCAGCGCGGTGACGGTCGGGGTGACCTCGGCCATCCGCTGGCCGGCCAGGTAGTTGGCAACCTCGGTGGCGACGATGTTGCGGGCCGCGTCGGCGTCGGTCGCCGCCGCCCGCGCGGTGGGTTCGCGCTGGATGCGGTCCATGTCGACCACCCAGACGCCGGGCAGCCCGGCGACCGCGGGATCGACGTCGCGAGGCATGCCGAGGTCACAGATCACCAGCTGATGCTCGGGCTCGGTGACGCTGCGCTGGGCGAGCGCGTGGTGCACATCGGCCAGCGACACCACCGGACGCACGGCACCGGTGCTGCTGATGACGACGTCCACGTCGGCCAGGGCCCCCGACACGTGGTCGAGGGTGAAGGCACGGGCTTGGACACCCTGCTCGATCAGCTTCTTGGCCAGCCGCTGGGCGCGCGGCAACGACCGGTTGACCACGTGCACGCGTTCGATCCCGGCGCGCACCAGGTGGGCGCCGGCCAGCGCACCCATCGACCCGGCGCCGACGACGGCCGCGGTGCGGCCCGCCAACCCGCCGGTGAGTTTCGACGCGGCCATGTCGAGTGCCACCGAGACCACCGACGCGCCTGCGGCGTCGATCCCGGTCTCGGAATGCACTCGCTTGCCGACGGACAGCGCCCGCTGGGCCAGCTCGTGCAGCGTGCGGCCTGCGGTGTGATTGGCCTCGGCGGAGGCATACGCGCGGCGCACCTGACCGAGCACCTGTTGTTCACCGATGACGGCCGAATCCAAGCCGCTGGTCACGGCGAACAGATGCTCGACGGCGGCCTCGGCGTAGCGCACATAGGCGTACTTGGTGAGGTCCCCAAGACCCATCCCGGAATGCTCGGAGAGCACCTGACCGATCACCGACAGACCGCCGTGGAAGGCCTCCACCACCGCATACACCTCGACGCGGTTACAGGTGGACAGCACCATGGCCTCGGTCACCAGCGACGACTGAAGAATCTGGTCGATGATCTTGGCCTGCTCAGCCTCGTCCGTGCTCAATTGCTCCAGGACGGACACGGGCGCGCTGCGGTGCGAAACTCCGAACAGCAACACGCTCACGGCTTCATCACCACGTCATCTAAGGTAAACGTTTTACCTCTGGCCACCAAATTTCGCCTAGTCAGCGCACTGCCGACCGGCTCCGGCCCGCGCCGCGCCCCCGGCGACTCACCGGGTGGCGAGGTCCTCCCGCAGCTGCTCCACGTCGACCTCCCAGTAGCCGTGCTCGACCCCGTCGAGCAGGATCACCGGCAGCAGATCCCCGTACTGGGCCCGTAAGGCGGTGTTGCCCGCGGCCGCCTCGCTGTCGACGTCGGTGGTCAGCAGCGTGAAGCCGAGCTCGTCACGCAACGCGTCGAGCTGTTCGGCGGCTCGCGCGCACAGGCTGCAGCCCGCCCGGGTCAGCAACGTCACGGTGTGCCGGCTTCCTGCGCCGGGCTGCGGATGCTCCACACCGCCAGTATCCGGGCGCGGTGACTTAGGGTGAATCCGTGTCCGAAACCGGTAGTGCCGATGCGCCAGATCAGGAGCTTGCCGCCGAGGCCAGCGCCGAGGTGGCCGTCGCAGGCCTGCAGGCCGAAGCAGCCGAATCCGGCACCGGGGCCACGCCTGCCCCACCTCCGCCGGATCTGACCGCGGCGGCGTTCTTCGACGTCGACAACACCTTGGTGCACGGCTCGTCGCTGGTGCACTTCGCCCGCGGGCTGGCCGCACGCAAGTACTTCACCTACACCGACATCCTCGGCATCGTCTACGCGCAGGCCAAGTTCCAGTTCACCGGCAAGGAGAACAGCGACGACGTCGCAGAGGGCAAGCAGAAGGCGCTGGCGTTCATCGAAGGCAGGTCCACCGCCGAGCTGACCGAGCTGGGCGAGGAGATCTACGACGAGATCATCGCCGACAAGATCTGGCCGGGCACCCGCGCGCTGGCGCAGATGCACCTCGACGCGGGCCAGCAGGTCTGGCTGGTCACCGCGACGCCATACGAGTTGGCCGCCACCATCGCCAAACGCCTCGGGCTCACCGGCGCGCTGGGCACCGTCGCCGAGTCGGTCGACGGGGTGTTCACCGGCCGGCTGGTCGGCGACATCCTGCACGGCACGGGCAAGGCCCACGCGGTGCGGTCCCTGGCCATCCGGGAGGGTCTGAACCTGCGCCGTTGCACGGCGTATTCGGACAGCTTCAACGACGTGCCGATGCTGTCGCTGGTGGGCACGGCGGTGGCCATCAATCCCGACGCCGCGCTGCGCGACGTGGCCCGGGAACGCGGCTGGGAGATCCGTGATTTCCGCACCGCCCGCAAGGCCGCCCGGATCGGGGTACCGTCCGCGCTGGCCCTCGGCGCCCTCGGCGGTGCCCTGGCCGCGGTGGCCTCACGCCGCCACGACATTCGCTGAGCAATCCGGACGCGCTGATAGGCTTCACACCCGCCAGACACGTTTGAGTGGAGAGCGCGGATACATGAGCATCGCCAGCGACATCATCGGGACCCACTTCCGGTACCCCGACTATTTCGAGGTCGGCCGGGAGAAGGTCCGCGAGTTCGCCAAAGCGGTCAAGGACGACCATCCCGCCCACTACAGCCAGGAAGCGGCCGAGGAGCACGGGCACGACGCGGTAGTGGCGTCTGTGACTTTCCTGGCAGTCGCCGGACGGCGTGTCCAGCTGGAGCTGTTCGACAAGTTCGACGTGCCGATCAACCTGGAGCGCGTGCTGCACCGCGACCAGAAGCTGATCTTCCACCGCCCGATCATGGTCGGCGACCGCCTCTGGTTCGACTCGTATCTCGACTCGGTCATCGAGTCGCACGGAACCGTGATCTGCGAGGTTCGGGCCGAGGTCACCGATGACGACGGCAAACCGGTGGCCACCAGTATCGTCACCATGCTCGGCGAGGCCGCCCACCCCGAAGAGGCGGGCGAGATCAGCTCGCAGATCGCCGCGGCGCGCGACGCCGCGATCGCCAAGATGATTGCTGGGCAAAACGCCTGAGCAGATGCTCGGCGGCGGGGAAACTCAGCCGAAGAACATGTTCCTGCGGCCTGCCAGCAGCTGGTAGAGCGTCTGCTGGATGGTCTCGCGGACCTGGTCGGTCAGCTCGAAGGTGACCATCGGGTCGTCGGCCGCGGTCTCGTCATAGTCCGCGGTGTCGATCGGCTCCCCGAACTGGATGTGCCACTTGGACGGCAGCGGAACCAGGCCTGCCGGGCCCGCCAGCGGGAACAGCGGCGTGATCGGGAAGTACGGCAGACCGAGCAACCGCGCCAGCAGTTTCACGTCGGCGACCATGGGATAGATCTCCTCGGAACCCACGATCGAGCACGGCACGATGGGCGCCTTGGCGCGTAGCGCTGCGGAAACGAAGCCGCCGCGACCGAATCGCTGCAGCTTGTAGCGGTCTTTGAAGTTCTTGCCCAGGCCCTTGAAGCCTTCCGGGAACACCGCGGTGAGCTCGCCGTTGGCCAGTAGGCGGTGGGCGTCGGTGGTGCACGCGACGGTGTGGCCGGCCTTGCGGGCGAGTTGGCCGACCATGGGCAGGTCGAACACCAGGTCGGCGGCCAACAGGCGCAGGTCGCGGTGCGCCGGGGTGTGATCGTGGACGGCCACCTGGGTCATCAACCCGTCGAACGGCAGGGTCCCGGCGTGGTTGGCGACGACGAGCGCAGCACCGGTCTCGGGCAGGTTCTCGATGCCGGAGACCTCGACGCGGAACCATGACCGGAAGAGCAATCTCAGCAAAGGCAGAAAGATAGCGTTGTTGAGGTGCTCGTCGAAGCCGAACTCATCGACGGAGTAATCGCCTGCCATCCGTTTGCGGAGAAATTCGCTCGCCGCGGCGATCTGCTTGGCAAGCTCCGTCGGGGTGTTGTCGACGGTCGCAGACCCCGACGCGGTGCCGCGCCGCTCGTCGATCTCGCGCACCACCGCCGCGATCTGTTCCGCGGATGCGCGGGTACCCGGATCGGCCAGCAGCGACGGGTGCCGCCGCGCGCTCTCGGAGCGTTGGGCCGCCCGGCGCGCTGCCGTCGCGCGATTCGAATTGCCATGTAGCGGAATGACTTTGGCTTTAGGTTCGCCCGCCACGTCGATACCTTCTCCCCACCCCGGTAAAGCTGCTTCTTATCGTCCCCAACGCTGCGCCAACGCCACGGCGCTACTCTCCATTGAGCGTACCCATCGCGGATCGAGGATCGGCGTCAAACCACGACCCCGGACGTAGTCGTCGAATGCCTCGGCAGTCGTCCACTTTGGACTGTAGCCCAGATCCCTGTGCATGCGCGTGGTGTCCATGACGCGGCCGTAACTCAGATAGTTCAGCTGTTCGCGATCCAGTTCGGTGGAGCGGGTGGCCCGGCTCAGCGAATCTACGACGGACAGCGCCGAACGCGGGACGGGTAGGCGGAGCCTGCCCGATCGCCGGATGGCCTGGCTCATCATGATGATGCCCGAGCCGCCGATGTTGAAGGTTCCGGGTTTGCCCGCGACGGTGGCGCGTTCCAGAGCGCCGAGGGCGTCCTGTTCGTGCAGCAACTGCAGTCGCGCGTCGTGCCCGACCACCGAGGGCACCAAAGGGCCCGCCAGGTACCGCGAGAGCGCGGTGTCCATCGCTGGGCCGATCATGTTGGCCAGCCGCAAGATGGTCACCGCGATGTCGGGACGACGCCGCGCCAGGCCGCGGGCGTACCCCTCGATGTCGATACTGTCGCGGGCGAATCCTTCGCCCGGGGGCCGGCGCGCGCTGCTGTCCTCGGTGAACATCACCGGATCACGCGAGCTGGAGCCGTACACCTCGGACGTGGACTTGAGCACCACCCGGCGTACCGACGGCGTCTTCTGACATGCCGCGAACAGCTGGATGGCGCCCATCACGTTGAGTTCTTTCAACGTGGCCCGGCCTCCGGAGCGGGGCGCGTACGACGCGGCGGCGGCATGCACCACGGTGTCGACGTCCCCGTTCCGGATCACCTTGGCGATGAACGGGTTGCGAATATCGGCCCGAACGAACTCGGCCCGGCCCATCCGACGGAGCAGATCCTTGCTCGGCGTGATCGCGTCGACCGCGATCACATGGTTGATCAGGGGGTTCTGCGCCAGGCGGGCGGTCAGATAACCGCCAAGGAACCGGCAGGCCCCCGTGACCAGTACCACTTTGGGGTAGGGCGCCGCGTCGGTGGATTCTGAGCCACCTGAATCACCGGTGCTGCCTGGCGAGCGCCCTGGAGAACGACCATCAGAATCCATCGGGCAAGCCTAACGGCCGGGGCTGAAAGCTACTTGCCGAGCTTTCTACGCTGCACCCGGGTGCGTCGAAGCAGCTTACGGTGCTTCTTCTTCGACATGCGCTTACGACGCTTCTTGATGACTGAACCCATGAATCCCGGTGACTCCGCTACCTAGACAGCAATTGGTTGACCCGGTCACTTTACCCGGGCCAGCCAGTGAAACGGAAAACGGCTGCCGCTCAGCCCGCGTCGAAGTAGGAGGTCTCCAGCAGATCGTGCACGGCCTTGGCGTGCACACGGAACGAGCGACCCACCCGAACGGCAGGCAGCTCGCCGTTGTGCACCAACCGGTACACCGTCATCTTCGACACCCTCATCAGGTTCGCCACCTCGGCGACTGTGAGAAATTGAGCTCGGGGCTGGCCGTCGCCGGCCGAATCCCGCGCCGATGGCCCGTTCATAGACGTCATCGCAACCCAATCAATCAGGCACGGACAGTTCCAGCGGCTTCCCCACCGCTGGCACCAATCCGCGCATACAAAGGGAGAATAGCGTGGCGGGTGGGGTTACTGCGACGGGTGTGGGCTAATCCATCAGAAATTATCTAATTACTCTGATGTAATTCCTAGCTGCTCAGACCGCGTTTTCGCAGCCTCGACGGCGTTGCCGATCGCCGCCCGGAATCCACCACGCTCCAGTTCGCGCAGCCCAGCGGCGGTCGTACCGGCAGGAGAGGTCACCATGGCGCGCAGCGCCGCTGCGGTGGTGTCCAGCGCGGTGTCTCCCGCTGCGGTCACCTCATCGAGGCGTTCCAGCAGCATCGCGGCCGACCCGGCCATCGTCTGCACCACCAGATCGGTGGCCACCGAACGCGACAGCCCGGCCGCCACGGCCGCATCCACGAGGGCCTCGACCATCAGGAAGAAGTACGCGGGACCAGAGCCCGAGACGGCCGTGACGGCGTCCAGTTGTGCCTCGGCGACCGTGATGACACCGCCGACGGCGTCGAATATCCCCGAGACCTCCTTGAGCTGTTCGGGGGTCGCGAACCGGCCCGGGGCCACCGCGCTGATGCCCCCACCGACCAGGATCGGGGTGTTGGGCATGACGCGGATCACCGGCGCCCCCGCGGGCAGCTTGGCCTCGTAGTAAGCGGTGCTGACACCGGCGGCGATGGAGACGAACACCTGCTCGGTGTCGCTGTCGGCCGCCGCGGCGGCGGCTGCGACCTCGTCGACGACGTACTCCACGTCGCCGGGCTTCACCGCGACGATGACGTAGGACGCGTTGTCCGCGGCGTCGGCGACCGAGGTGACCAGCACCGAGTACTTCTCCGCCAGGTATTTGGCCCGATCAGGGTGCTTCTCGGCGACCACCAAGTCCTTGACCTGTCTGCCGGCCCGTAACAAGCCGGACAGCAGGGCCTCGCCCATGCTTCCGCCACCGATGATCGCGATTCTCGACATGCGCCACAGCATTGCACGAGCCGGCGCGGGGGCCGAACCGGCGCCTCAGCGCATCAGATGCGCCCTGGCAAACTTCAGCGATTCGGTAAGCAGCGCATCGCGCTCGGTGGCCGTGCGGGCGCTCGACGTGGTGATCTCGAGGATGACGTGCCCCGAGAAGTTCCCCGCCGCCAGCATCTGGCACACCTCGGCGGTGGGCTGGGTGCCGCGGCCCGGCACCAGGTGCTCGTCGGTGGACGCACCCTTGCCGTCGCACAGGTGCAGATGCGCCAGCCCGTCGCCCATCCGGCGGGCCATGTCCAGTGCATCGGTCCCCGCGGTCGCGGTGTGGCTGAGGTCGAGCGTGTAGTGGGCGTGATTGCCGTCCAGTGGGTCGTAGGACGGCGCGAACGCCGATATGCCGGGTCCTGGCCTACCGCCGCGTTTTCGCATCCTCTCGATGGATGTCTCGCCCGCACCGAAGAAGCGGTCCGCCCGGAACGGGAACATGTTCTCGACCGCGACGAGCACGTCGCTGCCCGCCTCGAGCTCGGCCACCTGCTCGCTGAATCCTTCGGCGTAGCGGCGCTGCCACCGGAACGGCGGATGCACCACGACCGTCTGGGCGCCCAGCTGTTCGGCGGCCCGCACACTGCGCTCCAGCTTGGGAATCGGGTTGGCGCCCCACACCCGCTGGGAGATCAGCAGACACGGCGCGTGCACCGACAGCACGGGCACGTTGTAGCGCTTCGACATCGCGGCGATCGCTTCGATGTCCTGGCTGACCGATTCCGCCCACACCATGAGCTCGACGCCGTCGTAGCCGAGCCGGGCCGCGTGTTCGAAGGCGGCCTCGGTCCTCAGCGGATAGACCGAGGCAGTGGACAGGCCGACCTTGATGGCAGGGCGCACGGGGTAATTGTCTACGTTTTCGTTTCGCTCCTCGCGGGCGCGCCGGGTTGTCAGCTCGCCTGCAGCAGAGCCAACGGCCCGAACGTCACCAGCGCGCCCACGGCCACCGCGGTGAGGGTGCTGCCGATGTCCTCGGTCTTGCGGACCACGCGCACTCCCCCGGCCAGGCCGAGAATGACCAGGACGCCGAGGATCAGCGCCACGATGGTGTTCCACTTCCACAGCTGGTCGAAGGCGATGAACAGGCCTGCCCCGAAGGCGACGGCGATGACGCACTGGCCGACCACCCACAGGCCGTGCATCAGCGAGGTGGCGCCGACGCGACCGCCGGATCCGGCGGTCTTCTCGTGTTCGTCTGCGTGGTCGACCTCGTCGGCTTCGTCGAGGTCGGTGTGCTCATCGTCGTCGTGGTCACGGTCTTCGAGATCGATGTCCTCGGGCCCGGGCTTGCCCCGCCGGCGGGCCACGTCGTCGGCGACCGACTGGCCACCGAACAGCGGTCCCAGCGTCGAGCCCAGGTAGGCCGGGCGGTCGTCGTCCGCTGCGGACTCGTCGTCGTCGGTGTCGTCCACCAGGTCGGGGCTCATGCGCTCGGCCCCGGTGCCCGACGGCTGGTAGTCGCGCACCAGCGGGCGTGAGTACTGCGGGCGGCGCGTGCTCGGCTTGAACTCGACCGGCTCGTGCTCGGCGTCGCGGGCCTGAAGGTGAGCCTGGTAATCGGCCTCCGCGTCGGTGACGCCCCCGGAGGTGTCCTCGGCTTCGGCCTCGGTTGTGTCGTCGGTCACCGGTGCACCGTTGGTGGGTGCCGATGGCACCACGATGTCGGTGTCATCCGGTCGGGACGGGCGCGCCTCCGCAGCCGGCTTGTCAGCCTTCTCGGCAGGCGCTTGCTCCGGCTCGTCGGCATGGTCGGAGACGATCGGGATCTCGCCGGTGAGTTCGGCGACCGTCACCGCGTCGCTGTTGCCCCGGCGCCGCCTCCGGCGACCGCCGACGGGAGGGGCGCCGATGGTGCCGTTCTTTGCCAGCAGTTCCGCAACCGAGATCGGCCGGGTGGCGGCGTGGCTATCTTCTGGTCCAGTCATGTCCTGTATTGCCTTTGGGGCTAGCTATTCCTACCGTCCAGCATCCCGCGTGGATGTCTGCACCAGGGCGGTGCCATCGGCCTCGCTGTCGAGTTTCCGCAGAATCAGCCCCTCCCGCAACGCCCAGGGGCAAATATCGACTGATTCGACTTCGAGGGCTCGCATGCTGGCCTCAGCTACCAAAGCTCCGGCCACGATCTGTGGCGCCCGCTCGGCACTCACCCCTTCCAGTTCGGCACGGTCTGCCGCCGTCATCCTAGAGATGAAAGCTATGAGCTGTCTTAATCCCGCCGCGGTGAGTGTCCGCTTGACCCGCGGACCCGCTCCCGACGGCGCCGCACCGGTCAGCCTGGCCAGTGACCTGAACGTCTTCGAGGTGGCCACGGCCAGGTCAGGGCTGCCCGTCGAGCGCATGGTCACGCCTGCCTCGGACAGCTCGGTCGCCAGCCAGTCCCGCAGCATCGCCACGCGACGGCGGCCGGGCGGATCGTCGGGCAACCACTCGCGGGTCAACCGGCCTGCACCCAGCGGCAGCGACAGCGCCACCTCGGGCTCCTCGTCGACACCGCTGGACAGCTCCAACGAACCGCCGCCGATGTCGATGTTGACGATCCGCCCCGCGCTCCAGCCGTACCACCGGCGTACCGCGAGGAAGGTCAGGCGGGATTCGTCGACCCCGCTGAGCACCCCCAGGGAAACGCCGGTCTCGGCCCGCACCCTGGCCAGCACGTCCTCGGAGTTGGTGGCATCGCGCACCGCAGACGTGGCAAACGCCATCAGCTCGGCGCAGCCCGAACTCGTGGCGATCTTGGCGAACTCGTCGACGGTCTCGACCAGCTTGTCGGCCCCGCGCCGGCTGAGCTTGCCGGAGGGTTCGATGGCCTCGGCCAACCGCAAGGCGGCCTTGGTCGAACTCATCGGGGTCGGATGGCCGCCGCGACGAGCGTCCACCACAAGTAGATGGACCGTGTTACTGCCCACATCGAGCACGCCTAACCGCACGCCCACAACCTATCCGGTAGGCGGCCCGCTTCCGTGCCCGGACCACCCGATGCGAGTACCGTTTCCCCCCGTGACAGACGTGCATCCCGGGGAAGTCGAGCTCGACTTTGCCCGCGAGTGGGTGGAGTTCTACGACCCCGACGACGCGGAGCATCTCATCGCTGCCGATATGACCTGGCTGCTCTCCCGTTGGACGTGCGTGTTCGGCACGCCGGCCTGTAAGGGCACCGTGGCCGGCCGGCCCGACGACGGGTGCTGCTCGCACGGGGCGTTCCTGTCCGACGACGACGACCGGGCCCGGCTCGACGATGCCGTCAAACAGCTGACCGACGAGGACTGGCAGTTTCGCGACAAAGGCTTGGGCCGCAAGGGTTATCTCGAAGACGACGAATACGACGGCAAGCCGAATCTGCGAACTCGCAAGTACAAGGGGGCCTGCATCTTCTTGAACCGGCCCGGTTTTCCCGCGGGCATCGGCTGCGCGCTGCACAGCAAGGCGCTCAAGATGGGTGTCGAACCGCTGACCATGAAGCCAGATGTGTGCTGGCAGTTGCCGATCCGCCGCAGCCAGGACTGGGTGACGCGGCCCGACGGCACGCAGGTGCTGCGCACCGTCATCACCGAGTATGACCGGCGCGGCTGGGGTGAGGGCGGCGCGGACCTGCACTGGTATTGCACAGGGGACCCGGCCGCCCACGTCGGCGAGAAGCAGGTGTGGGAGTCCTACGCACCCGAACTCACCGCGCTGCTCGGCGAGAAGGCCTACGCTGAGCTGGCCGCGATGTGCAAGCGGCGCAGCGGTTTAGGGCTCATCGCGATACACCCGGCGACCCGTGCCGCGGCGACCGGCGGCGAGACCGGCTAGCCCTCCAGCTTGTACCCCAGCCCGCGGACCGTCACCAGGTGCACCGGGTTGGCGGGATCGGCCTCGATCTTCGACCGCAGCCGCTTGACATGCACGTCAAGGGTTTTGGTGTCGCCGACGTAGTCCGCACCCCACACCCGGTCGATGAGCTGACCACGGGTGAGCACCCGCCCGCTGTTGCGCATCAGGTACTCGAGCAGGTCGAACTCCTTGAGCGGCAACGTGATCTGCTCACCGTTGACGCTGACCACGTGGCGTTCGACATCCATGCGGACCGGGCCCGCCTCCAGCACGCCGTCACCGGCGCCGGAGTCATCGGTGTCGGATCCGCGGCGCAGCACCGCCCGGATCCGGGCGATCAGCTCACGCGCCGAATACGGCTTGGTGACATAGTCGTCGGCGCCCAGTTCCAGTCCGACGACCTTGTCGATCTCGCTGTCGCGGGCGGTCACCATGATCACCGGCACGCTCGAGCGTGACCGCAGCTGCTTACAGACGTCGGTGCCGCTCATCCCCGGCAGCATCAGGTCCAGCAGCACGATGTCGGCGCCGGAGCGCTCGAATTCGGCCAGAGCCGAAGGGCCGTCGGCCACCACGGTGGCCTCGAAGCCTTCCTTGCGGAGCAGGAATGCCAGTGGATCGGCCAGCGACTCCTCGTCCTCAACGATCAACACGCTGGTCATCGTTCTCGCTAATCCTCTCGTTCGTACGAATCATCTGATCGGTCGTGATGGGGATATGCCGGGATCGACAACGTGAACGTCGACCCGGTTCCCGGCTGACTCCACAGCCGGATGGTTCCGTTGTGGTTGGCCGCCACATGTTTGACGATCGCCAACCCGAGGCCGGTGCCACCGGTGGCCCGCGAACGCGCCTTGTCCACCCGGAAGAACCGCTCGAACACCCGTTCCTGGTCGGCCTTGGCGATGCCGATACCGCGGTCGGTCACCGCGATCTCGACGCTGCCGCCTCGGCGACGCCGGCTGACGGACACACCGGATCCGTTGGGCGAGTAGGCGATTGCATTGGAGACCAGGTTGGCGATGGCAGTGACCAGCAGCGCCTCGTCGCCGAGCACCCGGTAGCCGGTCGGCGCGTCGGTGGTGACGACGATGTCGGCGTTGTCGGCGGCCACCTTGTGCCGGGACAGCGCCTCGGCGACGACGGCGTCGACGTCGACCTCGTCCAGATCGGGCAGCCGCTCGCCGCCCTGCAGCCGGGACAGCTCGATGAGCTCACCGACCATGTCGGCCAGCCGGTGCGATTCGGCGACCATCTTGTCCGCGAAGTGCCGCACGGTGTCCGGGTCGTCGGCCGAGGCCAGTAGCGCTTCGGCCAGCACGCCCAGCGCACCGACCGGCGTCTTCAGCTCGTGGCTGACGTTGGCCACGAAATCGCGCCGGGTCGCTTCCATCCTCGCGTGCTCGGACTGGTCATCGGCGTAGACGACGGCGAACCGGCGGTCGTGGTCGGTGAGCAGTTTCACGGTGCCCCGCACCGAGATGCCCGACCGGCCGGGGTTGGCCACCTTGAGCGGCGACAGATCGACCTCGACGCTCTGACCGGTCGCGAACACCTGCTCGGCCGCGCGCCAGGCGCGTTCGTCGAGCAGCCGGTCGCGCACCACACCCAGCTCGTCGGCTCGGTCGTTGGTGTAGACCACGTCGTTGAACATGTCGACGACCACGATGCCGACCGGTGAGAGCGACACGATGTGCTGCAGCATCTGCGAGACGGTCAGACCGGCCTCGTCGGCGGCCCGCCGCTCCTGTCTAGCCCTGATGCGGGGCATCAGCCAGGCCCCGACGCCCAGGCCGACAGCCAGCGCAAGCACTGCGACGATCACCGTCAGCAGTAGCGCCGACACAACACTCACGCGAAAAGCGTACGCATCGGGTGAACGTCATCCCAGCAGCGTGCGGCCAAATTGGGACAAGTCACACAGGCAAACACAGGAGTTCGGTCTGCGTTTACCCAGGTTCACCGGTTGTTTGCCGAATGTCCGGACTTACTTCTTGGCGCCCTGCGCGGCGACGGCCGCCGCACCCGCGGCCGCGGCCTCGGGGTCCAGGTACTCCCCGCCCGTCACCAGCGGCTTGAGGTTCTCGTCAAGGTCGTAGCGCAGCGGGATACCGGTCGGGATGTTCAGCCCGACGACCTCGTCGTCCGACATGCCGTCGAGGTACTTCACCAGCGCCCGCAGCGAGTTTCCGTGCGCGGCGACCAGGACGGTCTTGCCTGCCTTCAGGTCCGGCACGATGACCTGCTCGTAGTAGGGCACGAACCGGGCCACGACGTCGGCGAGGCATTCGGTCAGCGGTCCGCCGTCGATGTCGGCGTAGCGCGGGTCGGCGTCCTGGCTGAACTCGCTGCCCTTCTCGATGGGCGGCGGCGGCGTGTCGTAGCTGCGCCGCCACGCCATGAACTGCTCTTCGCCGTACTTCTCCTTGGTGGCGGCCTTGTCGAGGCCCTGCAGCGCGCCGTAGTGCCGCTCGTTGAGCCGCCAGTCCCGGTGGACCGGGATCCAGTGCCGGTCGGCCTTGTCCAGCGCGAGGTTCGCGGTGTTGATGGCGCGACGCAGCAGCGACGTGTAGACGACGTCGGGCAGCACGCCCTGCTCGGCCAGCAGTTCGCCACCGCGAACGGCCTCGGCGCGGCCCTTTTCGGTGAGATCCACGTCCACCCATCCGGTGAACAGGTTCTTCTGGTTCCAGTCGGACTCACCATGGCGGAGCAAGATCAGCGTCGGCATGACGCTAATCCTGTCACAGCCGGTCAGCGGTCTGCGTCGTCGATCAGATGCTCGAAGGCCTTGAGGTTTTTCAGCGACTCACCGCGGGACACCCGCCATGCCCACTCCTTCTGGATCGAACTGCGAAAACCCAGCTCCAGCAAGGTGTTGAAGTCCGAGTCGACGGCTTCGAGCACCTGGCCCAGCACGCGGTCGATCTCGTCGGGCGTGACCGCGTCGAGCACCATCCGGCCGACGAGGTAGATGTCGCCGACGTTGTCGAGGGTGTAGGCGACGCCGTAGAGCCTGCGGTTGCGTTTGAGCAGGAACCGGTAGACGCCCTCGTGGTTCTCGTCGGGCTTACGGCATACGAACGCCTCCACGCGCACGGAGTGCTCGCCGATGCTCAGGATGGTGTTGGTCTTGAGCTTGCGCTCACCGGGCAGCGCGACCACCAGGCCGGGCAGGCCGCCGTGCGACCCTGGGTGGTGGCTGTATTCCAGGCCGTGCTCGTCGAGGGTGTTCTCGATGACCTGCTGAACCGCCGTCATGCCCGCACGCCCCTGCGCATCGAGAACCTGCGGCCGGACCGGCGCATCGGGGGCCGGGCGTGCCGGGCGCGGTAGTCGCCCATCGCCAGGGTGTAGCTGTCGAGCAACGCGTCGACCGTGTGTGCCCAGGAGAATCCGTCGGCATGGGCGACCGCAGCTCGGCTCAGCGCGACGGGATCGCGCTGCAGCACATCGTCGATGGCCGCGGCCCAGTCGTCGATGTCGTGGCCGTGGACAAGCGCGCCGGTGATGCCGTCGCGCACGGCGACCGGCAGCCCGCCGACGGCGGCGGCAGCCACAGGTGTCCCGCAGGCCTGCGCCTCGATGGCGACCAGCCCGAAGGACTCCGAATAGCTCGGCACCGCAACAAGATCGGCAGCGCGGTACACGTTGACCAGTTGGGCCCGCGACTGCGGCGGCAGGAACGTCACCCGGTCGGTGATACCCAGTTCGTCGGCGAGCCGAACCAGGGTCTCGGGTTCCGCGAGGCCACTCCCGGAGGGTCCGCCCGCCACCAGCACCCGCAGCTTCGACCCTTTTGCTCCTCGCGTGCGCAGCAGCTTGGCGGCCGCCCGCAGCAGGACGTCGGGAGCCTTGAGCGGCTGGATCCGGCCGACGAAGGCCACCACCTGCTCGTCGGCCGCGAGGCCGAGTGCCGCCCTGGCGGCGCGTCGATCACCGGGAGTAAAGAGCTCGAGGTCCACCCCCGGATGCACCACGTCGATCCGCGAGCGATCGGCATGGTGCAGCGAAACAAGTTGCTGCGCTTCATGTTCGGTGTTGACGATGAGCCGGTCGGCCTCATCGACCACCTGCTGTTCGCCGACCGCACGCAGTGGCGGCTCGGGGGCGTCGCCCTCGGCCAACGCAGCGTTCTTGACCGCGGCGAGGGTGTGCGCGGTGTGCACCAGGGGCACCGCCCAGCGGTCCCTGGCCAACCAGCCCACCTGACCGGAGAGCCAGTAGTGCGAATGCACGACGTCGTAATAGCCGGGTTCGTGGGTGGCCTCGGCGCGCAGCACCCCGGCGGTGAACGCGCACAGCTGCGTGGGCAGGTCGTACTTGTCGAGGCCCTCGAACGGGCCGGCCACCACGTTGCGCACCAGCACGCCGGGAGCCACCGCGACGGTCGGCGCGTCGGCCGACGAGGTGGCCCTGGTGAAGATCTCCACCTCGACGCCGCGGCGGGCCAGTTGCAGGGCCGTCTGCAGCACATATACGTTCATGCCGCCGGCGTCACCGGTGCCGGGCTGGGCCAGGGGCGAGGTGTGCACGGAAAGCACCGCGACGCGACGCGGCCCGTCGGGCCGCTGCCGTTCCGCAGCGGCGTCGGAACCGTCTGAAGTTAGGCGCACATCGTCATGTCTACACCGCGGCAGATCGGCGGGTCTGAGCGCGCCGCATCGCACCGATCGGATCGGCGTACAGCCCACCGAGGGAGACGATGCCTGCACCGGCCTCCTGGACCCGGTTGCCGAATGCCGTGACGCGGATGTCGCGCGCCGCGAGCACCGACCGCCGGGCGAACGCGGACTCCACCGCGGCCATGCCCTCGGGGTACTCGGTGAACGCCTGCCCGCCGACGATCAGATCGTCGGGATTGAGCATGTCGCGCAGCAGTGCGACGGCCTCACCGAGCACGCGGGCCCGGTCGGCCAACAGCCCGGCGGCCTGCGCGTTGCCCGCACGCGCGGCGCGCAGCACCGCGGGCAGGGTGGACGCCGGCCCTTCGGCGGGCACGATGCGTAGCTTACGGGCCGCGGTCAGCACCGCCTCGTCACTCACCGTCGACTCCAATTGCCCTGTGCCGCCGAGCAATTCGGACTGCGCGGGCAGCCCTGCGATGGTGCCGGGGCCGCTGGCAGGCGAATGCACGCGGCCGTCGATGGACAACGCGTAGCCCACGGTCTCGCGGGCGTAGACGTACAGGCTGGTCCTGGCCTGGCCGGCGTCGGCGTCGGTGTCGGCGCCCCTACGGCGGCCGCCCAGCAGCAGCTCGGCACCCGCCATGGCGTCGACGTGCGATGCCAGCGACACGGGCAGGCCCAGCGCCTCGGCCAGCACCGGCCCCACGGGGGCGTCGCGCCAACCCAGCCGGGGGTGGTCGAGGTAGCCGGTGGTGCTGTCGACGACGCCACCGGAGGCGACGCCGACCCACAGCGGACGACGGCGGTGCCAGCGGCTCAGGTAGCGGCGCGCACTGGAGGCCAGTGTGGCCAGCGCTGCGGCCTGGGTACCGGACGGCGTCGGCGTCTCGACCACGTCGAGGGTGCGGCCGAACAGGTCGGTGGCCACGATCGAAGTGGTGCGGGCCCCGATGTGGATGCCCAGGGTGAGGAACGGCTCGTGGTTGACCTCGACCGGCACCCGGGGGCGCCCGATGGCACCCGATACCGCGAGGTCGGCGCGTTCCCGCAGGATGCCTGCCTCCAGCAGGGCGGTGACCTGGCGGTTCACCGTGGCGATGCTGAGCTGGGTGTGCTGGGCGATGGCGTCCCGCGCGACCGGGCCGCGGGTCCGCGCGGCGCTGAACACCGATGCGGCGGCCGCGTCGGCGACCTTGAGCGACGGCGCGACGATGTGCAGCAGTCGCGACTGCGGGTAGCGGGCACTCGCGGGGGTGAGCACGCGCTTGTTGTGTGCGGTGCCGGCGCGGGTGGGACGACGCAGCGGTGCGGCGGGGGCGGTGCTGACGGCGGCGGTAGCGGTGGTCACGTGAGAGGTCCTTACTGGAGGTCGGCCGGTGGGGTGGGGGCCACACCTGGCGACTCAGCAGGACAGGAAAACGGTGTCCGGGTACGAATCAGGCGCGGCGGGGTGCGCGACAACAACACGCACGCCGCACGAGGGCAGCCTGAGAACTCCGAGACACACGATGAACTTAGCACGCCAATTAAAGTTGGGCAGATGACGACACCACAGAACGACCGCCGGGTGGCAGTGGTGACCGGTGCCAGTGCGGGCATCGGTGCAGCGACCGCCAAAACCCTTGCCTCCCTTGGATTTCACGTGGTCTGCGTGGCCCGCCGAGCCGACCGGATCGAGGCCGTCGCCGCCGAGATCGGCGGCACGGCGATTGTGGCGGACGTCACTGACGACGACGCGGTCGACGCCCTGGCGGCCGGCCTGGATCGCGTCGATGTGCTGGTGAACAACGCAGGCGGGGCACGCGGTCTGGAACCCGTCGCCGCGGCGGATCTGGATCATTGGCGCTGGATGTGGGAGACCAACGTGCTGGGGACGCTGCGGGTGACCAAGGCGTTGCTGCCCGCGCTGGAAGCCTCGGGTGACGGGCTGATCGTGACGGTCACCTCGATCGCGGCGTTCGAGGTCTACGACAACGGCGGCGGCTACACGTCGGCCAAACACGCCCAGAGCGCGCTGCACCGCACCCTGCGCGGCGAGCTGTTGGGAAAACCGGTGCGGCTCACCGAGATTGCGCCGGGCGCCGTGCACACCGACTTCTCGCTGCTGCGCTTCGACGGTGATGCGGCGCGCGCCGACGCCGTCTACGCCGGGCTCACCCCGCTGGTCGCCGAAGACATCGCCGACGTGATCGGATTCGTCGCAACCCGCCCGAGCCACGTCGACCTGGACCAGATCGTGATCCGGCCGCGCGATCAGGCCTCCGCCACCCGGTACAACCGGCGGACCAACTAGCCGCCCGGCCCCCGGGCCGGCGGCGGCGTCGTGGTCGTCGGCGTGCCCGACAGGGTCGGCGCATCGGTGGGCGTCGCGGGGGCGCTCACCGGGATCTCCGGCGGCTTCTTGTTGTTGATCGCCGACATGGACACCCACTCGTCCCAGCTGATCGCCCAGTCCCAGATGTCGCCGTCGGCGTAGGACAGCTGAATGGACGTGCCGGTGACCTCGACCGGATCGCCGTATATCGCGGTGTGGAAGTACTGTTCCGCATCGCCGGTGGACAGGTTGATACAGCCGTTGGTGACGTTGGTGTTGCCCTGGGCACCCGAACTGGCGGGGTTGGCGTGGATGAACTCGCCGTTGTTCGAGATCCGCACCGCCCACCGCTCGTGGACGTTGCTGTAGCCGGCGGCCGGGTTCGACATGTAGAAGTCGGCGTATTTCTCGGTGACGACGTGGGTGCCGCTGCGGGTGACGTTGCGGGGCAGGTCGGCCTCGCCGTAGCTGCACGGGAAGTCGAACAGCACCCCGCCGTCGTTGATCACCTGGATGCGGTGGCTGGTCGCGTCGGCCTTGACCACCTGGCGGCGGCCGATCTCGATGCTGAGCGTGGCGTCGGCGGCCCCGTAGGCACCGTCGCCGAACTTCACGCCGTAGAGCGGTGCGTTGACGTTGACCTTGGTCCCGGCCGGGTAGTACTCGCGGGTGCGCCAGTGCACCCGCGAGCCGGCGGCCTCGTCGGGCAGCCACGCCCAGGCGCCTTCCACGGGCGGATCCGTGGTGACCTTGAGCGCCTTTTCGACGGTGACCTTGTCGGCGTCGCTGATGGAGGCGTCGAACTGCAGGATGATCGGCGCGGCCACCCCGACCACCTGGCCGTCGGCGAGCTGGAACTGCCCGCTGACCTGCTTCTGCGGGTCGATGGTCTTGAACTTGGCCTGCAGCTGCTCGGCCTTGCCGTCGTGCCCCACCACGGATCCCGACCACTTGTAGGTCATGCCGTAGCCCAGCGGTTCGGTGACCGTGTAGGCGGTGCGGTCGCGGTTGAGCGCGCCGGCCACGATCTTGCCGTCCGGATTGGTCAGGCTGACGGTCTGGAACCAACCGTCGGCGACCTGGACTCCCACGGCAGCGGTCGGGATCACGTCGGACGCGTCGGCACCGGGCTGGTACGTCACCGTCGGGGCCGTCGGGGCGGCCTCCGGGGCGGACTTGGGCGTCGAGTTACCCGAGCATGCTGCCAGCACACTTGCGCCGACTCCGACAGCAAGCGTGGACAGGGCTCGGCGCCGGTTCATCACCGGCGCCGGGACCTGGAAAAAACCGGCTGAGCTCACGTGGACCTAGGGTACCGACAGCGAGCTGCCAATCAGAATTGGTTCAGGTGTGAGATCTATCCCGAACACCTCGCGAACACCCGCCTGCACGCGCCTGGCCAGTGCAATCACGTCGGCGCTCGTGGCTCCGCCGCGGTTGGTCAGGGCCAGGGCGTGCTTGGTCGACAACCGGGCCGGGGCGCCGTCGCCGGGGTACCCCTTGCCGAAGCCGGCGTGCTCCACGAGCCAGCCCGCCGCGAGTTTCACGCCGTCGGGGGCCGGGTAATGCGGCACGTCGGCCGATTTCCGCAACGCGTCGAACTGGGCCTGCGACACCACCGGGTTGGTGAAGAACGAGCCGACGCTCCACGTGTCGTGGTCGTCGGCGTCGAGCACCATGCCCTTGCCCGCCCGCAACTTGAGCACGGTTTCCCGCACCCGCAGCGGGTCGGCTCGCTCGCCGGTCTGCACACCGAGCGCGTTGGCCAGTTCCCGGTAGCGCAGCGGCGCGCTGCGGCCGTGCGCGTCGAGCTCGAATTCCACCTCGAGCACGATGACGGCATCGGAGTGTTTGAGCACACTGGTCCGGTAGGCGAAACGCAGTTCTTCCGGTGCGGCCCAGCGGTCTTCGCCGCTGCGCCGGTCCAGCAGGCGGACCCGGCGGATGGTGTCGGCGACCTCGGTTCCGTAGGCACCGACGTTCTGCACGGGCGTCGCGCCTGCGGAGCCGGGTATGCCGGACAGGCATTCCAGCCCGCCCAGCCCGTGCGCCAGTGCGGTCACCACCACGTCGTCGAACACCGCGCCGGCCTCGGCGCGCACGATGTTGTCCTCGACGGTGATCTCGGTGTTGGCCACCCGCACGACGGTGAGCTCGGGTTGCGTGTCGGCCAGATCGTCGGCGAGCACCACGTTGGAGCCGCCGGCGAGCACCAGGATCGGATCATCGAGCGCGCGCAGCACACCGACGAGTTGTTCGGTGCTGGTGCAGGTCAGGACCCGGCGCGCCACCGGTCCGACGTGCAGCGTGGTCAGCGGCGCCAGCGGAACCGACTCGGCGACCGCCACCCCGGCGACATACGAAGTGGCCACGGCCGGTAACGGTAGCGTGGCCAGCTATGCCGCGATCATTCGACATGGCCACCGAATATCCCGCCACGGTCGAACGGGTGCATGAGGCTTTCCGCAGCGAGCAGTACTGGCGCGCCCGGCTGGCCAATTTCGGCGCCGACGACGCCACGCTGGACGAGTTGACCGTGGCCGACGACGGGCACGTCGACGTCATCACGAGCCACGTGCTGCGCGCCGACGGGCTGCCTGCGCTGGTGTCGCAGTTCCACCATGGCGACCTGCGGATCCGGCGGGAAGAGCATTGGCAGCCGGTTCGTGACGGCCGGTCTGCCGTCACGGTCAGCGGCGTGATCGCCGGTGCGCCGGTGACTTTGGACGGTGGCGGGATGCTGGCACCGGCCGGTGGCGGTGCCCGGCTGACCGTGACGCTCAGCGTCGAAGTCAAGGTGCCAATGGTCGGCGGCAAGATCGAGAACTTCATCGGCGGCCAGCTGGTGGATCTGTTGACCGCCGAACAGCGGTTCACCACGGTGTGGATCACCGAGAACAGCTGAACCCGGCGGTAGCGTCGAGAGCCATGAGTCGGCCCGTCGGGGCGATCACGCGGGGCACCACCGGATACAACCGGCTGCGCCGTAGCGATCGTTGGCTGGTGCACTCGGCGCGCGTGCGCACCGCGCTGAGTGCGGCGTCCGACCCGCTGGTGGTCGACCTGGGCTACGGCGCACTTCCCGTCACCACGCTCGAGCTGGCGGCACGATTGCAGTCCGTGCGGGCCGATACGCGCGTCGTCGGCCTGGAGATACACCCGGAGCGGGTGGCCACGGCCCGGGCCCTGGTCCTGCAAGCAGGCCAAGATGCGTCGGGCAGGCACACGTCCGTGGAGTTCACCCTCGGCGGCTTCGAGCTGGCCGGGCTGCGCCCGGTGCTGGTGCGCGCGTTCAATGTGCTGCGGCAGTATCCGGTCGAGGCGGTGCCCGAGGCGTGGGCGACGATGCAGCACCGCCTGGCTCCCGGCGGGTTGATCGTCGACGGCACGTGCGACGAGCTGGGCCGGTTGAGCTGCTGGGTGCTGCTCGACGCCACCGGCCCGGTGAGCCTGACCCTGGCGTGCGACCCGTTCAGCATCGAACGGCCCTCGGATCTGGCCGTACGCCTGCCGAAGGTGCTCATTCACCACAATGTGCCGGGCCAGCGCATCCACGCTCTGCTCAGCGCCGCCGACCTGGCCTGGGCCAGTGTGGCCGGGCACGGGGTGTTCGGGCCGCGGGTGCGCTGGCGGGCGATGCTGGAGTTGCTGCGCGACGAGAACTTCGGGGGCTTTCCGGTCGAGCCGCCGCGGCGCCGCATGCGCGACGGCGTCCTGACGGTCCCGTGGGCGACGGTCGCGCCACTATCCTGAGGCCATGCGAGTTGCCCTGGCGCAGATCAACACCGGCACCGATCCGGCGGCCAATCTCGAGCTCGTCGACGCCTACACGCGCCGTGCCGCAGCCGCCGGGGCCCGGCTGGTGCTCTTTCCCGAGGCCACCATGTGCCGCTTCGGGGTGCCGTTGGCACCGGTCGCGGAACCGCTCGACGGTCCATGGGCCAACGGGGTGCGCGACATCGCGGCGGCCGCCGGGGTCGTGGTGGTGGCCGGGATGTTCGCGCCTGCCGACGCGGGGCGGGTGACCAACACGCTCTTGGCGACCGGGCCATCGGTGGCGGCGCACTACCACAAGATCCATCTCTACGACGCCTTCGGCTTTGCCGAATCCAAAACTGTCGCAGCAGGTTTCGAGCCGGTGACCATCACCGTCGACGGCGTGATAGTCGGGTTGACCACGTGCTACGACATTCGCTTCCCGGAACTGTTCGTCGAGCTGGCGCGCCGCGGCACCCAGCTGATCACCGTGCACGCGTCGTGGGCGTCGGGACCGGGCAAGCTCGAGCAGTGGACGCTGCTGGCCCGGGCGCGGGCACTGGACACCACAGGGTTCGTCGCTGCGGTGGATCAGCCCTATCCGGGCGACGAGCTCGCCAAGGCCGGGCCGACCGGCGCGGGCGGCAGCATCGTCGCCTCCCCCACCGGTGAGGTGGTGGCCGCCGCAGGCACGGACACGGAGTTGCTGATCGCCGACATCGACCTCGACGCCGCGCGGCGGGCCCGCGAGAGCATCGCGGTGCTGCAGAACCGCTCAGAGCTCGCTCAGATCGGTAGGGCACAATCGGCGGGGTGACCGATCCCTGGGCTCGCCCCACCGACCAGTCCCCTCCCGTGACGTCCGAGAGCGCGCCCGAGCCTCCCCAGGCC
>NZ_MVHF01000052.1 GCF_002086485.1 Mycobacterium aquaticum | reverse complement strand
CATCGCGGCCACCACCCCCGACCCCCGGTAAGACATACCGAAGCCCCCGATCAACCGCTCAATTTCGCAACAACCCGAATTTGCGTGCATAACTGGCCACTCGGCGAGCTGGCTAGCTCAACAAGCCCCGGCCGTACCAGTCATGGTCGTCGGCCAAACCGGGCAGTGCGAAGAAGTAGCCACCGCCGAAGGGCTGCACGTAGTCGACGAGAGGTTCGTCGTTGAGCCGGTTCTGCACGGTCTCGAACTGCCGGTCGATGTCCTGCTGGAAGCACACGAAAACATGCCCGGACTGCATGTTGCCGTTGCGGTCGACGCCCAGGTCGTAGTTGTAGGACCGCCGCAGCAGCCGCTGGTTGTCCGTGGCGGGTGTGCGCGGATTCGCGAGCCGGATGTGAGCGTCGAGCGGAATGGTCTTGCCCGCGGCGTCGGCGGCATAGTCGGGGTTGTCGAATTCGTTGTTGCCGTCCAGCGGGGCCCCGCTGTCGCGGCGCCGGCCGAACATGCGCTCCTGCTCGTTGATCGACACGCGGTCCCAGAACTCCACGAGCATCCGGATGATGCGGACCACCTGGTAGGTGCCGCCGTGGGTCCAGGCCGGCTCGGCAGGGTCGGTCACCCAGATCAGCTTCGCGGCGTCGTCCGACACGGGGTTTCCGGTGCCGTCTTTGAAGCCGAGCAGATTGCGTCCGGTGCCCGACGGGCGTGGCGGCGAGTTGTATCCGTCGATGCGCCACCGCATCTGCATCGAGCCACGCACGGTGCGCATGATGTCGCGCAGCGCGTGGTGCAGGGTGTCGGGATTGTGCGCGCACAGCTGCAGCAGCACGTCGCCGTGTGACCACTGCGGATCGGGAAAGTCGTTGGGGAATACCGTCATCGGCTTGAGTTTGACGGGTTTGCGATCGGCGAGGCCGTACCGTCCGTCGAACAGGCTGGCGCCCAGCGCGACCGTGACGGTCAGCCCGTCGGCCGGGATCACCGGGCCGAGCACGGCGCTGTCAGCGGGCGGCTGGGATATGCCGAGTTCGGGCGGCGTGCCGCCGGTGGTCAGGAACCGGGCCCGCTCGGTCAACGCCCTGAAAGTGGCTGCGAGCGTTGCCTTGTCCTTGGCGGTGACGTCAAAGGCGATGAGGCTGGCGAAGTTCTGCTTCTCGGCTGGCGGCGGCGTCAGGATGCCGGACTGGTGCTCGGCGTGGAACGGATAGCGCTCGGGCGGGGCTGCCACGGTCGCCGCGTTGGCGTCCACCGTCTTGCCTTCGAGCAGCACGGCACCGGTGATCGCGGTCCCCGCGGCACCTGCGGCGGCGCCACGCAGGAAATGCCGTCGACTGACATCCATCTGCGGCTCCTAACGGCTGACCGGTAGTTCGATGACGAGCGGCACCGAGGCCAGCGTCTCCAGTGCCTGTCCCAGGGCCGCGTTGACGGCGTTACGCTGCGCGGCAGAAGCCCGACTCAGCGGTACCCACCCCGTCGCGCGCAACGCGGCATCCAGCGCGTCGAGATCAGAATGGGCCTGCCCCAACAACTTCGGCGCACGCGGTGTGATCAGCGGGGCGAACTGACCGAGCACCGCGCGGGTCGCCTCGACCGACGCCGCGGTCTCGGCGTACTCGGTGCCCGCGCCCTGGTTGGTGTATCCGGCCAGCTGGAACCGCAGCATGTCCTCGAGAATCTCGTGGGGCCGCTTGGTCTGATCGGCGGGCTCGGGCATGGCGTCGGTGAGGTTGACCCGCAGTTTGGCGACCTCGGTGGCGAGAGCGTCGGCTACGGGCGTCAGCTGGGCGGGCGACTGCCCGTGCCACAGGCCGTATTCGAGCCGGCGCAGCCCGGCGAAGTCGGGATCGTTCGCGCCACCGGGCAGTCCGTGCGGCAGGCCCGCGATGGCGTCGCCGTAGTCTCCGAAGCTGCCGTAGGCGGCGCCGACGCGGTTCCAGGTCAGCATCGCGGCAGTCCAATCCGTCTTGGCCGCAGGGATGTTCCCGCTGCCGAGGTCGGTCCTGATGCTGCGCACCTGGTCACTCAGCGTCGCGAGCAGCGCGTCGACGTAACCCTGGTAGGCGGCCATGGCCGGCAACAGATCGTCTTCGGTGACCCGCACGATCGGCGCCGGGGCACCCGGAACATCTTGTCCGCTGACCTGTTTGGCCTGCGAGACCACCGCGGGCTGCCCGGCCAGCAGGCAGGTGAACTTGTAGCTGCCCGAGCCCAGATTGGCCGTCATCGGCGCGCTGGTGGCCGGGCCGAGGGTCTCGATCTCGGCGACGACGCCGTTGTTGGCGTCCACCAGGTTGATCTCGCCGGTCTTGCCGGACTTGTTGACGACGGTGAACGTCTGGTTGCCGGGGCGCACGGTGGACCAGTCCGCCGCGCAGGTGGTTGCCGTGACGGTCACCCGGGTGGCGTCGGTGTCGGCGCCGGGCAGCAGCGCGATGACCGCAGCGGCCACCACGGCGGGCACCACGACGACCGCGACGGCCACTGCCACCGGCCGGTGGGCGATCAGCCGACTAACAGCGGAAGGTGCCGACGGCTCTGCGGGTTTGGCCGGCGCCGGGGCCTGCCGCGCCGACCGCAGGAAGGCCGGTATGACGACGACGAGGTAGCCGACCCACGCCAGCACCTGCAGCACTGTCATCCGCGGGGTCAGCTGGGTGATGCCGGTGATGATGGTGACCCACCACGAGTCGGCGGAGATGTGACCGCTGAGGTCGAATGCGTACCAGGACCGGCCCGGGAGCCAGCCCGCGGTCTGCAGATCGCCGATGCCGTAGGCGAGGATGCCCGCGGCGATGACGATGAGCACCACGGCCGTCCGGGTGAAGAAGGTCTTGAGGTTCATCCGCACCGACCGCCGGTACAGCAACCAGCACAGCACGACGGCGATCGCCAGGCCGACGGCGCCGCCGATGATCGGGCCGATCGATTCTCCGGCTGCCTTGGCCGCGGTCCAGAAGAACAGCGTGGTTTCCAGGCCTTCGCGGGCGACCGCCAAAAAAGCCGTCAGCGCCAGCGCCCCTGACCCCAGCATCATGGCCTCGGCAACCTTGCCGCTGAGCTCGCCGGACAGCTGGGCAGCCGTGCGCGACATCCAGAAGATCATCGCGGTGACCAGCACCACCGCCAGGATGCTCAGCAATCCGCCGACGATGTCCTGGCCCACGCCGCCCAGCGAGCTCGTCGTGGCGCTCAGCACCGCCGCGAAGCTTGCGGACACCGTAAGCGCCCCCAGCAAACCCAGCCAGACGGGTGCGGTGGGCCGCCTGGCACCGTCGGCAAGCGGGGATTTGTGCACGGCGGCCAGCAGGATGCTGACCACCAGGCCCGCTTCCAGGCCTTCCCGCAAACCGATCAGCAGGTTCGGCACAGCGTCGGATAGGACCACCTAATTAAGGTAAGGCACACCAACTGAGAGGCCGCTGTGGATCCATCAGTGCGGCGGCCCCAGGTACGGGAACACCTGCAGCGTGTCGGTATGCGGGCTCAGACCGGAAGGCGGGCAGTCACCCTTCGTCAGCGACGCCAACCGGTAATCGATGACGTCGTCGGTGAACACGCGGCCGTTCGGATACTTGGCCGGCTTCGACGGGTCGAACGTCAACATGTCGGGCAGGATGCCCTCGGCGTCGATGGCAGCCACGGCTTCGTCGTCCGAATAGCCACCGGTGTGCCCCAACAGGTGGACGAACTGGGCCATCCAGCGCTCCCGGTCATGGATCGGCACGCTGGCGTTGTACTCCAGCTTGGTGTCGTCGGTGTTGAAGAAGCTGCTCACCGACGGATGCCCGGCCCGGTCCACGTGCTGCAGCTCGCCGTCGACGCGCACGCTGCACCGACCCCAGATGCGGATGTCCGGGTCGGCGCCCAGCTGCTCGGTGGGCAACTCAAGGACCATCGAACACACATTGGCCTCGGTGTTGGAATCCACGCCGGTCCAAGGGTATTGGCCGCTGAGGTGCAGTGCGGTGAAGTTGCGGCCGCCCCGGATGTCGAACAGGTTCTTGATGCCGTCGAAGTCGAAGAAGAAGGCATCGCTGCGCGCACCCGCGAAGAACGTGTAGGCATCCGTGCGGGCGATCACCGGTTCCCGCCCGAACGACACCTCGACGCCACCGAAGATCCGCTCGCCCACGGCCTCGGGTGATTCCGCCTCTTCACCGGAGGCCAGGTACACGTCCACGGTCTGGCGGCCGTCGGCGGGCTCGGAGAACACGTAGCTGAACGCGATGTCATTGCGCAGGTCACCGTTGTTGTCGATGGCCAGGCGGTAGATGGCATCCGGATGTAGGAAGTCGGCCTGTGGATTGGCGTTGAGGATCAGCACCGTGCGTGACGGGTCCGCCGGTGACTGGAAGGCATACAGATCGCACAGATCGAGACGCTGATCGCCCAGCGGCGGCCCGAGGCTCAGCCCGGTGAAGTGGTTCGACATGGTGCTATCCAACCGCTATACCCGCGCGTAGACCACCCGACTGCCCAAAACAATGTCCTGCAACGACCTTCGCCGCGCGTCGACCACCACCCACAGCAGGCCGACCGGGAACAGCACGTAGGCCACCGCTCGCAGCAGCGCCACCACCGGCCCGAGCCGTTCAGACCGCCGGCCCACCACCCGAAGCCCCATGACCACGGCTCCGACCGTGCAACCCGACACCACCCAGCAGCCCGCCAGGTAGAGAACCGACACCACGAACATCACCAACGAGGAGAAGATCGCCGAAACGGTCGGCAGGCTGAATGTGGTGGGGCCGAACATCAATCGCGTCAGGATCAGGCCGACGTACAACGCCGAGAGCACGATGCCGACGACGGCCAGGTCGATGACCGCAGCCACCCCCCGGCTCACGATTCCGGCCGGGCGGGCGTCCTGACTCACGACTGATCCCGGTCACGGCCCAGCAAGCGGTCAACGAAGCCGGACACCATGTCGTCGGCCCGCTCACCCTGGCTGCGGACGTCGGTCATCACCTCGGCGGTCACGGAGTCGGTCGACTTGCGGATGATGGTCGGCAGGTCGATGCCGTCGACCACCTCATTGGCCAAGCCCACCAGGTCGACGCGTTGGCGCACCAACTCGTTGAGGTCGAGTTCGTCCAGAACCATGTCGACGACCTGTACGGCGACGGCGGTCACGACCGCTTTCACCGGTTCGATGCCTGCGGTGATCACGCGCTCACCGCGCGCGGACAGGTCCTCGCGCACCTGCTTGAGCAGACCACCCAGTACGGGCAGTCGCTCGGCCCCGCGATAGACCGCGACCACGCCGCCGACAGCGGTTGCTGCCGCGCCCGCGGCAACCGTCACCGCGGGATGATCCTCGAGGCCTGACACGGTTCGAATGGTAGCCGCGCAGTGGTTGGCAGAACTTGGGATCGGTAACTGCGCGGGTGCTCTCTACTGATGACCATGACGACACGTTTCATGCTCATCGCGACAGCCGCGGCATTCGCCGCGATGTGTGTCGTCTCCCCCGCTGTCGCCGCGGCTGATACACGGGTGCACCTGCAGACGCCGTCCGGCAACATCCGCTGCGTGCTTGACATCTCGTCCACCACCGATGCGCCGGTGGCTCTCTGCCAGATCAGCGATCACACCTACGTCGCGGGGCCGTCGCGGGACGAGACCACCGGGGCGGCCTGCCCGATGGGCAATGCGGGTCGCGATTTCCGGCTCGACGCGGGCCGGCCCGCATTCCTACGGTGCTCGTACGCCGCGCTCGACGGCGGCGCCGGGGTGTGGGAGACGGCCGACGACGGCCAGGCCACCTCGTTGGGCCCGATCACGTGTGTCAGCGAAGCCGCGCGGATGACGTGCACCGACACCGACAGCGGACACTTCTTCCGGGTGTCACCCGAGAGTTATCAGCTGGGCTAGCCTCCGCGAGCAGACATGCGGGTCCGGGACACGCCGCGTTTCAGGGACTTTCGCGTCTGCTCGGCGGGTCAACGGGCCAGATGCCGCAAGGCGAGTTGAGCCGCGTTGGCGCCACACATACCGTGCGCGCCGGGCCCCGGTGGGGTCGCAGCCGAGCAGATGTACATCCCCGGAACACCAAGCCGGTAGGGCTGCAACGTCATCCGTGGCCCGAAAACCAGCTGCCGAATATCCTTGGCGCCCGTGCAGATATCTCCACCGACGTAGTTGGGGTTGTAGACCGACATCTCGGTGGTGGTGCGGACGGCCATCCCGACGATGCGGTCCCGAAAGCCCGGCGCGAACCGCTCGAACTGGCCGATGATGGCCTCGGTGGCGTCGCCGGTATACCCCTGCGGCACATGGGCATACGAGTAGACGGGGTTGATGTCGCCGACCGATCGCTGCGGGTCGGCCAGATACTGCTGGCCCACCAGGACGAACGGTCGCTGCGGCATGCGCCCGGCGTGGATGTCCCGCTCGGTGCCCGCGATTTCGTCGAAGCCCCCACCCAGGTGCACGGTGCCGGCCTTACCGACCTGCGGGTTACGCCACGGCACCGGGCCCTGCACGGCGAAATCGACCTTGAACGCGCCCGGTCCGTACCGGAACCTGTTGAACTGCTTGGCAACTCGGCGCGGCATTCGGTCGCCGAGGATGTCGGCGATGGCGGTCGGCGCGAGATCGAACATGGTGATGTCGGCAGCGGGCAGCTGCGCAGCGGAGGTGACCCGAACCCCGGTCTGCACCTTGCCGCCGAGATCGGCGAGCACTGCCGCCAGCGCGTCGGTGATCGCCTGCGAGCCGCCTGCGGCCACCGGCCAGCCATGTCGATGGCCTGCGGTGATGATGCCAAGGCCGATCGCCGAGGTCAGCGGACGGTGCAGCGGCTGAAAGGTGTGTGCCGCAACACCTCCGAACAGTGCCCTGGCCTGCGGAGTGCGGAACAGCCGGCTCAGTACCGAAGCCGGCAGCACCGTCGGCGCCCCGAACCGGGCCAGCGCGATCGGGTGGTTCGGCACGCGCAACAACGGGCCCATGATGTCCTGCGCGAGCGTGTCGAAGCGGGCCGACGGACCACCGAACAACGCCTTCCAGCGGGTACCGTCGACGCCCAGCCCCGCAGCGGTGTTGTCGACGCTGCGCCACAGCAGGCCCGCGCCGCCTTCGTCCAGCGGGTGCGCGCAGTCGATTTCGGGCAGCCGCCACTCGATCGGCAGATCCAGCCCGGACAGGAACGCCGAGCCGACCGCCATCGGGTGGATCGCCGCGCAATGGTCGTGTATCAGGCCGGGCACGATCGCCTCGCCCGAACGCACACCACCACCGATCTCGTCCTTGGCCTCCAGCACCGTGACGTCGACACCGCGGGCCGCCAGCGTGATGGCGGCAGCGAGCCCGTTGGGCCCGCTACCGACCACGACTGCTGTGCTCACGCCTGAACCCCGGCCCTGCGCCACGTCACGTTCAGCGGGATCGGGCCGTTGGGCAGCCACGGCTGCTCCTCGACCAGGTCAGCGACGTTCCAGGTGCCTCGCTCGATGACTCCGATGGCCGCGTCGATCACCTTGTACTCCTGGGTCTTCTTGTGGATCGGCTGCGACTCGACCCACGCGATCACGAACTCTCCGGGCTCGAACTGCGCTTCGCTCTGGATGGCCCGGATCAGATCCTCATTGTGCAGGTGCCCGTCACCGAAGTTGAACCCGATGATGGTGTTGCAGGACATCTCGCCTTCCCGCACGGTGCGGGTGTCGATGTCGGGCAGGGTCTGCAGCAGCACCGAATACAGGCCGCGGCCCTGGCTGTGCATGGCCCGCCACGCCGTCACCTGCTGGGTGAACACCTCGGCGGCCACCGGATCCCAGCCGAAGTTGATGTACTGGTCCACCGTGTTGGGCGCGGAGCGGGTCACACGGTTGAGCTTCTGCTCGGCACCCGGGGTGAATGTCCACACCGCCGAGGCCCAGTTGCCTGCGTACTGCCGCATGGCCGGCAGGAACGACACCAGGTCGGGGCGCAGGTTGCCCAGGACCGGGAAGAAGCACAACCCGATGAGCAGCGCGATGGTGAGCCACGGTGACGACATGTCCCAGATGGCATACCCGTTCCAGTTCGGGAAACCCACGAACAGGAACACGGTGACGTAGGCGAACAGCACGTTCCATTCCACCGGCACAGCGAGCGGGAACGTCGAGATGATGAACAGGTGGAAGCACACCATGACGGCGGCGGCGCAGAACGTCAGCCACGGCCACGGTGACAGCAGCAGCGCCAGCGGGGCGACGATCTCGACGAAACTGCCGGGGCCGTGCGCCATGAACGTGGACAGGTGCGACGGGCGCAGATCGTGCGGGAAGTTGCGGTAGTGCGCGCGCTTGAGCCACTTGAACGGAAGCGTCGGGCTGTTGCTCACCATGGGCGGGATGACGTTGGTGAAATGCAGGCCGAACTTCGAGATGCCTGCCCAGATCCACACCGTGCCGATCAATAGCTTGCCCGCGATGATCATGTCGACGAACGACAGCGTGGTGAAGAACAGCAGCGCGGGCAGGTACTGCTCACCGCGGGCGGCCAGGAAGATGGTCTTGTCCCGCAACCCGATCAACACCAGCAGCACCATCGGCACGATCAGCAGGGCAGGGTTGACCAGTCCGGAAGTGTTGTCCGGCAGCACTTTCGACAGGGAATCACTGTGCACACCGGGCGCCACCAGCGCCACGGTCACGCTGATGATCAGCGCCAGGTAGACGGTGACGTCGAACCAGGTGCGGCGATCACCGTTGGTGAACGGCACCGCCTTCCACGGCCGCAGCCGAATTGTGTTGACCTTGGCCCAGAATCGGTAGCCACCCGTCATCGGCTTGGTCTTGCCTGCCAGCGGCCCCCACGATCCGGCGAGCCCGATGAGCTCGAGCAGGATGGTCCACAGGATGACCTTCTGGTACATGATCGGCTGGTTCCACCAGCCCGACACGTGCCAGAATGCCGGCAGATGCGATGTGGCAGTGGCGATCACGATGCCGCCGAGGGCGTAGAAGAACACCAGCTTGACGATGTAGAGGACATGGATCATGCGGGGCACCCCGAGGCCGTGATCGGCCCACTTGGTGGTCATGATGCGGATGCGCTCCATCAGGGGCTGGCGCAGAAAGTCCTCCAGGTCGACGTCGGGCAGGGTTGGCGTGACGAATCCCATGATGAGCTCCTTCGTTTCAGGCTAGGCGCGGGCGGCGGTCAGGGTTTTGCGCAGTGCCGGCTTGTCGATCTTGCCGACGGGGTTCTTGGGCAGTTCGTCGAGCACGGTGATCTCCACGGGCAGTTTGTATTTCGAGAGCGAAGCGCGCAGGTGTGCGGTGATGTCGTCGACACTGACCTCGGCCCCGGTGTGCAGCGAGACGAACAGCACCGGCTCCTCGCCGTACAGCGCGCTGGCCTGCCCGACCACGGCGGCTTCCGCGACGCCCGGGAGGTGATAGACGACGGTCTCGATCTCCTTGGGGTAGATGTTCTCTCCACCGCGGATGATCATGTCCTTGGCCCGGTCGACCAGCACCAAGTAGCCGTCCTCGTCGAAGCGGCCGACGTCGCCGGTGTGCAGCCAGCCGTCGACGACGGTCTTGGCGGTCTCTTCGGGACGGTTGAGGTAGCCCCGCATCACGTTGGGGCCCTTGATCACCACTTCGCCGACCGCACCTTGCGGCAGCGTCGCGCCGGACGCGTCCACGATGCGAATCTCCTGACCCGGCAACGGAGTTCCGACGGTTCCCGGCTTGCGCCTGCCGTGCAGCGGGTTACCGGTGCTGGCGCACGAACCCTCGGAGAGCCCGTATCCTTCGATGAGCCCGATGCCGAAACGGCGTTCGAACCGCTCCAGCAGTTCGACGCTGGCCGGCGCCGCGCCGCACACCGCGAACCGGACGGAACTGGTGTCGGGTGTCACGTCGGCCGGTAGGCCGGCGAGCATCGTGTAGATGGTGGGTACCGCGGAGAAGTAGGTGGCCCGGCTGGCCTCGACGCGGTCGAAGAACGTGGTGGGGTTGAACCGCCCGGCGATGGTGGCCCGTCCACCCGCGATGAGCGGGGACAGGATGCTCACCACGATGCCGTTGACGTGGAAGAGCGGCAGGATCAGCAGGCTGTGGTCGGCCGGAGTCAGTTCGAAACCCTCGATCACCATGGCGCACATGGCATTGACGTTGCCGTGATCCAGCATGACGCCCTTGGGCCTGCCGGTGGTGCCGCTGGTGTAGATCAAGAGCGCAAGCGCGTCGGCGGGGTTGTCGGCGGCGTCAGCGGCGTCGGGTTCGCCGGTCAGGTCGTCCACATGCAGCACCGGGATATCGGCTTCGACGGTGCGGTCGGCGATCAACACGACCGAACCGGCGTCGGCGACCTGATAGGCCACCTCGGCAGGCACCAGGGTCGGGCTGATCGGGGTGACGGCCGCCCCGAGCCGCCACGCCGCGAACAGCACGACGACGAACTCCGTGCGGTTGGGCAGCATCTGGGCCACCACGGTGCCGGGGCCCACCCCGTGGGCCCGCAACGCGGCCGCGGCCCGCTGGACGGCGTCGAGGAATGCGGTGTTATCGAGGTCGAGGTGATCGTCGGCGACGGCGGGAGCGTGCGGGGCGGTGGCGGCCCGGTGGTCGGGCAGGGCGGCGAGATTCATATCACGACAGTAGAAATTTGTGCCCGCCACCACACCGTCGTGCGCCGATGAACTTGATTTGCCGGTTTGTTGTCCGGAAACAAATTCGCGTTCTACGGTCTAGGCATGGATCCGGCGGTCAGCGAGGCCACCGCGGTGGTGATGACCCGCTTGATAAATCGCCAGGCCGAGGTTGCCCGCGCCGTCCAGCGGCACCTGGCCAGCGATATCGCCGATCTACGCGGGGATCCCGAGATCCTGGAACTGCTGGCATCCAGCGTCGAGGGCAACGTCGACACCATCTTCCACGCACTGCGTCACAACATATCGCTGGAGAACATCGAAGCACCGACCGCGGCGCTGGAGTACGCGCGGCGCATCGCCCAGCGCGGGGTGCCGATGAACGCGTTGGTCCGCGCCTATCGACTGGGCCACGGCATGGTGCTCGATGTCGCCGCCGAGGAGATCAACCGGGCCGGGCTGGATGCCGAGACCGGCTTCACGGTGTTCGAGCGGATGACCTCGGTGACCTTCCGGTACATCGACTGGATCACCCAGCAGGTGGAGGTGGTCTATGAGGACGAACGCGATCGGTGGCTGACCAATCGCAACAGTGCCCGGGCACTGCGGGTGCGGGAGGTGCTGGCCACCGATGCGGGCGCCCCGGATGCGCTGAGCACCGCGCTCGGGTACCCGATGCGGCGCACGCACCTGGCCGTGGTGTTGTGGTGCCCGGCCGAGTCCGGTGCCGAGGACGGGCTGGCCCGCCTGGAGCACTTTCTGCGTGAACTCGCCGAAGCTGTTGGTGCACAGGGTGATCCGTTGTTCGTCGCGGCCGACCGTACCAGCGGATGGGGCTGGATTCCGTTGTCCCCCAACACCGCGCCTGCGGTCGCGGGGAAAGTCAAGCAGTTCGTCGCCGCGCATTCGGAGGCACCGCGGGTCGCGCTGGGCACCCCGCTGCCCGGGGTCGACGGCTTCCGGCGCTCGCACCGGCAGGCCCGTCGCGCGCAGGATGTGGCGATCGCAGGCGACGCCGGCGGTGTCACGGCAGCCGGTGATCCCGGGCTCGCGGCCGCCGCCCTGCTCGGGGACAAGCTGGACGAGGCCCGCGAATGGGTTACCGACGTGCTCGGCCCGCTTGGCTGCGACACCGACAACGACGCCCGGCTACGCGAGACGCTCCGAGTGTTCCTGCAGCACGGCAACAGCTACAAGTCCGCGGCCGAGGAGCTCAACCTGCACTTCAACTCGGTCAAGTACCGCGTGCTGCGCGCGGAAGACCGCCGCGGCCGCCCGATCGCCGACGACCGTCTCGACGTGGAACTCGCTCTGCTGCTGTGCCATTGGTACGGCACAGCGGTGCTAGCGCCGGGCTGACACGGTCACCGTCACCGGGATCCCGTTGAGCGCACCGTTGCCGGACGGCTCGTCGAGAAAGTCCGGCGGTGAGAGCACATTGGTGTTCACCCCCGGCGACGCGTTGGCCACCGACAGCTGCGTGCCGGGAAGACCGTGACCCCACCCGTGCGGCATCGACACCACGCCCGGCTTGATGGCGTCGGTGATCTCGACCGGCACCTCGATGCTGCCGCCGGCCGAGGTGACCGTCACGACATCGCCGTCGAACACACCGTTGGCCTCGGCGTCGGCGGGGTGGATCAACAGCGTGCAGCGGTCCTTGCCCTTCATCAGCGCAGGCACGTTGTGCAGCCACGAGTTACACGACCGCAGGTGCCGCCGACTGACCAGTACGAGGTCGACGGGGTCACGCCGCAGTCGTTCGGCGAGCCGGGGCAGATCATCGATCAGGTACTGCGGCGCCAGCCGCACCTTGCCCTCCGGCGTCGACACCACCTCGGGCAGCCGCGACTGCATCGGCCCGAAGTTGACGCCGTTGGGCCGCGCCTTGAGCTGCTCGAGCGTGATACCGCCGGGCTTCTCGCCGTAGCGGTCACCGAACGGCCCGGTGCGCAGCGTGAGATCGAGAATCCGTTCCGGACCGCCCTTTTCGTAGTGCTTGCGGATCTCGGCACCGTCGAGGCCCTGCGTGAAACACAGGTAGTCGAACCAGCCGTCGTCGATCGCTCGCACGTCGACGTCCTCGGCGGGCGTGCCCGTGCAGAGGCCGGTCAACCGGATCATGATCTCCCACTCTTCGGGGCGATCCGGATCCTCGGGCGCGAACACCGGCGGCGAGTAGTTCGCGAAACTGTTGACCGCGTTGTTGAGCAGCAGATCGTCGTGGTGCGGCTGTTCGAGCGGAGACAGCCCGGGCAGGATGACATGCGCGTGCCGGGTGGTCTCGTTGAGCGCGTTGTCAATCGAGATCATCGCGTCCAGACCGGCAAGCGCCTCGCCGAGCTTGTGGCCGGCCGGGGTGGACAGCACCGGGTTGCCCGCGACGGTGATCAGCGCCCGCACCTGCCCCTCGCCGGGTGTCGCGATCTCTTCGGCCAGGCACGAGACCGGGGCTTGTCCCAGAACTTCTTTGGCGCCGCGGACCCGGGTACGCCACCGGCCGAACTCGGGCTTGCCGCCTTCCAGACCAGGTTGGGGTTGCACCGTCAGCGACCACGCCGCGGCGTGCGGGAACATGCTGCCGCCGCGCGCGTCGAAATGTCCGGTGAGGATGTTCACCACGTCGACGAGCCAGCTGGCGAGGCTGCCGAATTCCTGGTTGCACGTGCCGATCCGGCCGTACACCACGGCCCGCTCGGTGCCGGCCAGTTCGCGGGCCAGGTCACGGATGCGCTGGGCAGCGATGCCCGTGACGGCAGCGACACGCTCGGGTGCCCACTCGGCGGCGATGGCGCCCACGGTCTGCACCCCGTCCACGTACGGTTCGGTGTGCCCCAGCGTGACAAGGCCTTCGTCGAACAGCGTGTGCACGACGCCCAGCAGCAGTGCGGCGTCGGTGCCGGGTGTGATGGCGAGCCACTCGTCGGCCTTGGCAGCGGTCGCAGTACGAACCGGATCGATGACAATCACCTTGCCGCGCTGCCGTATTCGATGGATGGCGCCCATGACGTCAGGGGCGCTGAGGACCGAGCCCTGCGAGGCGGCCGGGTTGGCGCCCATCACCACAAGCAGGTCGGTGTGTTCGATGTCGGGCACCGGGAAGCTCCACCAACCGCCGTACATCAGGTGCGAGGTCAGGTTTTTGGGCCATTGGTCGACAGTGCCCGCCGAGTAACTGGTCGGGATGCCCGAAAGACCAAGCAGGACACCGATGTAGCGGCCCAGCGAGAACGTGTGCGCACTCGGGTTGCCGACATAGCTCGACACCGCGGCGATGCCGTACTGCTCGATGACGGGGGTCAGCAGCTCGGTGCACCGGCGGAATGCAGTGTCCCAGTCCACTTCCCGCCACTGCCCGGCCACCTTGATCATGGGTCTGCGGATGCGGTCGGGGTCGTCGTGCAGGGCCGCCAACGACGCGCCCTTGGGGCAGATGTGCCCGTGGCTCCAGACGTCGTTGCGGTTGCCCCGGATGTGCGCCACCCGGCCGTTCTCGACGTGAATTTCGAGGCCGCACATCGCCTCACACAGCGGGCAGGTACGCAGATGCAGGCCGTCTTCGCCGATGGCAGCCAGCGGCAGGGAAACTCCAGCGGTCATCAGCCCACGCTAATGACAAATTTGACATTTCGGACCGCATTGGCCCGCTCACCGGGACAGGCAAGTGGCCGCTAATCCTGGCGAACAGACACGGCGGCACCCGAACTTCGGCGTGTCGCGTACCGCAGGTGGGGGCCCTCCCGCTTGCGGGGGACTGCTCGGCAGGGAAACTAGATGGGCAACAAGCCGTGCTTGCGCTGCACGCGGCCGTGCTTCTGCTTGTCGCGCAACAGGTGAAGCGACTTGCGCAGCAGCAGCCGGGTCTCGTGCGGCTGGATGACCGCGTCGATGAACCCACGCTCGGCGGCGATCCACGGCGTGGCCATGTTTTCGTTGTAACCCTTGATGAAGTCCGCGCGGATCTTCTGCACCTCGGGCGCGGTGGGGTCCGGGAAACGCTTCACGAGCAGCTGCGCGGCGCCCTCGGCACCGATCACCGCGATACGTGCGGTCGGCCAGGCGAAGTTCAGGTCGGCCGAGAGCTGCTTGGAACCCATCACGGCGTAAGCGCCACCGTAGGACTTGCGGATGGTGATGGTCACCTTCGGCACGTCGGCCTCGACGACGGCGTTGAGGAACCGGCCACCGCGCTTGATGATGCCGCCCTTCTCCTGCTCGACGCCGGGCAGGAAGCCCGGGGTGTCGACCACGAAAACCAAAGGCAGGTTGTAGGAGTCGCAGAACCGGATGAACCCGGCCGCCTTGTCGGACGCCTCGTTGTCGATGGCGCCGGACATGTGCATCGGCTGGTTGGCGACGACACCGACCGGATGCCCGTCGACGCGCGCGAACGCGGTGATGATCGCCTGCCCACGCTGCGCAGCGACGTCGAACACGTCACCGTCGTCGAAGATCCGCAGCAGGATCTCGTGCATGTCGTAGGCCGTGTTGTCGGCGTCCGGCACGATCGAGTCGAGCTCGAGGTCGTGCGGCGTGACCTCGGGCTCCATGCCTGGGTTGACGATCGGCGGATCGTCAAAAGTGTTGGGGGGCAAGAAGCTCAGGTAGTCGCGCACGTACTGGAACGCCGCGGCCTCGTCCTCGACCACCTGGTGGATGTTGCCGTAGCGGGCCTGCGCGTCGGCGCCGCCCAGCTCGTCGAGCGTCACGTCCTCACCGGTGACGTCCTTGATGACGTCCGGGCCGGTGACGAACATGTAGCCCTGATCGCGCACCGCGACCACCAGATCGGTCTGGATCGGCGAATACACCGCGCCGCCGGCACATTTGCCGAGAATGATCGAGATCTCGGGCACCATGCCGCGCAGCAGCTCGTGGCGGCGGCCGAGTTCGGCGTACCAGGCCAGCGAGGTCACGGCGTCCTGGATGCGGGCACCGCCGGAGTCGTTGATGCCGATCATCGGGCAGCCGACCATGGCCACCCACTCCATCAGGCGGGCCACCTTGCGACCGAACATCTCACCGACCGTGCCCTGGAACACCGTCTGGTCATGGCTGAACACGCCCACCGGGCGTCCGTTGATGGTGCCGTGACCAGTCACCACACCGTCACCGAACAACGCATTCGGGTCACCCGGCGTCTTGCACAGCGCACCGATTTCCAGGAAGCTGCCCGGGTCGAGCAGCGCGTGGATGCGCGCACGGGCACTGGGAATGCCCTTCTTCTCACGCTTGGCGATGGCCTTCTCACCGCCGGGTTCCTTGGCGACCTCAAGCTTCTCGCGGAGATCGGCCAGCAGCGCGGCCGTCGTCTTGTTCGTCACTTGCTCTCGCTCTCAGCTTCGATCCGGTTGAGCGCCTCGCTCATGTGAGCACCCACTTTGGCAATGTACGGCTCGTCGATGGCCTGGATGTGCTCGCCCCCGATGGGCACGACCTCGAGATCCTTGACGTACTCGCCCCAGCCGCCGTCGGGCTTGCGGGTCGCATACGCGGGCTCGAACACGATCGCGTCGTCGTGGTAACGGTCGGCCAGATACAGCGTGACGTGCCCGTCATACGGCTGGACCTCGATGGTGGCCAGGGCACGCTGGTCCAGGTACGACGTGCGCTGGTGCTCGATGATGCCACCCGGGATCTGCACGCCGCTGTCCTTGATGGCGTCCAACACGAACTTCACCTGGCCCTCGTCGTCGAGCTGCTCCAGCTCCTCGTACGGGATGGCCGGAATCTCGACGTTGAAGGTGCGTTCGGCGAACAAGGCGTAGCGATCCCAGCGGGCCCGCATGCCCTCCTTGCTCTGGTCGATCGGCTCGCCCGGAAGCGCGAGGTCGATCAGGCCGACGAACCGCACATCGGCGCCGGCCCGCTTGAGCCCGATGGCACAGGCGTAGGCCAGCGCCCCGCCCAGTGACCAGCCCGCCAGCACGAACGGACCATCGTGCATCTCCAGCAGCTTGGGCACGTATTCCGCGGCGCGTTCCTCGATCGCGCCCTCGACCCGCTCGAACCCGTAGACCGGGATATCGGCCGGCAGCCGCTTCATCAACGGTTCGTAGACCACCGTCGAACCACCGGCCGGGTGGAACACGAACAGCGGCACGTGCGAGCTGCCTTCTTTCGGTGCCCGCAGGGTGCGGACGAACCCGTCCACCACACCTTCCTCGAGCTGGTCGCGCACGATCGTGGACAGTGCCTCGATGGTCGTGGCCGACTTGACGTCGTCGACGGTGATGGTGCCCTCGGCGCGCTCCGACAGCCGCTCGGCCAACTTGGTCGCCGTCGCGTCGTCGACCGCGGGCAGCTCGTTGAAGATGCCGCCCGGGGACTTGCCGGTGACGATCGCCCACGTCGCGAACGTGACCCGTTCCGCTGCGTCGCGCGGCGGCACGTCGGCACCGAGCGCCTCGGTCACCGCCTCCTGGGTGAGCACCTTGGCGGCGGCTGCTGCCGCAGTGGCCTTGGACGGTCCGGCAGGGCCCGACGGGTCACTCGGCGGAGCCGGGATCGACGGCCCGCTCGGATCGGTGGGCGGTGCGGGGATGTCGATCGGCGCAGCGGGTGCGGCACTGTCCTCGGAATCCTTGTCGGCCAACGGATGCCCCGCCTCTGGACCATCCCCCGTCGCTCCGCTCGCCTCGGCCAGCTTGGCCTCGACCTCGGCAACACTCGATGCGCCCCCCAGGAGCTCAGCCTGCTCGGCGGCAATCTCCTCGGCCGTCTTGCCCTTCTGAGATTCGGCGATCTGATCGACCTCGTCGCGGTGCTCGATCGCGTACTTGATGAGCTCCTCGACGTTGTACAGGTTGGCGTCCCGCACCGCGGTCAGCTGGATGGGCGGCAGATCGAAGTCGTACTCGACGCGGTTCTTGATCCGCACCGCCATCAGTGAGTCGAGACCCAGCTCGATCAGCGGCACCTCCCACGGGAGATCCTCGGGCTCGTAACCCATTGCCGCACCGACGATGGTGCCGAGCCGCTGCGCGACGGTCTCACCGGACTCCGGTGACCACTTCTCGAAGCCGGCGCCCATGCCCGCGCCCTGGGTCAGGTGGTCCTGCAGGATCTCAGCGTCGTCCTCTGGCTCCGGCTCGGCGACGGCCGGCGCGGTCGAAACCTGCTCGGCGACAACACCGGCGCCCACCGCGGTCGGCAGCGTGGTCGCCGCGCCCCCGCGCGTGACGATGGCGTCGTAGACCAGCGTGAAGGACTCATCGATGCGGGCGTGCACCTGCACCGAGGCACCCCCCGGATGCCTGGTCAAGGTGGTGACGAGCCGCGATCCTTCGGCGGGTACCGCGCGCTGCTCCGACGCCGTCAGCTTGGCATCCGGAAGCACCTGTGCGGCAGCGGCTTTCACCAGAGCAGCGAGGTCAGCCGCGCCCTTGGGCACGAACTCCCACACGTGCTTGCCGTCAGGGGTCGCGACATGGTTGCCAGGCATGACCGCCGAGCTGTCGCCGGTGAAGTGCGCATCGAGCCAATGCTGCTTGCGCTTGAACCGCGTCGGCGGGATGTTGGCGAAGTCGAGAGCCCCGGCCAGACCGCTGGACTTGCGCGGGAACAGCGTCCGGATGTCCAGATCGTGGCCGTGCACGAACAGGTGCGCCATGGCCGTGACCATCGACGTGACCTCGTCCTGCTTGCGGGCGAGCGTCGGGATCAGCTGTGCGTCATGAAGCCCGGCGCTGGCGGTCGTCAGACCAACCTGCATGAGCGCCACCGGATTCGGGGCGAGCTCGAGGAACGTGGTGTGCCCGTTGTCGACCGCGTTGCGGATGCCGTGGGTGAAGTAGACGCTGTGGCGCAGCCCCTTCTTCCAGTACTCCACGTCGTGGATCGGCTCGGCGCCGGCCCGGATGAACTTGCCCTCGTGCACGGTCGAGAAGTAACCCGTGGCCAGCGGATGCGGTTCGATGCCCTGGATCTCGGCGGAGAGCTCACCGAGCAGCGGGTCCATCTGCTGGGTGTGGCTGGCGCCCTTGGTCTGGAGCTTGCGGGCGAACTTGCCCTCGGACTCCGCGCGGGCGATGATCGCGTCGACCTGCTCCGGCGGACCACCGATGACGGTCTGGGTCGGGGCGGCGTAGACACAGACCTCAAGGCCCGGGAAGTCGGCGAAGACGGTCTTGATCTCGTCGGCCGAGTACTCCACGAGGGCCATGAGCCGGATGTACTCACCGAACAGCATCGCCTCGCCCTCACCCATCAGGTGTGCGCGCGAGCAGATGGTACGGGTCGCGTCGGCCAGCGACAGACCGCCGGAGAAGTAGGCGGCGGCCGCTTCACCGAGCGACTGGCCCACCACCGCACCGGGTTTGGCGCCGTGGGCCTTGAGGAATTCACCGAGCGCGATCTGGATGGCGAAGATCACCGTCTGGACCACTTCGATGGGGTATTCGCAGGTCTCGTTGGTGTAGTCGATCGCGTCGTCGAGGATCAGCTCGACGACCGAATAGCCACGCTCATCCTGGATGTGGGCGTCGACCTTGTTGATCCACTCGGCGAAGACCGGCTCGCGCAGGTACAGCTCTTTGCCCATCTTGCGGTGCTGCGCACCGAAACCGGCCAGCACCCACACCGGCCCGTTGGTGACGGGCCCGTCGGCGGTGATCACGCTCGGGTGCTGCTTGCCCTCGGCCACCGCGCGCAGCCCCTTGACGGCCTCGTCGTGGTCGTGCGCGAGAACGATTGCGCGGGAACGGCCGTGGTTGCGCCGGGACAGCGAGCGGCCGATGGATTCCAGCGACGACGCGCGGCCCTCTTCGCTATCGATCCAGTCCGCCAACTCGGCCGCCGCGGCCTTCTTGCGCGATGTGAGAAACGCGGAGATGGCCAGCGGGACAACCTTTTTGGTGGGCTCGGCCGCTTCTGCAGCCGCCAGCTCCTCACGTGCCTTCTCGATCAGGCGCTTGGCCTCGTCGGTCAGGCCCGGCAGCTCATGCGTCGCCTCGTCGTATGCGGGGTACTCATCGGCCCCGGATTCATCCTCGTCGTGAATGAACTCGCCGTACTCGTCCATCCGGACACCACCCACGTAGACCGCGTTGGCATCGTCGGAGGCCGACTTGTCCTCGACGGCTTCGGGTTCCGGCTCGGGCTCGACGAGATCCGACGGCAGCACCTCACGCAGCACCAGGTGGGCGTTGGCACCACCGAAGCCGAAGCCCGAAACACCGGTGATGGCGTGACCGCTGTAGCGGGGCCAGTCCGAGACGGTGTCGTTGACCTTGAGGTGTTCTTTGTCGAAGTCGATGTAGGGGTTCGGGCCCGCGTAGTTGATGGACGGCGGGATCTTGTCGTTGGCCAGCGCCAGGGTCATCTTGGCCAGGCTCGCCGCACCGGCTGCCGACTCCAGGTGCCCCACATTGGATTTCACTGCACCCAGCAAGGCAGGCTTGTCGGCGTCGCGGCCCCGGCCGACCACCCGGCCCAGCGCATCGGCCTCGATGGGGTCACCGAGGATGGTGCCGGTGCCGTGCGCCTCGATGTAGTCGACGGTCCGCGGGTTGATCCCGGCGTCCTTGTAAGCCCTGCGCAGAACCTCTTCCTGCGCATCGGGATTGGGCGCCAGCAGACCGTTGGAGCGACCGTCGTGGTTGACCGCGCTGCCTGCGATGACCGCCAGGATCTGATCGCCGTCGCGGCGGGCATCGGAGACCCGCTTGAGCACGAGCATGCCGCCGCCTTCGGAGCGGGCGTAGCCGTCGGCGTCCGAGGAGAACGACTTGATGCGGCCGTCGGATGCCAGCACACCGCCGACCTCGTCGAAGCCGATCGTCACCAGCGGGGTGATGAGCGCGTTGACGCCACCGACGATGGCCACGTCGGCCTCACCCGAGCGCAGGGCCTGCACACCGTGGTGTGCGGCCACCAGCGAGCTCGAGCAGGCGGTGTCCACCGACACCGAGGGGCCGCGGAAGTCGTAGAAGTAGGACACCCGGTTGGCGATGATGGCGGTCTGGTTACCGGTGATGGCGTATGGGTGGGTGACGGTCGGATCGGCCAGCGACAGGTAGGAGTAGTCGTTGTTGGAGCTGCCGATGTACACCGCGACACTGCCGCCGCGCAGGCTCGACGCCGGAATCCTGGCATGCTCCAACGCTTCCCACGTGAGCTCGAGCGCCATGCGCTGCTGCGGGTCGATGTTGTCGGCTTCCATCTTCGACAGCGCGAAGAACTCCGAGTCGAAACCCTTGATGTCACTGAGGTAACCGCCGCGAGTGCGCGCCTTGCCCACCCGCTCGGCGATCCGCGGTTCGCTGAGGAACTCCTCCCACCGGCCCTCGGGCAGATCGGTGATGCAGTCTTTCCCGCCGAGCAGCGCGTCCCACATCTGGTCGGGGGTGTTCAAGTCGCCGGGGAACCGCGTCGACACACCGACAATCGCGATGTCCTCGACGTCACGGGCGCGCGACCAGTCCTCGTCGCCGGTGTCCTCGGGTTCGGGCTCGCCTTCGATGATCACGGTCGCCAGCGACTCGATGGTCGGGTGCCGGAACAGCACCGTGGCCGTCAGGGTGACACCGGTGAGATCCTCGATGTCGCTGGCCATCGCCACCGCGTCGCGCGAGGACAGGCCGAGCTCGATCAGCGGCGTGGTCTCGTCGATGGCGTCGGCCGACTGGCCTGTCGCAGAGGCCACGGCCTTGCGCAGCCACTCACGCATCTCCGCGACGGTCATGTCAGGGCGCGACGTCGGCTGGCCGGCAGACTCGGTGCGGGCTGGAAGATTCGAATCGCCTTGAGTTTCATCCATTTTCAAGTCACCTTTGTCTCAGACCGGCCGCCAGGCGAGGTCATGTCGTTCGGCCCGGGTCAGTCCGTCTCGTCGGGGAAAGCGTTGGCGATCTTGCCGCTGCGCAGGGTGCCGTCCAGGTAGGCGGCCCGGCAGGCGCGGCGGCCGATCTTGCCGCTGGAGGTGCGCGGGATCGCACCGGCGGCAGTCAGCAGCACGTCGCGGACGGTGACGCCGTGGCGCACCGCGATGGCGGCGCGGATGTCGTCGGAGATCGGTCCGACCTCGAGCTTGTGCGCACCCGGCGCGCGCTCGGCCACGATCACGAGCTGTTCAGAGGTGTCGTCTGCGTCGCGCTTGATGCCGGCGTGGGCGTTCTCGAAGACCTCGTCGGGCAGCTGGTTGGCCGGCACCGAGAAGGCCGCGACGTACCCGGTGCGCAGCGCCTTGCTGGCCTCCTGCGCCGAGTACTCCAGGTCCTGCGGGTAGTGGTTGCGGCCGTCGATGATGACCAGGTCCTTGACGCGGCCGGTGATGTAGAGGTCACCGTCGTAGAAGGCGCCGTAGTCGCCGGTGCGGACCCACGTGGCGTCGTCGGCTGCACCCTCGGCGTGCGACGGGCTGGTGCGCGACTTGAGGGTGTTCTGGAACACCTCCCGGCTCTCGTCGGGCTTGCCCCAGTAACCGGTACCCATGTTCTGGCCGCTGATCCAGATCTCACCGACCTGGCCGTCGGGCAGCTCGGTGGCACTCTCGGCGTCGACGATGACCGCCCACTCCGCCAGACCGACCTTGCCTGCCGAGGCCTGGGCCACGGCCTTGGGCGAATCCTCCGGCACCTCGACGATGCGCCCGTTGTTGAGCTCGTCGCGGTCGACGGTGATGATCTTGGGTTCCTCGGCCGACGGCGTGGTCGACACGAACAGCGTGGCCTCGGCCAGGCCGTACGAGGGCTTGATGGCCTTGGGCGGGAAGCCGTACGGCCCGAACGCCTCGTTGAACCGGCGCACGGTGGCCGCCGAGATGGGCTCGCTGCCGTTGAGCACGGCCTTGACGTTGGACATGTCCAGCGGCGCCGAGCCCTCCTTGGGCACGCCGCGGGCAGCCGCATGGTCGAACGCGAAGTTGGGGGCCACCGAGATGGTGCCACCGGTGTCGCCCTCCTTGCGGGCGAGCTCGCGGATCCAGCGTTCGGGACGACGCACGAACGCAGCAGGCGTCATGAAGGTGAAGTAGTAGCCGATCATCGGCGCGAGCAGCGCGGTGATGAGGCCCATGTCGTGGAAGAAGGGCAGCCAGGACAGGCCACGGTCACCGTCTTCGCCTTCCAGCGCCTCGACCACCTGCACCACGTTGGTGGCCAGGTTGAGGTGGGTGATCTGCACGCCGGTGGGGATGCGGGTGGAACCGGAGGTGTACTGCAGGTACGCGATGGTGGTCTCGTCGGGCTGGTCCGGCTTGATCCACGTGGCGGCGACGTCATCCGGGACGGCGTCGACGGCGATCACGCGCGGACGCTGGTTGGCGGGCCGGCTGCGGAAGAACTTGCGCACGCCCTCGGCCGCTTCGGTGGTGGTCAGGATGGCCGACGGGTGGCAGTTGTCCAACACCGCGTGCAGGCGTCCGACATGGCCCGGCTCAGACGGGTCGAACAGCGGCACCGCGATGCGGCCCGCGTACAGGGCGCCGAAGAAGGCCACCAGGTAGTCGAGGTTCTGCGGGCACAGGATCGCGACGCGGTCGCCCGGCTGGGTGACCTGCTGCAACCGTGCGGCGACGGCCTTGTTGCGGGCGCTGAACTGCGACCACGTCAGGTCGCGGGCGACGCCGTCACGTTCGGTGGAGAAGTCGAGAAACCGGTAGGCGAGCTTGTCGCCGCGGACCTTCGCCCAGCGCTCGACGTGTTCAACGATGCTTGCGCCGTCAGGAAACTTTATCTGTCCGTCCTTGATGAACGGATTGTGGAACGGCATATCTCTTCTCCCGTCAGAGCCGCACTCATCGTGAAGCCTGTTATGGCACGTCATTCACGGTGCGCCTCAGCCAGTCCACCGGCCGCGCGTACCCAAACCCCGAAGATCGTACGCGCGATCGGACTCGCGACTCACCTACGTGAAGCCCTTACTTTTCTCTTAATATTAAGGGAGTTCAGCTGTCCCATCCAAATCCGGCACGCTCGTGGCCGAACCGTTATCCATGCGCCGGATGCGGCGCATTCTCGATGAGGTTCTGCGCCCACGCCAGCGTCCACTGCGTGGCCGTCTGACCATTGAGAACCCAGAACTGCGGAGTGTTGTAGAGGGCGTGGACCGGACCAGCGGCGCTACCTGACAAGGTCTCCAGCGTGGCAGGCAGGTTGACGATCGAGAACGCCTCCTGCGGGGCCGAACAGATCAGATCCCCCGTGCCACAGATCTCATTGGCGCGGTCGTTGAGTGCGCCGAACCCGCCCGGGCGAGGTCCCGTCATCGTCAAACCCAGCGCCGACAGCGTCGGCACCTCGTGCAAGGTCACTTCGGCGCCCTGGCCGACGGGGTTGGGGCCGACGTCCTGGCCCACACCCATCTGTCGGCGCCCGTCGGCGATCAAGGTCACCCCGAGCACCAGGTCCTCGTCCACCGGACCGCGACCGTTGCCGATGTCGCTGGCGATGTCGCCGCCGATCACCGCGCCCTGCGAGAAGCCCATGATCACGTAGCTGGTCAGCGGGCAGCGGTTGTTCATGTCCGTCAGCGCCTTGACCGCGACCCGCGTGCCCTCGGCCCGGCTGTCGTTGTAGGACATCTGCTTGTCCGCGGCGAACGGATTGTGGAACTGCGCGGTGTAGGGAACCGTGTAGATCTCCATGCGCGAGTTGTCGAACTGCGCGCGCAGCGGATTGGTCACGTTGAGCAGCAGAGCCAAGGGGAACTGCACCGGGTTGGCCGGGTCCAGCTGCACCGAGGACTCCCAGGTGCCCGGGATCGACAACACGAAAACGTCCGGGCAGTCGGCGCTCTGGAACGCCGGACGCGGTTTACGCGTCGTCGGCGGCACCTGCACCCCGGGGGACGGCTGGGCGCTGGGCGGGGCCGACGGCGTCTCCGGCCTGCGCATCACGATCACCACGATCGCCACCACCAGCACCACGACAAGTGCCATCGCACCGGCAGCGATGAGGGCCAGGATGCGATGCCGCTTCCGTCGAGAATTTTTCGCCATGTCTCCTGCTAGCAGAGTTGTTCGGTTGCGATGCGGATGTAATCGGAGGCCGCGGCGGCGACTTCACCGTTGGATTCGTCCCCGACTGACGCGCTGCCGTCCACCACGTGGTTGGCGCGCACATCGCTGCGCACCAGAGGTAGCACAAGATCCCACACCGCCTGATCATTCTGCTTCGCGGCCCGCGCCTGACAGACGTAAGACCCGATGGTCAGGGCTTGAAGATCGCTCGACGGCTTCACGCCCGCAGCGGCCAACGCGTCGAGGTAGGACCGCTGCTGGGCGTTGACGGCCGGGGCGGTCGGTACCGACACGAGGTCACCCGACTGGGCGTGTGCGTCGTTGATCTGCGATGTCGGCAACGCCAGAGGTTCCATCATGTCGCTGCCCGCGCCACAGCCGGTCAGCAACGACGAAGCGGACACCGCGAGAACCAGGGTGGCCGACCGTACCGAGCGTTGCACGACTCCACGGTACCGGCTGCCAAAAGTTGCCCCGGTACAACCGAATTGGCCGCAGCTACTTGATGGTGGCCACCAGTTCACCAGACATCTGCGCAAGCTGCGGCGCCCAGCTGCCCCAGTCGTGCTGGCCGCCGCCCTGGAAGTCGAAGTGTCCGTTGCTGCCGCCCACGCCGCGGTAGTGCGAGTAGAACGCCCGGTTGCTGCCCTGGGCCTGGTCGCACACGCCGATCATCGCGGCCGGATCACTGCACGTCATGGTGTTGGGGGTGTACACCCACAGCCGGGTGTTGGCGTCGGCGAGCAGCTGCACGTGCACGTCGGGATCCCGCCACTTCCAGCGGCCGAGCTGCGGCGCGCCCCACATTCCGTAGCTGTCGACGCCGCCGTACTGCGCGAGCCCGGCCGTGATCGCGCCGTTGAGCGTGGTGGCCGACGGCGTCAGGAAGCCCGACAGCGAACCCGCGAACCGGAACCGGTCCGGGTGAAATGCGGCGAGCGTCACTGCCGCCGTCCCGCCCTGCGAGACACCGACGATGCCGTGTCCGCCCGGGGCCAGGCCCTTGTTGGCGGCCAGCCAGTTCGGCAGCTCATCGGCGAGGAAGGTCTCCCACTGCTTGCTACCGTCCTGCTCCCAGTTGGTGTAGAGGCTCCACGCGCCGCCCGCCGGGGCGGCCACCGAGATGCCGCGGCCAGCGAGCGTGCTCATGGCATGACCGGCGTTGACCCAGTTGCTCACGTCGGGAGCGGCGTTGAAGGCGTCGAGGAGGAACACCGCGTGCGGCCCACCGCCCTGGAACGCCACCGGGATGTCGCGGCCCATGGCCGCCGAGGGCACCATCAGGTACTCGACACCGTCTGCTCGGGCGGGGGCGCCGGAGAGGGCCGAGGTGGTCCACAGCCCGGCCGCCAGAACCGCGGCCAACAGGACCGCTCGCACGGCAATCAACCCATGCCTCATCCTCGAACCCCTCCTGTCGCCGGGAACTCCCGGAGAGCCATCGGACCCCATTGCTGAAAAGTGCCCCCGCACAGACCCCCGCGCACGCGAGGAGCACAGAACCCGTTGCGCACGCGAGGAGCACAGAACCCGTTGTAGTGAACCACATCGCACGCACAGGTGGCGATGGAAACGGCTGACGGCGGCGACCCCAGAGGATCGCCGCCGTCAGCGTCAATATCGTGTTCGGCCGCTACCGGCCCGCCTGATCAGGCGGTCGGAGTGGCACCCAGCACACGCTGCAGGTCAGGCTTCATGGCCTGCAGCTGCTGGCCCCAGTAGACCCACGCGTGGGTACCGCTCTGGGGGAAGTTGAACACCGCGTTCTGGCCACCAGCGGCGAGGTACTTCTCCTGGAAGGTGGTGTTGGTGCGGCACAGGAAGCCCTCGAGGAACTTCGCGGGGACGTCGGTGCCACCGGACTCGTTCGGCTTGCCGTTACCGCAGTAGATCCACAGGCGGGTGCCCTGGGCAGCGATCTTGCCGACGTTCACGGTCGGGTCGTTGGCCTTCCAGGCGTTGTTCGGATCGCCCGTCGAACCCCACATGTCGTCGGCCTTGTAGCCACCGGCGTCACCCATCGAGACGCTGATCAGCATGGGCCACCAGCCCTCGGACGGGTTCAAGGTGCCGGACAGGGAAGCGGCGTAGATGAACTGCTCGGGGTGGTTCATCGACAGGATCAGCGCGGACGAACCGGCCATCGACAGACCGACGATGGCGCTACCGGTCGGCTTGACCTGCCGGTTGGCCTGCAGCCATGCGGGCAGCTCCGAGCTCAGGAAGGTTTCCCACTTGTAGGTCTTGCAGCCGCCGTCCTTGCTGCCACACGCCGGCTTGTACCAGTCGGTGTAGAAGCTGGACTGGCCACCGACGGGCATCACGACGGAGATGCCGGAGTTCAGGAACCATTCGAACGTGGGGAGCTCGATGTCCCAGCCGTTCTGGTCGTCGCGTGCGCGCATACCGTCGAGCAGGTACAGCGCCGGAGCACCCGGGCCGCCGCTCTGGAACTCCACGCGGATGTCACGTCCCATCGCTGCCGACGGAACGTCGAGATACTCGACCGGCAGACCCGGGCGAGAGAAAGCCCCAGCAGTCGCCGAGCCACCCGCGACGCCTACCAGGCCAGGCAGCAGGGCCGCTGCCGCGACCGCAACCGTCAGCCGGCGCGACAGACCTGCCGCTGCGCCGCGCATCTTCCCAACGAACTTCATACCGCTCCCTATCTCATCTGTCGTATGCCGCACGTCAATTCAGCGGACGTAACCGGCTCACGTGCCCGTGTAGTCAACCACATCGAGGCCATTTTCTTCTTTTCAGCAGCTGTCTGCCCTGGTCACACTCAGTCGCCCAAAGTGCGATCAGGGCAGAACATCAGGCACACCGCAAGCGGACGCACGGGTGCCCGATTACGTATCGGGCCATGACGGCCTAGCGTTACCCAAACAGACCAACCCACTGACAGCCAAATCCCAGGTTTGTGGTCTATCGCCGCCGACGCGTCGCCGCGCAAACTACGGACCGGTTGCGGGCATGCCCGTGTACGGCGGCACCTTGGTCGGCGGCGGTTGCAGGCCACACCGGTTGATCTCGTACAACGGCACGCGGTCGATCCGGTACTTGGTGAATTCGTAGGCGTGCGTGAGGTTCGACAGGAACCGTCGCGGGCCCATCTCGCCGCGCAGAGAATTCAGCATCGAGTCGGTGTCCGGACACGTCAACGCCACCCCGGCTTCGGTGATCCAGTCCTCGTCCAGATACGGCGGGACATACGGGTGTTCCTTGAGGAACGGCCCCTCGGCAACCGCCCAGTCCGGGAACAGGTTCTTGTCGTGGCCGATGCGACCGTCGGTCAGGCGCCGCGTGTGCATCGCCAAGGGGTTTGCCAGCCCGATCTGATCGATGACCCGCACGTTGAGCCCGGTGTTCATGCTGACCATGCCGAGGTTGGTGAAAAACACTGTGTGCGGAGTTACCAGCGCCCTGCGCTCCGACGGCGTGAGGCCCGGCGGCGGCGGCAGGGCGGGCACCACATCCCACACGTCGTAGTTGCCCGACGGCAGCAGCAGGGCACCGTCGGGAGTGTTGTTGATGGCCGTGAGGACCGCCCGCATGCGCGGGTAGTCCAGGTAGTCCGCAGCGGTCAGCGGATGCGCGTGACCGGTGGCCTGCGAGTAGAAGCGCCGCTCGTCGACGATGCCGGAATAGGTGACCCGCGTGGCGTCGGCGCCGAGCCCCGGTGAGTTGGCCGCCCAGATCGACCAGCCGACGACCGCGGCCCACAGCACGCTGGTGGCGGCGGCCAACAGATAACCGGTCTCCCGGGTGAACTTCGTGCCGTCGGGCAGCACCACCGGGATCACCGCGACCGGGGCCAGCATGCAGAACACCGGAGCCAGCAGCACCCGGCCGTGCATGAAGTCACCGCCTTGGCGCACCCAGTACACCGCCTGCAGGAACCCGCTGGCCACCATGAAAATGACGATGGCGGGCGGACTTTGGATCGTCCGCGGCAGCCAGCCGTAGCCCCGCGGCACCTGCCGCCGGACCCACCACGGACGAGTCCTGGTGGCCAACAACACCATTCCGAGCAGCACCAGCAGCACCGCAGGCACCCACAGCAGGTAGGGGTGATTGAAGTTGGTCAGGTAGACGAAGCCCTGGGCCCATTTGGACCCCGAGGCGTCCTTGGCCACCGCGGTGCCGGGCACCAGCAGGCCGTAGTAACCCATCCGGAAGATCTGGTAACCCACCGGCAGTAGCCCGCCCGCGACCACGATGAGCGTCCGGCGGCGCCAACCGCGCGCGGCCACCAGCATCATGACCAGCAGCCCGCCGCCGAGCAGCGCCAGCTCCGGGCGGATCAGCACGCTGAGCCCTGCGACGAACGCCAGCGAGCCCTCGAAGGCCGAACCCGTGATGTTCTGGTGCCCCCGCTGCTGATCGGGATGTGCCCGCAGCGCCTGCGACCAGCACACCATCATCCACCAGAGCAAGCCGAGATAAGCCAGCGCCAAACCACTTTCGAGCCCCGAGGTGGCGAAATCGCGGGCCGGCGGGATCGCGATGTAGACCAGCGCGCCTGCAGGCAGCAGCAGTGCGCGACGGCCCCGCAGGCTGGGCGCGTAGAGGCGGCCGGTACCCAGCATCACGAACACCACACCGAGCACGCTCAGCACCAGGGCCAGCACCAGCACCACGTACTCCAGCCGCAGCGGGCCGCCGATCCAGGCCCCGAGGGTCACCAGGTAGGTCCACGCCGTCGAGGTGTTGGCCTCGACGCGCTCGCCGGCATTGAAGACCGGTCCGTTGCCGGCCAACAGGTTTCGCACCGTGCGCAGCACGATCAGGCCGTCGTCGGCGATCCACCGGCGTTGCCAGGCGCCCCACCCGAACAGCCCGGCGACCACCACGACGCCGACCCACAGGCTGATCCGCACCGACAGGTGGTACGGGAACGCAGGCCAGTTCTCCAAACGCTCGCCCAGGCCCCCGGCCCGCCTGCGCAGGTCGGTCACGCCGGGCCACCGGCGGGCGTTGGTGGGGTCAGCTGAAAGCGATGGCAGCACCGATGGTCCCGATCCACGCCACAGCCAGCAGCTGCAGAACCCGGTCCCGCAGTGCGATCTCCTCGGGTTCGCCTGCGATGCCGCCATCGACGTCGACCGCGTAGCGCAGGATGGCGATGGTGAACGGGATCATCGAGATGGCGAACCACGACGAGCCGACCACCCGGTCACGCTCGAAGGCCCACAGTCCGTAGCAGACCACCACCGCGGTGGCCGCCAGCGTCCAGACGAAGCGCAGATACGTGGTGGTGTAGCTCTCCAGCGACTTGCGGATCTTGGCGCCGGTGCGTTCGGCCAGCTGCAGTTCGGCGTACCGCTTGCCCGATGCCATGAACAGTGACCCGAACGCCATGACGAGCAGGAACCACTGCGACAGCGGGATCCCGGTGGCCACACCACCGGCGATGGCGCGGATCAGGAATCCGGACGACACGATGCAGATGTCCAGCACCGCTTGGTGTTTCAGCCCGAAGCAGTACGCCAGCTGGATGGCCACGTAGATCGCCATCACCAGGGCCAGGTTCGGGGTCAGCGACCACGAGATGCCCAACGACGCCGCAGCGAGCACCACCGCCAGCAGGTAGGCCAGCCACTCCGGCACGACGCCTGCCGCGATCGGTCGGAACCGTTTGGTCGGGTGCGCCCGGTCCGCCTCGACGTCGCGGGCGTCGTTGATCAGGTAGATCGACGACGACGCCAGGCAGAACACCACGAACGCGATCGACACGTTGTAGGCCAGGTCGGCGTAGTTGTAGTGCACGCCGCCGCCCAGCGCCGCCATCGGCGCGGCCAGCACCAGCAGGTTCTTGACCCACTGGCGCGGGCGCATCGCCTTGATGGCACCGCTCACCACGTTCTTGGGCGGGCCGGAAGTCGGCTCGGCTTCCTCACTCATCCGGGCTGTGCTCATCGCTCATCAGTCTCCTTCGACCCCAGAATCCCGGTTCACCGCTGTACCGACCGCCTTCCCCACCAGGGCACCGACGGCCACGCCGGTGAGCACATCGGTCGGGTAGTGCACGCCGAGCACCAGCCGCGACAGCGCCATCGGCGGCACCAGGACCACGGGCAGCGGCAGACCGGTGGTCTGGGCCAGCAGCACCGCGGCCGCGGTGGTCGAGGTGGCGTGCGCGGACGGGAAACTCAGCCGGCTCGGGGTCCCCACGTTCACCGCGATGTCGGGGTGGTGTGGACGCTCACGGCGTACCACCCGCTTGATCACCACCGCAGCGGCGTGTGCCAGGAAGGCACCGGCGCCCACCGCAATCCAGGACCGACGCTTGGACGGCTGCACCAGCGCGCCCACCGTGGCCAGGCCGACCCAGCCCAGGCTGTGCTCACCGAAGTGGGACAGCGCGCGCGCCCCGGCGAGTACACCGGTGCGACCTGCCAGTGCCGACTGAACGGCTACCAGCACGGCGTCCTCGCCGCGCGGCGCGTCGGCCATCTCAGGCCTTCTCGCCGGATTCGGCGAGCAGCACGGTCTCCCACTTCTGGGTGCTCGACAGGGTCGGCAACGCATCGCGGTACACCTTGCGCATGCGGTCGAACTGGCGGGCTATCCGCAGCTGCTGACGCAGCGAAGCACGCAGCAGCGCAAACATTTTCGCGCGGTCACGCTGGCGGTAGACGACACCGCGGCCGTCGGCGGTGGTGACGGTGACACCGTCGACCATGCACAGCGAGAACCACCGGGCGTCCTGGGTCGCCACGTTGATCTGCGGCCGGACGTGGGTTTCGGGATCAGCCTCGCGCAGCTGGTTGGCGACGCCGCGGGCCAGCCGGACCGCGATGGCGGCCTTGGAGACCGGGATGCGGACCTTCTTGCGCTTGAGATCCGACGCGGGCGGCAGCGCGGTGGCACCGGGAAGCACGACGGCGTCCGGGTACTGCGAGCGCATCTTGCGGATGTCGGGCAGCGCCGACTCCAGGATCGAGAAGATGTGCTCCGGCCCGGCCAGGAAGTCCTCCATGGCCCGGTTCTGGATGGCGACCGTCGAATATTCAAGGCAGAGAAGGTGTTTGAAGGTTGCCTTGAGGTGGCTGGCGAGCAGGCCCCGAATGTCGCCGTCCCAGTGCATCGCGGCGATCACCAACCGGTTGCGCAGGTGGAAGTACGCCTGCCAGTCGATGGCATCGTCCTTGTCGCTCCAGGCCATGTGCCAGATCGCCGCGCCCGGCAGGGTGACCGTGCGGTAGCCGTGCTCGGCGGCGCGCAGCCCGTATTCGCAGTCGTCCCACTTGATGAACAACGGCAGCGGCTGGCCGACCTCTTCGGCCACCTGCCGCGGGATCATGCACATCCACCAGCCGTTGAAGTCGACGTCGATGCGGCGGTGCAGCAGCTTGCTGCGGTAGGCGTCGACGTCGTCGAGGGCGTACTTGGCGAAGTCGTGGTCGTATTCGGCGTTGGGCGCGGCCGACCACATGAAGTTCGAGCGGTCCACCACCTCGCCCATGATGTGCAGGTGCGATGGCTCCTGCAGGTTGAGCATCTGCCCGCCCACCAGCGTCGGCTCCTTGGCGAACCGGTTCATGGCCAGCGCGCGCAGGATCGAGTCCGGCTCGATGCGGATGTCGTCGTCCATGAACAGGATCTGCTCACAGTCGGTGTTCTTCAGCGCCTCGTACATCACGCGGCTGTATCCGCCGGAACCGCCGAGGTTCGGCTGGTTGTGAATCGAGAGCCGGTTGCCCAGCGCCGCAGCGGCTTCCTCGAATCCGGGATGGTCCTTGGCCTTGCTGGTGCCCTGATCGGACACGATGACCGCGCAGATCACCTCGTCGACGAGCGGGTCGGAGGTGAGTGCGGCCAGCGCGTTGACGCAGTCCGCGGGCCGGTTGAAGGTCGGGATGCCGACGGCGACATTGGCCCGGCCCGGGGCGGGACTCGGCGCGTACCAGCCCGCGCTGTGCACCGTCACCTTGGTGTCGGTGGTGATGTCGAACCAGATCCAGCCGCCGTCCTCGAACGGCGTCAGGTCGATCTCGAACTCGACGCTCGCGGGCTCATCGGAGTCGCCGCTGGAGACCGGTGCGCCGCCGACGGTGATGCGCGCGCCGGTGGCCTTGGAGCGGTACACGTCGACGCGCGCGCTGCCGGTCAACTCGACCCGCAGCACCACCGACGTCAGAGTCGACCAGCGCCGCCAGTAGCTGGCCGGAAACGCGTTGAAGTAGGTCGCGAACGAGATCCCGGATTCCGGGCCGATCTCCAGCGTCGTGCGGCTGGGCGCATGTGCCCGACGCGCGTTGGTCGGGTCCTCGTCGAGGTAGAGCTTGCGGACGTCGAGCGGCTCGCCCGGTCGCGGCAGGATCACGCGGGCCAGCAGACTGACGGCCCTGGATTCTCCGGCGTCGAGTGCGCCGGATGGGATGTCACTCATGCTTTGCTGCTTTCCTTCTCGGGTTCGGTGACGAGCGGCGCACCGTCGGCCAGATGCGGTGCCAGCGTGTTGTCATACATGCTCAGTGCGCTGGCGATGGCCATGTGCATGTCCAGGTATTGGTAGGTGCCCAGCCGGCCGCCGAAAAGCACCTTGGCCGAGGCTGTTTCGGCCTTGGCCAGGGCACGGTAGGTGGCCAGCAGAGCACGGTCGGCTTCGGTGTTGATCGGGTAGTACGGCTCGTCGTCGTTCTCGGCGAACCGGGAGTATTCACGCATGATCACGGTCTTGTCGGCCGGGTACACCCGCTCGGGGTGGAAGTGCCGGAACTCGTGGATGCGGGTGTAGGGCACGTCGGCGTCGTTGTAGTTCATGACGGCGGTGCCCTGGAAGTCTCCGGTGTCCAGCACATCGACCTCGAAATCGAGTGTGCGCCAACCCAACCGGCCTTCGGAATAGTCGAAGTAGCGGTCCAGCGGCCCGGTGTACACCACCGGCGCGTCGGGGTTCTGCGCCCGCAGGCCCTCGCGCACGTCGAACCAGTCGGTGTCGAGCACCACCTGGATACGGTCGTCGGCGGCCATCTTCTCCAGCCACGCGGTGTAGCCGTCGACCGGCAGCCCCTCGTAGGTGTCGTTGAAGTACCGGTTGTCGAACGTGTAGCGCACCGGCAGCCGGGTGATGTTCGCGGCGGGCAGTTCCTTGGGGTCGGTCTGCCACTGCTTGGCGGTGTAGTGCTTGACGAACGCCTCGTAGAGCGGGCGGCCGATCAGCGAGATGGCCTTTTCCTCTAGGTTCTGGGCGTCTTTGGTGTCGATCTCGGCGGCCTGCTCGGCGATCAGCGCCCTGGCCTCGTCCGGCGTGAAGTAGCGGCCGAAGAACTGGGACACCAGACCCAGGCCCATCGGGAACTGGTAGGCCTGCCCGTTGTGCAGGGCGAAGACCCGGTGCTGGTAATCGGTGAAGTCGGTGAAGTTCCTGACGTAGTCCCACACCCGTTGATTGGAGGTGTGGAACAAATGGGCACCGTACTTGTGGACTTCGATACCGGTCTGCGGTTCGGGTTCGGAATAGGCGTTACCGCCGATGTGCGGACGTCGCTCGATGACAAGTACGCGCTTGTCGAGTTGCGTCGCCACGCGCTCGGCGATCGTCAGACCGAAGAAACCGGAACCAACGACAAAGAGGTCGAAATGACCTGTGGGCTGGACCGCGCCGACCCGGGGAGATAAGGACGTCATCGGCAGCCAGGGTATCCGACCGGCCCGCTACAGCCCGAATTCGATAGCGGGCGTAGGTCGCAATTCGCTCACAATTCAATATCGTCACTCTAGACCCTTTAGTCACACCAGTACCATCGATCACGTTGGCACTCATGGGCTTCGCACGTTTCGTCCTTAGCTGCTGACAGACCTGAGCAGTACAGATATGCAGTCCAATTTGAGGAGACTTCCGTGCCGAACCGACGTCGACGCAAGCTCTCGACAGCCATGCGTGCAGTCGCTGCAGTGGCAGTCGCAAGTCCAGCAGCATTGGTTGCGGTCACCCAGCTTTCCCCTGAGCCTCAGCAGCGTGAATTCACCCAGGCCGCCATGATCACCGACCTGCCCACCGAGCTGATGTCCGCGCTGTCCCAGGGGCTCTCCCAGTTCGGCATCAACCTGCCGGGCGGGTTGCTCGGCGGCACGGGCGCGTCGCCGTCGCTCGCCTCGCCGACGCTGACCTCACCCGGCCTGGGCGCGCCCGGGCTCACCAGCCCTGGGCTCACCTCCCCCGGCCTCACCTCGCCTGGGCTCACCAGCCCCGGGCTGACCAATCCGGGCCTGACCAGCCCCGGCCTGACTGCGCCCGGTGGTGCCGGTCTGCCCGGTGCAACTCCGGGGGCGACGCCGAGCCTGACCGCACCAGGTGCGCTGACCGATCCCGCACTGAGCAACCCGGCCCTGAGCAACCCGGCTTTGACCAACCCGGCGGGCGCGCTGCCCGGTGGGCTGACCAATCCGGCCGGAGCCGTGCCCGGTGGCCTGACCAACCCGGCGGGCGCCGTGCCGGGCGGCCTGACCACGCCGAGCCTCGGCGCTCCCACCACCCCGGGCCTGACCACGCCCGGCCTGGGCACGGACCCGTCGCTCATGCCGATCTCCAACGGCGGCGCCCTGCCCGCCCCGGGTGAGGTGCCGATCGCCGGTGACCCGGGCCTTGGTGGCACCTACCCGATCCTCGGTGGCCCGCTGGGGAGCGACCCGTCGCTGAGTGCGATGCCCGCGACCAGCAGCACTGGCGGCGGTGGCCTCTTCGGCGACCTGTCCAGTGCCGCCCAACAGCTCGGCGCCGGCCAGGCGATCGATCTGCTCAAGGGCATGGTGATGCCGGCCATCACCTCGGCGATGAAACAGGGCATCCCTGCGGCCGCACCCGCGGTACCGGCACCGCCGGCTCCGCCGCTGCCCACGCCCTGACGGGCCGGGCAGGAAGCGCTTGTTACGAAACGGCACCGCAGAAGCCAGTGGAGGCTCTGCGGTGCCGTTGCGTGCACGCTGAGAATCGCGTGTCGAAACATTCGTAACAACAGACACATACGTAACATCAGTCCGTGCTGTCCCGCCGTACCGCGCCGCCACTGCTCTTCACTGCGCTCGCGGCAACGGTCGTCGTCCTCCCCTGGGCGATCGACGGGGTGCCCGGGGGCAACCACAACGACCCCGCACACGCTGGACCGGTGCTCACCCAGCAACCGTTGGACAATCTGCGGAGCGGCGACAGCGTCCGAGAGATCCATCAGGCCACCCCGTTCTCGATGGTCGCCCTGACCGCACAGGACCTCAGCGGTACCTCGGCCAAGATCCGGGCGCAGAAAGCCGACGGTTCCTGGGGACCGTGGTACCAGGCGGAGAACCTCGACGGCGTCGGCAATGAAGGCGGACCCGGACCGCGCGGCACCGAGCCGGTGTTCGTCGGGAAAACCACCACAGTGCAGATAGCCGTCACCCACGCTCTGCCTGCGAACCGGCCCCCCGGACCGCAGCAGCCCGGCCTCGGCTACCGGCCCGCGTCCGTCGAACAGCCCCTCCCCCAGACCGTCAACGCAGTCCTCATCGCCCCGCCGAGGGCCCCGGTGGACACCGGGCCGCTGCCCACCGCCGCCACTCCGCCCGGTGTGCCGCCCAACGTCATCACGCGCGCCCAGTGGGGCGCCGACGAGTCGATGCGATGCGGAAACCCGGTGTACGACAGGAACGTTCGCGCCGCCGTCGTGCATCACACGGCAGGCAGCAACGACTACGCACCGGAAGACTCGGCCGGGATCGTCCGGTCGATCTACGAGTACCACGCGCGCACGCTCGGCTGGTGCGACATCGCCTACAACGCGCTGGTGGACAAGTACGGCCAGGTGTTCGAGGGCCGGGCCGGCGGCATCAACCGGGCCGTCGAAGGCTCGCACACCGGCGGGTTCAACCGCGACACCTGGGGTGTGGCGATGATCGGCGACTTCAACGATGTACCGCCCACCGAGATTCAGCTGAACACGGTCGGACGGCTGCTGGGCTGGCGCCTGGGCCTCGATCACGTCGACCCCAAGGGCAGCGTGGTCCTCACCTCCGCAGGCGGCTCGTTCACCCACTTCCCGCTCGGCGCGACCCCGACCTTGCCGACGATCTTCACCCACCGCGACGTCGGCAACACCGAATGCCCGGGCAACGCGGCCTACGCCCAGATGGACCGCCTCCGCGACATCGCCGCCCGGTTCAACCAGCCGCCGGGCCCGGCGGACCTGGCCGAACAGATGCGGGGCGGCGCCATCTACGCACGCTGGGAATCCCTCGGCGCCTCGGGCGGGCTCCTCGGCAACCCGACTTCACCCGAGACCGCGGCGGCAGGGTCCGCCCGTTACGCCACCTTCGAGCGCGGCGCGATCTACTGGTCACCGGAGAGCGGCGCCCAGCCGGTGACCGGGGCCCTCTACGAAGCCTGGGGCTCGCTCGGCTTCGAACGCGGCATCCTCGGACTGCCGACCAGCGGCGAGATCCCCGAACCGCTGTGGATCGGGCAGAACTTCCAGCACGGCACACTGAACTTCGACCGCGAGAAGGGCACCGTGACGCGCGTGGTCGACGGGGTTCCGCAGGAACTCCCGCCTCCGCCTGCCGACCAGCAGCCAGTTCAGCTGGAGCGGTTCACCCCGATCACCTAACGATCGCCCCACCAGCGTTCCAACACCCGCGCCACCCCGTCGTCGGCGTTGGTGACGGTCACCTCGTCGGCCGCGGCCAGGGCGTCGGGGTGGGCGTTACCCATGGCCACGCCGCGCCCGGCCCAACTCAGCATCGGCACATCATTGGGCATGTCGCCGAACGCCACGACGTCGACGGCGCTGAGCCCGAGCGGGCCCGCGACCTGCTCCACCCCGGTGGCCTTGCTGATGCCCACCGGCACCACCTCGATCAGACCGTTGTTGGTCGAGTACGTGATGTCGCCGAGCAGACCCACATGCTCGACGAGCGCGGCGGCCATGTCGGAGCTGCGTGCCCCCGCCTTGCGGACAAGCAGCTTGACGGCGGGCTGGGACAACAGATCCTCGAGAGACACCTCAGTGTTGTCAGGGTTGAGCCACGCGTGCTCGTAACCCGGCGAGCTGACGAACTGCGGGGTGGCCGCATCGTGCGCCGAGACGCCCACCCGCTCGACCGCCAGGCCCGCACCCGGGATCACCCGGTTCGCGATCTCGGCGAGCTCACCGAGCGCGTCGGGCAGCAGCGTGTTCGCCGAGACGATCCGGTCGGTGGCCGGGTCGTAGATCACCGCGCCGTTGGCGCACACCGCGAGCGGCGCGAGCCCCAGGCCCTCGACGACGGGCGTGATCCAGCGCGGCGGCCGGCCCGTCGCCAGTACGAATACCGCGCCTGACGCGACGGCGGCCTGCACGGCTGCCCGCGTGCGCGGGGTCACCTTCTCGTCCTCGTCGAGCAGCGTTCCGTCAACGTCCGTGGCGATCAGCCCCGGCCTCGGATCGATCGCCATCAATTGTTTCCTGTCGCTTTACCCGCCCGCTTGCGCGCACGTTCGGCCAACTCGGCCTCGTCGAGGCGTTTGGCCTCCTGGAGCGTCGGCGCCGACCCACCCAGTCGGCGCGGCACCCAGTACTGTCCCGCGGGCGCCGGGTAGTCGTGCTGCACCCGGTCCAGAAGATCCGTCATCGTGGTGCGCAACCGTGCGTCCAGTTCCTCGACCGTGCCGGTCGGCGCCAGCGGTTGCCCCACCTCTACGGTGACGGGAAACTTCTTGCGCCCCAACGCCCTCGGATGGTCCTTGGTCCAAATCCGGTGCACGCCCCAGACGATCAGCGGCACGATCGGCACGTCGGCCTCCAACGCCATGCGCACCGCACCCGTCTTGAACTCCTTGAGTTCGAAGCTGCGGCTGATGGTGGCCTCCGGATATACGCCGACGAGCTCGCCGTGGCGCAACGATTGCACCGCGAGGGCATAGGCGCCCGCCCCCGCCTCGCGGTCCACGGGAATCGTCCCGGTGTGCCTGATCAGGAAATCGACCGGTCTCACCTGCTGCATCTCGGCCTTGATCATGAAGCGCATCCGGCGGCCGCGCTCGGTCGCGGCGAGGGCGGCGGGCAGGAAATCGACGTAGCTGGTGTGGTTGATCGCGACGACGGCGCCGCCCTTCGCCGGCAGATTCTCCACGCCGCGGAAGGTGATCCTGGTTCCGGTGGCCCGAACCGCCAGCTTGCCTGCGATTTCCAAACTTCGGAAAACGGGTTCCATCCGGACCTACCCCGACGCACCAGTCGGCTCGGCGGGCCCGGTCTGTTCTCCCAATGCGCGCCGCCTGGCCGCCTTCTCCGCGGCCTCCTCGGCATCCATGCGGTTGGCTTCGGCCAGCGACGGCGCGCCGCCGCCGAGGCGATGCGGCACCCAGAACTCGCCGGGAGGGTACGGCCCATACGCGTCCTGCACCTGCTCGAGCAGATGCTGCATCCGGGAATGCAGCAGGGCTGTCAGCTCGGCCGCGGGCAGCGTCGGCTGGATCGGCTCACCGACGGTGACGAAGATGGGCACCTTGGGCCGGTAGAGCTTCTTCGGATGCCCCTTGGTCCAGATTCGCTGAGCACCCCAGACGATGTGCGGAACGATCGGCACACCGGCCTGGATCGCCATCCGCGCGGCGCCGGACTTGAAGCCCTTGATCTCGAAGCTGCGGCTGATGGTCGCCTCGGGATACACCCCGACCAGCTCACCGGCCTTGAGGTACTCGACAGCCGCATCGTAGGAGGATGCACCGTTGTCGCGGTCCACCTCGATGTGGCGCAGGCTGCGCATGATCGGCCCGGTGATCTTGTTGTCGAACACCTCTTTTTTGGCCATGAACCGCACCTTGCGGCCCCGCTTCTGCTTATACGCAGGCAGGCCGGCGAAGGTGAAGTCGAAGTAACTGGTGTGGTTGATGGCCACCACCGCTCCGCCGGTGACGGGCAGGTTCTCCACCCCGGTCACAGTGAACTTCAGGCCCTGTAGCCGCCACGCCAGCCGGGCGAGCTGGATGACAGTCCCGTACACCGGTTCCACAGCCGCAAGCGTAGTGCGCAGCCCCGCAGGGCGGGTACGCGGTCACCCGCCGACCCTGGCGACGAAGTCCCGCTGCGCAGTCAGGGCGCCCGGGGTGTACAGCCGACGCGGAGCGAACACCGCCACGAGAGTGCTCAGGACGCCGCTGTTCTCGATCCAGGCAGGCACCAGCGAATGGGTGGCGTTGGGGTACCGCGCGATCTGCAGCAGGGCAGGCACCGGCAGATGCGAGCGATACCCCGCCTCGGTATCGGCGACGTCGACATTGACGTCCCGGCCGCCCAGCATGAGCAGGACCGGGATGCGTACCCGTGCGAGATCGGCCGAGGCATCGGAGGTGAAGTTGCGTTCGGCGAAACCCCACCGCTCTGCCGACATCCCGTCGGCCGCCCCGGCGGCGAGCGCCTCGGCATAGCCGGCGCCGCGGCGCAGCAGCTCGAGATTGCGTTCCCGGCGGCCCAGTGCCGCGTCGACCTCGACAGGGGTTGCGTGCGCGGCGGCCAACTCGGCCAGCAGGTTGTAACGGCCTTGCTGCAACCAGTTGATCGCCGGGGACACGGCGATCATGAAGCGCAGCCGCGGGTCAGCCGCTGCGACCTTGGGCATCACCCACCCGGCCTGGCTCGCGCCCCACAGCCCGACCCGGTCCGGGTCGATGTCGGGCAGCTGCCGTGCCCACGCGATGGCGTCGGCGGTCTCGCGGGCCCGGTCGTCCATGCTCTGCGCCAGCCAATTGCCGGGCGCGCCGTTGACCCCCGGCTTGTCCCACGCCAGTGAGGCATACCCGGCCTGCGCCAAGGCTTCCCAGATCGGTCGGTAGAAGGTCTCATGCGTGGCGTCCACAGGACCATCGCCGTGGACGAACACGACGAGTCCGAACGGGCCGTGGCCACGCTTCGGCAGAGCCAGCACACCTTGTAGCGGTTGCGCACCGCCGGTGATGGTCACCTGACGCTCGCGTAGCGCGTATTCGTTCTGGCCCACGATCCAGCCCGCCGACCCGGTGACGACGAGAAGCACCGCCAGCCCGATCCGCACCAACCGCCGTAATCGTTCATTCATGTTACGATCGTATACGTTATGAACGAAATATCGACCCGCGTGCTGCTCGAGAGCATGGTGCGCGCCGACGCCACGATCGACACCGGCGATCTGTACGCGGTGGGCAACGCACTCGGCATGACCGACCAACAGGTCCGGCTGTGCATCCGACGCGCCGTGACCGAGGGGCAGTTCACGCAAGAGGGCCGCGGCAGGCGGGCACTGCTGCGGGCGAGCGCCGCGTTGCGCAAAACCCTCGATCCCGACGTGGAGTTCGTCCGGTACGCCTACGAGCAGGACGGTGGACACGCGCCGTGGGATGGGCGCTGGCACCTGGTGGCCTTCGCGATCCCGGAATCCCTGCGCCCGGCCCGCGACGCGATGCGCGACGGCATCGTGCGACTCGGCGGTGCCCCGATCCAAGGCGGTCTGTACGTATCGGCCAACCCGTGGGAGCCCCACGTCACCACGCTCGTGGCCGAACTTGATGTGGCCCAGTATGTTTCGCAACTGACCACGACGGATCTCACCGTCGGTGAGCACACCGCGCCACAGCAGATCGCAGCGCGACTCTGGCCGCTTGACGATATCGCGGCTCGGCACCACCGCCTGCTGGAACTCAGCCGTACCTGCGACGCGGCCCTGCGCGACCATCTGCCCGGGACCGAACGCGTGCGCATCGGTATCGAATTGGCGATCGAGTTCACCCGGGCCATGGAGCCCGATCCCCTGCTCGCGCCAGAATTACTGCCACAACCGTGGATCGGCGCGACGGCCAGAGCCGCGTTCGCTCACTGTTGGGCACGGTTGAGCGCGTTGGCCGACGCCACCGCGCCCGCACTCTTCACGCGCTACCACGACACCCTCGCAGGGAGACCATGAAGCTGGTGGCGCTCGGCGGCGCGGGCGCAATGGGAGCCACTGCCGTCCGAAAAGCCAGCGCGCTCAACATCTTCGAGGATATCGTCGTCGCCGACCGGGACCACGCAGGTGCTGCGGCGCTCGCCCGTACCGTCGGCGTGCGCGCGCAGCCCATCGACGTGACCGACGTGGCAGCGTTGCACGCCCTGCTCGCCGAAGCCGACCTGGTCATCAACACCGTCGGCCCGTACTACCTGTTCGGTCCGACCGTGCTGCGGGCCGCGATCGACACGCGCACGCACTACGTCGACATCTGCGACGACTGGGAGCCGACGCTGAGCCTGCTCAACCTCCATACCGCCGCACACGCGGCCGGGGTGACCGCGATCATCGGCATGGGCGCCAGTCCCGGGGTGTCGAATCTGCTGGCGGCGCTTGGTGCCGACCAACTCGACACCGTGCACGACATCTGCACGGCGTGGCCGGTGGACCCACCCGGGGCAGGCGTGCTGACCGATGCGGACGCCGCGTTGCTACGGGACGACGGACAACCGTCGGCGGCCGTCGTGCACTGGATGCAACAGCTCAGCGGCACGGTCGCGGTGGTGCGCGGCGGCCATGTCAGCCACGAACCACCGCTGCGACCGGTCCGGCTGCGACTGCCCGGCGGGCGAACGGGCACGGCCTACACCGTGGGACACCCCGAACCCGTCACACTGCACCGCACCCTGCGGCCCAGCGGTGATGTCGTCAACGCCATGGTCCTGCGCCGCTCCACAGCCGCCTACCTCGACGTGTTGCGGACCGACATCGACCGCGACCGCATCGACATCCACACCGCCGCCCGACGGCTGGCCACCCCCGGTGGCTGGACCGCGCTGCGATCAGCCGCCCGCACCCACCGCTTCGAGTCACCCGGCGAGCTGCCGCCGTTCTTCGCCGCGCTCACCGGTACCCGCGGCGGAGAACGCCGCCGAGTGCTGGCCCGGCTGACACCCGCCGGGTTCCCACCCGGCATGGCCGAGGCGACCGGGGTCCCGCTCGCCCTCGGTGCCGCCCAGATCGCAACCGGCCTCGCGACCGAGCCCGGCGTGCATCCCCCCGATGCCGTCATCGACCGCGACGCGTTCTTCGCCGGTCTGGCCGCGCACCTGGGCATAGGACTGGCCGAGTGCCTGGTCGTCGAGTCGTACTGACACCGCTGGCCAGCGGCGCTTCGGCGCGTCGCCGGATTCCGGCTAGGCTGGCTGGCGCTCCATGTTCTGAATCGAAAGGCTATTCGTGCAGGTCACAAGCGTCGGACATGCCGGCTTCCGGATCGATACCAGGGCCGGCAGCATCTTGTGCGATCCGTGGGTCAACCCGGCGTACTTCGCGTCGTGGTTCCCGTTCCCCGACAACAGCCAGCTGGATTGGGCGGCGCTCGGCGACGTCGACTACCTCTACGTCTCGCATCTGCACAAGGACCACTTCGACCCGGAGAACCTGCGCCGCCACGTCAACAAGGACGCCGTGGTGCTGCTGCCGGACTATCCCGTGCCGGACCTGCGCCGCGAGCTGGAGAAGCTGGGCTTCCACACGTTCTTCGAGACCACGGATTCGGTCAAGCACACCGTCAGCGGGCCCAAGGGCGACCTCGACGTCATGATCATCGCGTTGCGGGCCCCCGCGGACGGCCCGATCGGCGACTCCGGACTGGTGGTGTCCGACGGCGTCACGACCGCGTTCAACATGAACGACGCCCGGCCGGTCGACCTTGACGTGCTGCATGCCGACTTCGGCCAGATCGACGTGCACATGCTGCAGTACTCCGGCGCCATCTGGTACCCGATGGTCTACGACATGCCCGAGCGGGCCAAGGAGGCCTTCGGTATCCAGAAGCGCCAGCGCCAGATGGACCGCTGCCGCCAGTACATCGCCCAGGTCGGGGCCACCTGGGTGATCCCGTCGGCCGGTCCGCCCTGCTTCCTGGACCCGGAGCTGCGCGACCTCAACGACGACCATGGCGACCCGGCGAACATCTTCCCCGACCAGGTGGTGTTCCTCGATCAGATGCGCAGCCACGGCCATGACCGCGGCCTGCTCATGGTGCCCGGGTCGGTCGCCGATTTCACCGGCTCCGAGCTGAACGGGCTCAGCCATCCGATCGAAGACCCCGAGGCCGTGTTCACCACCGGCAAGGCCGCCTACATCGAGGACTACGCCCAGCGGATGGCCCCCGTGCTGGCCGCGGAGAAAGCCGGCTGGGCGCCCGCCGCCGGAGAACCGCTGCTCGAACCGCTGCGTGCGGTCTTCGAACCGATCATGCTGCAGTCGGACCAGATCTGCGACGGCATCGGCTACCCGGTCGAGCTGCGCCTCGGCGCCGAGACGGTGGTGCTGGACTTCCCGAAACGCTCTGTGCGCGAACCGATTGCCGACGAGAAGTTCCGCTACGGATTCGAGATCGCGCCCGAGTTGGTCCGGACGGTGCTGCGCGACAACGAGCCGGACTGGGTCAACACCATCTTCCTGTCCACCCGCTTCCGGGCCTGGCGCGTCGGTGGCTACAACGAGTATCTGTACACGTTCTTCAAATGCCTCACCGACGAGCGGATCGCCTACGCCGACGGCTGGTTCGCCGAGGCGCACGACGACACCGCCACCATCACGCTCGACGGCTGGGAGGTGCAGCGGCGCTGCCCGCACCTGAAGGCGGACCTGTCGAAATTCGGTGTGGTGGAAGGAAACACCCTCACCTGCAACCTGCACGGCTGGCAGTGGAACCTGCAGAACGGCAAGTGCCTGACCACCAAGGGACACGAGTTGAGGTGCGCACGCGAGGAGCAGAAAATGCCGGACGCCAAGTTGTGAGCGCACCGCACCAGTACTACGACGACGGTCTGATCCAGTTGGACCGTCAGGCGATCACGTTGCGGCGCTACCACTTTCCGTCGGGCACTTCGAAGGTCATCCCGCTGCGCGACATCCGCACCTACAAGGCCGAGTCGCTGAACATGCTGCACCGCTTCCGGTTGTGGGGCAGTTCGGATCTGCGCCGGTGGCTGCCGTTGGATGTCGGGCGGCCACTGCGGTCGACCCTCGTGACTCTCGAGATCGACGGATCCTACTGGCGGCCGGCTTTCACCCCGGCCGATCCGGAGAAGTTCACCCAGATGCTCGACGAGGTGCTGCACAAGGCGTGACCACGAGGGCTCAGCTGTCCGAAACCACCTGTCGCAGTTCGGATGCCGCGTCTGTCACGGTGTCGTAGACCCGCACGATGGCCTCGTCGCCCGGCTTGAGGAAGGTCGACTCTCCCAGCGGCGTGTAGCGGGTCGCGCCGATGCCGATCAGCACGTTGCGCGGATGCCCGCTGGCCACCATCAGGGCGCCGACATCCTCCAACGGCGTGTCCGCCGAACCCTTCTGGTTGGCCAACCGCTCGACAATCCAGTCCAGCAGCACCTCGCCGTAGTACGAATAACCGACCAACGGGGAGTCGACGCCATAGGCGTGCTGCTCACCGTCCCCGTCCCGCAGGAAGCAGACCAACCGCATGGTGGCCGTCGGGCCGTCGGGGGTCAGGTCACTGATGTCGAAGAACTGCGGCGCAACGCCTTTCGATGCCGGGCCCCAGTTCTTCTTGTAGCTGATCTTGGGGGCACCGGGCCGCCGGATCGAGCAGTCGTTGAACGCACCCAGCGCGAACGGCTCCAACCGCACCACGGTGTCGCCGTTCCACACCACCCGGCAGGCGACCCCGACCTCGGGTTCGATCTGCAGGTTCAACGGCCCGTTGCTCTCCCCCGCGGCGGGCAGCACGATGGCGTCGTTGGACAACGGGAACTCGCCGAGGAAGTCGTCGCGGCCAGGTGCGTACCACGGGAAAATACCTTTGGGCGCATAGCCTTCGGTGACGACCTTGACGAAATCACCGGCCTCCCCCGCCTGCTCGAGATGGCCGGCGAAGTTACCCGCCACGCCGAACCCAAACCAATTCCGCAGCTCGGCAAGGTCGATATCGATCATGGCTGCAACCCTACTGTGGGCGCGACAAGCCGGTGACAAGTCGTGCTTAAGTGGCCGCCGTCAGGCTGTTCTCCGACATTGCACCCAGAGTCCGAGCACCCAGTCCGAGGAGTACCGCCGTGCCCACCACCGTCACCGTCGAACCCCGCCGCGCGGGCGACCCCGCACCGGATCTGCTGGGCATCACCCTGGCCCACCGCGCCATGCTGGCGGATCTGACCCGCCTGACCGAGCTGGCCATGGCGGTCCGCGACCGTGACGTGATCTGCACGCCCGGCCGGGCCCGCGCCATCTCGCGCTATGTGGAGATGCTCTGCGATTCGATCCATCACCACCACAGCACCGAGGACACCGTGCTGTGGCCGGTCATCCAGGCCAGCGTGGGCAGCCACTTGGACCTCAGCGAGCTGACCGACGACCACGCCGCGCTGGATCCGCGGCTGGACCAACTGCGCGCGCGGGCCGCGGCGTTCCGGTTGTCGATGGGCGACCGCCGGGTCGCCGGTCTGATGGCCATCGAACTCGCCGAGCTCTCGACACTGCTGACCGACCACATCAACGACGAAGAGATGGAAGTGTTTGCGCTGATCAGCGAGCACGTCTCGGTGGCGGATTGGACGGCTGTGGAGGCCGCCGCCCGGGACGGCGCGCGGATGTCGTTCGACGGGCCCCGGTCGCTCGCGGTGATGACCGACGACGAGCGCACCGAGTTCGCGCAGCACGCGGGTCTGGGGCTGCGGATCCTGCTCGCCGCGCTGCGGGTGCGGCACCGTCGGCTGGAACGGGCCGTCTTCGGCCGGTGACGCTCAGTCGATGAAGCGCCGGGCCTCGGCCGCCAGCCGGTCGCGCAGCGCCGCGGCGAATTCGCGGTAGCCGCGGGCCTCATCGGGCCGGCCCAGCGCGTCGGCGGCCGCGGCGAGGGCGTCGTCGACCGGGCCGACCATCAACCCGTCGACGCCGAGTCCGGCGATCCGGCCGGAGTAGGGCATCAGTTCCGCCGCCCGCGCCCGGATTTCGTCGACGTCGCCCAGCGCCACCGCGGCATTGACCCGCAGCACGGTGAACGGCAGCCAGAAATAGGCCCGCTCGATGGGCCCGCGGTCCTGCCACAGCCGACGGGCCTCCGCCTCGCGATCGCGCGCCGCCAGCGCCAGCACCGCCGCATCCAGCGCGGCGACCGACACCTCGCGATAGAAGAACACCAGCTCGTCGGCCAACAGACCAAGATCGCCGAGGCAGAATTCACCCGTCACCCGGCCCACCATCGCGAGCTTGGCCCCGTTGGCGGCGCCGTTCTCCACCATGCGTGCCGCCAGGTCGGTGTAGGCGCTCACCGCCTCGTCCAGGCGTCCCGCCAACAGGTACATGCGGGCACGGAACAGGCCGAGCACCCCGAGCAGATGAACGAGCTGGCCCGTACCGGCCCGCGCCACCGCGAGGTCGACGTGCCGTTTGGCGGCCTCCAGATCGCAGCGATTCCCGGCCGCCAGTGAGAGCAGCCAGTGCGCGACCGCTTGATAGTCGGCCTGCTCGGCGGCTTCCGCGGTCTGTAGCAGCTCGGCGGCGATCGATTCGCGCTCGGCGTCGAGGTCGGGCCCCAGCGAGCAGTAGGCCCGGACGTTGAGCGCTGTACAGAGCAACCGCCCCGACGACTCCGGCTGCTCGGCGTACACGCGGCGCGCCAGGTCCAGCAGTTCGGTGCTGGCCGCCAACGCACCATCGGGATCGGTGCCCTCCAGTTCCACGAACAGCGCCTTGAGCAGCTTGATCCGGTCGACCGTGCTGACCTCGCCCGCCAGCATCCGGCGCAGCCGCCCGATCATCTGTTCGTCGGATTCGTCGTACTCGCGGTCGCGCCACACCAGTGGGGTGTCCCACGCGGTGAGGACGCGCACGGTCAGGTCGTCGCGGGACTTGTCGGACAGCAGCTGCAGCGCGGCCTTCAGTTCCACCCGCGCCGCGACGGCGTCGCCCGACTGCGCCAGCGCGGAGATCAGCCCACAGCGGACGTCGATCTCGCGCTCCACGGCGGCGGGCTCGGGCTGCAAGCGGCGGCTCGCGGCCAGTTCGAGCATCTGCAGCGCCGCACGCCACTGCCTGGCCGCCTCGGCGTGGGCGCCGACCGAATCCGCCTCGCCGGCCGCTTCGGTCGCGAAAGCTGCAGCGGCCAAGGCGGTTTGAGCGGTGGCAGACGCGACGGCGTGATGTGCCAGGGCGGCCGGGTCGGCCGAGCGGCCGGGCGCGGTGAGCAAGTCCAACGCCGCGGCATGCAGCCGGGAGCGACGCAGCTTCGAGGTGTCTTCGTAGAGCGTGTCGCGCACCAGCGCGTGGGCGAACCGCAGCCGGCCCGGGACGGGCTCGTCGAGCAGACCGAGCAGCACGGCCGGCTCCAGCGCATCGAGGAGGTCGTCGGGATCGCCGCGGCCGAGTTCGGCAAGCAGGTCGACGTCGATGTCGCGTCCCAGCACAGCAGCTTGACGCAGCGCCGTCACCGTCGGGCCCGGTAATCGGGCGAGCCTGCGGCGCAACACATCTCGAACACCCACCGGCACCGAGGCCCGTACCGCATCCGGGCCCTCGGCGGCCATCAGCCGGGCCAGCTCCCGCACGAACAGCGGGTTGCCGTCGGTGCGCTCCCGCAGCAGCCGCAGGGCTTCTCCGCTGACGGCGACCAGTCCGCAGTCGGCGGCCAGTGTGGCCGTGGCCGCGGCGTCCAGCCCGCCCAGCATCAGGTGCGCCGCGGTGTGGACCGTCAGCGCCGCGCGCGCCACCTGCAGCTCGCCGCGGTCCTCCGACGGGCGATAGGTACCGATCACCAGCACCCGGCACCCCTTGATCCGGTCGGTCACCAGCCGCAGCAGTTCCAGCGTCAGACCGTCGGTGCGGTGCAGATCGTCGAGCACGACGGCCAGCGGCTGGCCGTCAGCGACCCCGCTCACCACGTCGGCAACCGCCTGCCCCAACCAGAACGTCCCTGCCTCGGTTGCCGCGCCGTCGTGCAGCAGTGGGGCCAGTACGTGCCGGTCGTCCAAATGCACAGCGGGGTCGACCAATTCGCGCAGTACCTCGGTCCACGCCCAGCCTGCCGGCGCCCCGTCGACCTCAGGGCAGCGGCCATGCACCGTGCGCCATCCCGCTGCCCGCAGCCGCGCCGCGGCGGCCTCTGCCAGGGTGGTCTTGCCGGAGCCCGCCTCACCCCCGATCCACAGCACCGCGCGCTCGCCCGCGGCGACGGACCGCGCAGCGTCATCGATCGCGGCCAACTCTTCGGCGCGGCCGTACGCCGACCGATCCGGCCGGTCGGTTGCCGCGAACTGCGTCGCCGGCTCCGGGCGCGGTTGCGGCTGCGAGGGTTCCAGATGATCGGCGTGACGCAAGATGTCGCGCTCGAGATCGCGCAACGCCCGGCCCGGCTCCAGTCCCAGCTCGTCGACCAGATGTTCGCGGGTGCGGCGCAGCGCCTCCAGCGCGTCGGTCTGCCGTCCGGCCCGGTACAGCGCGGTGGCCAGCACGGCCGCGGCGCTCTCGCGCCCCGGGCAATCCCCCACATGGCGTTCCAGCGCCGCGATCGCGGTGCCGTACCTGCCGAGCTCGACCAAGGCGGCGGCGTGGCATTCCACCGCGGCCAGTCGCAATTCGTTCAGCCGGGCCACCTCCGGCGCGGCCCACAACGCGTCGCCGACGCCCGCGAACGGGTCGCCCGCCCAGTCGGCCAAAGCCTCGTCGAGCAGGCACACGCGCTGTTGCGGGTCCGATTCTTCATATGCCGCAGTGACTTTCGCCTCGAACCGCCACGAGTCGACGGCGTCGACCGGAAGCCGCAGGCAGTATCCGGGCGCGGCGCTCACCAGGACACTGGCCGGGGCCCGGCGCTGCCGCCCCGGCTCGAGGACACGCCGCAGATGCGAGACGTAGACCTGCAGCGCCGACAACGCCTTGGGCGGCGGCTCGCCTTCCCAGAGATCGTCGATGAGCCGGTCCACGGACACGGTGTGCCCGTGCGCCGTCACCAACCGGGCCAGCAGCGCGCGCTGCAGTCGGGCCCCGAGATCGACCGGTGCGTCACCGACCCAGGCTTGTACCGGGCCGAGCACGCTCACCCGCACGGGGTCCACCGCAGTCATGGCCGCGGTGTGACTACTTCGCCGGCTCCAGCACCGCGGTGCCGACGAACGGCACCAGGGCTTCGGGAACCAGCACGCTGCCGTCGGGCTGCTGGTGGTTCTCCAGGATCGCCACCAGCCAGCGGGTGGTGGCCAGCGTCCCGTTGAGGGTGGCGGCGATCTGCGGCTTGCCGTTCTCGTCGCGGTACCGCGTGGCGAGCCGCCGCGCCTGGAACGTCGTGCAGTTGGACGTCGAGGTCAGCTCGCGGTAGGTCTGCTGAGTGGGCACCCAGGCCTCGCAGTCGTACTTGCGTGCCGCTGACGAGCCGAGATCCCCTGCGGCGACGTCGATCACGCGGTAGGGCACGTCGATGGCGGCCAGCATCTGGCGCTGCCAGCCCAGCAGCCGCTGATGTTCAGCCTCGGCGTCCTCGGGCTTGCAGTAGACAAAGCCTTCGACCTTGTCGAACTGATGCACCCGGATGATGCCGCGGGTGTCCTTGCCGTAGCTGCCCGCCTCGCGGCGGAAGCACGACGACCAACCGGCGTAGCGCCGCGGGCCGGCCGACAGGTCGAGGATCTCGTCGGAGTGGTAGCCCGCCAGCGGCACCTCGGAGGTGCCGACCAGGTACAGGTCGTCGGCCTCCAGCCGGTACACCTCCTCGGCGTGCGCACCGAGGAAACCGGTGCCCGCCATGACCTCTGGGCGTACCAGGACCGGCGGGATCATCAGTGTGAACCCGTTGGCCACAGCCAGCTGGGCGGCCAGCTGCAGCAGGCCGAGTTGCAGCAGCGCGCCGTGCCCGGTGAGGAAGTAGAACCGCGAGCCCGAGACCTTGGCGCCGCGTTCCATGTCGATCAGGCCGAGGGCCTCGCCGAGTTCCAGATGGTCCTTCGGGTTCTCGATGGCCCGGGGTTCGCCGACCGTGTCCAGCAACACGAAATCGTCCTCGCCACCGGACGGCACACCGTCGATGACGACGTTGGCGATCGCCATGTGCGCGGCGGTGAAGGCCGTGTCGGCGTCCGCCTGCGCCGCCTCGGCGGCTTTCACCTGCTCGGCCAGATCCTTGGCCTTCTCCAGCAGGGCCGGGCGCTCCTCCGGGGAGGCCTTGCCGACCAGCTTGCTGGCCGCCTTCTGTTCGGCGCGCAGATTGTCGGCGGCCGACACGGCCGCCCGCCGCGAGGCGTCGGCGTCCAGGAGTGCGTCAACGAGCGCGGGATCTTCACCGCGGGCCCGTTGCGAAGCGCGAACGATGTCCGGATTCTCGCGCAGCAGCTTGAGGTCGATCACGGGCGCAACCATACTTTTCGCCGACGCCTGCCGTGCATCCGAGGTAGCCGATACCTGCTCCTCAGCCGTCGGCAAGCACAACCACATAACGTTACAACCGCATCACTTGTCACATGGCCTGACACGCCTGTCACAATGGACGCGATGTTGGAGGCACCCGAGCAAGACGATCTGCTCCCCTACCGGACCGATGATGATCGGAAGTGGGGGAAGTGGTGGAGCAGTTTGCACGCCGCGTCGGCGCGACGTGTGCTGTTGCTGACGGCGCTGGGTGGCCTCCTGATCGCCGGACTGATCACGGCGTTCTCGCACGGCACGGGATCTGAGACCGGGCTCAGCGCGGGCTCGATCTCGCTGGGGCCCCGCGGCAACGACACGTTCGATCACGTCAAGCCCGGCGACTGCTTGAACTGGCCGGGCACCAACCCCGACGCCGCCCACATCGTGGCCTGCAAGGACGAGCACCGCTTCGAGGTCGCCGAGTCCATCGACATGAAGACGTTCCCCGGCACCGAGTACGGCCCCAACGCCGCGCCGCCGTCGAAGGAACGCGTCGCGCAGATCAGCCAGGAGCAGTGCACGCCTGCCCTGCGGTCGTACCTGGGCCCCAAGTTCGACCCGAACGGCAAGTTCACCATCGGCCTGCTGTGGTCCGGTGAGAAGGCCTGGAAGCAGTCCGGTGAGCGACGCATGCTGTGTGGCCTGCAGTTGCTCGGTCCCGGCGACACCCAGCTGCCGTTCCGGGGCAACGTGGCCGACATCGACCAGTCGAAGGTGTGGGCCGCGGGCACCTGCCTGGGCATCGACCCTGCCACCAACCAGCCCACCGATGTACCGGTCGACTGCGCAGCGCCGCACGCCATGGAGGTCACCGGCGCGGTGAACTTGGCGGAGAAGTTCCCCGGCGGCCTGCCTGCGGATCCCGATCAGGACTCGTTCATCAAGGACAGCTGCACCAAGCTGACCGACGCCTACCTGGCGCCGGTGCAGCTGCGCGCCACCACGCTGGCGCTCAGCTACAGCACCATCTCGCTGCCCAGCTGGTCGGCGGGCAGCCACCAGGTGTCCTGCAACATCGGCGCCACCCTGGGCAACGGCGGCTGGTCCACCCTGGTCAACAGTGCCAAGGGCCAACTGCTGATCAACGGGCAGCCGCCCGTCGCACCGCCGGACATTCCCGAGGAGCGGCTCAACCTGCCGCCCATCCCCATGCCCGACACCTCGTCAGCCGGATCGCAGTCGTCGAGCTCGCAATCGGGATCCTCGAGCTCCGGGTCGTCGAGCTCGCAGTCCGGGTCGTCGTCGAACTCGTCGGGTTCATCGTCGTCGAGCAACCAGACCCAGCACATGCCGCAGCAGCCGGCAGCCAGCACGGCCGCGCCGGCACCGGCGTCGAACACCAACCCGCCGCCACCTGCCGCACCGCCAGCAGGCGACCAGCCCGCGCCGGCACCCGCCCCGGCGGGCGACGCACCGCCACCGGCTCCCGCCGCTGGCCAGCCCGCGCCCGGGCCGGCACCGGGACCGGCACCCGAGGTTCCGCCCGCACCGCCGGGACCGTGATCCGTGGCCGCGCGGATGCGCCCGCAACGGTTTGACGAGCTGGTTTCCGACGCCCTGGATCTGATCCCGCCTCAGCTGGCGGCCGCGATCGACAACGTCGTGGTGCTGGTCGAGGACCGCAATCCTGACGAGCCCGACATTCTCGGTCTCTACCAGGGCGTCGCGCTCACCGAGCGGGACTCCTGGTATGCCGGGTCACTGCCGGACACCATCACGATCTACCGCGACGCGATCCTCGACATCTGCAGCAGCGAGGAAGAGGTGGTCGACGAGGTGGCGATCACGGTGATCCATGAGATCGCGCATCATTTCGGGATCGATGACGAGAGGCTCCACGAGCTGGGGTGGGGATGACCAGAAAGCTGGGGATGAGCGCTTGCGCGAAGACCAGAAAGCTGGGGATGAGCGCTTGCGCGAAGACCAGAAAGCTGGGGCTGACCCGCGCGGCAACCACACGGTGTCGGTCCACGGTGCTATGAACGGGCCATGAGCATCCAGTGCCGAGATTGTCTGGCCGGGCTGGAGCACTGCCACGGCACGGTCATCCACCACGTCCGGTACCGCGCGGAGTGCACCGACGACGGCTGCACCACACCGGAATCCGCACACACCTTCAGCATCGATTGCGAGTCGATCGGCTGCCCGTGCGGCCGCGACATCGCGTTGGCGATCTAGCTCCGCTCAGCCCATCGGGTCGGGTGCGCGCAGCGCCTCTTCCGTCGGCCGCACGGCCGGTTCGGGGTAGAACGGCGGGGTCAGCTGGGCCCATTGCACGCAACTCCACCGCCCTTCGGTGACGGGCGCCAGGACCACTGACTCGGTGTTGCCCAGGTGATGGTCGAGCGCGAATCCACCGTCGACGCCTGCGAGTACCGCGGCCACCAAGCGGATGGCTGCGCCGTGGCTGACCAGGACGATGTCGCCGGTGAAGGCGTCGTCGTCGAGGTAGCGCAGCCGCAGCTGGGTGAGCACGGGAACGTACCGGTCGAGCACGTCGCTGGCGCTCTCGCCGCCGGGCATGGCCAGGTTCAGATCGCCGCGATGCCAGCGCTGGTAGATGCCGTTGAACTCGGCGATGGCCGCGTCGTCGTTGCGGTTCTCCAGCTCGCCGACCTGGACCTCGTGGACGCCCTCGAACTCGTGGGGTTTGAGTCCCACCTCGCCCGCGATGCCGGCCGCGGTCTGGGCGGCCCGACGGGCCACCGAGTGGGCGACGATGTGTGGGCGGTTGCCGAGCGCCCCGGCGAACTGCCGCGCCTGGTCGCGGCCGAGGTCGGTGAGCTCAGCGCCGGGCGGCCGGGTGTCCAGGCGCCGATCGACGTTGCCGAGAGACTGGCCGTGCCGGACGAGTATCAGCCGTCCGCTCATGCCGTTCCTCCACGCAGCCGCGTCAGCCACTGCGAAGCCTCGTCGAGTTGCGGGGGCAGTGCGCCCGCCGCCGATCCAGTCGGCCAGGAACCCAGATATCGCACATCTGCACAACGACGGAAGAGCGCTTTGAGTGCCTCGGCGACCGAATCGTCGTCGATGTGCCCGACGCAGTCGAGGAAGAACATGTACGTGCCCAACTCTGTTCTGGTGGGACGGGATTCGATCCGGGTCAGGTCGATGTCGCGGATCGAGAGCTCGGTCATCGCCGCGACGAGCGCGCCGGGCACGTTGTCGAGCCGCAGCACCACCGAGGTCCGGTCGGCGCCGGTCGCGGGCGGCGGCGGGCCGGGCTGTCCGGCGAGCACGAACCGGGTGCGGGCATTGGCCTCGTCGACGACACGGTCGGCCAGCACGTCGAGCCCGCAGCGCTGCGCGGCCAGTCGGGTGCTCACACCGGCGTCGACGCGGCCTTCGGCGACGTCGTGCGCGGCCGCCGCGTTGGAGGTGGTCGGTACCACCTCGGCGTCGGGAAGGTTGGCCGCCAACCAGCGACGCACCTGCGCCAGGGCAACCGGGAAAGCGGCCACCGTCCGGACCGGGCCGGTGTGGCCTGGTCGGGTGACGATCGTGAATGCGACGTCGAGCGTGAACTCGGCGTAGATCTGCAACGGGCTGCCTGCCGCGAGGCTGTCCATGGTCTGCAGCACCGAACCCTCGATGGAGTTCTCGATCGGGACGCAGGCGTAGTCGGCCGCGCCGTCGCGCACCGCTGCCAGCGCACCCGGTGTGGTGTCGGTCAGGACGGGCGTGAACTCGGCTTTGCCGTCAGGGATGCCGGGGATCAGCCCGGCGGTCACCATCTGCAGTAACGCCGCTTCGGTGAAGGTTCCTTCGGGGCCGAGATAGGCGATGCGCAGCACGGTGCCAACCCTATCGGTTCGGTCACCGGGACCCGCCCGGCGAAAGGGTAAGGCTTGCACTTTCGCCACAGCCAGTTAAGTTAGGCTTACCTCACTAACGATGACACGTAGCGACGAAAGGCGGCGAGATGGCCCCAGCGGCACCGACGACAGCTGAACGAATCCGCAGCGCCTGCGCACGAGGCGGGGGCGCCATGCTTGCCGTCGAGGGCATCGAGCCGGTGGCATCGCCCGTGCACCACTTGCTCGACGACGGTTCGTTCGCCATCACCGTGCCTGCCGCCGGTCCGGTGAGTTCGGTGCTGACGTCGTCCGGCTCGGCCGGCGTGCAAGCCGTCCTCGAGCTCACCGACTACGCGCCGCTGCCCCTGCGCGAACCCGTCCGCTCACTGGTGTGGGTCCGCGGCTGCCTGCAGCAGGTGCCCGCCGAGACCGTTGCGCCCCTGTTGGACCTCATCGCCGCCCAAGACCCGAATCCTGCGCTGCTTCAGGTGAACACCGGATCCGAGACGGCTGACGACAGCTACGCTCTGCTGCGCCTGGAGATCGAGTCGGTGGTGGTGGCCGACTCGACCGGCGCGGAGTCCGTCGCACTGGGCGCACTCCTGCAGGCCCGCCCAGACCCGTTCTGCACCATGGAATCCTGCTGGCTGCAGCACATGGAATCGGCCCACCGCGACGTGGTCGAACGCCTGGCAACGCGGCTGCCGATGGCGCTGCGCCAGGGCCGGGTGCGGCCGCTGGGCCTGGATCGCTACGGCGTGCAGCTGCGCGTCGAGAATGCCGACGGCGATCACGACGTGCGGCTGCCGTTCGCCAAGCCGGTCGATGACGTCACCGGTCTGAACCAGGCGATCCGGATCCTCATGGGCTGCCCCTTCCTCAACGGATTGCGCGCCCGGCGCGTCTGACCCCTCGCGAACGACGGCTACCGTTGCTCCGGTGACCGCGGCCCCGTCCACCGACCCACAGCGGCGCGGGCTGCGCATCGAGATCGCCGTCGTCCTGGCCGTCACGTTCGGACTCAGCGCGTACACCGCGCTGCTGAAGCTCACCGAGGCCGTGCTCCTCGGACTGTCCGGCCAGAAGATCACGCTCAACCCGAAACGCTCGCCGTTCGACCTCATCGACCTGGGCCTGCACCTGGCAGGCATCGTGCAGCTGCTGGCCTGGGGAGCCCTGGCGCTGTATCTGTTGTGGCGCAGCGGTTTCAGCCCACGATCGATCGGCCTCGGCCGGCCGCGGTGGCGCGCCGACGGGCTGGGCGGGCTCGGACTGGCCGCCCTGATCGGCCTTCCCGGGCTGGCGTTGTACGCCGCGGCGCGGCTGCTCGGCCTGTCCGCGAATGTGGAACCGGCCGAGCTCTACGACACCTGGTGGCGCATCCCCGTGCTGATCGGCGCGGCCTTCGCCAACGGCTGGGCCGAAGAGATCATCGTGGTGGGGTTCTTGCTGACGCGGCTGCGCCAGCTCGACATCAGCCCTGGCCGCGCCCTGGTGATCTCAAGCCTGCTGCGTGGCGCCTACCACCTCTACCAGGGCTACAGCGCCGGCGTCGGCAACATCGTCATGGGCCTGGTGTTCGGCTACGCCTGGCAGCGCACGGGCCGGCTGTGGCCGCTGATCATCGCGCACACCATCATCGACTCCGTCGCGTTCGTCGGTTACGCACTCGTCGCGCGCCATCTGGGCTGGTTGCAGTAGCCGAAGGCGTCCGGCACGTACATTTTTCCTGTGGACGACAACCGGTACCCGCCGCCACGGCCCCGCCGTGAGCCGTCGCAGGTGATCCGGCGCGATCCACATCACCGGCCCGCCTGGCCGCCCAATCCACCCACACCGTCGC